>NZ_JBITBX010000001.1:45179-762396 GCF_044452725.1 Actinoplanes sp. NPDC051859 | reverse complement strand
CGCGCCTACCACCCCATCCGCGCCCACCACGCCGTCCGCGCCTACCACCCCATCCGCGCCCACCACGCCGTCCGCGCCTACCACCCCATCCGCGCCCACCACGCCGTCCGCGCCTACCACCCCATCCGCGCCTGCCACCCCATCCGGGCCTGCCACCCCATCCGGGCCTGCCACGCCTCCAGTGCCTGCGGTTCCCTCCACACTCCCCGTGAAATCCCCGCCGGGCGCGCCTTCCACAACCGACGAGCGCGTTGCATTTGTTGCGCCGGGTGCGCCCTCGCCGAATATCTCAGTCGCGCCCGAGCCTGTTGGCCCTGCGGATAATGGTGCCGATCGGGAGCAGCCGGCCGATGACACGGCTGGATTGCAGCCTGCGGAAAGCCGGGCTGCAAGACACCCAGTGTCCGGTAAGGCCGGGCGGAAGGAGCCGGCGGACGATGGGGCCGGGCCGGCGGACGATGAAGCCGGGCCCGCGGACGATGAGGGCCGGCGGGTGCGGCCGGTGGATCCGATCGGGGAGCTGGCGCGGGCGGCCGGGTATGACGATCCCGAGCGGTGGTGGGAGGACGTCGTCGAGCATCGCGGCATGCCCGCTTTCGAGGCGATCGCCGAGGCGATGACCGCGATTCGGGAAGGCTCTCCCGAGGACCCCGAAGACCTAGTCCGCGAGGCACACATGCGGACAGTCTTGCGGGAGGTGCGCCGCACGCACGCAGATATCGCCGTCGTGTGCGGGGCGTGGCATGTGCCGGCGCTGAGCCGTAAGGTCACCGCGAAGGACGACGCCGCGCTGCTCAAAGGGCGCAAGCGCGCCAAGGTGGCTTTCACTTGGGTGCCGTGGACGTACGGCCGGCTCGCCTCGTGGTCCGGGTACGGCGCAGGGGTACGGTCGCCGGGCTGGTACCACCACCTGTTCACCGCCGGAGGCGACGTCGTGCCGCGGTGGCTCGTGGACGCGGCTGGTGTGCTGCGCGCCGAGGGAGTGCCGACGTCGTCCGCGCACATCATCGAGGCGACTCGGCTGGCCGAGGCGCTGGCTACGCTGCGCGGTCGGCCACTTGCGGGGCTCGCTGAGGTGACCGAGGCCGCCGAAGCGGTCATGTGTGACGGCGAGCCGTTGCGCGCCGAGCTGATCGGCCGGCGATTGGTCGTCGGTGAGCGGCTCGGCGGCGTGCCGGACGATATGCCGGCTGTCCCGCTCGCCAAGGACCTGGCGGCGCAGCAACGGGCCGTACGCCTGAAGCCGGAGGCCTTGGAACGCGTCCTGGACCTGGACCTGCGCCGCGACATCGACCTGGCCCGCAGCCGGTTGCTGCATGGGATGCGCGCGATCGGCATTGCCTGGGGCGAACCGGAAGTCGGCCGGCGAGGCACCGGCACGTTTCGGGAGCAGTGGCGGTTGCGCTGGCAGCCCGAGTTTGCGGTGCAGCTCGTCGAGGGGAGCATGTACGGCACGACGGTCGAAGCGGCGGCGACCGCCAAGGTGGTCGGAGCTGCTCGCGACGCGGCCACCCTCGGTGAGGTGACGGCGCTGGTCGAGGTATGCCTGCTCGCCGAGCTGCACGATGCCTTTCCCGCAGTGTTATCCGCTTTGGACGCGCGGGCCGCGGTGGATGCTGACATCGGTCACCTCATGGCCGCGTTTCCTGCGTTGGCGCGGGCTTTGCGGTACGGCGACGTGCGGCGTACCGATGTCGCGGGTTTGTCGACCGTGACCGCCGGTCTGCTCAGCCGGATCTGCGCGGGGTTGCCCGCGGCCGTCTCGTCGCTGTCCGACGAAGCGGCGGGCCACCTGCGGGACCGCATCGATGAGGTGAATCAAGCGATCGCCCTCCTCGACTCGGCTGCCGACGGGGAACGTTGGCTGGACACGCTGTCGACCGTGTCGGAGCGGGACGGTTTGCACGGGTTGCTGGCGGGGCGGTTGGCCAGGCTCCTGTTCGACGCGGGCCGGCTCGGCACCGACGAGGTGCGGCGGCGGTTGCGGCTGCCGCTGACTGTCGGCACGCCACCAGCGCACGGCGCCGCGTGGGTCGAGGGGTTTCTGGCCGGGGGCGGATTGTTGCTGGTGCATGACGACACCTTGCTGGAGCTCATTGACGGCTGGCTCACCGACATCCCGGCGGATGGCTTCGACGACGTGTTGCCGCTGCTGCGGCGTACGTTCGGGGCGTTCGCGGCTGGGGAGCGCCGGGCGATCGGCGAGCGGGTTGCGGGCGGCGCGACGGCGGCGTCCGCGGAGCAGGTGCTCGTTGACCATGACCGGGCGGCGCAGGTGCTGCCCACCTTGAGCGTCCTGCTGGGAAGGGAACTCGGATGACGTCTGCGAACTCCGCTGGGGAGCGGTCCCGCCGGTGGCGCCTCGTGCTGGGCGGCCCCGCCGACGAAAGCTTGGGCGCGGCTCAGGGCAGGGATGCGCGGATGGATGCGGCGTTGGCCGCGCTCTATGACGGGCCGGGTGGTGACGACGGCGGCGCGGAACAGCGGACGGCACGGTCGGCCGGGCTCGGCGGGTCGGCTCCGAAAGTGGCGCGCTGGCTCGGCGATATCCGAGAGTACTTCCCCAGCACGGTCGTGCAGGTCATGCAGGCGGACGCCATCGAACGGCTGGACCTGTCCCGGCTGCTGCTGGAGCCGGAGATGCTCGCCGCGGTCGAGCCGGACGTCCATCTGGTCGGCACGCTGCTGTCCCTGAACCGGGTGATGCCCGACCGCACCAAGAACGCGGCCCGCCAGGTGGTTCGCAAGGTCGTTTCCGAGCTGGAGAAGCGGATCAGTCAGCAGACGCGTACGGCGATCAGCGGCGCCCTGAACCGGGCGGCCCGGATGAACCGCCCGAAGCTGACCGACATCGACTGGGACCGGACCATCCGCGCCAACCTCAAGCACTACCAG
The DNA here is from genome assembly GCF_044452725.1 of Actinoplanes sp. NPDC051859. Taxonomy (NCBI): domain Bacteria; kingdom Bacillati; phylum Actinomycetota; class Actinomycetes; order Micromonosporales; family Micromonosporaceae; genus Actinoplanes; species Actinoplanes sp. NPDC051859. Next base: position 759,501 of record NZ_JBITBX010000001.1, on the reverse strand, counting down.
GCCGAGCACCGTACGGTCGTGCCGGAGCGGCTGGTCGGCTACGGACGTCGCACCACCGCGGTGCAGCGGGACGTCATCCTGTGTGTCGACCAGTCCGGTTCGATGGCGGCTTCGGTGGTGTTCTCCGGTGTGTTCGCGGCGGTGCTGGCCTCGATGCGCTCGTTGAAGACGTCCCTGGTCGTCTTCGACACCGCGGTGGTCGACCTGACCGACCAGCTCGCCGACCCGGTCGAGGTGCTGTTCGGCACCCAGCTCGGTGGTGGCACCGACATCAACCGTGCCATCGGGTACGGCCAGCAGCTCATCACCCGGCCTCGGGACAGCATTTTCGTCCTGATCAGCGACCTGTATGAGGGCGGTGTGCGCGAGCAGATGCTGCGCCGGGTGGCCGAGATGACCGCCGCTGGTGTCCAGGTGGTGGTGTTGTTGGCGTTGTCCGACGAGGGCGCGCCGGCGTACGACCACGAGAACGCGGCGGCGTTGGCGGCTCTGGGTGTGCCGGCGTTCGCCTGCACACCGGACGCTTTCCCGGACTTGATGGCGGCCGCCATCGAACGGCGCGACCTGATGGCTTTCGTTCCCGGTGACTAGCAAATGCCGAAGGGAGGCACCCCGCCCCTTGCGGCAGCCGCTTAGACGTCCTCGGGCAGCCGGCCATGCCGTTCGAGCTCGGCGGCCCATTGGGCGACGAGTGAGTCCGCCGCCGCCCGCCCCTGGACCCGGCGGCGCGCCTGAAGGTCGTCGCCGTCCAACCGCCGGGCCACCACGGTCCATCGGCCGGTTGCCGCCCGCATCGGCCAGACGATCAGCGTCACCAGGAGCGCGCTGCACCACATCAGGAGCCACCACAGGAATGCGGCGAGCGCCACGAGCCAGCCCAGGACGGGAATCTGCCCGAAGTCCAGCAGTTCGAGCGCCCCCGGGCCGGGCAGCCAGGCCAGCCGCCGCCGACCGACACGCCACCGCCACCAGGCGCCCGTGGCATCCCGGCATCGCACGATCACCCGCCACATGATGCCAAGCAGCGGCGCCCTACGGCAGCCGGTTCGGCATCCTCGGCGGGCTGCCGGCCGGCTGATTGAGCAGCTCGGCTCGACGGAACAGGAGGCAGAGCAGGCCCAGGGTCGCGCCGACGACGGGGATCCAGAGCAACCGGTGGTTGATCCAGCCGGCCGAGTCGGGTGGGCCGATCAACCCGGCGGGGGTTCTGCCCAGGGCAAGGCCCGACCCGGCGACGGCGAGCAGTGCACTCTGATGCCAGAGGAAAATCGTCAGCAATGTCAGGTTGAGGCCGACCACGGCCGACCACCAACGGGGGCGGCGCAGCACGCGGTCCAGGCGAGTCCAGACGAGGAGTGCGACGCCGATCTGCGCGGCTGACAGCGCGGCAGTGAGCAGTGACGGCGGGTCGAGATTTGACCGGCCGTCGCCCGGGACGCCGACCAGGCTCGCCGGATAGCCGACCGCGATCAGCGCAGCGCCACCGAGCACGCCCGCCAGCAGCAGGCCCGCACCGCGGCGCGGTCCGGTAAGACGGCCCTGAGCTGCGGCCACTCCGAGGGTGTACGGCACCAGCCAGGCGGTCACACAGTTCAGGTAGGCGGGCCAGCTGGGCAGTTCGGGCCACAGCAGGTAACGCGCTGCGTCCATGGCGATCAGCGCACCGAGCGGCGGCAGCGCGGCGGCGGCACCGATCCGGTTGACAGCGCTGAGCACCAGCGGTGTGCAGGGCAGGAGCAGGACGAGCACGAGCACGAACCACAGTGGGCTGACCGCGATTTTGCCTACCGTGTGACTGGTCCAGGGCTCAGTGGCGGGCCGGATCGCGAGGAGGATCACCGACCACGTGCCGAGGAACACGGCGACCGGTGGCAGCAGCCGGCGCAGCCTGGCGGCCATCCAGGTTCGGGCGGTGCCGCCCCGCTGCCGTTGTCGATCCAGGCCGCGCCCAGCGGCGAAGCCGGCGACGAAGAAGAACAGGCCGAGTGTCTGTAACGCCCAGGTCAGCGGGGTGAGCGCCGGGTTGTTGGTGAGCGGGCTCGCCTGGTGCAGACCGCTGCCGTCGATCCTCAGGCCGGTGACGAGCCAGTGCCCGGCCACCACACCGAGCATCGCGATGACTCGGAGCCCGTCGACTGCCCGGTCCCGGCTTGCCGGGGTGGCGGCGGTGATCCGGTCAACGTCAGCCGTGGTCATCGCGGATCACGCACCGGATCGGCACCGATCGACGCCAGGGCCAGCAGCGCCGCCGAGTTCGGTGCGAAGTAGCCGTCGTGGCCGTCCACGTTGTCGCAGGGCAGCGGCAGCGCGCCGAACGCGGGTTCGGTCGGTCGGCGGCCGTGCCCCGCTCCGAAGATGCGGATGCCCGGCAGTTGCCGGGTCCAGTCGGTAGGTGCCGTGCCTGCCCAGATGCGGGCGGAGGTGTGCAGGTCGGCGGCGCGGTCGACGCTCATGCCGGGGCTGCCGATGGCGACGAGGTCGGTGACCTGTTCGGTCAGGTCGGGTGCGGCGATGCCCAGCACTGTGGAGCCGTAGCTGTGGCCCACGACCGTTATCGCAAGCTCGGGACGGTCGACGACCAACCCGTCCACGAACCGGGTCAGGGCTCGGGCGCCGTCCTCCGCTCGCTCTTGGCGAATCGCTGCCCGGCGTACCCCTTCGGGTGGGTCGTAGCCGAGCCAGACGATGACGGCGACGGGTGCGTCGGGCTGGTCGGCCCGCATCCGTTCGTAGAGCTGGCGGCCCTGCCAGGCGGGTGCGCGGCGGAGCACGCCGCCGTGGCCGGTGTCGAAGTTGTGCAGGGTGTCGTCGACGCCCGGGACGAGGACGGTCACCGCGGTGGCCTGCCGGAGGTCGCCGAGCACCTCCACGATCCGGCCGTCGCCGCGCAGGTCCAGGGCGAGGGGTTGCCGGTCGTTCCAGTGTGGGCTTTGGCGACGGTTCGCCGCGTACCGCAGCTCGAGGGGCGCGCCGTCGAGGTTGCCGACGACGTCCGGGTAGGTCTGCGCCAGCCGGTCGGCATGCCCCGGTGGCAGGCCGGCAAAGAATGCGGCCACTGTCGCCGCCTGGGCGGAACTCAGGTCGGGCAGGCGCGCGGGATCGGCAAGCCAGGCGACCTGTCCGGCAGGTGGATTCGGCGGGCCCGGTGGATCCGGCACGAAGAGATACGAACCTAATGTCATTACCAGCAGCGTTGCTAAGAATCGGCCTTTTCCCATGGCAGCGAAGGCTAGGAAAGAATGAGACCAGTGTCGTCGGTCTGCAGCGGGTCAAGCCGGGTAGTACTTACGGACTACCCGCCGATTGAACTGCGACTTGAGTAGGGGTTCGGCGCTCGTCCCGAGGAGTGACGACACCAGGTAGCCGCCTGCGTAGATTCGCCACCGAGCCATTGAGGAATGGAGCTTTCGGTGCCCGAAACAACGCTGGAAAACATCTGCGACTGGTATCACAAGTATGCGGACGATCTGCGAATCGTCCGGAAAGAACAACGCGAATTGCGGGCACTGCACCCCGCAATGAATGCTCAGCTTGACGACCTCGAGGCAGAGATCACCTACCTGTTGCTGCGCGAGCAACAGCCCGCCACGGTTCTGGAAGTTGGCTCGTTGCACGGCTGGTCCACGACGTGGATTCTGCGGGCATTGCGCGACAACGGGGCAGGTGTGCTGATCACCCACGACTTGATTGACAACGCTCGCCGGCACGTGCCCCGTGATCTTGCTGCGGGACGCTGGACGTTCGTGCCGGGCGACGCCCGGCAGACGCTGCGCGGCCACGCGCATCGCATCGACTATCTCTTCATCGACGCCGCACACACCGCATCCTTCGCGCGCTGGTTTGTAAGCGAGCTCTTCCCGACCGTCCGGTCCGGCGTCACTGTGAGCGTTCACGACGTCTTCCACGGACGCCGGCCGTGGCCGTTCAGCGAGGGCCGGGTGGTGCTGTCCTGGCTCGCGGAGAAGTCCGTTGCCTATTTCACCCCGTCCCGGCTCGCCGCGGCCCCGGTCAACCGGGAGCTCAAGGCGGTCAAGGAGCGTCTCGGCCTGCAGCAACCGGTTCATGACGGCCGGGACGATCCGATGCTGTTCTTCCGGATGCCGTGACCTTGCGCCCGGATGCTTTCCTGTACGGGTGGCGCACTCTTTCCGCGCCGCGGGCGCGGCCGGCCGTGAGCTGTTCGCCCTGTCGGCTCCCTCACGTGCCCCGCGCCGCTCCACGCTGATGCGCGGGTTGCGGCTGATCGGGATGTCGCTGGTGGCTCTCTACACGGCTGCCCTCGGTGCGGGCATGCTGGCCGAGGCCCTGCCGCAGAGCTCACCTGTGTTCCTTGTCCTGGCAGTGGCGCAGGCCGTACCCATCATCATGGTGTTGTATCGGCCGCTGGCCGCATGGTGGCTGTCGCTGATCACGGCGCTGCCTTACCTCGTTTTGGTCGGCTTGTCCGCCGCCGGTGAGGCGGAGCGGGTGTTATGGCCGTGGAGTGCCGCCGGCATGATCGCGCATGTGACCGTCAGTCTGGTGGTGGCCTGGCAGGTGCCGCCCCCGGTGTATCTGGCGCAGTGGGCGATCACGGGCGCGGTGGCCGGCGCCGCCGAGGTGGCCTTCTCCGGACGAGCGCAGGACAACAACGGCCTGCTGTTGTCCGGCTGCTATGCCGTGGTTCTCGTGGTGGTCGCGATCGTGCGCTGGCTGCGCGATGTCCGACGGGAGCTGCGTCGGCAGGTCGATCTCACCGAGCAGGAACGGGTGCAACGGACCGCGCTGGAGGAGCGCACCCGGATCGCTCGGGAATTGCACGACGTGGTCGCCCATCACATGTCGGTGATCGCCGTCCAGGCGGAGGCCGCGCCCTACCGGGTGAGCGGGCTCGACCCGGCCGCCACCGACAGCTTCGCCTCGATCCGGCAGAACGCGCTGGCGGCGATGACCGAGATGCGGCAGATTCTCGGCATGCTGCGCTCTGCGGAGGACGACGGAACCCGGTACGCCCCCCAGCCCGCGCTGGCCGACCTGGATCAGCTGTTCGACAACTGCCGCAGCGCCGGGCTTACACTGCGGACTGCGGTCCGCGGCGCAGTCCGGGTGTTGCCGGAGCAGACCGAGTTGATCGCCTACCGGGTCGTCCAGGAGGCCCTGAGCAACGTCATCCGGCACGCGCCGGGCGCCGACGTCGAGGTGGATCTGGACTACGGGCCCGTGGACCTGCGCCTGCGAATCGCCAACAGCCCAGCCCCGGCAGCCGCCGAACGACCTACTGCCGCGGGTGCCGGGCACGGCCTGACCGGCATGCAGGAGCGAGCGGCCGTCCTCGGCGCCACGCTGCAGGCCGGCCACCGCGCCGACGGCTGGTACGAGGTCACGATGTCGCTGACCGGGGTGGACAGATGAGCGCCCCGATCCGGGTGGTCGTCGTCGATGACCAGCTCATGCTGCGGGAAAGCTTCTCCGTCGTGCTGGATTTCCAGCCGGACATCGAGGTCGTCGGTACGGCCGCCAACGGTGCGGAAGCCGTCCGGCAGGTGCGCGATGCGCGGCCGGATGTCGTCCTGATGGACGTACGGATGCCGGTCCTCGACGGGTTGGCGGCCACCCGGCAGATCTTGGCGAATGCTCCGGCCACGAAGGTGCTGGTGCTCACCACCTTCGACGACGACGAGTACGTGCACGAGGCGATCCGCGCGGGCGCCAGCGGTTTCCTCCTCAAGGATTCGTCCGCGCATCAGCTCGCCGACGCTGTCCGCACCGCGGTTTCCGGCGGTGCGGTGCTGGCGCCGTCGGTGACCAAGCGGATCCTGGCTGACCTGTCTCGGCGTTCGGCGGCCCCCGGGGCGCCATCCGAGCGCCTGGCCGCGCTGACCAATCAGGAGCTCAGGGTGCTCGGGCTGGTCGCGCGCGGCATGTCCAACGCCGAGATCGCCGTCCAGCTCGGTGTCGCGGAACAGACGGTGAAGACGCACGTCAGTCGCATCCTGATGAAACTGCACCTGCGCGATCGGACGCAGGCCGCCGTCCTCGCCTATGAAACCGGCTTGGTGGTTCCGGGACGTTAGCCCGCGTCGAGGACGATGGCGGTGAGGACCAGGTCGCCTGCGACCAGGTAGCGGCCGGTGAGGGTTTCGAACGGGCCGTCGCGCAGGATCCGGGCGGTGAACGTGCCGGCGTCCGGGTCGAACGTCAGTGCCGCCTCTTCGAAGCCCAGCCATTCACCCGTACGCGGGAACCAGACTTTGTAGACCGATTCTTTCGCGCTGAACAGCAGGCGTTCCCACCAGATCTCCGGTGGCAGGTCGGCCAGGTGGTCGCGCTCGGGAGGAAGTGACACCAGGTCGAGAACGCCGGACGGGAGGGGGCCGTGCACCTCGGCGTCGATGCCGATGCCCGCCACGTCGGTGTCCCGGGCGACCGCCGCCGCCCGATAGCCCGCGCAGTGGGTGAGGCTGCCGACGATGCCGGCCGGCCAGATCGGGGCTCCGCGCTCGCCGCGCAGAATCGGTCCGGCGGGGACACCGAGCTCGGCGAGGGCGATCCGGGCGCAGTGCCGGGCCGCGGCGAACTCGTTGCGCCGTTTGGGCACGGCGGCGGCCACGAGTGCGGCTTCGGCGGAGTGGAGCACCGCGGCCGGCCAGTCGTCGTGCACCGTGTGAGCGGAACGCACCGCGGGTGGGAGCAGGCGTTCGATCATGCGAGCGGCGAGGAATCGGCGATGATCGAGGGCATGGGGCCACCTTAGGGCACCCACCACAGAAGATCATCACGTACGTGAAGGGGTCGACAGCATGCCTTTGACCGGCGAGTACGCGCCCAGCCCCAGCGACTGGGCCCGCACGCAGGCGGAAACGTTCGAGGCGTCCAACGGGGCCGAAGCCAACGAGCTGCAGGGCCGGCCGGTGATCGTGCTCACCTCGGTCGGCGCAAAATCCGGCAAGTTGCGCAAGACGCCGCTGATGCGGGTGGAGCACGACGGCGAGTACGCCGTGGTCGCCTCGCTGGGCGGCGCACCCAAGCACCCGGTCTGGTACTGGAACCTGGTCAAGAATCCCCGCGTCGAGTTGCAGGACCTCGCGGAGAAGCACGAGTACGAAGCCCGCGAGGTGCACGGCGACGAGCGGCAGGTGTGGTGGGACCGGGCGGTCGAGACCTGGCCGGCGTACGCGGACTATGCGAAGAAGACCGACCGGGTCATCCCGGTGTTCGTGCTGTCCCGGCTAACGGACTAGGCGTCGACTGCGGGCGGACCGCGCGGCGGGTACGACCAGCGGCGTGCCGGTCTGCGGGTCGCTGATGACCTCACAGGGCAGGCCGTACACGTCCTCGACCAGGTCCGCGGTGATGACCGTACGCGGCTCGCCCGCAGCGATGATCCGGCCGGCTTTCATGGCGATGAGGTGGGTCGCGTACCGGCAGGCGTGGTTGAGGTCGTGCAGCACGGCGACCAGGGTGCGACCTTCCTCGTTGAGGTCGGCGCACAGGTCCAGCAGGTCGATCTGGTAGGCGATGTCGAGGTAGGTGGTCGGCTCGTCGAGCAGCAGCAGGTCGGTCTGCTGGGCCAGGGCCATCGCCATCCACACGCGCTGGCGTTGGCCGCCGGAAAGCTCGTCGACCGCGCGGTCCGCGAGGGCGGTGACGCCGGTCGAGTCCATGGCGGCGGCGACCTGGTTTTCGTCCTCGGGCGTCCACTGGCGCAGCAGCTTCTGGTGCGGGTAGCGGCCGCGGGCCACCAGGTCCGCGACCGAGATGCCTTCGGGGGCGGTGGCCGTCTGCGGCAGCAGGCCGAGCCGCCGGGCAACTTCCTTGGCCCGGTACGAGCCGATCGCCTGACCGTCCAGCACCACGGCACCCTTCTTGGGGCTGAGCAGGCCGGACAGTGCGCGCAGCAGCGTCGACTTGCCGCACGCGTTGGGTCCGACGATCACCGTGAACGAGCCGTCCGGGATGGTCACGTCCAGGTCGGCCGCGATGACCCGGTTGTCGTACGCCAGAGTCAGGTCGGATCCCGACAGCCGCGAGGTCATCAGCTTCCCTTTCGCCATTGCATGCTGAGCAGCCACGCCAGGTAGACGCCGCCGACCGCGCCGGTGACCACGCCGACCGGCAGTTGGGCAGGGGCAACGAGCCGCTGGGCGACGAAGTCGCTGACCACCATCACGAGAGCCCCGGTGACTGCCGAGGGGATGAGCTGGGGTGCCGCCGAGCCGGTGAGCCGCTTGGCGATCTGGGGTGCCGCCAGCGACACGAACACCACCGGGCCGGTCGCGGCGGTTGCCACCGCACAGACCGCCACGGCGAGGATCACCAGCAGCGGTCGGGTGCGATCGACTTTGACGCCGAGCGAGCGGGCGGAGTCGTCGCCGAGTTCGAGCATCTGCAGCCGGCGGCCCAGGATCAGCAGCAGCGGGGTGAGCACGAGCAGGGCAAGCCCGAGCAGCCGGACGTACTCCCAGGTCCGGCCGTTGAGGGTGCCGACCAGCCAGGTGGCGGCGGCCTGCGCCTCTTCGAGTTTCGCCCGGCTGAGGAGGTAGCTGTTGACCGCGACGAGCATCGCGCTGATGCCGATGCCGACCAGCACCAGTCGTCGGACCGCGCCGCCACCGAGCGCGGCCAGCCCGTACACGATGATCGCGGTGAGCAGGCCGCCCACGACTGCGGCGATCGCGGCGCCGCCTGCCCCGGTTTTGAGGACCAGGATCGCGAAGATGGCCCCGCTGGCGGCGCCGGTGGTGAAGCCGATGATGTCCGGGCTGCCGAGCGGGTTGCGGGACAGGCTCTGGAAGACCGCACCGGACATGCCGAAGGCCGCGCCGGCGAGCAGGGCCATGGTCACCCGGGGCAGCCGGAGGTCGAGCAGGATGAACCGGTCGGCGCGGCGGCCGCCACCGTGGAGGATCTCGACGATGTCGGCGTAGGGAATGCGCACGCCGACCGCGGTGACGGTCCAGGCCACGACGGCGAGTGCGGCGAGGAGCAACAGGGCGGTGACCCAGAGGGTACGCAGATCGATGCGGACGGCTACACCGGGCGCACGAACGGTGAGTCGGCGCGTCACAGCGGCACGATCCGGCGGCGCAGGATGACGGCGAGGAAGACGGGCGCGCCGAGGAACGCAGTGACAATGCCCACCTGCAGTTCACCGGGCCGGACCAGCACCCGGCCGAGAATGTCGGCGAGCAGCAGCAGGGTCGGCGCCAGCACCAGCGAGTACGGCAGCAGCCACCGCTGGTCGGGTCCGACGATCGTCCGGGCGACGTGCGGGACGGCGAGGCCGACGAAGGCGAGCGGGCCGACCGCCGCGACGGCCGCGCCGCAGAGCAGCGTGATCGAGATCGCGGACAGGATCCGGGTGCGGTTCAGGTTGGCGCCCAGCGCCCGAGCGGTGTCCTCGCCGAGCGCGATGGCGTTCATCGCGGGGCCGAGGAGCAGGGCCAGCAGGGAGCCGGCGGCGACGAAGGGCAGGACCCCGTACACGACGGAAAGGTCGCCGAGGGCGAGCGAGCCGACCATCCACATGCGGTAGCGGTCGAAGGTGGCGGAGTCGAGCAACGCAACCGCGTTGACGATCGCGAAGAGCGCGGCGTGGATGGCGGCGCCGGCGAGGGCGAGGCGTTCCGGCGAGGCGCCCGAGCGGCCCCGGGTGCCGAGCAGGTAGACGACGGTGAAGGCGCCGGCCGCACCGGCGAACGCGAACCAGATGTAGCCGGTCAGCGTGCCGATCCCGAACACCTGGATGGCGAGAATGACCGCCGCGGCGGCCCCGGCGTCGATGCCGAGGATGGCCGGGTCGGCGAGCGGGTTGCGGGTGAGTCCCTGCAGCAGTGCGCCGCCCAGGCCGAGCGCCACTCCGGCGAGCAGGCCGAGCAGCGTCCGGGGGATGCGCAGTTCCTGGATGATCTGCACGTCCTGCGCCCGGTCGGGCAGGTTGGTCTGCCCGTCCAGGGCGTCGAGGACGGTGCCGAGCGGGATCGACTTGGTGCCGATCGCGATGCTGAGCGCCGCGACGGCGACGAGTGCCAAAATCGCGGCGACCAGGCCCAGGCCACGTGTGGTGAGACCCCCACGGGCGCGCACGCGCTCCCGTAGGGGTGTGAAACCAGCACGTTCGGCCGCCGCGTGTTCCCGCTCGGCGACCGCGGTCACGCCAGGGCGTCCTTGACCATCGGGATGAACTTCTCGATGGTGTACGGGGTGCTGAGCACGGAGCCGGTGGAGAACGCGTTGACCAGGTCGGCGTCGCTGACGATGAGCAGGCGTCCGGCCTTCGCCGACGGGATGCTGTTGAGGATGGCGTCCTTCTTCAGCTCGGCGCCCGCGCCGAGGCCGAAGACCACGGTGAGGTCGGCGTCGAGCAGGGCGACCTTCTCCTTGGAGACCTCGGCATAGAAGCTGGCTGGCTTCAGGTCCTCGATCTTCTGGGAGTTCTTGAAGCCGAGGGCCTCCATGAACTGCACCCGGCCGTCGCCGCGGGTGTAGGCGCCGTACTGGCCGCTGAACGCCGCCGCGACGACGATGCTCTTGCCGGCGAAGCCGGGGTTGGCGGCCTTGGCGTCGGCGAGCTGCTTGTCGGCGGCGGCGACCAGGGCCTCACCCTCGGCCTTCTTGCCCAGCGCCTCGGCGATGAGCATGGTCTGGTCCTTGAGCGTGGTGCCGTACGGCTGGACGCCGGTCGGGCCGCTCAGCGTGGGGGCCAGGTTCTCCAGCTTCTCCCACTTGGCCTTGTCGTTGTCGCTCTTGGTGAACGTCACGAAGTCGGGGCGCAGGGTGGCGACCTGCTCGAAGTTGATCTCCGGGCCCTTGAGCACGGTGGGCTTGGCGCCGCCGAGCTTGGCCTGGGCCCACGGGCCGACGCCGACCGGCCACGCCTGGAACCAGTCGAGGATGCCGGTCGGCACGACGCCGAGCGCGAGCAGCACGTCCGCGTCCGCCCAGCCGAGCGAGACGACGCTCTTGGGCGCCTCCTTGAGCTCGGTGGTGCCGAACTGGTGGGTGACTTTGGTCGGGAACGAGCCGCCGGCGGGCGCGGCGCTGCTGCCGCTGGTGCCGGTGCTGGTGGTGGGCTTGTCGTCGCCGCAGGCGGCGAGCAGCCCGGCCGCCGCGACACCCGCCGCGCCGAAGAGCACATTACGGCGCGAGATGAGCGGGTTTGTCGCCATGTCGGCCCTCCTGTTTCTGAGATAAAGGCTGGTCAATGCGGGTTAGGTAACCCTCACCTCACGATAGCGATTGTGAGAGATCTTGGGAAACGGAGCAGCCAACTGGTCACGCGCGCCGCGGAAGCGGTCCCGTTCGGACCAACTTCACGTTAAACCGGGTGCCCCTGCGCGACTTTGGAACGATCATGGGGTAATGCGTACCCCCCACCAGTCCGTCGACCGGCTCGGCAGCCGCACCGTGGAAACGGCGGCTGTGTCGCCCGTCACCACACCCCTGCCGCTGGCCGGCGCCGTCGATGACGGTGACCGGCTGGTGGACGTCGTCGACCTGCTCGCCCTGGACGCCTTCGTCACCGGGCGCGAACCGTTCGGCCGCACCAGCTACCTCGAGAACGTCCGCGCGGACGCGCCGTTGACCACGGACGACGCGCGCGTGGTCCGGGACGCCCTCGAGGAGGACAGCCACGGGCGACTGTCGACCGGCGACGGCTGGACGCTGCACGTGACCCGCTGGAAGCAGAGCCGCCGGGCCCGCGTGACCGTGACCGCGGTCACCGCCGAGCTGGCCGAGTCGGTGCTCGCCGCCGCCACCGTCAACGCGGTCGAGGAGCCGGCCCCCGCCGAGGACAGCGTGCCGATCGGCTTCTGGCACTTCGGCCCGCACGGACCCCGCCGGGTGCAGCGGGAAATCGACGCCGCCCCGTGGGAGCGGATCCGGACCAATTACGCCGGGCCGGTCGCCCGTACGCTCGAACGGCTCATGGCCGTCGACGGCGACACGGTCAACGGCCGCTTGCTCCTGCTGCACGGCGAGCCGGGCACCGGCAAGACCACCGCCCTGCGCGCCCTCGCCCAGCAGTGGCGCGACTGGTGCCAGGTCGACTGCGTGCTCGACCCGGAGCGCATGTTCGGCGACCCCGCCTACCTGATGAGCGTGGCGCTGGGCAGCGGCGACGACGACGAGCCGCGCTGGCGGCTGCTCATGCTGGAGGACTGCGACGAGCTGATCAGCGGCGAGGCCAAAGCCAGTGCCGGTCAGTCGCTGTCCCGGCTGCTCAACCTCACCGACGGGCTACTCGGCCAGGGCCGCAACGCGCTGATCGCCATCACCACCAACGAGGACCTGGCCTCGCTGCACCCCGCTGTGGTCCGGCCGGGCCGCTGCCTCGCCAGCATCGAGGTCGGGCGGCTGCCGTACGCGGAGGCGTCCGCCTGGCTGGGCACCTCCGCCGGCATCGGCCCCGAAGGCGCCACCCTCGCCGAGCTGTACGCCCTGCGTACCGGCGCCCAGCCCGTCACCGTCCCGAACACCCCGCCGTCGACCGGGCTCTATCTGTAAACCGCTTGTCGGCGCGGCTCGGCCCGGACGACTCCAGGACGACCGGCGCCCCGAGCAGGTCGCCGATCGTGCCGGCCCAATCCGCCGGGCGATGCCACTCTGCGGGCCGCGCTTCGGCCAGCAACGCCGTCGTCCGGGTCTGGTGCTCCAGGTCGCGGAACGGGCCGGGCACGATCCGGTCCAGCCGGGCGCCGGCCACGTCGTAGGCCGTGCACAGCTGCAACTGCGGGCAACGGTCAGGCGCGTCGAGGTGGGTGACGGCAAGCGCATCGACGCCGCCGGCCACCTCGACGGCGTACCGGTGGGCGACCGCGTCGAAGTGGCCCACCCGGAATGCGCCCTGCCAGCGCCCGGTGCCGTTGTGCGGCTCGGGCAGATCGAGCGGTGCCTCCGTGACCAGCGGCCCTGCGCCGTGCCGGGTCGTGGACGTTCGCACCACCCCCAGCCTCGTGAAGTCGGCGCAGAGCGAAGCCACGTTGGCGAACGTGGTCGTCGACCAGGTCGTATACGGGTGCCAGCCCCACCACTCGTCCAGCAGCACCCCCTGCGCACCCTCGAACACGCACGGCCCCTCGCGCAGCAGCCGGCCGGTAAAGGACGAGTCCACGATGGACGCCGTAGCGCCGAAGGCCTGGAACGCGCTGATCACGTCCTCCAGCGGTGGCACGTCCAGCTCGCCGTACGCCTCAGTCAGCCGATCGCGGACCGCGGCCAGCCGGCGGCGCAGGGTGCGGGGCGAGTGCACGTCGGCTACTCGGGGGGCGTCGGCGTGGCTGAGGGCGTACTCCATGGTCTGTCCGATGCCCATGCCGCACGAACCGTGCCGGTCCCCGCCGCGTCGCCGCTCGCGCAGCTGGTTGGCAGCGCGATGCCACGGCGTGGCGAGCAACGCGTCGCCGTCCACCGTCAGCAGGTGGAACGGGTTGCCGAGGGCGGCTGCCTCGGCGGCCAGGGCGAGCGGGTCGACGACAACGAACCGGGTGAGGTGGGTGGCCACCCCTGCGAGGGTGCCCGACCCGAACTGGGCGAAGGTGTGGTGCCGGCCGCCGGGCGTGATGACGTTGTGGGCGGCCTGCGCTCCCCCGTTGAAGCGCAGCACCGCGTGCACCGGCCCGGCGGCGCACAGCGCGTCGACGACCGTGCCCTTGCCCGCGTCGCCGTAGCCGAGATCGACCACGGCGACATGACCATTCGCGACCGGCATGACGGTCACAGCCGCTCGTTGCCGTTGCCTGAGGTGCTGCCCGCCAGCGGGGAGCGGACCACCGCGCCGCGTTGCGCGCTGATCGGGGCCAGCGCACGCCCGACCGAGCCGCCCGCCGCCGAGCCGGCCTCAGCCAGATCGGACAGGCCGTTGTCGAGGTCGACCGTGCCCTCGCCGAGGCCCACGGTGAGCGCGATGGTCTCGCAGACGGCGTCCAGGTCGTCCAGCTCGATGACCTGCTGGCCGAGCAGCGCCCGCCACTCCCCCAGGATTTCCGCGTCGCCGCCCCAGCCGGCGGCGGTCGGCATGATGAAGTAGACGTCGTAGCTGCGCTGCAGCTCGGCCAGCATCGCCTCGACGCCGATCGGCTCGCTCAGCTGGTCGCCGACGAACTTGGCGACCTCCTTCGGCTTCACCTGCCGGTACGGCATCTCGTCGCCGATCAGGAACAGGTAGCCCCGGCGACCGCGGCGGGCCAGGCTGTCCAGGGCGGTGTGCCGGGCCATGAAGTACATGGCGAGCTCGTAGGACTCGCGGCGGCCGCCGCCCCCGCCGCCTTCGAGGACGATCCGGGCCAGGTCGTCGTCCATCCGGTTGTCCGACTCGAACTGGCCGACCTGCAGCGGCACCCGGTCACAGGTGGCGTCGCCGACCGCGCCGAACATCAGGTGCGGGTCGGCCGCGTAACCCTTGCGGGTCAGCAGCCCGAGCAGCTGCGGCAGTTTGGTCTGCAGCACACGCGGGACGCTGCGCATCGAGCCGGTCACGTCGAAGAGGACGGCGATCGGGGTGCTCTGCGGGTGTTCGTCGCTGTCACGGCTCTCCCGGGCGGTCACGCCACGCGGGTCGAGGGCAGGGTGTGCTTTGCGGGCGCCGCTGTCGCTGTAGGCGAAGGCGCTCGTGCCGGTCGCGGCCCGGTAACCGGCCGCGGCGGTGTAGACGTCGGTGGACCAGCGTCCACTTCCCATGGTGGTTCTCCTTCTCAACGGGCCGGTAGCGCGAAGGGGCGGAACCGGCGGGGGCCGTACAGGTCGTGCAGCAGCTCGTCGAACTCGGCGAGCAGGCTCCAGGCGTCCTGGGGACGCTGGCGTGGCGAGGCGAAACGGCAGCCCGCGGCGAAGCGGCGCAGCGCTGCGGGCGGGTCGGCGACCAGCTGAAGCATCAGGCCGGTAGCCAGGTGGATGTCGGTGGCCGCGGTGGCGGGTCGCCGGGCCAGGATCTCGGGCGGGTAGGCGGCCCGGTGCCGCGCGACGATCGCGGGCACGGTGCCACCGACCGGCACGCTGTAGCACCAGTCGACGAGCACCACTCCGTGTTCTTCGGGGTGGATGAGGACGTGTTCGGGCAGGATCGCGCCGTGCACGATGCCGGCGCGGTGTGCCCAACCGAGCCCGGTGAGCAGCCGGCGCCACATCCAGGCGACGTCGCGCGGGTCGAGGCGGTGCGCAAGCCCGGTCAGCGGCACGAATCCGGACTGTCGGGTGAGCACCACCGCGGTGCGGCGGGCGCCGGCGGCATCCTCGTGGGTGAAGGATTCGACCAGCCGCGGAGCGTAGGCCCGGTGTCGCGGATCTCCGTCACGTTCCAGTGTGGTCAATGCGCTGACTTCGGCGCGCATGAGGTCGTTGTCGGCCGGTTGGCGCGGCAGTTTGAGCAGAAGCTCGTCGTCGAGCGCGGTCAGGTCGGCCAGGTCGCCGCTGGCGACGAGCGACCCGAGCCGATAGGTGGCGCGCTTCGTGGTCAGGCTGCGGGCACCCGCCCAGAGGGCGGAAAGCTTGGCGGCGGCCTGCGTCGCACTCGCGCGCCGACCCGCGGGTGCGACATCCGGGTGCACGATCTTGACCAGCATCTTGTACGCGTGACCCGGCTCCACACCCGCAAGACCCCCGCACAACAGATCAGGGAAACTGCCGGCGCGCTCGATCGCCGCGACCGCGTCCTCGAACGACGTCATCGGTTGCCCCGCTCGGGACGCAACAGGGCGGGGTGCAGCAGCCGCGCGTCACCGGCCCGGTAGAGCCGTGGTCGGGGACCGCCGCGTTCGGAGGCCCGGGCGGCGGTCGCGCCGGTGTCCGCCACGAATCCGGGCACCGACAGCACCTTGCGGTGGAAGTTGCCGGCGTGCGGCTCCTCGCCCCACACCGCGGCGTAGACGGCGCGCAGCTCGGCGATGGTGAACTCCGGGCCGGCGAACGCGGTGGCAAGCGGGGTGTATTCCAGCTTGGCCCGGGCACGTTCCAGGCCGTCGGCGAGGATCACGGTGTGGTCGAAGGCCAGCTCGCCCACTTCCTCGACGGGCGCCCAGTAGGCCCGGGTGGCATCGCTGCCGGCGCGCGGGTCGGGCAGGCTGGGCGCGAAGGCGAGGTAGGCCACGGAGACAACCCGCATCCGGGGGTCGCGGCCGGGGTCGCCATAGCTGCGCAGCTGCTCGAGGTGGACCCGGTCGAGTGCGCCCTCGCCGGGTCGCAGCCCGGTTTCCTCGGCGAGCTCGCGGCGCGCCGCGTCGTCGAGCGCCTCGTCTCGGACGAACCCGCCGGGCAAAGCCCGCCAGCCGGCGAAGGGATGCCCGCCCCGCTCGACCAGCAGCACGTGCAACCGGCTGTCGCGGATCGTCAGGGCGACGACATCGACAGTCACGGCCACCGCGGGGAAGGCAGCGGGGTCGTACCCGTCCAGAAACTCCTGCTCGCCGGTCAACGCTGCTCCAAGTTGTTCTCGAACTGAGTCTTACTCGATCTGAGAGCAACCTACCGTCTTCTCACCCTGAGGTCAACCCCGGTCGACTGGTCGGGTTTCGAGATCAAGGCAGCGAGCTGGGAATTGTGCGGCAAAAGCAAAAGGCCGCCGCCCCGAAAATGGGGCGACGACCTTAGGTAAGGCTTATCGAGCCTTAGGTCAGGCTCGCTTCGCGAACAATTAACCGGCCGAGTAGGTAAGACAGTCGGCCCGGTCCTCGGCAGCGCCGACGGTGATCGCCGGTGCCCGGCACTCGAGGTTGGTGTTGTGCACGCACTCGGCCCGGTGACAGGCGCCCACCTGGGCAACGACCTGGCCCATTCCACCCTCGGCACCCTCGATGAACGTGTCGCACTCGGACTTGGCCCGGCCGATCGTGATCGCGAAGGCCGTGCATCCGTCGTGGTTGTAGCCGCAGCCGCTCACGCTGCAAGCCTGCACGCGCGGCATCTCCATCATCTGAGTCATGGTCTTGGCCTCCCTTTCTCGACACCGACAATAAACTATTCAACGACGCGACGCGCGGCAGCGGACCGACAGTTTTTCCCATGTCGAAAAATAGGGGAACCATTCTTTAGGCAAGGCAACCCTTTGTTTTCCGGAGGTCATCCGCCACTCCACCCCCGTCCGGTGACAGGTCTCCCGAACCCGGCACCCTCGGGTAGCGAAGCTGGCAAACTGCGGCCACAAGCGCCGATCGCCGGGGGCTCACCGCATGGCCGAGGATCAACGACGCGACCGGCGCTCACTGCTGGTCGCCGGATTCGCCACGATCGCCGTCCTGACCGGCCTCGCCGTCGGGGTGGCAACCACCCATCCGGGCCCACTCGGCTCCGCCCCCGCGTCCCACACGCCGACCTCCGGACCGGCGGCACTCCCGTCGTCCGCCGCGGCACCCCCGTCATCCGCAGCACCGCAGCCCACGACCACTTCGGTCCGCGATCCCCAGTCGGCCCGGCAGCTCATCACCCTGCCTCGGGCCAACGGCACCTGGCCCGGCCCCAACGGCATGTCCGGCGTGAACGGCGACCCGCGCTTCGACACCGCGCACGTGAGCGCCTTCTGCTCGGCCCGCGGTCGACCCTGCCGGGTCACCCAGACGTACACCGATCGCACCTCGTGGCAGTCGATGACCCGCGGCACCGGCTGGACCTTCGAGCTGCTGGCCGATTTTGCGGGGATGCTGGTGATCTCCCAGGGACTGGTCCCGCACCAGCGCCAGGCCGACCTGCCCGCCTGCGCCCGCGGCGACCACGACGCGGACTGGCGGGCCTTCGGCACCCTGATGCGCAACCACTACCGAGGCGACTCGGTGGTCCGACTGGGCTGGGAGTTCAACGAGCGGACGTCGTCCTGGCGCGCGGACGACACGCAGACGTGGATCGCCTGCTACCGGCGGGCCGCGAGCAACATCCGGGCCACGAACCCCGAGGTCCTGTTCGATTGGACGATCAACGCGCACGACACCCCGGACGGCGTCTGCGGCGGGGTGAGCACCAACTGCTACCCCGGCGACGAATACGTGGACATCATCGGCATCGACAACTACGACCACTACCCGTGGTCCCCCGACAAGGCGACATTCGACCGGGTCGCCGCCGCACCCGAAGGCCTGACCTGGCTGTACGAGTTCGCGCGGACCCGGAACAAGCCGTTCTCGGTGGGCGAGTGGGGCGTGGTGCCGACGGCGGACGCGGGCCGGGAGAACCCGGACTTCATCACCTGGATGCACGAGTGGTTCGCCGCACACGCGACGCACCTGGCGTACGAGGCGTACTTCTCCGACTGTGGCGATCCGGGGGTGCAGTCGAGCCTCTACAACACCGACGCGGACTGCCGACGCAACCCCGGTTCGGCCGCCCGGTACGCGGCGTTGTTCGGCGATTAGGGTGCAATTCCACTGAACTTTGTCACTCTAAGCAATAGGTCGGATACGTCAAGTTACGCTCCCTTGCGAGACGGCCCGGCGAGGAACCTCCTGCGCGGGCCCACCAACCCAACCGACGCGGTCTGCAGACCGTAGGAGGACCTCGCATGCGCAAGTCCACGTCCACACGATCCCGGCTGACGCGCGCCGGGATCGCCTCCGGGGTGATCGCGGCCGCCGTGCTCGCGACCGCCACGCCGGCCTACGCGGCCGACGTCGAGGTGACACTCACCCCGTCGACCGGCCCCATCAACGGCGGTAACACCATCGCCGTCGCCGGCACCGGTGTCTTCACCAGCATCACCGCGCCAGGCGCCCGCTTCATTCCGGCCGCCAACAGCTGCCCGGCCGGCGCTACCCAGGTCGGCGCCGCCTCGGCATCCAGCGTCGCCGCCACGGTGACCAAGACGAACGACAACAGCGGCACCGTCGTGGTGCCCACGCTGGCCATCGGCAACTGGAAGCTCTGCCTGCTGAGCACCACGGCCACCACCGCGGTCATCGCCGGCCACGGCGCCACCAACTACGTGGTCACCACGGCGTCCCCCGTGCTGAGCCCGTCCGCGGGTGCGCAGAACACGGCGACGGTGCTCACCGCCACCGGCGAGAGCGGCAACCCGTACATCGGCAGCGCGACGTCGGTCGGCACGACGTTCTCCCTCGGCGCCTGCCCGGCGACCTACACCACGACGGGTGGCAACATGGTCGCGGGGACGTCGACCAAGACCTCGACGTCCGTGTCCGGCATCACCACCCCGGCCAACCTGACTGCCGGCAACAAGTACAACGTCTGCCAATACGCCGGCACCACCGGCACCAGTGCTCTCATCGCCACCGCGGTGTACAGCGTGCTGCCCGACATCCAGCTTTCCCCGGCAGTCGGCCCGAGCGCCACCGCCAAGACGATCAGCATCACCTCGACCGACAGCTTCCTGGCGGGCGTGGACACCCCGAAGGTGGTCTTCGTCCGGACCGCCTGCACCCCGCTGTACCCGACCGGTTCGCCGATCGCGTCCTCGACGGTCAACAAGATCACTGACAAGCGGATGTCGGTGCTCGTGCCCGTCGGCGTGACACTGGCCGGCGGCGGCGAGGTCACGGCCGCGTACAACGCCTGTGTCTACACGGGCACCAGCACCACCACCGACAGCCTTGTCGCGGTGCCGGCGACTTACACCGTCGCAGGCGCCACGACGGTCTCCTCCATCGCGCCCACCGCCGGCCCGGCCCAGGGCGGCAGCCTGGTCACCATCACCGGAACCGGGTTCCCGACCGGAGCGGGTGCCGTAGTCAGCGCCAGCGTCGGCGGCAGTCCGCTGCAGGACGTCAAGGTGGTCAGCGCCACGAAGATCACCGGTATCACCACGGCGCACGCGCCGGGCGCCGCGTCCGTCAGTGTCACCACGGCGGCCGGCACCGAGAACGCCGCGGGAACGCCGTACTCGTACACCTACGGCCTCACCGTGGCGCCGAACACCGCCAAGCCGAACAGCCAGCCGTGGCTGTCCATCCAGGGCACCGGTTTCACCGGTACGACGTGGGGTTCCGCCGTCAACGACGACGACTCGCACGTCTTCCTGGTGAAGGACGCGTACGACCCGACCGACGACACGCAGACCGGCGAGTGGGACGTGCCGCCGGTGACGCAGTGCACCAACGTCACGCTGATCAGTGACGTGGAGATCGTCTGCCGGCTCGACCTGACCCAGACGGTCGACCCCGACGGCACCATCCTGGCCGCCGACCCGACCATCGGCACGTACACCGTCATGGTGGTCAACGACGGCGAGCCCGGTGCGACCGTCGTGGCGGGCACCGACACGTCGGTCGTCTCGAGCGGTTCGACCTTCACGGTCGCCCCGTTCTGATCGGTCCAGCCGGACTGAACGTTCCATCTGACAGCGCAGAGCTCGAAACGGTGGCCCGGAGCATCAGCTCCGGGCCACCGCCCTGTTCACCACCACGTCAGCAGATCCAGCAACGTTGAACGGCCGGTCGCGGAGGCGACCGGCCGTTCAGAGTTCTCGTGTCTCCGTCAGGAGAGCGACGCCCAGGTCTTGTCGATCTGCGCGACACCGGCCTTCGCGGACGGCTTGCGCTTCAGGTTCACCGTGATGGTGTAGACGCTCTTGCTGGCGCTGGTCCGCCAGCACAGCCACATCGTCGGCCGGACCCGGGCCGGCGCGTCCGGGGTGACCCGGATCTCCTGCGTGCACTCTGAGCTGCCGACCTTCTTACCCGGGCCGGCAACCCAGCTCAGCTCCCGCTGACCGGTCAGATCCGTCCGCGCGGACACCACCTTGATGCTGCCCTTGGCGTCCTGGTGCGAGCCGATCGTCGTCTCGGTCACCTCATCGTCGGTGACGGCCTTCGCCGGCGGGGCAAGCGGCCGTTTGACGCGGTCCTTCTGGTTCTTGAAGGCAGCGCCCTGCACGGCCTGGATCTGTTCCTGGGTCGTCTTGGGCTCCGGAGTCGGCGCCTCCGACGCCGCCGCGGCCGCTGGTGCGGAAGTGGCACCGGTGTCCGGCTGCTGCTCCTGCGCCGGCTGGCCGGAGCCTGGGGCGGGTTGCCTGGCTGAGCCGGCGGAAATCTGCTGGACGGCGGAATTCTTGTCACCGGCCACCTGCGCTGTCACCGCGTACGCGCCTGCGCCCAGCAGGGCCAGGCTGGCCACTCCAGCGATTGCTTGCTTGCGGCGACGGTTGCGGCGTGCGACCACCGAGTCGTAAACGGACGGGTTGTCGTCGTGCACTTCGTTGCGCATGCTCAAAAAATCCTTTGCGGGTCTCGACTGGGTCGCCCCGCGGTCTCGCGGGCGCAGGCCCCGAACCTGCATCGTCGCAAACCCGAACGGACGAATCAGGTCAAATCAAGAAAACGACCGGAGGGTGGATAGTGGGCGGATGACCAAGCGCGCACTCGTCCTGGGCGGAGGCGGCGTCACCGGCGTCGCGTGGGAGATCGGCCTGCTGCACGGCCTGGCCGAGCGAGGCCTCGACCTGACCGCTACCGACCTGGTGATCGGCACCTCCGCCGGCTCAGTGGTGGCCGCCCAGATCACCGACGGCGTCCCGCTCGACGCGCAGTACGCCCGCGAACTCGCCGACACCAGCGGCGACACCAAGGCGAATGTCGGCACGCGGGTCCTGCTCGGCTTCGTCCTCGCGGCACTCTGGCCGGCCGGCCGCGCCCGGGGCCGGGCCTGGCTCGGTCGGGCCGCGCTGCGGGCACCCACCGTGCCAGAGGCTGAACGTCGCGCAGCCATCGCGGCGCGGGTCCGGCGCGATGACTGGCCGACCACCCGGATGCTCGTGCCGGCCGTCGACGCCCGGACCGGCGCGGTCGAGGTCTTCGGCAATGACAGCGGCGTCTCGCTCATCGACGCGGTGGCAGCGAGCTGCGCGGTGCCCCTGGTCTGGCCGCCGATGACAGTGGGTGCGCGACGCTATGTGGACGGCGGTGTCCGTTCCGTCGCCAACGTCGATCTTGCCCACGGGTACGAGCGGGTGGTGGTGATCGCCCCGATCGCCATCGCCGCCCGGCCCAGCGACCGCCCCGCCACCCAGGCCCGTCGGCTCGGCACCGGCGTACGCACGGCCGTGATCAGCCCGAACGCCGCCGCTCGGACGGCGATCGGCCGCAACGCCCTCGATCCGTCCCGCCGGGCCCCCGCCGCCGAATCCGGCCGGGCGCAGGCCGCGGAGGTCGCTGAGCAGGTGCGCAGCGTCTGGACATAGGGGTTCACCATGGCCGGATGCTCCGCGAGAAAGATCATGCGAGATGGCGGCGGTCCGCAACCTTCTCCGGGCTTCGCCCGTCTTTGCTCCCGTGAAGGCAGGCCGAAGAAGTGATGAAGAGTTCGTCGAGTTCGCCCAGGCGAGCTCGGCACGGCTGCAACGCGCCGCATATCTGCTGACCGGCGACCCGCACCAGGCCGAGGAGGCTGCCCAGGCGGCCCTCGTCCGGGTCTACGCGTCGTGGGGCCGGGTTCGCCGCAAAGACCCGTACGCGTACGCCCGTACGGTGCTGGCGAACCTGCTCACCGATCAGTGGCGCCGTCCGTTGCGTGAGTACGCCACCGAGCAGTTGCCGGAGCAGCAGGTGAGCCGGGACGTGGCCGACGACGTCACCCGGCGCCGCTGGCTGATCGCAGCCCTCAAGGTGCTCTCGCCCCGGGAGCGCACGGTCATCGTGATGCGGCACTTCTTCGATATCACCGAGGCGGACGTCGCCAGTGAGCTCAACCTCTCGCTGGGCACGGTCAAGAGCCTCAATTCCCGGGGGCTGGCCAAGCTCCGGGTGTCGATCCCCACTCCCCGCAAGGGCCTGGAAACCGGAGTAGCCCAATGACCCACCTCGATGACCTGAAGGACGCCATGCATTCCCCGCCGGACTTCGAGCCCCGCCCGCTCGACCTTGGCACAGTCCTGGCCGAAGGCGGTCGCCTGCGCCGGCGGCGCCGCATCGCGATGGGAGCCACCTCCGTCGCGACCGCGGCAGTGTTGCTGGCCGGCGGTGGGGCGCTGGCGCATTTCGGCGCCGCCAACCAGTCCGGCCCGTCGACGGCTGCCGCCGGCCCGGGTACGACCTCGTCGTCGGCATTGCCCACGGTTTCGGCGGCACCCGGAGCCCCGGATCCCACCCCGGGCGACTCCGAGCCCGAGCGGGCGGCGGAGGGTGACGTCATCGACACCGGCCTGCGGACCAAGAGCGGCGAGCCAATCCTGCTGTGGTTTGTGGCGATCAAGGATGCGGCGTTGCCGAACACGTCATTCGGCGTGATCGCCGGGCAGCGCACCTCGGCCGGCCGGCTCGAGAGCAAGGTTGCCACGAACGAGTTCGAGGGCTCCGACCGAGCTCCCGGTTTCCACGCGGGGCAGGCAGCAACGGAGACGGGCAACTTCGCAGCCCCGGCCTTCGGTTACTTCGCGGGCAACGACCTGGCCCGGATCACCGCTCTGGCCGACGGAAAGACCACAGTCGAGGCGAAGATCGCACCGTGGAGCAAGGATCCGTCGATCCGGGTCTTCTGGTTCGATCCCGCGAAGGTCAAGGCCGACACCGAACTGTCGAAAGTGGTCGCCTACGACTCCGCCGGCACCGTGCTGAAGGGGAAGGACGCCACCTTCGGCGTCGGCTGAGCGGCACGCTGGAAGACATCGGCCGGTGCGCAGGTCCCGCTGCGCACCGGCTCGAGTGTCCGACGAGGTAGCGACAAGAGTCAGTCGCGGAAGGCGCGGCGCAGTCGTTCCGCCAGGCCGAGCGGGCGGGACGCCGGGCCGCGCGGTGGCGCTGCCGGGCCGCGCGGTGGCACTGCCGGGGCGGGGCTGGCGGCGGCCGGGCGGGAGCGGCCGATCGGCTGGTCGTAGTCGGCGCAGGCGATCGCCTCGATGACCTCAGCCTCGCCGAAGTTCTCCGAGCCCGGAATCGAGGGCACGAACCCCACCAGCACACCGTTGCGCATGATCTGGGCCTCGAGTCCCGCCGTGCCGTCGGTGTCCCAGATCGCCTCGCGGCCGTCCGGCAGCACCACGCGCAGGCCGTACTGAGTGATCCCGGCGTGTGGCAGTTTCACGTGTGCGAAGACGTTGCGTGCCCGGAGTGTCTCGACGACCCGGCGTGCCCTTTCCTCGTCCATGCTGCGACGGTAATCCGCCGAACTGTGGACACGCTGAAGAAGCGCTGTACCGCCGTTGACAATCGCCTACTCTTCGCACATGAAACATCACCACATGACATACATGCAGGTCACATCGATGCATGTTACTGCATTGTAACGGCAATGTCACTGTGTTTCTTTCCGCGAAGCCTTGACTTACTCTTCGGTAACCGAAGCGCTTCGGCCCCCACCATCCATCCCCATGGATCCGGAGGCCCCCGATGAGCAGACGTAACTCCGTCTTCGCCTGCCTCGTCACGTCCGTCCTGCTGACCGTCGCCACCGCCACCCCCGCCGCCGCAGCACCGCCGTCCGAATGGGACTACATCGCCATGGGCGACTCGTACTCCTCGGGCGTCGGCACGTCCGGCCAGAGTGGCAGCTGCCTGCGCAGCCCCAACGCCTACCCCGGGCGGTGGAACACCGCCAACGACCCGGCGTCCTACCGGCTGGTGGCGTGCAGTGGCGCCACCACGAGCTCCCTGCGGTCGAGTCAGCTGTCCGCTCTCACCACCAGCACCGACCTGGTCTCGGTCACGATCGGCGGCAACGACGCCGGATTCGCCTCCACGGTCATCACCTGCACGCTGACCAGCGACAAGGGCTGCGCCGACAAGGTCGCCGAGCAGCTGGAACTGCTCGACGAGATCTCCGCACGGCTCGACACCACCTACGCCGAGATTCGCGCCAAAGCCCCGAACGCCAAGGTGGTCGTGCTCGGCTATCCGCTGCTGTTCGACGTGAACGCCCCGAGCTGCGGCTTCGCCGGCATGAGCATCCCCAAGCGCAAGTCCCTCAACAACGGCGCCACCCAGCTCAACCAGCTCACCGCGGAACGCGTCCGGGCCGCCGGCTTCATCTGGCAAGACGTGACGGACGAGTTCGCCGGTCACGGCATCTGCGGCCCCAGCCCCTGGCTGCACGGACTCACCATCCTGCCGCCGACCGACTCTTTCCACCCCAACACCAACGGCCACAAGTACGGCTACCTCGCCGCACTGAACGCGGCCCTGCGCTAGGGAAAACGGCAACGGCAGTGGTCGTCCGGAAAGGACGGCTGCTGCCGAAGTCTCGGTGGGCTTGTCAGAACGTGAAGTCCCCGCCGCGGG
Source organism: Actinoplanes sp. NPDC051859 (assembly GCF_044452725.1). Classification (NCBI taxonomy): domain Bacteria; kingdom Bacillati; phylum Actinomycetota; class Actinomycetes; order Micromonosporales; family Micromonosporaceae; genus Actinoplanes; species Actinoplanes sp. NPDC051859. The sequence continues at coordinate 734,380 of NZ_JBITBX010000001.1, read as the reverse complement.
CCGAGCCTGCTTCGACCCGACCGTCACGGGTGAACCGCCACGACATCACCACCTGATAGCGACGGCCCACGGGCGGGCTTACCGTGGCGGCACCGCACTGCTGCGACCGTGCACCCTCGCGGAACACGAGGGAATCACAGGTCTGTGCCCGCAAGGTCCTGCCGTTCGCCAGGTCCCGCAGCTCCACAGTGAGCGCGCCGGTGCCATCCCGCGGAGCCGTCAGACTCGCTGACACCTGGACCTTCTCACCGACCTTGTGGCAAGGCCGCACCGCCATAGCGTTGTCATAGCTGAGCACGTACTGCTGCGCGCACTCCCAGGGGCCGTAGGTCCGCTCGGTGACCGGCTGAGTCACGGTGGGGCTGGTTCGCGGCCGGGTAGGTGCGACGGCCGCCGCCGCGACGGGCAGCTTGCGCGCCTTGCGGCCGGAGTCGTCCGAACGCTGCCGGGCGGCTCGACTCGGCGCCGCACTGCCGACAACGGAGGTCGGCACGGCCGAGGGCAGCACGTCCGTCGGTCCGGCCACGATCACGTCGCCGCCGGGTTCCTCGCCCGCGCGGCCCAGGTGCCAGGCCGTCGTCGCCACCCCGGAGGCGAGCATCGCGGAGCAGACCAGCACGATCATCGCCCACGGTCGGGCCCATCGCCAGCTTGCCGGCTGGTTCCGCCGGCGCGGCACTCGCGGCCGTTTGCCGCCCGCAAGCGACGGATGCGCGCATTCCCCGGCGTGCTCCGGGCCGGCCCCGCCAAGCCCGTCCCGGCCAGGCGTTGCCCCGGACTCTGGCGAAGGCCTCCCACCCGCCGGGCTACCGGAGCGATCCGAGCTGCCGGTGCCGGCCGAACCGCCCGAGTCAGCCAGGTCGCCCGGGCCACCCAAGCTGCTCATGTCGGCGCCATCACGGGATGCTCGGGGGTGCGGCAGCGGGGGCAGGGCGGGGGCGTCCACCCGAGCGGCCACGTCGGCGAGATCGGTGACAAGCTCGGCGGAGGACGGCCGAAGGCGGGGGTCGCGTTCCAGGCAGGCCGCGAGGATGTCCCACAGCAGGTCGGGGATGCCCGCGCGGCGTTCCGGCGCACCCGCCAAGTGCAGCCGCATCAGGTCGGTGACCGTGTCACTGTCGTACGGCGGACGCCCCGAGAGCATTTCGTAGAGCAGCACACCGAGGGCGTACACGTCGGCGGCCGGGGTGGTGGTGGAGCTGTGGAATGCCTCCGGGGCCATGTAGTGCGGGGTGCCGACGACGGCGTGCGTGGTGGTGAGGCCGGGGCTGTGCAGCATGCGGGCGATGCCGAAGTCGGTGAGCCGGATGTCGAGGCGGTCGGCGTCGCGGTGCAGCAGCAGGTTGTCCGGCTTGAGGTCGCGGTGCACGATGCCCAGCCCGTGCGCTTCGGCGAGGGCGGCCGCGATCTGGGCGCCCAGTCGGGCCACTTCGGCGGCGGGCAGGGTGGGCTGCTCGCGGAGGAAGTCCCGCAGGCTGCCGCCCGGCACCAGGTCCATGACCAGGGCGAGGGACTCGCCGACACTGAACAGGTCGCGGACCCGGACGACGTTGCGGTGCCGCAGCATCAGCAGGATCGTGCGCTCCTGAACGAAGCGAGTGACCAGCTTGGGCTGTCGGAGCAGGCTCGCGTGCAGCAGTTTGACGGCTACCGGCGTGCCGGTGGCCCGGTCGACGCCGCGCCACACCGTGCCGGTCGCGCCGTGCCCGATCGGGCGGAGCAGGATGTACGAGCTGCCGACGCACCGTCCGCTCAAGTCGAGGGTCGACGCGCCGTCGGAATCCGCCCGTGCGCCGCTGCTCGTGGGATCCTGGTCCACCTGTGGTCGTGCCCTTTCGCCCGCCGCATCCCGCGACCTCCGATCTGGCCGACCGGAATATTGCCGTTTGTCCGGATCAACGGGCAACCTGCGGCGTCGGAGTTCGCACGTGGGGTAGGTGTGCGCGACCACCCGTCACCGGATCCCGCACCCGTCGTTGCCCGAGATGGAGCCACCTTGAGCTGGGAAAACACCATGACCTTGTGGCCGGAAGCGGCGGATGAGGAGGATTTCGACCTCATCGCCCGCGACGAGGAGGCACTCGGTCCCGGGGTCCGGGCGCTGCTGACCGAGCTCGGCGTGACCGGCGACCCGGTGCGGTACCCCACCGGGTCGCTGCCGGTCTACGCGATCGGTGACACGGTGCTGAAGCTCTTCCCCCCGGTGCACGCCGAGGAACTGCCGGTGGAGGCCGGCGCGCTCACCGCGGTGCACGGGCGGTTGCCCATTCCCACCCCCGCGGTGCACGCGTCGGGCGACTTCGCCGGCTGGGGCTACGTCCTGATGGACCGACTGCCCGGCGAGCCGCTGAGCCGGGTCTGGCCCAGTCTCGGCACGGCTCAGCGGGACCGGGTCGCGGAACAGGTCGGCGAGGCGATGGTGGCGCTGCACGCCGTGCCGCCGCCCGCGATCGACGGCTGGTGGCCCGCAGACTGGGCCGAATTCGTCGACGACCAGGTCGCCGGGTGCGCCGGCCGACACCGCGCGCTCGGGCTCCCGGCCGAATGGGCCGCACAAATTCCCGGCTTCCTGGCATCAACGCCGCTCGGCGGGGAACCCGTGCTGCTGCACACCGAAATCATGGACGAGCATCTGCTGATCCAGGACGGGAGGCTCACCGGGCTGATCGACTTCGAGCCGGCGATGCGTGGCGCCGCCGAGTACGACTTCGTGGGTCCGGCCGTGTTCCTCACCCGGGGCGACGCTCGGAGCTTCGGGCGGCTGCTGCGGGCGTACGGGAAAAAGCCTGACGTTGATCTGCGGCGGCGATTGATGGCCTGGACGTTGCTGCATTACTACAGCAACCTGCCGGGCTATCTGGCGAAGCTGCCGGAGCCCGCAGCGCCGACCTTCGACGCGCTCGCCGAACGCTGGTTCGCGACGTGACGCGTGGGACGAAGCTCGGCCGGACGGTTGCATTCTCCTGAACCGCCCGCACCGCGCGGCAGTTCCGCAGATAGTTGCCACATGGGTGTCATGGCTTATCCCCTCCGGTACGCACTGGCCGACCTGGCGCTGGCACTGAGCCGCGTCGCCGAGAACACGGAAGAGGTGTGCTCGACCGCGGCGCGAGCTGCCGCGGACATGCTGGGCGACGGCGCCGGTGTGCAGCTCCTCGGCGACGAGGGCCGGTACAGCACGCTCACCTACCAGCACGTCGACGACGAGTTGGCCCCGCCGTACGCCCGGATCCTCGACCGGGCCGGCGAGCTGCCCGACGACGACTTCTCCACCAGCCTCGCCGCGAGCCGCCGGCCCATCGTCCTGGCCGGCGAGAACGGCGAGCCGCTCACCGAGCTGCCCCAGCCCCGGCACGAGGCGTACGTCGACACGGGTGAACCGGCTGCCGCGGTGCACGCGGCCGTGCTGTGCCCGGTCATCGTCGACAACACCTTCGCGGGCTACCTGGTGGTGACCCGGTCGACGCCGGGCTCGATCTACTCCCCCGCCGAGGTGGAGCTGGCCCGGGACCTGGCCGGCGAGCTGTCCCTCGCGCTGTCCGGCGCACGGGCGATGGAACGGCTTCGGGCCAGCGAGGAACGCTACCGCCGGGTGCTGGAAACCATCCCCGAGGGCGTGCTGCAGCTCGACGACGACGGGGTCGCCACGTACGCGAACGAGCCCATCGGTGTGGTCCTCGGCATGCCGCGCGCCCAGCTCATCGGGGTGTCACTGCGCGGCTTCCTCGACAAGCACGGGCAGGCTGAGCTGTCCCGCCGGATCACCGAGTGCAAGCAGGGCCGTTCGACGGTCGGCGCCACCAAGCTGCTGCGGGCGGACGGCTCGCAACGCAGCGTACGGATGAGCATGATGCCGTTGGAGGACGAGCACGGCCACCGCACCGGCGTGCTGTGCATGGTCACCGACACCACCGACCACATCGACGCCAAGGGACTCAAGCGCCAGCTGGACCACCTGCGCCGGCTCGACAGCATGGGCCAGCTCATCGGCGGCATCTCACACGACTTCAACAACCTGATGACCGTGGTCGCCGGGTCCGCCGACATGATCGCGACCACGACGGCGGAGGGTTCGCCGCAGCACCAGATGGCCAAGGACATCCTGGACGCGGTCGGCACCGGGCGGACCCTGACGCATCAACTGCTGGCGTTCGGACGTACGGAAGGAAACCGGCCGGAGATCATTCCGATCCCGGACCTGCTCACCGACGTGCAGAGCCTGTTCAGCCGGACGCTGGGCGAGCGGATCGGCCTCGACCTGGCGTTCAGCCCGGACGTGTGGCCGATCCACGCCGAACGCGGGCCGCTGGAGCAGGCGCTGGTCAACCTGGCCGCGAACGCCCGCGACGCGATGCTGCACGGCGGCATGCTGCGGGTCGCCGCCAGCAACGAGGTGGTCGAGCCGGGTCAACTGGCCGAAGGTGCCCCGGCCGGGCGGATCGTGCACCTGGTCGTCCAGGACACCGGCGTGGGCATGAGCGACGAGACCCGCAAGCGGGCACTCGAACCGTTCTTCACCACCCGGCCCACCGCGGCCGGGCTGGGCCTGGCGACCTGCGCGGGCATCGTCCAGGGCATCGGCGGGCACATCGCGCTGGAGTCGCAGCCCCGGATGGGTACGACCGTGCACCTCTACCTGCCCGCCGCGGAGGAACGGCCCGCGCCCGCCGTCGACCGCCGGATCACCCCGGCCGTCATCGGACGGGTGCTGATCGTCGAGGACCAGCCCGAGGTCGCCCAGCTCGTGCAGCGGCTCATCGAACCGGCCGGCTACGAGATCACCGTGGCTACCGACGCGCTGACGGCGGTCACCCAGGTCGCCGCGGGCGCCCACCCGGACCTGCTGATCACCGACGTGGTGATGCCGACGATGACCGGCCCGGAGCTGGCGGCCGCGCTGCGGACCCACCACCCCGACCTGCCGGTGCTCTACATGTCCGGCTACACGGCGGCGTCGTTGGGGCCGCAGCTGACGCTCGACGCCAACAGCATGCTGGTGGAGAAGCCGTTCACCCGCTCCACCCTGCTCGGCGCGATCCTCACCCTCTGCGGCCCCCAGCCGGCCCGGGAAAGCTGACCTCAGGCGAAGAGGGCGCTCACCGACTCGCCGTTGTGGATCCGGCGCATCGCTTCGGCGAGCGCCGGAGCCACCGACAGGACGGTCAGCTTGTCGGTGCGGCTCGCCGCGGGGATCGGCACCGTGTTGGTGCAGACGATCTCCTCGACGTCCTTCTCGTCGGACAACCGCTGCACCGCACTCGACGCGAACAGGCCGTGCGTGCACGCCACCCGGATGCTGCGGGTGTTGCGTTCCCGCAGGCGGCCGAGCAGCTCGAAGACCGTACTGCCCTTGGCGATCTCGTCGTCCAGGATGATCACGTCCCGGTCCGCCACCTCACCGATCACCGAGCTGATCACCACCTTGTCGTCGGCGAACCGCTGCTTGGCGCCCGCCGCCACCTCGATGCCCAGCATCCGGGCGAACGTCGCCGCCTCTTTCGCGTTGCCCAGGTCCGGGGAGACGACGACGGTGTTGCTGAGGTCGTACCCGCGGAAGTGGTTGGCGAGTTCGCGCAGCGCGTGCAGGTGGTCGACGGGGACGCTGAAGAAGCCGTGCACCTGCGGGGAGTGCAGGGTCATGGCGAGGATCCGGTCGGCGCCGGCCTTCTGCAACAGGTCGGCGACCAGGCGGCCGCCGATGGAGATGCGCGGGGCGTCCTTCTTGTCGCTGCGGGCGTACGCGTAATGCGGCAGCACGACGGTGATCCGGGCGGCCGAAGCACCGCGCGCGGCGTCGAGCATGAACAGCAACTCGACCAGGTTCTCCTGGGTCGGCGGCACCAGCGGCTGGATCAGGAACACGTCCCGCTCGCGGCAGTTGCCCTGCAGCTGCACCTCGATGCAGTCGTTGGCGAATCGGGAGGTCTTGGTCGGCATCAGCGGCACACCCAGGTGCTCGCAGATCTCGGCCGCCAATTCGGGATGGGCACTTCCGGTGAACACGGCGATGTCACGCACGCGCCCACCATAAAGGGCAGGCTGCGGACACTAGCGGGTGACCCGTACGGTCGCCCGGACCGTCACCTCCGACCGCAGCGACCGGGCGATGTAGCACTCCTCGTGGGCCTGCTCGACCAGGCGCAGCACCAGCTCCTCGTCGGTGCCCTCGGCGACGTGCACGACCGGGTTCAGCTCGATCAGCTCGATCGACGCTCCTCGCAGGTCCTCGCTGAGGTAGCCGACCGCATCGTCGGTGTAACGCCGCACGTCGACGTGTTTGCGGGCCGCCACCGACAGGAACGACAACAACTGGCACGAGCTGGCTGCCATGACGACAAGCTGTTCCGGGTTCAGCAATGCGGGGTCGCCCCGAAAGTGCGGGTCCGCGCTGAGCTGCAGCGTCGTCTGGGCCGGCGGGGCGGAAGCGGCGTGCGTTCGCGAGTACGCCCGGTAGCCCTCCCCCGTCGAGCCGTCCCACTCCAGCCGGGCTTCGTGCACGAGTCGATCCATGATTCACAGCCAACCCCGTCGCTTCAGGAAGAGCCAGAGGCCACCGGCCGAGATCACAATCAGCATGGTGCTGACGAGGAAACCGGAATGCCGCTCGTAACCCCAGTACGGCACGTTCTGCCCGAAGAACCCGGTGAGTGCGGTCGGCACCGCGATGATGGCGGCCCACGCGGCGAGTTTGCGGGTCACGTCGTTCAGGTCGTTGCTCTGCTCGTTGAGATCCGCCTCCAACAGCCCGTTGATCCGCTCCCGGGCACTGTCGATGGTCTCCGTCGCCCGCCGCGCGTGGTCGTCCACGTCCCGGTAATAGGGGGCGAGCCGGTCGTCGACGAGCTTGCTCTCCAACCGCAACACCTCGGCGATCAGGCCCGGCATCGGCGCCACCGGGCGGCGCAACTCGGCCAGGGCCTTGCGCAGGCCGAAGCCGTACCGGCGGACGGAGCGCGGTGCACCGCCCTCGTCCAACATCGTGTCCTCGGTCTTGTCCATCGCCTCGTCCAGGGTGCGCGCCGCGGCGAATTGCCCGTCCACCACCACGTCCAGCAAGCCATAGACGAGAAAAGCCACCCCGCCGTGCCGGGCCAGGTCCGCGTCCGCATCCCACCGGGCGACCATCCGGGACAGGTCGCTGGCTGATTTGCGTACGGTGATCAGCGCGCGGGCGGTAATGAACGCGCTGATCTCCGCCTTGCGCATGACGGGCGCCGGATCGCCGGTCGCGACGCTGACGTCGTACACGTTCATGAAGAGGTGGCCGGGATAGCGGTCGAGCTTGGGCCGCTGGTGGTCGTGCACGGCGTCCTCGATCGCCAACGGGTGCAGCTCGAACTCCGCGGCGACGGCCTGCAGGTCCGCTTCCTCCGGGTCGAACAGGTCCAACCACAGCACCGCGTCCGGATGCGCTTTCAACAGCCGCGGAATCTCATCGGTGCCGAAGCCCTCGGCCACCACCCCGCCGCCCTCGTAGAGCCGCGTGGTGGTCGGGCAGGCCGGCACAGCCGGAGGTGATGTCACAACAGCCCACTATGCCCCACCGGCGGTTCCGGCTCGCCTCGAGTGGATCTCGAGAGGACCACGTCACCGTCTTTGCATGCCGACCAGACGTACCGTGATGAAAGCCGGCGGCGCCGCCCTCCTGCCCGCCGCGGGATACGGCGTCTCGGCCGCCGCCCGGGCCGCGACGCCGGCGGCCGTCGAGCTGCCCGAGCCGTTCAGTGTGCGCATGCCGATTCCGCGGACGCTGACACCGGTGGCCCGCACCGCCACCACCGACTTCTACGAGATGACCGCCCGCACGACGACCATCTCCGTCTTCCAGGGCACCACCACCGAGGTGTACGGCTACAACGGCGAATTCCCCGGCCCCACCATCCGCGCCCGGGCGGGCCGCCGCGTCGTCATCGCCCAGACCAACCAGCTCACCATGGACACGGCCGTCCACCTGCACGGCGGCCACGTTCCCCCGGCCAGCGACGGCTTCCCCCTCGACGTCATCGCCCCCGGCGCAACCCGCACGTACGAGTATCCGAACCGGCAGCAGGCGACAACGCTGTGGTACCACGACCACGCGCACCACATGGAGTCCGAGCACGTCTACCGCGGCTTGCACGGCTTCTACCTCATCGAGGACCCCCGAGAAGAGGCGCTCGGCCTGCCGTCCGGTGCGTTCGATCTGCCGATCATGCTGCGCGACGCGCGCTTCGCCGAGGACGGCAGCCTGCACTTCGAGCCCGAGGACTTCCAGAACCGCACCACCATTCTGACCAACGGCCGGCCGCAGCCGTACTTCCCGGTGGCGGCCCGGCGCTACCGGCTGCGCCTGGTGAACGGGTCGAACCTGCGCTCGTTCGTCCTGCGGCTCGGCGACGGCGAGGAGATGACTCAGATCGCCACGGACGGCGGGCTATTGGGCGCCCCGGTGCCGACTCGCGAGGTACGCATCAGCCCCGGCGAACGGGTCGAGGTCGTCGTCGACTTCACCGGACGCAGCGGCTCGCAGGTTGTCCTGGCCGACGAGCACGCGGGGGCGGTGCTGCGCTTCGACGTGGGCCGTGCGGTCTACGACGCCAGCCGGGTGCCACCGGTGCTGCGCCCGCTCCCCGCGCTCGCCACGCCGGACGTGGAGCGGAAGATGAGCCTCGGCATCGACCCACAAGACTTCACCTTCAAGATCAACGGCAAGTCCTTCGACCCGAATCGCGTCGACACCACGATCCGGCGCGGAACCACCGAGGTGTGGGAAGTGACCAACTCCGACGCCTTCACCATCCCGCACAACTTCCACCTGCACCTGGTGCAATTCCGCATCCTGAGCCGCAACGGCCAGCCACCCGCACCCTCCGAGGCGGGCTGGAAAGACACGGTGCCGCTCGGGCCGGGCGAGACCGTACGGCTCCAGGCAACGTTCCACGGCCCACCCGGCCGCTACGTCTACCACTGCCACCTGATCGACCACTCGTCCCACGCCATGATGGCGACCATGGAACTCACCGACTAGGCCTGCGTGTCAGCCGGCAGCGAGTTCCAGGTCCCGGGCGGGCATAGGTCATCGGGTTCCCATCCGCCTTCCCCGACCGGCCAGGAGATCGTCATCGGGCTCGACTACTACCGCACTGTTCATGATCGATTCTTCGCGGTTGGTGGTTGTTTCCGGGGGCGGCACGGGGATTGGGCGGGAGATCGCGCGTACGCAGGCGGCTGAGGGTGACCGGGTCGTCGTGCTGGGGCGCCGGGGCGAGCTGTTGCGGGGCGCGCAGGTCGAGATCAACGACGAGCTGGGCGCCGAGCGGGTGTTCCCGGTCGAGGCTGACCTGACCGAGCCCGCGCAGGTCCGGCGGGCCGTGGCGCGGATCGCGGAGCTCGGCGCGGTCGACACGCTGGTCACCAATGCGGGGGCGATCATCACGCTGCCGGCGAGCGACGATCTCGAAGCGTTAACGGCCGCGTAGCGGCGGGATCCGGACGTCAACTGCTCACCGGGCAGATCATCGGGTTGAACGGCGGTGCCGTCCTGGGCCGGTGACCGCAACACCCGAATAACTCAAGGTACGGCCGCCCGTGTCGATGACCTCAGACGGAGGGACAAATGACGGGGCGGTCCGAGATGAGCGAAGCGCGACGTCCGGAGTCAGTCCGGCGGCCCGCAGAGCTGACCGGACTCGACCTCGGGGCGGAGCTGGGTCGTGGCGCGTACACGACCGTCTTCCAGGTGCGCCGGGGAGACGGGCAGTACGCGCTGAAGCGCCCACGCGCCGAAGCCGCCGACCTGCCCGGGACGCTGCTGGCGTTCTCCCGCGAAGCCGCCATGCTCGCCTGCGTCGACCATCCGGGTGTGGTCCGGGCGCACGCCGCTGGCCTGTTCGACGGCGCTCCGGCGCTGGTCACCGAGCTGCTGGACGGCCGGTCGCTGGCCGATCTGCTCACCGATGGACCGCTGCCGCAGGAGCGGGTCGTCCGGCTCGCCGCGGAGCTGGCGCAGGGACTGGCGGCCGCACACCGCACCGGGCTGGTGCACCGCGACATCAAGCCGCACAACGTCATGGTGCCGGCGAACGGGTCGGCGAAACTGATCGACTTCGGCCTGGCACTGCTGGGCCAGGAGCTGGACGCCGCAGACAAGACGGTCGGCACCTTCCTGTACTGCTCGCCCGAACAGTCCGGGATGCTGAAGCGCCCGGTGGACGGCCGCTCCGACCTGTACTCGCTCGGCGTGGTGCTGTTCGAGTGCCTGACCGGGCGGCCGCCGTACGAGGCGAGTGACGTCGGTGAGCTGTTGCGGCTGCACACCACTGCGCCGGTGCCGGAGTTGCGGACGTGGCGTCCCGACATCGACCCGGCGCTGGCCGACGTGGTCACCCGGCTGCTGGCCAAAGACCCGGACGACCGGTACCAGAGCCCGGCGGCGCTGCTCACGGCGCTGCAGGCGATTGCGGGCGGGCCGGAGTCGGTGCCTGTCGCCGACACCTGGCCGCTGTTCGGGCGGGAAGCCGAGAGCAGCGAGCTGACCGAGCGGTGGCTGCGGGCGCAGCAGGGTGCCGGTGGGGCTGCTGTGGTGCGCGGGCCGGCAGGTTCGGGCCGGAGCCGGCTGGCTGCAGAGGTCTCCACGTCCGCTCAAGGACTGGTCCTGCGGGGCCGGTGCACCGAAGGCGAGGCGGTGCCGCTCGGTGGGCTGCGCGCCGCGCTGGAGGAACGTCTCGACGTCGTTGACCGGATGGAACCGGCCGTGCGCGCTGCCGCGTACGAAAGAATCCGCTCTGCCGCCGCGAAGGCGGGACCGGCGCTGATCGCCGGCCTGTCGCCGCGGCTGGACGCGATCCTGGGCGACGTGCCGGCGGCGACCGGCGACAGCCGGGATGACCGGCTGTTCACGGCGGTGGCCGTCTTCCTCAGTGACCTGGCCCGCGCCAACGCGGGGATGCTGCTGGTGCTCGACGACGTGCAGTGGCTCGACGCGGCCAGCCGGGGGGTGCTCGCCGCGCTCGCCCCGGACCTGCCTTCCCTGCCGCTGCTGGTCGTGGTCACCGAACTCGACGGCGCTGCCCACCCGCTCACCGAGCTGGGCCCGGCGTTGGACACCACCGTGCACTGCGCGCCGCTGGACGCTGTCGCAACGGGTGCGCTGATTGCGTCGCGGCTGCCCGGCGCGCGCGTGCCGCAGAGCCTGGTCGCCCACGTTGCCGCGCTGGCCGACGGTTCGCCGCTGGCGCTGGTGGCGTATCTGCTGCAGCTGGTCGACGCGGGTCTGCTGGTGCCGATGTGGGGCGAGTGGCATCTCGACACCGCCGGTGTCGACGGTTTGCCGGTCGCCTCGGATGCCCGTTCGCTGATCGTGACCCGCCTCGAAGGTCTGCCGGACGAGGTCCGAGAGGTGCTGGCCGCGGCGGCCGTCGCCGGCGGCCAGTTCCGGCACGAGGTCCTAACCGACGTCTGCGGCATGCCGGCCGAGACCGTCGCCCGCGCGTTGGACACCGCGGTGAGCCGACGAATCGTGGAAATCCGCCCCGGCGGCCGATACGGCTTCGTGCACGCCGCGCTGCGCGAAGCGCTGCTGACCGACGTGGCCCCCCGCACCCGGCAACGGCTGCATGCCGCGGCCGCGGCGGTTATCGACCAGCTCCCGCCCGCGCTGCAGGAAATCGACCACGACTACGTGCTCGCCCGGCACTACCTACAGGCCGGCGACCAAGCCGAACCGGTGGCCCGCCGACACAGTCTGCTCGCCGCCGGCCGGCGGGCACTGGACGACCAGGCGCCCGCCGACGCGATCGAATATCTGACCGCGATCACGCCGGCCAGCACTGAGGTCCTGCACCCGCTCGCCGTGGCGTACCTGCGCGCCGGACACTTCGTCGAAGCACGCGAGACGCTGCAGCGGGCGCTGGACGGGGAAACCGACCGGCGGCGCCGGGCCGAACTGCGGACCACCCAGGTCGAGCTGCACCACACCACCTGGGCCGACGGACCGGCACTGGCCGCGACCGCCGAGGCACTGCACGAGCTCGGCCACCCGCTGCCCGCCCACAAGGCCGGCAGCCTGCTGTCCACTCTGGCGATCGCCGCCGCCGGCGCTGTCGTCCGCCGGACCGGCATCGGGTACGGCACCGCAAAAGGCCGCCGCCGCGAGGACCTGGCCGCCCTCGCCGCCGTCCTCGACGCCGGTGGGTACGCCGCCGGCATCGGCATGCGCCTGCGCGAAGCCCTGATCTTCGCCCTGCGCGCCCTGTACGCCGTCAACCGCATCGGCCTGTGCCACGAGTACGTCCGGGTGTACGCGCTGATCGGCTACGTGGTCGCGATGCTGCGCCTGCACCGGATCGCGGAGCGCTGCCTGGCCCGGGCCGGCCGGGACGCCGAGACGTTGCGGGACCCGCAGCTGATCGCATACGTGGAATGGATTCTCGGTCTGGCTCGGCTTTTCGCCGGGATCGACGATGGCCGGACGTTCGACACGGCCCTTGCCACCCACGCGCGGTGGTTCCGTCCGGCGCAGATGCTGCCGGGGATGGCAGCCACGTCCATGCGTCTGCTGTTGCGCGGCTACGCCCGCGAAGCGCAGGCGGACTACGAACGTAGCTTGGACCGGCTGGTCGACCCGACCCAGGCTTACGGCACATCGTTCAGCATGCTCGGTGTCATGCTCCCGGCCCAGCAGGGCAAGCCCGCCGAGGCGGCGGAAGCGCTGGCCGCGCTGCGCGAGGCCCTGCCGCCGGGCACAGTGACGCCGGTGCAGCACGCCAACATCGCCACCGCGGCACTGAGCGCGGCGGTGGAGGAAGGCGAGTTCGGCGCCCGGTTCGACGACATCGTCGCCGAATTCGAGGGACTGGGTCTGCGCAAGAACGAGCTGATGACCCAGCTGAAATGGTTCTACGTGTGGCGGGTGCACGGCCGGTTGGCACAGCTGCGGCTCGCCGCCGACGACGAGCGCCCGGCCCGCCTGCTAGCGGTGGAACACGCGCTCAAGGAGCTCGGCCGAGTCGCCAGCACGCAGCTCATGAAGACCGCCCACCGCACCGGTCAAGCCGGGCTGCTGCAACAGCGCGGCGAGTACCGCAAGGCCATGACCCTGCTGGACCGGGTGGAACGGGACGCCCGCGAGCTCGACGCCCCGCTGGTCGGGTTCGAGATCGCCCGCATCCGGGCCCGGGCACTGCGCGGCCTCGGACTGACCGCGGAAGCCGAGCGGCAGGCCCGGGTGGCGAACCTGCTGGCCGCCACGTACGGCTGGGAACACCGGCACCGCCAGGTCCGCGCCGAGTTCGGCATCGACGGTGCCCAGTCCACGCCGATGCGGGTCTACTCCGACCGCAACGCCCACCTGGGCCGCAACCGCCGCCTCGAAGCCCTGCAACAGGTCAGTGCCGCCGGCGCGACGGTCCTCGACCCGCAGCGGCTGGCCCGGGTGGCCCTCGACGAGACGCTGCGCATCCTCGGCGCCGAGCGCGCCCTGCTCTTCCTCGTCGACGAGACCGGCGCCGTCGTGCCGTTCGCCGGCCGCGACGCCGCGGGTGCCGACCTCGACACCGTCACCGGGTACGGCTCCACGCTCGTGCACCGGGTCATCGAAACCGGCGAGGCCCTGGTCGTCGCCGGCACCGAGCAGGGCGCCGCGCTCGGCTCCCAGAGCGTCGTCGTGCACGGTCTGCGCAGCATCATGGTGGCGCCCGTGCAGTTCAAAGGCCGGACGCTCGGCGTCGCCTACCTGGACAGCCGGATGGCCCGCGGCATCTTCACCGAAGACGACGTCGACGTGCTCACCGCCATCACGAGCCACGTGGCCGTGTCGCTCGAGACCGCCCGCGCCGCACAACTCGGCCTCGCCGTGCAGACCGCCCGGCACCAGCAGCGGCTCGCCGAGACGCTGCGGTCCAGCCTCGCCGAGCTCAGCGCCATCCTGGACCCGCTGCAGGTGCTGCACCACCTGTTCGCCACGCTGCACACCCACGTCGGCGGCTGGGCCGGTGGACTGCTGCTCGCCGGTGACTCCGGTCTGGACGTCGTGTCGGTGGCCGGCACCGCCGACCCCGCCCTGCACGGTTCCTGGCTCGCGGACGGCGTCGACCCGATGCTGGCCGCGGCCCGCGCCGCGGCCACGCCGGTGCTCCTGCCGGCCAGCCCCGAACTGCGCGAGCGGCTGCTCGGCAACGCGGAGTTCGCGCTGGCCGTGCCCCTGGTCACCACCGATGGCCTGGTCGGGGTGGTGCTGCTGGGCGGCGCAGGATTCGACGACACCGCCCGCGAGGTTGCGGCCGCGCTGGCCAGTCAGGGCATGAGCGCGTACGCCAACGCCCGCCTCTTCGCCCGGGTGCAGGAACTGGCAACCACCGACGAACTGACCGGTGTCAACAACCGCCGGCACTTCTACTCGCTGGCCGGTGCACTGCTCAACGTCGCGGCCCGCCACGACCACGACCTGGCCGCCGTGATGCTCGACATCGACAAATTCAAGGCAGTCAACGACACGTACGGGCACGGCGTCGGCGACGACGTCATCCGCGAGGTCGCCCGCCGGATAGCGGCGAGCATCCGCTCCTCCGACGTGCTCGGCCGGTACGGCGGCGAGGAGTTCGCAGTGATCCTGCCGGAACTTGAGGAAGACGGGCCGAACCTGGCGGAGCGCATCCGACAGGCGGTAGCGGCCACGCCGATCCCGACCCGCGGAGGTCCACTCCCGGTGACGGTCAGCGTCGGTATCACCCACCTGCATCCCGGCGATGACGGTCTGGACCAGGTTCTCGCGCGCGCCGACCACGCGCTGTACCAAGCCAAGCAGGGCGGCCGCAACCGGGTGGAGCAGGCATGACGACCATGACGTTCGAACCGGGGCGCAGCGTAGCCGCCTTCGTGGAGGCCATCTCCGGCACCTCCGACGTCGTCTCCGCAGCAGTGGCCGCGGCAGACAGCTTGTCGGCGGCACTCGCCGCAGACACCGTCGCGATCCTGCAGGACACCGCGGTGGTGGCAGTCCGCGGCGCCCTCGATCCGAAGCTGTCGCTGCCCCGGCTGCCCAGCTCCGGCGCCGCATGCGAGACGGTTGGTGCGCGCTCCGTGCTCACGGTGGCAATCGGCCGGCACTCGGGGCGGCGGCTGGTCGCCGTACGCGACAACGGTGTGCCCTTTGTGGACGCCGAGGCCGACCTGGCGACCGGCCTCAGCGCCGCCCTGGCCCTGCAGTTGGCCGCCCTCGACCACCTTGCGGAGCAGCGTCGGTATGCCGGCGGTGACGCCGAAGCCGCCGCCCAGGACGCCCGCAACGGGCGGATGCTGCTCGAGCAACTCGCCGTGGTGCAGCGCGCAGTGGCCCGACGCGCGCCGCTCAACGAAATCTTCGACGCGATCACCGCCGGCGCCCGCTTCCTGCTCGGCGACGCCATCTCCGCGCTGGCGATGCGCGAGATCGACAACCCCGACATGCTGCACCTCGCCTCGACCTGCGGCTTCCCCGACGAGGTCCGGCACCGGCTGTGGCGGGCGCCGCTCGACTCGGCCGGCGTGACCGGCAGCGCGATCCGGCGCGAAGAAATCGCCGTCTTCGCGGGCCGCACGGACGCCACCGAGGCGATGAGCGACGGCATCGAGGCCGGCGTCCAGGCCGCCATGGCGGCCCCCGTCCGCCACCACGACAAGGTGGTCGGTGCCCTGTTCGTGGCCTCCCGCTGCCCGAACCGGGTCTACGGACCGGCCGACCAGGCCGTGCTGACCGCGTTCGCCGAACACGTCGGCGTCGCCATCGAGGCGGCCCGCGCCGTCGACGGGCTTTACCAGGCTTTCCACGACCCGCTCACCGGGCTGGCCAGCTCGGCGTTGTTCCGCAACCGGCTGATGCACACCCTCGCGCTGGCCGCCCGCGAACAGAGCCGCGTCGCGGTCGTCCTGTTCAACCTGCACCGTTTCAAGACCGTCAACGACACGTTCGGCCACGCCGCCGGCGACCTCCTGCTGACCGGCGTCGCCGAGCGGCTGGCCGCCGGGCTGCGCGCCACCGACACGCTGGCCCGGTTCGGCGCGGACGAATTCGCGATCCTGCTCGCCGGCGTGGAGCAGGCCGAGCCGGCCATGGAGGTCACCGAGCGGCTGCTGGCCTCGCTGCGCCGGCCGTTCTGGATCGGCGGCCGGGAAGTCACCATCGACTCCACCGCCGGCATCGCCTTCAGCGCGCTCGGCGAACGGGACGCGGACGCCCTGCTGCAAGGCGCGGACCTCGCCCTGACCGCGGCCAAACAGGACGGTCCCGGCCGGATCGAAATGTTCGAGCCCAGCATGAAAATCGTCCGCGCCCGCCGGGCCGGCCTGGAACTGGACCTGCGGCACGCCGTCGAACGCGACCAGTTGCTGCTGCACTACCAACCGATCGTCGACCTCACCGACGGCCGGGTCACCGGCTGCGAGGCGCTGGTCCGCTGGGCGCACCCCGAGCGCGGCACGGTGTCACCGCTCGACTTCATCTCACTCGCCGAAGAAACCGGCTACATCGTCTCGGTCGGCTCCTGGGTGCTGCACGAAGCCTGCCGCCAGGCCGCCGCCTGGAACAAATCCCTGCCCGGCACCGACCTGCACATCACGGTCAACCTGTCGGCTCGGCAGATCCGCCGACCCGACCTGCCCGACCTGGTGGCGAGCGTCCTGCGGCAGACCGGGCTGGCGCCCGAACTGCTGACCCTGGAAATCACCGAGTCGGTGCTCGTCCACGACGTCGACGCCACCGTGCACCAGCTCCACAAGCTCAAGGGGCTGGGCGTCAAACTCGCCATCGACGACTTCGGTACGGGCTACTCGTCGCTGGCGTACCTGCGCCGGTTCCCGGTGGACATCCTGAAGATCGACAAAATGTTCGTGGACGACATCGGCATCGAAACCCCCGGCGCCTCCCTCACCCCGGCCATCGTCGGACTCGGCCGCACCCTCGGCCTGGTCACCGTCGCCGAAGGCATCGAAGACGCCAGCCAGTGGCAGCCACTCCTCGACAGCGGCTGCGACCAGGGCCAGGGCTACTACTTCGCCCGCCCGCAACCGGCCAGCGAGGTGGAGAAGCTGCTCTTCGACGCGTACGGGAGCCGCTTGGTGGTGCCGTAAGGCGCCGCTGTCCGTATATTGACCGGTGTGCCGCCGGACATCGCACTCAAAGCCATGAACGCCGCCCACCGCACCCTACTGAAGCTGAGCTGTGGTCGGCTCGGCTGGCAGGTCGCCAGCATGACCGTGCTGGAGTTGGTCACCACCGGCCGCCGATCCGGCGTGCCCCGGGCGGTCATGCTGACCTCGCCGCTGACCGACGGCGACGCCCTGGTGATTGTCGCCTCCCGCGGCGGCGACGACCGGCACCCCGCCTGGTTCCTCAACCTCCGCGACCGGCCGGAGGTGCAGGTCTCGGTCCGCGGCGGCTCGCATCAACCGATGGTGGCCCGCATCGCCTCGGCCGAGGAACACGCCCGGCTGTGGCCGCAGGTCGTCAAGGTCTATCGCAGCTATGCGGCCTACCAGAAGCGGACCACCCGCGAGATTCCGCTGGTCCTGCTGTCGCCTGCCTAGCCTTTCAGGATTCGAGGAGCCCGAACGTCCGCATCAGCACGGTTTCATCCTCGCTGTGGGTGTGCACCCGCTCGGCGTTCCCCGCTTCCTCGACGGCGTCCACGACGTATTCGTCAAGCCGGCGCATCCGGTCGGCGTCCCCCTGTGCCACGACCAGCAGCTCGTCGGCCGTCAGCAGCTCCAGGGCATGCACCAGCGGACTCTCGGCGGCGGGCGCCCAGCCTTCCGGCGGCACCCACACTTGAGGTGGTGCCGGATGGGGCCGGCGCTCCGCCAGTGCCGTCGCCTCCGCGAGGACGAGTCGGATCACGTCGGCCGCCACGCCCGGCCGGTCCTCCTGCAGCCGGGCCGAGGGCACGCTGACCCGAACCACCACACCGGTGGACTCCGCCCCCAGCTCGTCGGCGCCGGCCAGCACGACAGTCATCGGTGCGTCGAGGGCGGCCGTCAGCAGGTCGCCCCACGCGGCGAGGCAATGCCGTGCCGTGACGACGACCTTGCCCAGCACGGCGGCGTCCGGACCCGGCTCGACCTGCCAGTTCACTGCGGCGCCGCCACCGTCCACAGTCGCACCTCCTGACTGTACGAGCCGGCGAGTTTCTGTTCAGACTCCACCTCTCCCAGCGCTGCGATGACAGCCTGCCGCCCCGAGCGAATCTTGGCGGTAGACCGTTCGGTTGCCAGCACCAGCAACCTGTCGGGCCCGGCAGCGTCCGCGATCCGTTGCACCTGATCGGCCAACGGACGCATGGGGGAGGGCAGGTTCGGCGGCGGTGCGAACAGATCCTCAGCCTCCAGCGGTTTGGTCCGCATGACTCGCGCCGGGATCGGGCCGAGTTCGTACACGTCACCGACGTGGCATAGCGCGTCGAGCAACGCCCGGTCAGCCGCAGTCCGAGCAGCCCATCGCCGGGGTCACGCAGCCACGCTTCGGGAATCCGTACCGGGCACTTGAGGTCCTTCGGGCCGCCGTAATTGCGCTTGCGCGGAGGACCGATGACGAGCGCACCGACGTGGCAGCGCAGCGCCACCCACAGGTGGCTGCGCGGCGGAAATCGGCGGGCCAGCCAGGTGGCGCCGGCGAAGGAGCGATTAATGCGCTCGGCAACCGGCTCGACCATCATCCCCAGGCCAGCATGGTGCTGCGCGGGGATAGCGGATTCGGGTGGCAGCCGCAGATCGGCATGCAGAGAAAACCAGTCAGAAGGCAAGACCCAAGCCTACGAAGACGCGTCGGGTGTGGCGGCCGTTCCTGAGAAGGCGTGCAGGATGGTGGTGATGGCGACCGCGAGGTCCGCACGGTTGGCTTCGGTGCCGGGCGGCGGTGCGGTGCGGGCGCCCGCTCCGATCAGGCGGTCGAAGAGCAGGCCGTCGATGCAGGCGACCAGGTGATCACCGGCCTGCTGGGGGTTGCTGACGCCGATGGCGGCGAGCATCGCTCTCGCCTGGGCGCGCGAGGCGTCGCCGTGCCGCAGGATCGTGCGGAGTTCGGGGTGGTGGGTGGCTTCGAGGAGGCAGGCGTACCGGGCGAGGGTGCGGTTGCGCGCTCCGCTCATCCAGTGGTCGAGGACCGCTGCGATGGCTGGGGCGGTTTCGGCGCCGTCCGGCAGGTCCTGGCGGTCGAGGTCGGCGATGCGGCGGACCACTGCCTCGATCAGTGCTTTTCGGGTACGGAAGTACGCGGACGTGGTGCCCTGCGGGAGGGCGGCGCGGCTGTCGACGGCCCGGTGGGTGAGGCCGCGCATGCCCAGTTCGGCGAGCAGGTCGATGGCCGCATCAGTGAGGACGGCGAACCGGTTGTTCGGCATGGCACCTCTCCTTCTACAGCTGTAGTATTCCTTCTACATCTGTAGAAGGAGGCGACATGCCCGGCACAGCGGTGGTCATCGGCGGCGGCATCGGCGGGCTAGGAGCCGCGATCGGCTTGCAACGCAAGGGCTGGCGGGTGACCGTGCTCGAGCGGGCAGCCGAATTCCGGCCGGTCGGCGCCGGGCTGGTCCTCCAGGCCAACGGCCTGCGCTGCCTCGACGCGCTCGGCTTGGGCGCGACGGTCCGCGAGCGCGGCCGCCGGGACGTGTCCGCCGGGACACGCACCTCCGCCGGTCGCTGGCTGGCCCACATCGGCGCCGGAGAGCTGGAGCGACTGCTCGGCACGCCGGCGATCGGCATCCACCGGGCCGTCCTGCACGACATCCTGCTCGGCGCCCTCCCCGCAGAAACCGTGCTGACCGGCGCCACCGTCGAATCGGTGACCGCAGACGGCGCCGTCACCTGGCACGGACCGGACGGGCCGGGCCGGGCCCAGGCCGATCTGGTGGTCGCGGCGGACGGCATCCACAGCACGGCCCGCACCGCATTGTTCTCGGCCGTCCCCGAACCGCGCCGGATCGGCGTGACCGCGTGGCGTGGAGTCACCCCGGTCTGGGCCGGCGACCTCGACGTGGCGGTTAGCTGGGCACCCGGCGCCGAGTTCGGCATGGTGCCGCTCACCGACGGCCGCGTCTACTGGTACGGCGCCGTCAACTCGGATCAGTCGGCGGGAGACGTACGGTCGCATTTCTCGGCGTGGCACGACCCGATCCCGGCGCTCATCGCCTCGACCGAGACGGTGCTGACTGATGAGCTCGCCTGCCTGGACACGCCGCTGACCAGCTATGTCCGCGGCCGGGTCGCGTTGCTCGGCGATGCCGCACACGCGATGACCCCGCACCTCGGCCAGGGCGCCAACCAGGCCCTGGAGGATGCCGTCGTGCTCGCCGCGCTGGCGGATCAACCCCAGGGCCTGCGGGAGTACGACCGGCAGCGGCGCCCCCGCAGTCAACGGGTGGCGCAGGCGTCCCGCACGGTCGGCCGCTTCGGCCAGCAGTTGCGCAACCCGGCGGCCGTGGCAGCCCGCAACGCCCTCATGCGCCTGACGCCGCCCCGGTTCGCGCTGCGCTCGATGGCCCGGTTCGCGGGCTGGCAACCGCCGTCGCTGGACTAGGCCCGTCGCAGGGCCGCTCGGGGCGAGACGACCGGCACCACACGGCCCCGCCGGCAGGAGTGCTGGCGGGGCCGCCTCGTCGGGACCGAGGAGTGTGGGATCAGTTGGCGTAGGCCAGGCGAACCGAGGGGCGGGTGGCGATGGTCGCCGGGCGGTACTGGGCGGTGCGCTGGCGGCGGTAGATGACGAAGGTGTCGCGGATCGTGCGGACGATGCTCTTGGTGGTGACGGTCGAGCCGGCGGTGCGCTCCTCGAGGCGGACCGGGGCGGCCTTGAGGTCGTTGATGCCGGCCTCGCCGGCGGCGACGAAGAGCTCGAGGTCGAAGGCGAAGCGGCGCTCCTGCATGCGGGGCAGGACGGTGGCGAGCACGTCGCGGCGGACGATCTTGCAGCCGGTCTGGGTGTCGCGGACGTCGAGGCGGAAGAGGCCCGAGACCAGCGTCGAGTAGGAGATCGAGATCAGCTTGCGCAGGCCGGAGGCGGCGCTGGCCGAGTCCTCGTGGCGCTTGTCGGCGTAGACGACCGCGTGGTTGCCGGCGCGGGCGACGGTCAGGTACTCGACCAGGTGCTGCGGGTCGATGTCGCCGTCGGCGTCGACGAAGCCGATCCAGGCGCCGCGGGCGGCGACGAAGCCGAGGTGCAGCGCGCCACCCTTGCCCTGGTTGGCCGGGCTGACGACGACCCGGACGCCCGGGAGGCCGGCGAGGGTGCGCTCCGAGCCGTCAGTCGAGCCGTCCGAGACCGCGATGACCTCGTAGCCGATGCCGGCGTCCTGCAGGCAGCCGACGAGGCGCTCGATCGTGCTGCGCAGCGCCGCACCCGGGTTGTAGAAGGGAACGACGACCGAAAGCTCGACACCGGCGGCGGCGCGGCCCCAGAGGGCGGTCGCGTCGTAGAGCGGGGCGGCGGCGGTGAGCTCAAGCGTCGTGTTCATGCCCCTGGAGATCGGGCCGCTACCTCAACGCAACCTCTAGCCGATCTCAAAGGCGAGGCAAGGAATCAGGTGGTGCGGGTGGTGCGCAGGAGAAAGCCCGGCAGCGTCAGTTCCCGGGCGGTGACGCGGACCTTCGCCACCTCGGTGCCGCTCCAGTGCGGTGCCGCGAAGCTTGACCGCAGGAAACGTTCGGTGACACCCCACGGCTGGTCGCCTTCGAGCGACACGGCCAGGACGACAAGACTCCCGCCGGGTGCCACCAGACCTGGCAGCCGTTTCAGGTACGCGTCGACGTCCGCGTTGCTGCTGCGCTGCAGACTGTGCAGCAGCCCGGAGTCGAACACCGCGTCGAAGGGCGCGGCCGCCAGCGCGAGCTGGGTGGCGTCCTGCACCTCGAAGTGCACGTCGAGGCCCTCGGCTGTGGCCTTGGCACCGGCCGCGGCGATGGCAACGCCGGAAATGTCGACCGCTGTGACCCGATAGCCCCGACGGGCGAGGGCGAGGGCCAGCTCGCCCGTGCCGCAGCCGACGTCGAGCACGGTGCGACCCGGCACCCCGGCTTCGAGCACGGCTGCCAGCGCCGGCTACGGCCTGCCGATCTCCCAGGGCGGTCCGCCCGATGGAGCTGCCTGAAGGTAGAGCTCGTCGTAGCCGGTCACCGCCTCATCCTTGCAGCATGGCGGCCGTGCAGGTGTGCTCGACGGCTGCGCAGAAGCGGGCCAGTTCTGCGGGGGCCAGCGTCGCGAAGTAGGGCACGATGATCGCTGCGGTCAGCCGCTCGGCGTCCAGTCGCTGCTGCCGCACCTCGGCAGGGTCGCGGAAGGGGCCTCGATAGCCCATGCGTTCCGCGTACGCGGCACCGGTGCGCGGCGGGGGATGCGGTGCGGCGAGGATGGCGTCGAGTGGGGTGAGTCCGCAGGCCAGAATCGCGGCGATGTGGGCGGCTCCGCGCAGCTCGCGCAGGAGATGAATGGTGAGGGCGGCTCGGCTCGGGAGGCTCGTGGGGGCGGCCAACCGGCGCCAGCCGGTGAAGAGCGCCCCCAGGGCCGCGGGGGCCGCGTCGATGATCCGGCGCCCCAGCTCGTCGACGATGTCGAGCGTGTCGGGGCTGGTCCGGTCGAAAGCTTGCTCGCCCCAGGCGGCGATGCGGTCCCGGTAGTGCAGTGCCACGTCGTAGTGGGTCAGCCCTACGGGCACGGCGGTCCAGGCCCGGTGCACCGCGTCCAGCGGCTCGAACGCGATGGCGGCCGCGGCGACCTCGGCGGGGCAGCTGCCGAGCACGCCGGCCCGACCGACGACCCAGAACTGGCTGCCCGAGGCGAATCCGAGCGCCATTCCGTACGCGTCGGTGGACTTCGCGATGAGGAAGCCGCGGGTGTAGTGCTGGATCGGCGCGAACACCCGGTCGACGGTGTCGGCGGCGGTAGCGGTCGGCATACCTTCTCCTGAGGGATCAGGCCGGGGCGAGCCAGGCGCCGAGGATGTCGGCGAGGCGAGCCAGGTCGGCGACGGCCACCCGTTCGGTGGCCTGGTGGGCCTGCGTGATCGAACCCGGACCGAAGATCACCGTCTCCCGGGCAAGCCCGGAATAGCGCAGGGCGTTGGCGCCGAAGGGCGCCACGGTGGGGGTGGTGCCGGCGGTCCGGGCCAGGAATTGGACGAGGCCGGCGTCGGAACGTTGATAGAACGCCGGCGAGCCGGGCTTGCCGTCCGGCGCCGGCGGGATCAGCGAGGTGATCTCGCAGGGCACCGGGCAGGCAGCGCGGGCGATGGCCGCGAGCTGGTCCAGGACGTCGGCGGGGTCCTCGCCCGGGACGATCCGGCGACCGACCGCCATCGTGCACCGGTCGGGGATGACGTTGCCGCCGGTGCCGCCGGAAATCTGGGTGACCGACACGGTGCCGGTGCCCAACTCGGTGGCGGGCGGCAGGGACTGGAGTCGCCGGTGTTCGGCGGTGAACGCGGCGACCACCGGTGCGATCGCCTCGATCGCGTTGACACCGAGGTCGGGGCGTGCCGAGTGGGCCGCCGTGCCGTGGGCGGTCACCTCGGCGAGCACCAGGCCTTTCAGCCCGTGCACCGGGCGGAACTCGGTGGGTTCGGCGACGACGAGATGGTCGATCCGCAGGCCTTGCTGCTCGACCCAGGGCCGGAACCGGGTGGCGCCGAGCAGGCCGCCGGCCTCTTCGGCCACCGACCCGACCAGCAACAGGTCCGGCTCGGGCCGAAGTCCTGCGCGAGACCAGGCCGCCAGCAGGTGCAGCAGGACGCCCAGGGTGGCTTTGCTGTCCAACGCGCCGCGGCCGTAGAGGTGCCCGTCCTCGACCCGGCCGTCGAAAGGCGGGTCAGTCATGTGCTCGACGGTGACGGTGTCGGTGTGCACGTCCACGACGACGAGGCGCTCGGTCCGCCCGCGGAAGCGGCCGTACACGTTGGGACGCCCGGGGGCCACCTCGTCCAGGACGACGTCCGCCGCACCGCAGTCCGTGAACCGCTCGGCGAGCCGGTGGGCGAGCGCGCCCTCCCCGATCGGGCCGTGGCGTTCGGCGCGGGGTCCGCTGTGCAGGGGGTTGACGCTGGGGATCCGGACCAGTTCGGCGACCGCATCCACCAGCGCGGCGACGTCCGACGTCACTCGTGGTCGAGGGCGTAGAGGCGGGCGGCGAGGTCGAACTGGGCCTGGGTGTCGATGTCGATGGTCAGATTGGTGGCCTTGAACCACATCGGGCGGGCACCGACCAGCCCCAGCGTGGTCGCCACGTGCCGCGTCATGATCGAGCAGGAGAAGCCGAGCTGATAGAAGGTGGGCAGCTCCTGCGACGGGCGGTGCCAGGGGCCGAAGCCGAAGCCGATGGGGTGGAAGCTCTGGTCGAGCAGGTACTCGGCCATCGGATACACGACGACGATCGAGTCGGCGGTCGCGACGTCGCGGGTGTGCCAGTCGCGCACCACCGCCTCGTGCTCGTCGAAGAACGGGTCGGTCGCGTGGCACCACATCACGTCGTCGTCGCCAGGCAACTGTTTGCAGACTTCGTTCACCACGGACTGGAACGGGTAGGAGTTCTCGGTGAGATGTGCGGGCCGCGGCAGGAATGAGACCCCGTACTTGTCGGCGAGGATGCGAGTGGACTCGTCCTCCGAGGAGATGTAGACGTCGGCCGGATCGCCGAGCCGCGACAATTTCGTCACCAGAATGTCCAGAAGTGACTTCCCGTGCGCAAAGTCGCGGTAGTTCTTGTCCGGCACGCGACTGGACGAGCGCTTGGCGGGAATGACGTATTTCATGATCCGCTCCTCTTCGATCATCATCGGGCGGTGGGGCGTGTCCGGGCTCGCCCGTGGTGTCCGGTGGGGTGTGAATGGTGTGTTTTCCCGGCGGCCGTCGAAGCGCCGCACGGATGCATCATCGATCGAGCTGAATTTGCCAACAATCGAAAAATCTACAGTGGATGGGTATCAGTTCCCGACTCTCCTCCACAAGGCGGATCACCGTTGACGAGTTGTTAATCGACATTGACAGTTCCGGACAAAGCATTACCGATTCCGGCGAAACGCAGGGCGCCCAGGTCGGCAAAGAGACTGTCTCTTGTGATCTTGAATTGCGTGTGACACGGTCCAGATTCATGACCGGGGGCATGATCCGTCGCGCGGAGAAAGACGCGGCGGCCACGCGGATCAAGACCCGGTAATACACCTCACCTCAGACGTGAATTCTCCCGTGCCAGGAGGAGATCCGTGGCTATCACCCTGACCGCACGCCACCCGCTCTTCGTCGCCGAAGTGACGGGCGTCGACCTCACTTCTCCACTGTCCGACGACGTCTTCGCGGCAATCCACGCGGCCTTCGACCGGCACGCCGTGCTGGTCTTCCCGGGCCAGCCGCTCACCAACGAACAGCAGCTCGCGTTCAGCAAGCGCTTCGGCCCGCTGGAGACCGCCCCGAACTACGCCGGGACCGCACTACGCCTGCCCAACGAGTTCACCGACATCTCCAACCTCGACCACGCCGGGCGGATCCTGGACCCCAAGGACCGGCTCAACCAGTACAACCTCGGCAACCAGCTCTGGCACACCGACAGTTCGTTCAAGGCGCGCCGCGCGAAGTGCTCGCTGTTGAGCGCCCGCGAGATCCCGCCGATCGGAGGCGAAACTCAGTACGCCGACATGCGCTCGGCGTACGAGGCGCTGCCGGCAGACCGCAAGCAGCAGATCGACGGCCTCGTGGCGGAACACAGCATCGCCCACTCCCGCCGCAAGACCGGGTTCGACGGCTTCAACAGCGACATCTCGACGACGCTGCCGCCCGTACCGCAACGCATCGTCGACCACTACCCGGGCGGCCGGTCCAGCCTCTACCTCGCCTCACACGCCTCGCACGTGCTCGGCTGGCCGGTGGAGAAAGGTCGGGCCCTGCTCGAGGAACTGATCGAGTTCGCCACCCAGGACCAGTTTGTCTACACCCACCACTGGACCGTCGGCGACCTCGTGGTGTGGGACAACCGCCGCACCATGCACCGCGGCCGGCCGTACGACCCGACGCAGCGCCGCGTCCTGCACCGCACCACGGTGTCCGATGTGGAAACCGCCTACGAGCCGGCCAAGGCGACCGAAGACGACCGGTCCGGGGTCGGCAACTGAACGCCTGCGAAACGGGGAAGAAGAGATGACGTACGCCGCGCGCCTCACCGTGGTCGGCTGCGGCCACATGGGGCTTGCCATCGTCCGGGGTCTGCTCGGCGCGACCCCCCGGCCCCGGATCCTCGCGGTCGAGACCAACCCCGAGCGCCGCAAGGTCCTGCGGACAGTCGAGGGGCTCACCGTGGGCGCCGAACTGGCCATCACCGCCGGGGACTTCGTCGTCCTCGCCATCCCGCCACAGGCCTTCGGTGCATTTGCGGCGGCCGAGCGGCACCGGTTCACCGCGGATACGCCGGTGCTGTCGGTGATGGCCGGGCTCACTGCCCGGACCATCGCCGACGCACTGGGCACCACGCAGGTGGTCCGTGCGATCCCCAACACTCCCTCCGAAGTGTTCGAGGGTATGTCCGTCTACTACGCGGAGCCGGCGGTCACGGAGGCGACCGTCGCGCAGGCGGACCTGCTGCTGGCCTCGATCGGGCAGGCGCTGCGGGTGGACGTCGAGGAGCTGGTCGACGACGCCACCGCAATCTGCGGTGGCGGCCCGGCCTTCGTCAGCTACATCGTCGATGCCTTCTGCCAGTTCGCCACCTCACGCGGCTTCTCCGAGTCGGCCGGGCGAGCCATGGCGGCCCAGGTCTTCGGCGGCACGGCGACCCTGATCCGGCACAGCGACAAGCCACCCATGCAACTCTGCCGCGAGGTGATGACACCGAACGGCACCACCGAACGGGGCATAGCCGCGTTCGACGCCGCCGAGCTGAAAGTCTCGGTCCTGGCTGCGCTCACCGCGTCCGCCCACCGCTCCCGTGAGCTGGCGTCTGCGCTGAGCGCGGGCGCCCACCCGCGGAACGATGGCTGAGGGGGTGCCGGGCGGCGATGACGCCGCCGCGGCTCCCCGCCCCCCGTGCGCGACGTACGACGTGTGTTTCGACCTCGGCCACTGCTTTCGCCTGTTCGATCGGCCGGAAACGTTCCACGTCAGTCAGGCCGGTCTCGCGCTCGGCGATCACCTGGTCCGGCACCTGCGCGAGCGCGAGCTGGGCGGGCGGATTCTGGAAATCGGCACCGGCAGCGGGGCCATCTCCCTCCTGCTACGCGGTCTGGGCGCCTCGTCCATCTCGGCGACCGACATCTCCGCCGCCGCGGTGTCCACCGCCCGCCAGAACGAGCTCGCCAACTTCGGTGACGCCGTCATCGACTTTCGGCACAGCGATCTGTTCCCGGACAGCCCGCGACGCTTCGACCTGATCGTCTTCAACCCGCCGGGGTGGCGTACCCCGTCCGACGTCTTCAAGGCCGAGCTGGACGAGAAGCACCGCTCCCTCGATCTTGCGGCCATGTTCTACGGCGACAGCGTGCTGCTGCGCTTCCTGCATCAGTTGCCGGAGCATCTCGCGCCGGGCGGACGCGCCATCATCGGCCTGAACTCGCTGGTCGGCATCGCCGACATCTTCGGGCGGTCTCGGTCGATCCAGCGGCCATCAGGCACCGCCACGGTGCATTCGGAGGTGTTGGAGCGGATCGAGTTTCCGCTGCTGTTCTACACCGAGGAATGGCTGGAGTTGCGCACCTCGCTGCTGGCCCAGTTCGAACAGGGCCGCGAGGAGTACGCGGCCACCTTCATCACCCGCGGCAACACCCTCCACTGGTTCTACGAGATCACCGAGGTCACCGTGCTCGCACCGTTCGAGGAGCTTGCCCTGCCGAGTCCGCTGCCCACGCCCGCCCGGGCGGTCTTGCAGCATTCGGCCGGCGCCGAGCCGCTGGTCGGCTGACCATGGCGGCGACAGCGCGGTCCACCTACGACGTGGTGGTCGTGGGCCTGGGCATCATGGGTGCGGCGACGCTGTTCCACCTGAGCCGGCTGGGCGTGCGTGCCCTCGGTGTGGAGGCGCACGGCCCGCTGCACGGGTGGGGTTCTTCGCATGGTCAAACGCGGATCTTTCGTCGCGCGTACTGGGAAGGCGATCAGTACGTTCCGCTGCTGAATCGCTCCTATGCCGGCTGGCTGGAACTCGCCGACGCGGTGTCCGAGACGATCGCGGTGCGCACCGGCGGGCTCTTCGTCGGCTCCCCCGATTCGCGACTCGTGCACGGCTCACAGGGCACCGCCGACCGCTGCGGAATCGGCTACGAGCGCCTGTCGGCGGGCGAGATCACGCACCGCTTTCCGGCCTTCCACGTCCGCGACAATGCCGTTGGCCTGTATGAACCGGACGCTCTCATGCTGTTCGCAGACCGCGCCCGGCTGCACTATCTGTCCCTCGCGGTCGACGCCGGCGCTCAGCTCAGCTACGGCAGCGCGGTCCGTTCGGTGGAGCCCGGATCCCCAGATTCGGTGACGGTCACCGGTGCCGGGTGGCAGGTGGACTGCGGCACGGTCGTGCTGACGACCGGCGGCTGGATCGGCCGGTTCCTGCCCGACGAGCTCGGTCCGCTGGTCCGCCCGATGCGCATTCCCGTTTTCGAGCTGGACGTGGCGGAGCCCCACGCGCGCGACCACGCGCCGGACCGCTTCCCGGTCTTTCTCTTCGAGGATGCTGAGGGTGCCCTCGTGTACGGGTTTCCGCGCTGGCGTTCGGACGGCGGCCTCCGGATCGGCTTTCACAACCGGCAACTCTCCCCGGCAGATCTCGATGGCCCGCGCCGGCCGCCGACCGATCCGGAACGCCGCGAGTTGTGGCGGACTGTCGAAAGTCTGCTCCCCGGTGTCCGCAGCACCGGCCGGGGCGCCTCCTGCATCTACACGATGTCGCCGGACGAGAGCTTCTTCATCGGCCGGTCGCAGCAACAACCGCGGGTCGTCTACGCGAGCGCGTGCTCGGGGCACGGCTTCAAGTTTGCGCCCGGCATCGGCGAGATCCTGGCGCAACTCGCGACCGGCGGCGACCCGGCGGTCGACGTCTCGGCCTTCAGCGTGACGAGGGGGCGGCTACCGGCATGACAACGGACGACACGACGATCTCGGATCCGACGTCCCCTGACACCCTGCCGGGACTGCCCGAGGGCTACCGGCCCTGGCCGGCGCTGTGGGCGCTGGTGGCGGGCATCTTCATGATCCTGGTGGACTCGACCATCGTCTCGGTGGCCGCCGATGCGATCTGGGTCGACCTGGAGACCGACCTCAACGCGGTCATCTGGGTCACCAGCGGCTACCTGTTGGCGTACGTGACTCCCCTGTTGTTGTCGGGTCAGCTCGGCGACATGTTCGGCCCAAAGCGCTTGTATCTGCTGGGTTTGTTCGTCTTCACCGCGGCCTCGGCGTGGTGTGGTCTGTCCGACACCCCGGAAATGCTGATCGCCGCACGGGTGGTGCAGGGCCTCGGCGCCGCGTTGATGGCTCCGCAGACGATGGCGGTGATCACCCGCACCTTCCCGGCGCACAAGCGCGGTTCGGCCATGGCTTTGTGGGGTGCCGCGGCCGGAGTGGCGATCCTGGTGGGCCCGTTGGCCGGCGGGGTGCTGGTGGACAGTCTGGGCTGGCAGTGGGTGTTCTGGGTCAACGTGCCGCTGGGCGTGCTCGCCTTCGCCGCCGCCGTGCTGCTGGTCCCGAACCTGCCGACCCGGCGGCATCGGATCGACTACGCGGGCATCCTGCTCAGCGGGTGCGGTCTGCTGCTCCTGGTCTTCGGGCTGCAGGAGGGGCAGCGCTACGACTGGGGCTTCATCCGCGACCTCGGGCCGGTCCCGGTCACCGTGTGGGGGCTGATCGGCACCGGCCTGCTGGCGTTGGTGGCCTTCGTGTGGTGGCAGTCCCGGGCATCCGAACCACTGATGCGACTCACGCTGTTCCGGGACCGCAACTTCACCCTGTCCAATGTGGCCGTCGCCTGCATGGGCTTCTCGTTCACCGGGATGGCTGTCCCGCTGATGTTGTTCGCGCAAAAGTCCATGGGTCTGAGCCCGACTCGGGCGGCCGCATTGCTGATCCCGCTGGCCGTGATCTCCGGGGCGCTGGCCGCACCGGCAGGCAAGCTGGCCGACCGGGTCCATCCCCGCTATCTGACCGGGCTCGGCTTCGCGGCCAGCGCGACGGCCCTGGTCTGGCTGGGATTCGCGGCCCACGGCAGCACCCGGGTCAGCACGATCCTGGCCCCGCTCGCGCTGATCGGCGTCGGCAACGCCTTCATCTGGGGGCCGCTGACCGCGACCGCCAACCGCAACCTTCCGCTGCACCTCGCCGGCGCGGGATCCGGCGTCTACAACACGACCCGCCAGGTCGGCGCAGTCCTGGGCAGCGCCGCGGTCGGCGTGCTCATGCAGCACCAGGTCGAGCGCGAGTTCGCCCCGTTCGCCGCGGTGCTGCCACCCGGGGCGGGGACCGGCACAGCGCAAACCCTGGGTCCACTGCCGGAGGTGCTGCGCGGCCCGTTCGCCGAAGCGATGGGCACCAGCGTCTTCCTGCCGGCCGCGGCCCTGGTGCTCGCCTTCATCGTGGTGCAGTTCCTCGTCGCACCCAGCCACCTGGCCCGGTCATGAGCCGGCCGCGTGGCGCAGTTCCCCATCGCGCCAAGCCAGCCGGCCCGGTCATGAGCCGGCCGCGGCGGTCAGGAGGCGACGGTGAGGACCGGGCCCGGTCCGGCCGCCGCGTCCGTGACGATCCGCTTGTACGCCTCGGCGTACTCACAGGAGTGGAGCTTGCCGTAACCGAGCATGCGGTCGACCACCCAGCGCACGTCCGCGGCCGGGTCCGTCGAGGTCCGGAACTGGCTGCGGTGCGCGAGAATCGCCGCCACCTTGCGCTCCGCGGTGTTGCCGACGTCGATCAGCAGGTCCGTGTGTTCGTGGCCCGGCACCCAGACCTCGGCCACCCGGTGCGGGGACAGCCCTTCCGCCAGGAGTTCAGGGAAGGCGCGGGGGTTGCGCGCGTCGGGATACACGGCGTTGAGCGCCGCCTGTCCCACGGCCAGGTGATCGGGGTGCGAGGCGCCGATCGGGAACTGCAGCGACCGCAACGGCTGGTGGGTGAGGACGAGGTCCGGCCGGTGCCGGCGGATCACCCGGGCGAGCGACAGCCGCAGCTCGGCATTGTCGGCGAGCAGGCCGTCCGGAAAGCCGAGGAATTCCACTTCGGTGACACCGAGCACCCGCGCGGCATCGCGTTGTTCGGCGGCGCGCGTCGCTGCCAGTTCCGCGGCCGGCTCGTCCGGATCCTCACCGCCTTGCGCGCCATCGCTCACGACCAGATAGCTCACCCGCACCCCCTCGTCGCGGAGGCGGGCAATGGTGGCCCCGAAGGCGAACTCGGCGTCGTCGGGATGGGCGGCGATCACGAGCACCCGCTCGAATCGGCGCGGGAGCGGAATGAGCGGCGTCATGGCCGCAACATACCCCACAGAGTATCGACCGCGATGAAATGGACTGGCCCATTGTGATCATGAATGACAATTCCGCGAATCCGACCGCATGGGCGGAATTCATCACGCGCTGGCACGAAGGAAAGGTGACTCCGCCGGAGCTCACCGCGTGGCAGACCTCGGCCCTGCGGACCGTGCTGGCACACGTACACGAAAAGTCGCCGTTTTATCGTCGCCGGCTCGCCGGCGCGGATCTGTCGATTCCGGACCTGGCCGCGCTCGCTGATCTACCCTTCACCACCAAGGACGATCTCCGCGAGGCCATGCACGACATGCTCAGCGGGACCGTAGGCGAAGCGCAGTTCTATTTTGAAACGACCGGGACCACCGGGCGCCCCACGCCGTGCCCGCGGGCGGCGATCGACTTCGACCTGAACGTGTTGCCGCTGACCCACGCCCTCGACGGCATCGTCCGCAAGCATTTTGCCGGCACCGACGAGCGGCCCATCCTGGCCGTGGTCGCCCCCAACGACGTGCACGCCGCCTGCCTGAGCCTGTCGTTTGCGGCGAAGCAGCTCGGCATCGCCAAGCTGGACCTGTTCCCGATCACCCCGACGCTCGGCTTCGCCCGGTTCTTCGAGGTGCTGGTGGAGCTGCGGGTCAACATGATCCTCTGCTCGCCCGGCCTGCTCATGGCCCTGGCCGAGATGAGCTCCACCTACGGCGTGGAGATTCCGGACGATGTGAACATCAAGGTCCTGCTCACCACCGGTGAGATGTGCTCGGACGGCATGCGTGACCTGCTCTCCGGCACGTGGCACGCCGAGAGCTACAACTTCATGTACGGCTCCCAGGAAGCCGGCTGTCCCGCGGTCACCCGACCCGACGGCTCGGTGGCGGCGATCGAGCCCACCTACCTCCTGGAAGTCCTCGACCTGGACACGGACAAGTCGCTGGGTCTCGAGGGCTACGGCGAGCTGTGCCTCACCACGCTGGTGCCCGGCCTCAAACCGTTGATCCGGTATCGCACCGGGGACCTGGTGCAGATCACCCCGGACGCCGCGGGACACCGGTCGGTCCAGGTGCTCGGCCGGGTCAAGGACATGACCCTGATCGGCGGCATCCGCCGCAGCGCCGCCGAGATCGACAACGCCGTCCTCGCCGATCCCGACCTGATCTACGGGTACGACATCGAGGTGCACGCCACGGACGGCGCGGACCGCCTGCTCGTCCGGGTCAAGGCCAAGGAGGGCGCCGACCAGTCCCGGCTCAAGGCGCTGGTCGCCGGCCGGCTGACCGCCGCGTTCGGCGTGCCCGTCGAGGTGCGCATCCACCCGCTCCTCGATCTGAAGAGCGCGACGGGTGGCTGGGTCAGCTGGAAGACGGCACGCATCAAAGACCTGCGGGTGGCGCAGACCGACGACATCGAAACCCGATCCGCGGCCGACCTGGCCCGCGCAGTCGAACGGGCGATCTGACATGACCGAGCACATTCTGACCGGCGCGACCGGCTTCGTCGGCAGTCACCTGCTGGCCGACCTGCTCGCCGACGACACGACCAGCAAGGTGTACGCCCTGGCCCGCGGCGACGCGGAGCACACTGCCACCGACCGGGTCGAGACGGCCCTCAAACTGGCCGGGGGCGAGCTCGACCCCGACCGGCTGATCGTGGTGGAGTCGGAGCTCACCGAGCCGGCCTGCGGCGTCGACCCCGGCGCGGTGCCGCCCGGCGCCGGTCCCCGGGTCTTCTGGCACCTCGCCGCTTCGCTGCAATGGCGACGGGGACAACGGGAACAGGTCTTCCGCACCAATGTCGACGGCACCCGGCACGCTTTGGACCTCGCGGCGAGCACCGGCGCCGACCTTTTCGTGTACGTCTCCACGGCGTACACCTGCGGTGCGGTCCAGGGTGACATCCCCGAGGAGCTGCACCGGCCGCCTGCCTTCAGCAATGTCTACGAAGAAAGCAAGTGCGCCGCGGAGCACCTGGTCGCCGAGTCCGACGGGCCGCGGCGACTGATCCTGCGCCCCTCGGTCATCGTGGGGTCCTCGCACGACTACCGGCCCAGCGGCAGCTACACCGGCCTGTACGGCTACCTCAGCGAGCTGCGCCGCTTCAAGGACATGCTCGGCGACTCCGACGAGTCGGTGCGTTACACGGCGGACCGCAGCACCCGCATCTCGTTCATCCCGGTCGACCACGTGGTGGCGGACGCCCGCGCCATCGTCCGGGACGAACTGGTCGAGCCGCGGCAGG
The DNA here is from genome assembly GCF_044452725.1 of Actinoplanes sp. NPDC051859. NCBI lineage: Bacteria > Bacillati > Actinomycetota > Actinomycetes > Micromonosporales > Micromonosporaceae > Actinoplanes > Actinoplanes sp. NPDC051859. Next base: position 700,730 of record NZ_JBITBX010000001.1, on the reverse strand, counting down.
ACATCTACCACGTCAGCGGCCGGTCCGAGGCGTCCGTCGGCCCGGTCACCGACTACATGCTGGAGCTGCTCGGGCTGACCGGCCGGCTGTTCATCATCGACGAGGAGTTCGACGACCCGACCACCTTCGAACGCTTCTTCGCGAAACGCATCGACTTCTTCTCCGACTATCTGCGCCGGGAGAAGCGGTTCGTACGCAGCCACGGCCCTGAGCGGGCCGTGCCAGTGGCCGAGCTGCTCAAGTTCATCGACGCCGAGGACCAAGCGCTGGCCGCCTCGTGAACGTCGCCGAACAGGTGGTCGCCCGCCTGGTCGCCGAGGGCGTCGAGGTCGTCTTCACCGTGCCGGGCGAGCAGCTGGACCCGCTGTTCGGGGCGCTGGCCCGCAGCGGCATCCGGGTGGTGCACGCCCGGCACGAGCAGGGCGCGGCGTTGATGGCGTACGGCTACGCCCGTTCCACCAGCCGGATCGCCGTCTACACCGTCATCTCCGGCCCGGGGGTGCTCAACTCGGCGGTGGGCCTGTCCACGGCGTACGCGGGTGACGCGCGGGTGGTGTGCCTTGCGGGTCAGCTCCCGACCGGCCTGCTGGACCGGGAGCTGGGCGTCCCGCACGAGATGCCGGACCAGCTGGGCGTGTTGCGGACCCTCACCGGCTGGGCGGCCCGGGTCGAGAAGCCCGATGGCGTCGCCGGCGTGCTCGACGAGGCGTTTCACCGGCTGCACCACCGCCGGCCCCGACCGCTCGCCATCGAAATCCCGGCCGACGTCCTGGGTGCGGAGGTCGCCGCACCCGAGTCGTGGCTGCCGCCGCCGCTGCCGGAGCCGCCCGCCGCGGAGGCGATCGAGACGGCCCGGGCGGCGCTGGCCGGCGCCCGGACGCCGATCATCTTCGTGGGCAGCGGTGCGCGGGCTGCGGTGGCCGAGGTGACCGAGCTGGCGGAACTGCTGCGGGCGCCGGTCACCACCGAGCTGGGCGGCCGCGGCATCGTCAGCGACGATCACGAGCTGTCGATCGCCCTGCCCGTGGCGCATCGACTGTGGCCGCAGGCCGACGTCGTCCTGGCGGTGGGCACCCGGCTCTACCGGCCGCAGGTCGAGTGGGGTGTGGACGGCCTGCAGGTCATCCGGGTCGACCTGGACGAGGCCGAGATCAACCGGGTGGCCGCCCCGGCAGTGGCGCTGGTCGGCGACGCAGCACCGACGCTGCGCGCGCTGGTGGACGGGCTCAGCCCGGTGCCAGACCGGCAGCACTGGTGGGCTGAGGTGGCCGAGGCCCGCCGCAGTGTGGACGCCGAGCTGGCAAAACTGACGCCGCAGGTCGACTTCCTGCACGCGATTCGCCGGGCGCTGCCGGACGACGGCTTCTTCGTCGACGAGATGACCCAGGTCGGCTACGTCGCCCGCCTCATGTTCCCGGTCCGGCAGCCCGCCACGTATGTGCTGCCGACCTATCACGGCGCCCTCGGCTTCGGCTTCGCCACGTCGCTCGGCGTCAAGATCGCCCACCCGGACCGCGCGGTGGTGTCCATTTCCGGCGACGGCGGCTTCCTGTTCACGGCGGCGGAGTTGGCGACCGCGGTCCAGCACGGCATCGGCGTCGTCGCCGTCATCTTCAACGACAACTCCTTCACCAACGTCGAGCGGTCCCAGCGCAAGTTCATGCCCACGACGGTCGCCACCGCACTGCGCAACCCCGACTTCGTCCGGCTCGCCGAGGCCTTCGGTGCGGTCGGCGTCCGTGCCCACGACCCCGACGAGCTGTGCGCCGAGATCGCACAGGCGTTCACCCGCCCCCACACGCCGACGGTGATCGAGGTGCCGATCGGCGAGACGGCCAACCCGTGGCCCTGGATCCGGTTGCCGCGGGTCCGCTGACCACTGAGGAGTCCCCATGACACCGCCCTTCCGTGCCGCCCTCGCACACATGCGCACCCAGGAGATCGTGCACATCGCTCGGCTCTGCCAGGAATACCCCGACGCCATCAGCCTGTGCTTCGGGGAGTCGGACCTACCCACGCCGGCCGTCGTCCGAGAGGCCGCGGAGCTCGCCATGGCCCAGGGCAAAACCACCTACGCCGACCGCCGTGGCATCGCGCCGCTGCGGCAAGCCATTCAGGACTACCACCGCCGTACGCACAGCCTCGAGCTCGCCCCGGACCGGATCTCGGCCACGTCCTCCGGGATGACCTCCATCATGATCTCGCTGCAATGCCTGGTGGAGCCCGGCGACAACGTGGTGGTCGTGGCGCCGATCTGGCCGAACATCGTCATCGCCGTGGAGTCGATGGGGGCCACCGTTCGGTTCGTCGCGCTGGAGGCCGACGCCGGAGTGTGGTCCCTGGACCTCAACCGGGTCGAGGCCGAATGTGACGACCGGACCCGGGCCATCTTCGTGGCGACCCCGAACAACCCGACCGGCTGGACCATGACCGCGGATGAGCAGCGCGACCTGCTCGCCCTCGCCCGGAGGAAGCACACCTGGGTGATCGCGGACGAGGTCTACAACCGGATCGTCTACGACGGCTCGGTCGCCACGCCCTCGTTTCTGGAGGTCGCCGAGGACGACGACGCCCTGTTCGTGGTGCAGAGCTTCTCCAAGACCTGGTCGATGACGGGCTGGCGGCTGGGCTGGCTGGTCCACCCGGCCGGCCTGGTCCATCAGGTCGGCAACCTCAGCGCCATCAACAGCACCGGCTCGGCGACCTTCATCCAGCACGCCGGAGTCGCGGCCATCCAGCACGGCGAACCGTTCGTCACCGAGATGCGGGCCCGGTGCACCCTCGGCGCACAGACTGTCGCGGATGCTTTCAAGGGCCACGACCGCATCATGGCCCCGGAGGTTCCCGCGTCGTTCTATTCGTTCTTCCGGATCGAGGGTGCAGCGGAGAACCCCCTTGCGTACGCCGAGGACATCGTCCGTCGCGCCGGGGTGGGCATCGCCCCGGGCACAGCGTTCGGTCCCGGCTTCGAAGGCTATTACCGCGTCTGCTTCGCCCAAGACCCCAAGCGGCTGGAGGTGGCGTTGAGCCGACTGACCGCCGCGGTGTGACCCGCGGTCAGTTGTCGAGGTCGGATCGCCCCGAAATTTGGCTGTTGCCGGGTAGGTCGCCCATCGCCTCGTGACCATGGCGTCCCGATTCCCCCGTACGCATGCGTAACCGGGCGAGGGCGACCTATCCCCCCGACAACGAGGTCAATACTCATTGCTGGATCTTGTACGGAGCATGCGAGACTCTTGTCGGTCCTTGGGGATTTCTTGAATCCCCTGGTCAGATGACAGTCGTGCGGAGGGCAGTTGGCGGCGGAGTTCGGGGTGCTCGGCCCGGTGGAGGCTCGGATCGACGGGCAGCTCGCCGACCTGGGGCACGCTCGGCAGCGAAATGTCCTGGGTGTGCTCCTCGTGGAGGCCGGCCGCCGGGTCACCGTGGACCAGCTCATCGACCGGGTGTGGGGCGAGGAGCCACCACAACGGGCCACGAACGCGCTCTACAGCTACCTGTCCCGCTTGCGCCGTGCCCTGACCGCGGCAGGCGCCGACATCCGGCGAGAACCGGGCGGCTATCTCCTCACAGTGGACCCGCAGACGGTCGACCTGCACCGGTTCCGCACACTGACGGCACTGGCCCGGGCAGCGACCTCGGATCGGTCGGCCGCCGAGCTGATCGGGCAGGCGCTGGACCTGTGGCGCGGCGACCCGTTCACCGGGCTGGACACGCCCTGGCTGGCCGCCCTACGGCGTACGTTGCTCGGCGAACGCCTCGCCGCTGAGCTGGACCGCAACGACGTTCTCCTCCGGCTAGGCCGGCACGGCGAACTGCTCCCCGCCCTCACCGCCGCCGTCGCCGAGCACCCGCTGGACGAACGGCTGACCGGACAGGCCATGCTCGCCCTCTACCGGTGCGGCCGGCAAGCCGACGCCGACCAGCTGTACCGGCGCATCCGGCACAGCCTGGCCGACGAGCTCGGCAGCGACCCGAGCGTCGCGCTGCGCCAACTGCACCAGCAGATCCTCGCCGCCGACCCCGCACTGACCGCGACACCGGCGTCAGCCACCGCACCAGCCACCCCGGCGGCGGTGCCCAGCCAGTTGCCGGCTGACGTCCGAGCTTTCACCGGGCGCACCAAGGAACTCACCGCGCTGGACAGACTGCTGGCACCGACAGCCGGGGACGAACCGCCGCTCACCGTCGCCCTGCTGTCCGGCACTGCCGGGGTGGGCAAGTCCGCCCTCGCCGTCCGGTGGGCGTACCGCGTCCGAGACGCCTTCCCCGACGGCCAGCTCTACGTCAATCTGCGTGGCTACGACGCCGAACAGCCCGTGTCGGTGGCGGATGCGCTGGCCGGGTTCCTCACCGCGCTGGGCGTCCGCGGGCCGGAGCTCCCGCCCGGAACCGACGAACGCGCCGGCCGATACCGGTCCGAGCTCACCGGGCGGCGGATGCTCATCCTGCTCGACAACGCGGCCTCGGTCGAACAGATCCGGCCACTGCTGCCCGGCACCGGCTCCTGCCTGGTGCTGATCACCAGCCGGGACTCGTTGCCCAGCGTGGTCGCCGTCCACGGCGCCGAACGCGTCAACCTGGACCTGCTCCCGGACCCGGACGCCATCGGGCTGCTCCGCAAGCTCATCGGCCCCCGGGTAGACCGCGAACCCACCGCCGCGGCGGCCCTGTCCACGGCCTGCGCCCGGCTGCCGCTGGCCCTGCGCATCGCCGCCGAACTGGCCGCCGACCGCACCGACGTGCCCCTGGCCGACCTGGTCGCCGAGCTCAGCGACCACCAGAACCGGCTCGACCTGCTGGACGCCGGCGGCGACCCCCACGCCGAAGTCCGAGCGGTGTTCTCCTGGTCGTACCAGCACCTCCCCGCCGCCGCGGCCCGGGCATTCCGCCTCTTCGGACTACATCCGGGCGAGACCGTGCACGTCGACGCCGTAGCGGCAATGATCGGCACCGGCACCGCCGAAACCCGGCGACTCCTCGGCACGCTGTCCCGAGCCAGCCTGGTTCAGGCCGCCCCCGGCAGCCGCTACGGCATGCACGACCTGCTCCGCGCGTACGCTGCGGAACTCGCCACCGACCACGACGGCGAGCCGGACCGACGCGCCGCCCTCACCCGGCTGTTCGACCATTACCTAGCCGGCTCCAGCACGGCGATGAGCACGCTCTACCCCGGCGAGGCCGGGGCAGCCGGCAACCCCGACGCGGCCCGCGCCTGGATCGAAGCGGAACGCCCCAACCTCGCCGCCATCTGCACGTACGGCGCGGCGCACGGCTGGCACCAGCACACCATCGACCTCGCCGCGACCCTGTTCCGTTACCTCGACGCGGGCGGCCCGGTAGCCGAGGCGGCGACAGTCACTGCCTGCGCCGTCACCGCGGCCCGAGCCATCGGCGACCGCGACGCCCAAGCACGGGCACTGGCCCACCTCGGCCGGCTCCACCGGCGACAGGGCCGGCTTCCCGAAGCCCTGGAGACCTACCAGCAGGCGCTGACCCTCTACACGGAGCTCGGCGACCGCGCCGCCGAAGCCCTGGTGCTCCGCAACCTGGGCAGCGTCGACTGGCGCCGAGGCGACTACCGCCAGGCCGCGGAACACTACCGGCGCGCCTGGACGGCGTACCGCGACCTCGACGACGACGCCGGCCAGGCCGACGCCCTGGTCAGCCTGGGCCTAGTCGACACCCGGCTCGGCTCACACTCCGAAGCAGCGCAGCGGTTCCAATCCGCCCTCGAGCTGTTCACCGCGCGCGGCGACCGCTACAGCGAGGCGTACGCGCTGTCCCTGCTCGCCCGCCTGCCCCACAGCTCATCGTCATCCACCCTGCTCGACCACGCCGCCCAACACCTCGAGCGCAGCCTCGCCACCATCCGCGGCAGCGGCGACCGGACCGCCGAGGCGTACGCCCGCACCGACCTGGCCGCGGTGCACGCCCGCCAAGGCCGCCTCACCGACGCCGCCGACCAGCTGGGCCGCGCCCTCGTCCTCCACCGGCGGATCGGCGACCGGGTCAGCGAGGCAGAAGCCCTCAACGACCTCGGCCAAGTCCTCCGCGCGGCCGGTGACCCCACCGAAGCCCGCACCCAGCACGGCCAGGCTCTGGCCCTGGCCGAGGAGATCGGCGACCGCTACGAGCGGGCCCGAGCCCACGACGGCATCGCCGCAGCTCTGACCGACACCGGCGACCACGACCAGGCCCAGCCACACGCCGATCAGGCCCGGCGCATCTTCGCCGATCTCGAAATCCCCGCTGTCTAGGCCCTCCGGACCCCATCGATCCACAGCACGGTGACCGGGCAGCCGCGCTGCTTCGCATAGGCGACGACGTCCGCAGTTCCGCCCACACCCCGCGCAGGCTGCCCGTCCCACACGGCAAACAGATGATCGCAGCGATCCACCAACGTCTGACCGGCGGCAAGGAAGCCCCGCTCGCGTGGTGTGGCATCCGGCATGGTGAGCACGGTCGTCGCCGGACGAACCAGATCGTCAAACCGAGCCCGACTGCCATCCCCCGTCAGCGAATCGGCGTAGCCCGCCCACGGCAGCACCGCCTCGAGCCTGCCCCCGGCCGCCAGGACGAAAGCCGCAAACAACTGATCAGCGCCCTCGGCAAGACACGACACCCCCACCAGAGCAGACCCGGCGGGCAACACTCGACGCCAGTGCGCCACCGCGCAGTCAGCAATACCCGCCGGAAGCACCCGGTGGCCTGTCACCCCGTACCGCACAGCACCCTCCTGGCCCTGGTCAGCAGGTTGACTGGTAGGGCAGTTCAGGAATGTAGCGTGCCCACTCCTCGGCGTTGAACCCTGCCCAGTGATCGCACACGCCGGCCGAACCGGCGCGCCGCCTCGACGCATCAGCCACCTTGTCGATCGCCGCGGTGGCCGACGGGGCAGCGACCACGCGCCGATTGGTCAAAGATAAAGATCCACATCAGTGCCACGACCACAGACGCCAACTGTGCGCTTCGACCGAACAGAGCAGGAGAGCCCACATGACCGAACGGGACAGGGGCTCAGACCTCGCCATAGCCGCTGTGCTCTGCGGGGGAATCGCGGTCGTCGGAGCGGCAACCGTGCTGCTGGTGAGCCCGGCCCTCCTCGTCGGCCTGCTGCCGGACGGCTTCGGCGACATCGAGCCGGACCGGATGATGGCCGGATTCGTCGGCGTCTTCAGCACACTCGCCATCATCGTCCTCGTCCTCGCCGCCCGGCGCGGACCTGTCAGCGGTCTCCGCGTCGCGCTCGTCGCAGCACTGGCGATCGTCTCGATCGGGTGCGGCCTCCGAGCATTCGTCCCGGACGAAGAAGCTGAACCAATTCCGGAGAACACCTGCGTGGCCTACAGCGGCGGACGACACACCTGCCCGGGCGGCTGACGTTCAAGGAGAGGCGCAGCTGCAACCTTTCCTCCGCCGGCCGCGGGCTGGAGACCCTTACCGCCGCCTATCCCACGGCTGCCAGAAAATCTGAGTAGAACAGGCCCAGGCCTACGGCCACGCAGACCGCCGCCACGATCCAGAACCGGACCACGATGTTGACCTCGCTCCAACCGGCCAGCTCGTAGTGATGATGCAGCGGCACCATGCGGAAGACCCGCCTGCCGGTCGTCTTGAACGAGACGATCTGGATGACCCAGGTGACCGTGATGATGAAGAAGAGTCCGCCGATCAGAATCGACAGCAGCGTGGTGCGGGTTGCCACCGCGAGTCCGCCGATCAGGGCCCCGAGCCCGAGCGCTCCCACGTCGCCCATGAAGATCCGCGCCGGGGAAGTGTTCCACCACAGGAAGCCCACACAAGCGCTGGCAGCCGCCGCCGCGATCATGGCGATCTCGAGAGGATCGCGGACCTCATAGCAGTAGGTGCTCGCGCGGGCGTACGTCTCGTCCGCGCACCAGTGCCGGTATTGCCAGTACCCGATCAGCGCGTAAGCGCCCAGGACCAACGTCGATGCGCCGGTGGCCAGGCCGTCGAGGCCGTCGGTGAGGTTCACGCCGTTCGACATCGCCGTGATCACGAAGACGAACATGAGTACCGAGCCGACCTTGCCAACATCCAGGAGGCTGATGTCTCGAATGAAGGAGATGTGCTCGCTGGCCACGGTCTGACCGTTGGTGCTCGCCACAGCAAGGGCAGCAATGCCGAAGCCGGTGCCGATGATCGCTTGGCCGAGCAGTTTCGCTTTGGCGGACAGGCCGTCCGAGTTGCGCTTGCGCACCTTCAGGAAGTCGTCGACGAACCCGACCGCGCCGCAGAAGACAAACAGTCCGAGCAGGACGAGGGCAGTCATGGTCGGCTTTTCCTGGGCGATCTGCCGCTCGGGCAGCGTGGTCAGCGCCAGGTGGCCGGCGACGTACGCGATGAGGGTCGCCACGATGAACACGACGCCCCCCATCGCCGGGGTGCCCTTCTTGCCTTCGTTCGAGGCGAGCCCGAGAGAGCGGATCGGTTGTCCGGCCTTGAGCGCGGAGAAAACCCGGATCGCCACCGGTGTGCCGAACAGGGAGACGATGAAAGCGACTGCGGCCGCGACGATGACTGCCCTCACGAGCGAGCCGCAACGAGATCCGAATTACGGACGGCATTCCCACAAACGCCACGCGTGTGGGACATCTCAGCATCGTCGGTCACGGGGCACGATCTTGCCAAATGCCAGCAACCTCGTCGCAGTCTCGCGGACGGCTGGCTGGCCGCTTCAGCGGGGCAGGATGCGCGTTATCGCCTCGTGGTCGCCGCTGAGCCGCAGGCCTTGCTGCACTGCGGCGCTCGGGTCGAGCTCGCCGAGCAGGGTGGCGGCCAGGAGGTGCGGCGGTCCGGTCAGCGACGCGGTGGGGTGGTCGACCCGGCCGGCGTGGGTGTGCACCGAGCCGTCCTTGACTTCGATGACCAGGTCTTCGTTGCCGTCGGCGTGCAGTTGCAGGGCGATTGCCGGCTCGTCGGGGCGATGGTCGGTCAGTGCCCGGGCGGGCATGTCCAGCCAGTGGGTGCGGAAGGTGTCGTTGCTGCCCGGCTCACGCAACAGCGGCACGCCCCACCGGCTCAGTTCCTGCAGCACCGGCTCGAGCGCGCGGCCACGCTCGGTGAGGGAGAACAGGGTGGTGGCTACCGGCGGCGGGGCGGCCTCGCGGTGGATCAGGCCGGCTTGCTCGAGTTCGCGGAGCCGGTCGACCAGCAGGTTGCTGGCGATCCCGGGCAGCCCTTTGCGCAGGTCGGTGTGCCGGCACGGACCCAGGGCGAGCAGTTCGCGGACGATCAGGAGGGTCCACCGGTCGCCGATGGTGTCCAGTGCTTTCGCGATGCCGCAGTACTGCCCGTAGGTGCGCATGCCAGCACCCTACCTCGCAACGTTGAGATTCAAAACTCTCTTGTTGACTTTCTCAACAAGCTCGGTCTAGCGTCGAGTCCGCCGACGAGCGCGGCAGCACCGCGGCCCTCGTCGCCGACGGTCAGCCCGTCCTCTGACCAGCAGAAACAAGGAGTAACACATGAAGATCGTCCTGTTTGGTGCCAGCGGCAACATCGGCCGGCCCACCCTCGAAGAACTCCTGCGTCGCGGCCACACCGTCACCGCGGTCACCCGCGCTGGCCGCTTCGACGGACTCAAGCACAAGGCCTTGACCGTGACCTCCGGTGACGTCACCGACCCCGCGACGGTCGCCTACCTCGCCGCCTCCCACGACGCCGTACTGTCGGCCGTCGGGCCCCGGATCGGCCAGGAGAACGACCGCGCCACGATCGTCGGTGCCGCCCGTGCGCTGATCGACGGACTCCGCCGAGCCGGCGTCAGCCGCCTGGTCACCATCGGCGGTGCCGGCAGCCTACGCACGCCGACGGGCGCCCGGGTCATGGACGACCCGGACTTCCCCGCACTGTGGAAAGCCAACGCCGAGGCCCAGTCCGAAGCGCTCGACCTCTACCGCGGCGTGCACGATCTCGAGTGGACGTACGTGTCGCCCGCGGCAATCATCGCAGCGGGCGAGCGGACCGGGGCCTACCGCAGCGCCGGGGACACTCTGCTCACCGATGACGACGGCAACAGCCGCATCTCGTACGCCGACTACGCGATCGCCTTGGCCGACACGATCGAAAGCGGCACCGCGATCCGCCGCCGCATCACCGTGGCGTACTGAGCCATGAGCAACGACACCGCCGGCCGGCAAACCCGATTCATCGTCCTGCTCGCTGCGCTCGTGGCCTTGGGACCATTGTCTATCGACAGCTACCTGCCCGGACTGCCGGCCCTCGCCGGCGATTTGCGCGCCAACGCCGCGGCCACCCAGCTCACCATCACCGCCTGCCTGGCCGGGCTGGCGATCGGACAGCTGATCGCCGGGCCGCTGAGCGACACCTACGGCCGGCGGCGTCCGTTGCTGGCGGGCCTCGCGCTCTACACGATCGCCAGCGCGCTCTGCGCGGTGGCGCCCGACGTCTGGACCTTCGTCGGCCTGCGCCTGGTCCAAGGGATCGGCGGGGCGTTCGGCATCGTCATCGCCAACGCCATGGTCCGCGACCGCACCTCCGGCGCCCGCACCGCACGTCTCTTCTCCGCACTGACCTTGATCACCGGCCTGGCGCCGGTGTTCGCGCCGGTCCTCGGCGGACAGCTCCTGCGCGTCACGGCCTGGCCGGGAATCTTCGTGGCCCTGGCCGCACTCGGCGCCGTGATGCTGGCGGCCTCCGCCGCAGGACTGCCGGAGACCCGGTCCTCCGCTCCACGCCAACCGCTGCTGACTGTCTTCCGGCAGCTGCTCAGCGACCGCGTCTTCACCGGGTACGTCCTGGCCAACGGCCTGGTCTTCGCGGCGATGTTCGCCTACATCTCCGGCTCGCCGTTCGTCCTGCAGGAAATCCACGGTCTGTCGCCGCAGCAGTACAGCGCCGTGTTCGCCGTCAACGCCGCCGGACTCATCGCGGCCGCCCAGATCAGCGGCCGGCTGGTGGCCCGGGCCGGCGCTCGCGTGCTGCTGCTCGCCGGTCTGCTGAGCGCGACAGCCGGTGGCACCACGGTCCTGGCCGCGGTGTTGACCCGGGCACCCCTGCCCGCGCTCCTGATCGGCCTGTTCGTCCTGGTCGCCAGCGTAGGCCTGGTCATGCCGAACGCCGCGGCCCAGGCCCTGGCCGACCACGGCAGACACGCCGGGTCGGCCGCCGCACTGCTCGGCTTCAGCCAGTTCATGATCGGCGGGGCACTTGCTCCGCTGGCCGGCGCGGGTGGCGCCACCGACGCCTTGCCGATGGGCATCATCGTCGCCGTGCTGCCGGCGCTCGCCCTGCTCGCACTCGGTGTCCTCACCCGGTCGGTGTCCGGTGAGCGCACTCGCAGCCGACCGCGCCAGGACATCGAGCGCAGCCGAGCCGACATCCACTAGGCCGTTTCATCCTTCGTCACGCGGTGACTCGACGTGGTGCAGGACGAGGATGGCCTGCACCACGTCGGCGGCCACCTTGCAAGCTCAATCGCGCTTCAGGTCAAAGGACCGGATTCGCAACCCTGACCGGGTGCACCCGCAACGAACGACTCCTGCCGGCTTCCGCCCAACTGTCAGAGAGTGCAGGTCCCCCCGCCGCGCTCGAGCCGACCGCCATCGGCCGCGCTCTCGGCGGCTAGGCGACTCCGTTACCGCTCCAGCCACCGCCACTCGACCCGCTGACCGAGATCACGTCGGTGCGACCGAAGCCGCCGAACCCGCCGCTCATCCCGCCGTTTCCTTGATCTCCTCCTTCGCCGACGGTCGACCTGTTACTCCCGGTCGAGCCACCGATAGTGCCGCCGCCAATGAACACCGTGTTGGAGCCGCTTGCCGCCGCCGGGCCGGCGGCAACAACTAAGGCACCGATGATCGAGGCGCCGACCACGGCCCCAGCAACTGCCAGTTTCCTGAGCTTCATAGGAGTCCCCCTCGGACAGCCACGCGGAAGTTCCGCATGCCACCAAGCAGTCTGTCCAGCCCCCTTTCGGCAACCTTTCGCCAGCATCCAGGCCCACAGTCCAACGGGCACCCTCCACCAAGAACGAAGCCCACACGTCCCGCAGACCCGACCATCGGATCAGCACAGCTCGACAAGCACGGAGTCCAACCGCTCCCCGACGACGGGCATGCCCGTAAGGGGAACGTGAAGTTCGATGGTTGGGAGCGCATTGCCCCGACAGTTGCGCTAGCCAACCCCGAAAGGTGATGTCGAGGAGCCACAACCCACCGGCCTGCCGAACGCCGCAGCCCAGGCCCTGGCCGAAGACCCACCGCCGGAGACGCACAGACCAATGTCGAGACTCCGCATCATCGCGACCGTGCCCCACAAACCGCGCGATGCAGGCCTCCCGTTGCCAGGATCACACCCGCGGGAAAGCAACAGGTCACAGCAATGCAGTCGACGCGACCGCCGCAAAGTTGATCTTCACTGCGGCGAATGGGGCAGCGCTTTCGCCCTGAATCATCAAGGATGAAAATCCACATTGTTCGCCGGCGGGAGGAAAGCATTCGGCCCACAGCACAACAAGAGATACGTAGGTCGGTTACCGGGCAGGAAGCACCGGCACCGGCCAATGCCATCGGGGAGGCACACATGCGTAACCATCTTCTTGACAACCTGAAGCGCCGACACACCACTCGACACCAGCCATCGACCCGGCGCGGCAAAGTCCGTCGCACCTCGCGCGACGCCGCCGCCCGCATTCTGCGCACCGAGGATGATCACCTTCTCGGCCTGCCCGCTCAGCGCCTGCCGAAAAGCACGTTGATCGACCACTACCCGCAGCGGTAGTAGGCCGGCCTCACACCAGAGGCTGCAGCCGAACCGTTTCCATCCGCCGGTCGAGGCCCGCCCGTCGCAGCTCGTAGCGACCTTCACCCAACACCCGTCTGCGCCGCATGGCCCGGGCGGGCTCCGACCCTACCTCTGCGACGTGACGCCGGGCGATGCCGGTCCGCCGCCGGATCCGCGACGTCACCTCGGCCACCTCACCCAGCCCCGCCGCCCCACTTCGCGGACTATCCGGCGACCGCCAGAAAATTCGAGGAGAACAAGCCCCACCGATCGCTACGCAAACAGCCGCCACGCTCCAGAATCGGACCACGATGTTGACTTCGCGCCACCCGCCCAGCTCGAAGTGATGGTGCACGGACCGCGCACACGACGGATCCGCACGCCCCGGGACAGTGTTGCCAGCTCTCTTTCGCTGACCTTTCGTCACCATCTCCGGGCCTCCCGCCCAGCTCCGTAAGGAGAGACGGCTGGGCGACCCGCGGGACGACATCGGGCCTGGTCCGCCAGTGGCGGATCAGGCCCGATGATCCGCGGATGCGGTGTCGACCCGGGCGAAGCAACGCGGCGGCCGGTAATGCCGCCGCGTTGCGCGGGTCAGGTTCCGGGACGGCGAACTGCCACCAGGTCGGGACCCACCTGCTGGATGTCGAAGTACTGCGGTTGGATCAGCTTCCTCGGGATGAGAATGTCGGTGGTTTTCGTGCCGTACGGGAAGGCGTCCTCTGCGTACGTGTAAACCAGGTTGTCGTTGTCCTTGAAGCCCAGGGCAATGGCGTCGATCTTGTCGAACGGGTTGTCGCCGGACCGGGCGGCAAACTCCGCCGGGGTGGCCGATGCCGCGAGTTCCCGGAGGAAGTCGAGGCGTGGGTGGAACTGGCTCACCGGGTGGCTGTAGTTCACGTTGTACTGCACGAAGCCGTAATAGGGATAGATGGACATCAGGTCCGGACGGGCGGTCAGCACGACCGGGTGGTCCTCACCCTTGTACTTCCCGTCGATAGCCGCGGCGATCGGGCCGAGCGGATTGGGCGCCACCTGCGCGTCCTCGCGGTGGAATCGGGGCAGGGTGCCGTCCGGCATCGCCTGGTTGTGGGCGACCTTCGCCGCACCCGAGACCCAGTAGCCGAACTGGTCGCCGACGAAGACCACGAGCAGGACACCGATGACGGCGGCAACCCGGCCCACGAGGTTCATGGAGAAGCGTTTCGCGGCGTACCCAGCCAGCCGGACGCCTGCCATCGCTGCCGCGGCGAGGAGCACTACCGGGACCAGTTCTCGCATGCGGAACGACATCAGCGGCTTGTCGACAGCCATGAACACGAAGCCCGCCACGTGCCAGACGTAGAGCGAAATGAGCAGGATCAACATCGCTCGGGAGAGCGCCTCCTTGGCCGTCGCCACCAGGAAGATCAGGCCGGCGAGGCAGAGCGCGCCGAAGACCGACGGCTCGAGGAAGGGCAGGTGCAGCCCGATGACCTCGGGCACGAGCCAGCGGTTGTTGAGCGACTCGACGTGGGAGGAGGTCAGCATGCTCCAGGCAAGCGGCGCCCAGAACACTGCCGAGCCGGCGGCTGCGATGCCCAGAATGACAGCGGTACGGCCGGTCTCCCGCCAGCTGTGTGTCCCGCCGCGGCGGGTCACGAAGTAATGCAGGACAAGCACAAACGGAATGATGAAGAAGAAGTAGTAGTAGCAGGTGAAGAAGGCCGCACCGATCAGGCCGAGGACTACCGGGTGCAGGCACTTGACTCCCCGGCGGGTCAGACCGAAGCCCACCTCGAGCCACCAGGGAATGAAGGTGACCACCACGATGGCGGCGTACGGCTCGTGGAGCCAGGGGATGAACAGGAGCGTCGCCGAGATGAGCGCCGCGGTGCGCGGCGAGGTGATCCGCCGCCACATCAGGTAGGTCAGAATCGGCGCGATGAACGCCACCACGATCGTGCCCAGCTTCAACATCTGCCAGGGCACCACGCCGGTGAGAGCCGAGATCCGCCCCAGCACCCAGAAGTACGCGGGCGCGTAGTAGGTCGGCAGATCCTTGTACATGTAGTCGTCGAGGTGCCAGGTGTCCGCGAAGCGGGTGACCGCCTGCTGCCGGAACAGGTTGTCGCCGGTCACCCCCAGGGTGTCGAACGGCGTGCCGTGCAGGGAAACAAGCAGGGTCAACGAGCCCATGGCCCCGAACAGGGCCGGCAGCAGGTCCGCGTCCCAGGTGCTCTTGGTTCGCCGAGCCCACCAAACAGCGCCGGCTGCGAGCGCGGCCACGACGACAGGAAGGGAGTGCAGGCCGTACTGGGTACGATTGGAGTACGGATCGACGTCCATCGCCACCGCCGCCAGGTGAACGAGAAGGACGACGAGAGCTGCTCCCGCGCCGAAAATCAACGGCCGCCACTGGATGAACATCCGCCGGGGCAGACCGCCCGCAGACGGCTTGTCGGGCTCGGAGGCCGGACGAACCGCGTCGCCCGAAGATTCACCAGGTGATGACACTTCGGCCTTCGGCGGATCTAGCGCGCGTTTCATCCGTTCTCCAACTTCTTAAGGGCCGATCAAGATCGCGCGTAGACTACTCAGCCATCCGCATCCGTTCCACCCGGTCGATACCGGACACCAGCGCATCAGGTCGATTCAAGGCATTTGCGCAGACTAATTCGACGCCGGCAACAACCAGCAACGAACTGGCGCGGGCCCGTCCAGGAACCGCCCTAACCACCACTTTGCTCCACAAAGGATGGTCCGCCAACTGCCGTTCCAGGTCACCACGACGCGGCCAGAGTCATTGCCCAGCAACACTTGCGCGACCCGACCCAACCCCAGCGCAACCCCCGCGGAGCGCAGCCCGCTCCCAGCACAGCCCTCGCGCAGAGCACCCCCCCATGCAGAGCACGGCCCTGTGAAAGCGCAGCCTGTGAAAAGCACAACCACCGCGCAACGCACCGCCGCGCGGAGCCCCCGCTACAGCCAGCAACTCCACCGACACCGGCGACAACTACCTCAGCGCGCACCGCACCCCCGCACACAGCGCAGCCTTGCCCGAGAGCGCAGCCCCCGCACAGCGCAGCACTCCCAGAAGCACAACCAACGCGCACAACGCAGCCCCGCCGAGAGCCCCACTAACGCGCCCAGCCAGCCAAGAGCACAACCAACGCGCGCAACCAACGCGCCCAGCGCACCCACCGCACCGCGGGGTTTTCGGGGGCTCGGCCCCCGGAGCAGACAAAACGAGGGGCCGCGGTCCGCGCTTTCCGCGGACACACGACCCCTGCCATCTCGTGGGCGATACTGGGATCGAACCAGTGACCTCTCCGGTGTGAACGGAGCGCTCTCCCGCTGAGCTAATCGCCCTTGCCGCAGCAGACTGTACCGGACCGCGCGAGTGGTGTGCGAATCAGGGGTCGGCGCGTCAGACGGTCAGGAGGTCGCGGATCTTGACGATCAAGTCGACGCCCATGGTGAGCTTGACCGACAGCCACACGACGGCGCTGATGAAGACGAAGCCGAGGAAGCCGATCACGGCGCGCAGGGGCAGTGACTGTTGGAGGACCCAGTGGGTCCAGGACTGCACGTGCCGCTTGGTGAACTGGAGCAGGTGGCGGGCCCAGACGAATTCGACCGCCCAGATGGCGAGGCCGAGGATGACAATGGCCCAGCCTGGTCCGGGGAGCGGGATGAGGGCGATGCCGACGGCGACCACGACGGCGCCGAGCACGCCGACGCCGACCTTGAGGGCGAGGTGGCTGCTGCGGTTGGCTCGCATCCGATCAAGAGCGCCGTGCCATCTGCCCGTCACGCTTCGTGGCGATTCGGCGACAGGAGTGGGCGAATCGGTCACCTGGTCGGATTGGGGCATCTCATTCACTTTCCCGGCAAAGATCGCGGACTCCCGGTCATTTCATCCCCTAGTGTTCCGCCTCCCCGTCACTACCCGGGGGAAATGGACGTTACCGGAGTGAGTCAACTGCTGGACCCACCCGACGCCGGGCGGAACCGAGTACTTGGGCAAACAAGACAACATACCGTTTAACGGCTCGTTCGGAGAGCTTATCGGAACCGTCTTCCCACTACTGGGTGAGATCAGCGTATGGCGGAGCGTAATGACAGGGATCACCTGAGTATGGGAAACGCGGGGTTCACCAGCCTCGCAGCGGTGCCGGGGGGAGTTCGTCCATGAGTACCATTCGTCCAACGACCGTCGAGGTCGAAACCTCGCTGCGGCTCGTAGCGCCTGATGCCACGGCCCTGCCCGTGCGCGCCAGTCTGCGGTACGACCCAGCCGACCCGTACGCGGTCCACGTGTTGTTCCACGCAGAATCAGCCGGTGGGGAAGCCGTGAGCTGGTCCTTTGCGCGGGAACTGCTCGTGACCGGGCTCGATGAGCCCGCGGGGATCGGGGACGTCCGGGTGTGGCCGTGGGCCACGCCGCGGGGCGACTTCGTGGCCCTGGCGTTGTCGTCGCCCGACGGCAACGCACTGTTCGAAGTACCACGCAGCGTTCTGGTTCGGTTCCTCCGGCGCACCTATGTGGTGGTTCCGCGGGGCCGGGAGTCCGATCATCTGGACGTGGATGCGGCGGTCAACCGGCTACTCGCCGGGCGATAGCAACAACGAATTCACGGGGCGACCCGTGCGGACACTGCCGGTCCGTACGGGTCGCTTTTTCGCGTACGGAAATCGCGGCCTTTTTGTCCGTTTCAATGCTCGTTTTCCTGATCGTCTAGCGGATATCCGGCGACCTGGCGACTCCCACGTGCATCGCAGGTCACGGCCGGATACGGTCGCCTCGATGGCCACGCCAGGACAGCAGCGCACCCGGCCCGCGCCCGCACCGCAGAGCGCCGGCGTGGGCACGTGTGCGCTGTCGCAGACCGACCTCACCGCCGACCCGACGCGGCCCCGGCGGTTGCCCTACCACCTGCTTGCCCTGACCACCGCCGGGCACGGCACGGTCGAGATCGACTTCACCGCACACAGCTGCCGGCCGGGAACCCTGCTGTGGGTACGGCCGGGGCAGGCACTCCGGTTCGGCGGTGAGCCTGGCCTGGATGCCGCCCTGGTGACCTGGCGGCGCGACCTGCTCCCGGCGACCGAGAGCACCGGCGTGCCGGTGGATGACCTGCCCGGACCGGCGCGCTGGCAGCTCGCGGGCGAGGACGAAGACGCGGTCATCAGCGAGGTGGCACAGCTGGGCGTCGACTGCGTGCGCCACCCGACCGGCCCGGTCGCCGCGGGTTTGCTCCGACACCAGGTCGCGGTGCTGCTGCTCCGGATCGCCCTGCTCGACGACACCGTGCGAGGCGCTACGTCTCCCGCTGAGGCCCGTACCTTCGTCCGCTTCCGCCGGGATCTGGAGGAGGGGCACCCGCGTAGTCGCCGGGTGGAGGATTACGCGGCGCGCATCGGCTGCTCCGTTCGTACGCTGACGAGGGCTTGTCTGTCGCTGACCGGGCGGACCGCCAAGCAGGTCGTCGACGATCGGGTGGCGCTCGAGGCCCGCCGCCTGCTGGCCTGCACGGACCTGTCGGTGGCGGAGATCGGCCGGCGGCTCGGCTTTGGCGAGCCAACGAACTTCGGCCGCTTTTTCCACCGCGAGGCGGGGTTGAGCCCGGGCGCTTTCCGGAGTTGGGTCGCTGCCCGGGAGACGGCACTGGGCGACCGGGTGCCAGTGCCAAGATCCGCCATGGAGTGAGCTTTCGCCCCGAACGAGGGACAGTGCGATCACGCAATGACGCTGCGTGATGCCCGAATTCCCATAATTCCCGGGGTCGGCGGGGTGCACGCGCGCCGGGACGGCATGATGGTGGGGTGCAGATCTCCGCGCGTGGCGACTACGCGGTACGGGCGGCGCTGAGCCTGGCTAACGCCTACCCGGCCTTGATGTCCGCCCAAGCCGTCGCCCAGGACCAGAACATGCCCCGAAAGTTCCTCGAAGCCGTGCTCGCGGATCTCCGTCGGGCCGGCGTGGTGCGCGCGCAGCGCGGCGCCGAGGGCGGCTACACGCTGTCACAGCCGCCCCGCGACGTGACGATCGGCCAGATCCTCCGGGCCGTCGACGGGCCGCTCGCCGGGGTGCGCGGGCTGCGTCCGGAGGAGACTCAATATTCGGGTGCCGCGGAAAATCTGCCGAACCTCTGGGTCGCCGTCCGCGCCGCCGTGCGCGAAGTGGTGGACGAGGTCAGCCTCGCCGACCTGATCAGCGGCCGGATGCCCGCCCACGTCCGCAAGCTGACCACCCGCCCGGACGCCTGGCAGCCCCGCTAGTTTCAGAAGATCGGCCATCGGGAATCCGTCTGTCACCCGACGATTCCACGGAAGGGATTCCCCGATGGGCATCATGTACCGCAGCCGCAAGAAGTTCGGACCGCTGATCCTCAACTTCACCCAGCGGGGCCTCTCCTCGTGGACGATCAAGATCGGGCGCTGGTCCTGGAACTCCAAGGCGAAGGCGCACCGCGTCGACCTGCCCGGCCCGCTGTCCTGGAAGCAGGACAAGTCCGGCTCTCGCTCCTGAGCGGAGCGCCGTGACCACACTCAGCCCGAAATGAGCACGTCGCCGCCGAGCCGGCCGTGCTCGGGGCGCCGGGTCACCGTCCCGGCGTCCAGCAGCGCGTGGAGCACCCGGGTGGCGTCCGCCGCCCGGTAGACGGTCTCGGTCAGGGCGAAGGTCCGCAGCTCGGTAACGCTGACCTCGCCCCGCTCCGCCAGATGCGCCAACAGTTCGCGGCGCAGCGGACCGGGATGCGGATTGAGCGAGATGTCGATCAGATGCCGCTCGGGGTCGCCCGGATCGCGGTAGCGCACCCCCGCGAACTCGTCCACCGCCCACAGTAAATCCTTGAAGCCCTCGAGGTGCTTGCCCAGCGTCGTGGCATAGAGCAAGACCTCGCCCGGCTCGGCTGACACCGCCAGCTCCACCGCCGCCACCAGCGGAAATCCCGCCTGCCGCAGCTCGTCACGCGCCTGCGACACCGGCGACGCCCCGGGCAGGACCACGATCACCTCGGCCGGTTTCCCCGTCGCCAGGGCCGACAGCATGGTCGCCGTGGGCGGCTCCCCCACGGCCGTCGCATCCAGAAAACCCAGCACGGGTACGCGCGCAGCACCCGCCGCCTTCAGGGCCAGCCCCCACACGTCCTCGGTCCGGCCCGGCACACTATGGACGCTCAGCCCGGCAGCGCCTGCCCCGTCGAGCTCGCCGCCGACGGCGACCATCGCCAGCTCACGCCCCCGGACCAGGTCGGACTGTTCGGTGAAGACACCCAGCGCGGCCGCGGCCAGCGGCTGGGTGGACTCGGCGTAGCCATGGACGTAGACGGCTCGGCGAGCACGATGGAGCGCCGCCGGGGCCCACGCTTCGAGGTGACGGACCAGGATCTCGCGCTTGACATCGGCGACACTCATGACCTCGTTCTACCTTGTCCCGCCGTACCGTGTCGCACGCGCGTCAAGACTTGTACCTACGGTCGCCGAACAGACACTATGAGGCACGTGCCCCCTCCGCTCGCCGCCCTGACCGCCCAGGCTCAGACGCTGACGGCCGCGGGCGACCTCGCCGCCGCCCGGGAAGTCCTAGCCGGAATCCTCGACCCTGGCACCGACCCCGACCTGGCCTCGCCCGACGTGGCCCTGGCGGCCGGCCTCCTGGCTCGCATCCTTGTCGCGCTCGGCGACGCCCACGCGGCACAAACCTGGTCGCAGTTCGCGCACACCGCCGAGCACCGGCTCCACGGCCCCGACGACGAACGAACCATCGCCGCCGTGGCGACACACGCCGCAGTGCTGCACCGGGTGGGCAACCACGGCCGCGCGGTCCAGGTCTATCGCGGGCTCGTCGCCGCACTGACCACGCTGGACGGCCCCCTCTCCGACCGGGTCCTCGCCGCCGAAGCCGACTTGGCAACAGCCGAGCACGCCGCGGGCCAATGCACCGCCGCCCGCACCCGCCTCACCGGCGCCTGGAGCCGGCACCGCGAAGCACACGGCGACACTTCCCCGGCGGGCATCAAAATGCTGGCGCGCCTGGGCGCCATGGAACGCGAATGCGGCCGGGAAGACACAGCGCTCAGCCACCTCACCCTCGCCCAGGAGCTGTGCGCCCGGCACCTGCCCACCGGCCACTCCCTCACCGAGCAAATCGCCCGGCTGACCGGCAAACCCGCCTCCGGCCAGCACCGCTGCGGCCAGGTCCAGCGCTCGACCGGCCCCGACTCCCCCGCCATCTTCCGCCCCAGCCCCGCCGCAAACCACCCCCTACCCGGCGCCGACCCGGCCCCCAGCCAGCCCGGCGTGTCCGACAACCCGCCATCGACCGCCGGGCAGCCGTCTTCGCTCGGCGCTGGCGCCCCGGTCCCCGCCGGGCCGCCTTCCATCGGCGCTTCAGCCACCGGCCTCAGCCAGCCAACGGCCACCACGGGGTCAGGCCCGGCCGACCGACCCTCCCCCACCGACGGGCCGGCGCACACCGCGGATCAGCCGTGGCCCGGCCCCGACTTCCACCCCGCAGCACATCGACCGTGGCTTGGCGCCGACCACCACCCCGCGGCAGACGGTCCGCTTCCGGACGAGGACCTGACCCCGGTGACCGCGGTGCCGTTCACCGAACCCGCGCCAGCCGAGGAAACAGCCCGCGAGGGCCGGGAACCCACGGGTGCAACACCGGCCTCAGCACCGACAGCGGCGACGTCAACAGCACCCGCGGGAGCGGCACCGCGGGGAACGCCGTTGGGGGGAACTGGTGTGGTCGTCGGGTCGGAGACTGCTCCCGGCGTGTACCCGGTGGGCCCGCCGAGCGCAGGGCCGGGGCTGGCGCCGATGCCGCTTTCCCAGGTCGGGTCCGGCGCCTCGACCGGCGTGTACGTTCCCCGGCAGGAGGACCGGTCGGCCACCTTTGTCAGCCCAGCTCCGGAGTTGTGGCCCGAGCCGGCGGACCGGGCCGGTGCGCCGGTCGTGGAGCGCTGGTCGCCCGTACCGAAGGATCGGTTGGCGAGCCGGCAGCCCTTCCTGCTGGCAACCGTGCTGGTGGCCGGGGTGGCGGCCGCGGCCGCGATTGTGGCGGTGACCTTGCCGCGCGGCGACCGGGCTTCCACGACGCCCACCGCGCCTGTCCCGTCGAGTGCCGCCGAGCGTGGTTCGTCGAGTGCCCCGGCCGAGCCGCCGCCGGTCGACGCGCTCGCGCCCGTGGCTGTCGCGCTGCGTGACAACCGGGACAGCGTGTCGCTGACCTGGCGTTATCCGCCGGGATCTGAGGGGCCGGTGCTGATTTCCGGTGGTCGCGAAGGACAGGAGCAGCGGGCGTTCCAGCAGCTCGCGGCGGGCACCACCGAGTACGTCGTTTACGGCCTGAACGAGCAAAACGACTACTGCTTCACGGTCGCGGTGGTCTACACCGTCGACAAGGTGGCTGCGTCGTCGGCGGTGTGCACCCAGCGGCGCTGACGAGAATGTGACGCAACTAACTCAGACCGTGGTCGACAACACCTCACAACCGCCGTGGGCGAGCCGATCAACTCCGCATACCGAAGACCCCTGCCGGGGGTACGACCGGGAAGGCGGGGACGCTTGTGACGACCGAGGCGGCCGAGGTGGCCAGCACGGCCCTGGCCGACGACAGCCGTACACAGCTCGAGGAGACGCTCGAGGAGCTCGAGCAGCGACCCGTGTCCTGGTTTCGGAGCGTCACTGTGCCCGCCGCCGCCGTCGAACGCCGTGCGGTGGCGCTCGGCTACGAGGATCTCGCGATCCGGGCCAAGCTGCTACGCGCGGGCGTGCTCATCCGTGAGGGCCGGCTGGAACGGGGTGGCCGCTGGGCGCACCAGGTGCTCGCCTGGGCGCAGGAGCACGAGAACCCGTTCCTGCTCGCCCGCGCGCACCGCATCCTGTCGACCTTCTACGGCCAGATCGGTGACCGTTCCGAGGCGCTGACCCACGCTGTCCAGTGCAATGCGCACCTGACCGACGACGAGCCGCCGAATGTCCGGGCGCGGCACCTCATGATGCTCGGCATCGCGCTCGATGAGAGCGGCTCGACGGAGGAAGGCGACCGCCGGTTCCGCGAGGCGCTGACCATCGCCACCGCCGTCGGTGACCTCGAGCTGACGCTGAACATTCTCAACAACATGGCGTATACCGCGTACGAGAAGGACGACGAGGAAGCGGCGCGGGAGCTGGTCCGGCGGATGCGTGAGGTCGGCGCGCGCAGTTCGCGCAGCCTCAGCGCACACGAGTTGGACACCGTTGCGCGCATCGAGATGATGAGCGGTCGCTACGACGTGGCCGAGGAGACGCTCAGCGTTCTGCTCGAAGCCGATCAGTCGAAGGTGGAGTGGCACGAGGGCGACGCCCCGGCCGTCTGCCTACTCACCCTCGCCGAGGCCCGCCGGATGAGCCGCCGCTATGCCGCGGCACAGCAGGCCCTGGACACCGCGGTGAAGATCGCCGAAGAGCGCGGTCTTGACCGGGTACGCGCCCAGGCCCGCGAAGAGCAGGCCGCCCTCTACGCCGCCACCGGCCGGTTCCGGCACGCGTACGAGGAACACCTGACGTTCCACAAGGAGATGGCGGCGCTGCATTCCGCCCAGCGGGAGGCCCGCGCGCGGGCGTTGCAGGCGGTGTTCGAGGCCACTGAGGCGCGCCGCGCCAGCGAGCACTTCCGCGAGATGGCCCACCGCGACGCCTTGACCGGCCTCTACAACCGCCGTTACGTCAACGACCGGCTTCCCGCGCTGCTCGGTGAGGCACTGGTGCTGCGGGCGCCCATCTCGATCGCGATTCTCGACCTGGACCACTTCAAGCGGGTCAACGACACCCTCTCGCACAGCACCGGGGACGTTGTCCTCCAGCAGATCGCCGAGCTGTTGTCGGAGACGGCGGGCAGCACGATGATCGCGGCCCGGATGGGCGGCGAGGAGTTCCTGCTGATCATGCCGGGCACGGACGCGGAGGAGGCCGCCGAGCGCTGCGAACGGCTGCGCCTGCGCATCCGCGCGCACGCCTGGGAGCCGGTGACCGGCGCCCTGCCGGTGACCACCAGCATCGGCGTGACCACCTCGGACGACGGCCGCGGCTCACCGTCGTCACTGCTCTCCCTGGCCGACCGCAACCTTTACGTCGCCAAACGCGAAGGCCGCGACCGCGTCGTCTCGGACGTCTGACCCAGGGTTACTCAGCGGCCGCCGGGGAGGTTCTCCTCGGCGACCCGCTCTTCGCCACGGCGGCGAAGCAGTTTCAGGCCGGGCAGGCCGACTATGGCCAGGTGCAAGTCGTTGGTGACCGCCAGCAGGGCGTGCAGGTCCGGTCCGACCTGATCCAGCTTGCCGAGCAACGGCAGCACATCGTTGCTGAGGTGCTCCCGCAGCCGCGGCAGTTCGTCGATCATCTTGATCGCCGCTGTCACTTCCTCCGGGGTCAGCTCTTCGACGAACCGGGCGGCCAGCGGAGCGGCCTGGCGCAGCGTCGGGGCATAGCCGTCGAGCAGTTCCTTCGCCTCGGTGGAGGTGCCTTCCGCCTGGGCCACCACGGCGGCAGCAGCGTTGGTGATGGCGGCGACCTCTTCGACGGCGTTCGCGGCCGCGGCCAGGATCGCCGTGGTCTGCCGGATGGCCTCCGCAGCGTCCGTCACCGTGCCACCGGCACCGGCGACCAGCGCCTCGGCTTCGCCCGCCGTGCGACCCACCCGCCCCATCAGCGTCTCGGCCTCCCCGGCGGTGTGGTCCACCCGGCCCAGCAGTTTTTCCGCCTGCCCGGCGGTCCGCTGCGCGCTGGCTATGACCGCGTCGGCTTCGGCGGCGGTCGCCCCCACCCGCACCATCAGCGAGTCAGCGCCGGAAACCGTGCCGTCGACCCGCTCCATCAAAGAGTCGGCACCCGCGACCGTCGTGCCGACCCGGGCGACCAGGGCGTCAGCGGTCGCGGCTGTCGTATCCACCCGCGCGACCAGCGCATCGGCGGTCACGGCCGTCGTATCCACCCGAGCCACCAGGGCGTCAGCGGTCACCGCTGTGGTATCCACCCGGGCCACCAGGGCGTCGGCACTGATCGCTGTGGTGTCGACGCGGGCCATCAGGGTGCGGGCGTCGCCGACCGTGGTGTCGACCCGGCTGATCAGGGACTCGGCGGCCCCGACCGCGTTTTCGACCCGGTCGATCAGGCCGCCGGCCCGTTCGGCGAGCACGGTGACCCGGCTGACCAGGAGTTCCGTCTGGCCGAGGAGGCTCACTAGCCGGACGGGGACGGTGGCTGCGGTGGCGGCCGTCTCGACCACCTGCCCGACGGCGTACCGGGCCAGGTCGACGAGTGCTGCGGGGGTGGGCAGGAGGGCCATGTCCCCCATTGTGCCCGTCGAGGCAACGACCAACCCCCATGGTGATCATGCGAATGGTGTGACTCGTGGTGCCGGAAACATTGCGTGACGTGGAACTCGCGTTTGGGATCTCGCGCTGACCACGGCAATATGCAGGGGTGCGCCGTCGGAAACCTTGGCTTGTCGCGTTCGCGATGACGATCATCGTGAGCGGTGTGGGCCTGGTGGGCTTCGGCGTCCGGGACGGTCGCGGCGCTGCCGGGCTGCTGCCGAGCGCGCTGACGGTGGGCGAAGAGCCGTCTCCGGCGCCGAGCGGGCCCAGCCCCGAGGAGCTCGCGGCCAAGGAGCGTCGCCAGCGCGTGGACCGGTTGGACGCGGCGCTGAAGAAGGTCGCCGCGGACGCCCCCGAGTTCGCTGTCGCCGTTCTGGACGCGCGGACCGGCGCCCGCTACTCGTTCCGGGGTGCGGCGACGTTCGACACCGCGAGCATCGTGAAGGTCGAGGTGTTGACCTGTCTGCTGTTGCAGGCCCAGGACGAGGACCGCGACCTGACCGAGGGCGAGACGGCCCTGGCCGAGCCGATGATCCGCAAGAGCGACAACGACGCCACCTCCGAGCTGTTCGAGCGGGTGGGCGGCCGGGTGGCGATCACCCGGTGCAACGAGCGCCTGGGGCTGACCGAGACCGTGGTCAACGCCGCGTGGGGGCTGACGAAGACCACGGCGGATGACCAGGTCACCCTGCTCAGCGAGCTGGTGGACGCCGAAGGCCCGTTGGATGCCGACTCTCGCCGGACCGCTTTCCTGATGATGAACACGGTCGTCGAGAGCCAGCAGTGGGGCGTGCCGCGGCTTGCGGAGTCGGGCGAAACGGCAACAGTCAAGAACGGCTGGGACACGCGTACGGCGGACAGCGGCCTGTGGGCGGTCAACTCGATCGGCCGGCTCGTGTCCGCCGACGAGCACACCGACGTGTCGATCGCGATCCTGTCGCACGACAACTCGTCGATGAGCAACGGCATCACCCTGGTCGAGAACGTCGCCGAGCTGACCCGCAGGTACCTGGAGTTCTAGGAATTGGCGGTCGCGCGCCGCTTGTGCACCAGGTTCACCAGCTGGCCGATGACCAGGACCAGGATGATCGCAGCGACCACGCCCTCCCACGGCTCCGGGAAGATCGAGCCGCCGGCCACTCCGATGCCGGCGTAGACCGCGGACCAGAGGGCGCAGGCCGGCAGGTTGGCGACCACGAAGGTGCGCCAGCTGAGGCCGAGGAACGCGGCGGCGAGCAGGACCGGCACCCGACCGCCGGGCAGGAGCCGGGAGACCAGCAGCACCGGAATCTGGCTGCGCTGCAACCGCTCCTTCAAGGGCACCAGGTGCTCCTCGTCGCGCAGCCAGCGCAGCCGCCGCGCAAGTTTTTCACCGCCGGCACGGCACATCGCGTACATGACGAGGTCGCCGACGTAGGCGCCCGCCGCGCCCGCCGCAATCACCAGGACGATGAGCAGCGGGTGGTCGTGGAAGGCGAGGGCTGCCGCGCCACTGACCGCCGCGCCGGTGGGGACGATGGGCACGATGGCGCCGAACGCGACGATGCCGAACAGCGAGGCCAGCGCGCCGAGTTCGGAGATCACGCGGCCGACTCGATGGTCAGCGTCTCGCCCTGGGCCAGCACCCGAACCTGGGCGTCGGGTGCGGCGGTCGCCGCGATGCGGGCGAATTCGGTGCCCGGGTCGCGGAACATGTGGGTGCGGACCCGTGCCATCCCGATCGGCCAAAACGTGCCGTAGTGCACCGGCACCGCCCAGGCGGCCTTGACGCGGCGCAGGGCCTCCGCACCGTCGGCCGCATCCAAGTGGCCGTGCGCGGCCAGGGTGGGGCCCCAGCCGCCGACCGGGATGAGGGCCAGGTCGAGCGGGCCGATCGCGGACATGCCGTCGAACAGGCCGGTGTCGCCGCCGTACCAGGTGCGGCTGGCGCCCTCGACGACGAAGCCCATCGCCACTGAGCGCAGTCGCGACCAGGGGCCACGGCCGCCGTCGTGAGCGGCGGGGACCGCACGGACCGTTACCGCGCCGACGGTTGTCTGCTCGCCGGGGGCCAGTTCGACGCAGCGGTCGCCGTACGCGCGGCCCAGGTTCTTGGCGACGAAACCGGCCGAGCCCCGGGGCACGATCAGCTGCGGCTCACCCGGCACGGCCTTGAGTGACGGCAGGTGGAAATGGTCGGCGTGCAGGTGGGACAGCAGCACCGCGTCGGGGGCGCCGGGCAGCGCCGGCGTCGGCCCGGCGAGGCGGCGCAGGTGGATCAGCCGGTCGGTCAGCACCGGATCGGTCAGCAGCCGCACACCCGAGTCGGCCAGCCACATCGTGCTGTGCCCCCACCAGGTGACGCTTGTCTCGGTCACGCACCCACCGTACGGGACCGGGCGCACAGGGCTCGCAGGGCGCGACCACACATCCGGGCGTACGCGTGTTGGGCGAGCACCGCGACCGGACCGCCGAGCCGCATCAGCAGGCGCGCGGGCCGGCTGAAGGCGGTTACCGAGAACCACACCTCGCCCTGGGCGTCGCGCTCGACCAGGAACGCCTCCTCGCCGCTGGCTTGGTGGCCGGCCAGTGTGCCGTACCCGAAGCCGGCCCGGTCCGGCTCGTCGACGGTCCACACGACCTCGCAGGGGACGTGCAGCGGCCCGGCGCCGACGGTCAGCCGCACGCCCGGGGCGGCCCGGTCGGCAGTGGTGTTCATCCGTGCACCGGTGCGGCGGTGCATCCGGAACGTGAGGATCGCGCCGGCCGCGCAGTCAAAGGCGTCGCGCCCCAGCCGGGTGCGGTAGTGCAGGTGTCGGTAGCCGGCCGGCAGTGGTTCGTGCCGGGTCGCGCCGACCTCGGCGTACGTGAATCCGGTCATCGGTTTCCTCTCCTTGTCTCTCACACCATTGCCCCAGCGCGGCGCCAGCCCACCATGCCGCACACCGCGAATCCGAGTGCGTTTGCCACCCCGTGCGTGGCGGCCATCCAGGCGAGCGACGGGTGGGGCAGGCCGGTGGCTTCGCCCAGCGCCCAGCTCACCGCGAGGATCATCGAGGCGGCGAGCACCACTGCCGAGCCACCGAGCAGGACGGCGGTGAGCCGATCCGGGACCGAGGTGCGGGCGTGGGTCCAGACCAGCGCGCCGACAGTCCACATGCCGGCGGTCAGCACGAGCGCGCCGGCGAGCTCCACCCATTCGGCGGTGAAGTAGCCGAGGAACACGATCATCGTCCCGGTGGGCACGGTCAGGGCCGCGGCGTCGGCGGCCGTTCCGGGCCGGATACGCGTCTGCAACGCGGCGATCAGCGCTGCCGCGAACCCGGCGAAGTGGAAGTGCGCCACCGTCAGCGACAGCACGCCCAGCTCGAACCCGAACAGGTGATATCCGCTGCGCTCGGCGACCAGGGCGCTCGCGGCGATCGCCGGACCGATCAAGGCGGTCAGCACCGCGGCTTCGGCGGGCCACTGGCTGCGGGGGCGGGTCGGTCTGCTGATCGCGTACGCACACAGCACCGCGGCCGTGACCGCATAGCCGGTAGCCAGCGCCGTGGCGATGTCGCCGCGCGGCAGCCACAGGCTGACCGCGCCGGCGACCGCCCCGTAGGGCCAGACCCGGCGGGCGAGGTTCGCGGCTGGATCGTCGAGCATGCGGAGCCCAGCCGGAACGACGACCAGCATGCCCACCGTGACCAGCACATTGACCAGTGCCCACATGACGGCCCCCTTTTTGAACGCGTTCAAGTACTGCAGCCACTGTAACCCCCCTGCGCCCGGGTCGCCGATGTGATCCTCGTCCGGCACACTGTCGCCGTGAATGCACCACGGACCGCCGTCGTCGTGAACCCCGTCAAGGTCCCCGACCTCGACCGGCTGCGCCGCACCATCGTCGACGGGCTCGCCACCGCGGGCTGGCCCGAGCCGCAGTGGTACTCCACGACCCGCGAAGACCCGGGCTACGGGCAGGCCCGCACCGCCGTCGAGCAAGGCGCCGAGCTCGTCTTCGTCTGCGGCGGCGACGGCACGGTGATGGCCGTCGTCTCGGCCCTCGCCGGCACGGACGTCGCACTGGCCGTCATCCCAGCCGGCACGGGCAACCTGCTGGCCGCCAACCTCGGCCTCAACGGCGACGTAGCCACCGGAGTCGAGATCGCGCTGCAGGGCGGCCGCCGCCGGATCGACGTCGGCGTCTGCGGCGACAAATGCTTCGCGGTCATGGCCGGGATGGGCTTCGACGCCCAGATGCTCGAAGGCACCTCCGAGACCGCCAAGAAGCACATCGGCTGGATCGCGTACGTGGGCGGCGCGCTCAAACACCTCCGCGACCGGCCCATGCCCGTCGTCATCTCCCTCGACGGCAAGCCCGCGCTGCGGCGCCGACCCCGGACGGTCATCGTCGGCAACGTGGGCCGGCTGCAGGGCGGGGTACGGCTGCTCGCCCAGGCCGACCCCGCCGATGGGCTCCTCGACGTCGCGATCCTCAGCCCCCGCAACCTCGCCCACTGGGCCGCGCTGAGCTGGGCCGTGATCCGGCGCCGGGAACGCATCCCGCGGATGGAGACGTACACCGCCAAGCGCGTGGAAATCCGTGGCCTGCAACCCCAGCCCCGCCAGCTCGACGGCGACCTCATCGAGCCCGGCGCGAGCATGTCCATCACCGTTCGCCCGCGTGCGCTCCTGCTCTGCGTACCGCAGCCGGCCGGCGACCCCGACCTCGCGTACGACAGCGGCGCCGCCGAGAAGGCCGCGGCGGAGCGGTTGAAGTGAGAAGGCCGCGGCGGAGCGGTTGAAGTGAGGAAGCCATGAGCAGTACCGAACCCGTACCCGAAACCAAAATGATGCCGGGCGATGAGCTCTCGGCGGACGACGCGTTCCTCGCGTTGCGGCACTACGGGCGGTGGCATCTGCTGCGGGACGCGTTCGTGCGGTTCCGGTACGGCGATGGGTTCAGCCACTCGCGGGCGCTGGCGCTGCAACTGTGCCTGGCGGTCGTACCCTTCATGATCGCTCTGTCCGGTCTGGCGACCGACCTCGGCGCCGAGGAGGGCGGGCAGGTCGTCGCGGACACCGTCCTCGAGCTCACGCCCGGCGCCAGCGAGTCCCTGGTCCGGGATCTTCTGCAGGACGACGACCGCACCGAGGACGCCGGCGAACTGGCGTTGGTGCTGGGTCTGATCACCGGACTGGTCGCGTTGACCACGGCGATGGCCCAGATCGAGCGCGGCGCCAACCGCATCTACGGCGTGGAACGCGACCGCAAGGCCCTGCACAAGTACACGCGGGCCACCGTCCTCGCCCTTGTGGCCGGCCTGCCCGCGCTCTTCGGCTTCCTGTTGCTCGTGGCAGGCCACGCCACCGGCAACTCGATAGCCCGGCAGTCCGGCTGGAGTTCCGGTGCGGAGCTGACCTTCGAGATCGTCCGCTGGCCGCTCAGCCTGATCCTCATCGTCTTCGCGGTCGGACTGCTGTTCCGGCATTCCCCCCGGCGCCGCCAGCCCGGCCTCACCTGGCTGCTCTTTGGCGCCGCCCTGTCCACCGTGCTGTGGTGGGTCGCCAGCCTGGGACTCGCCGCGTACGTCATGTTCAGCGGCGGCTTCGGTGCCACCTACGGTCCCCTGACCGCGATGATGGCGCTGCTGCTGTGGGCCAACCTCACCGGCATCGCCCTGTTCCTCGGCATCGCCTTCGCCGCCCAGCTCGAAGCCCAGCGGGTCGGCATTTCCCGCCCGGCCCTGCAGGACCGTTGGGAGCCCGGCTCCGACGATCCGTCAGCTGACTCCGCCGCCCCCGCGCAGGCCGGGGCCGGCGAATCCGGTGTACCGAAGGAGACGGCGGGGTAATCCGGGCGCACCCCCGAGATTGCAGGAGCTCGCATGGTCACCGACGAGCAGGACAGAACGGCCGTTCCGGAGCCGGCCCGCGGCAGACCGCTGGCCCACTTCGCCGAACGCAGCGTTCTGGGCCTGCTCGTCGTCATCACGCTCGGCCTCGGCTTCGGGCTGCTGCTGCTCCTCGTTCGCGGCAGCTGGGGTCCCCTGGCCCGCCTCGACAAGGGCGCCGCCGACGGCCTCAACCGCCTGGTCGCACCGCAGCCCGCGGTGGTGGACGCGCTCGACTTCGTCGCCCGCGCCGGCGGCCGACCGATCATGATGTGGCTGGTCACCATCGCGGTGGTCGCCCTGCTGATCCGCAAGCGCTTCCGACTCGCGATCTACCTGGTGGTCACCGGAGTCGGCGCGCTGCTGCTCGACCCGTCGCTCAAAGCCCTGATCGATCGGGTACGCCCCGTCGTCGACGTCCCGATCGCCACGGCGCCCGGCAACAGCTTCCCCAGCGGCCACGCCCTCGGCTCCATGATCGTGTACGGCTCCCTGCTCCTCGTCTTCCTCCCGGCCGTCTCGGCGCGACACCGCAAGTGGTTCATCGCCCTCGTGGCACTGATCGTCACGGCGATCGGGATCACCCGGATCTCGCTGGGCGTGCACTACGTGTCGGACGTGCTCGCCGGGTGGCTGCTCGGCGCGGCTTGGCTGGGTGTCACCGCGTACGCGTTCCGGGTGTGGCGCCGCGAGATCGGGCGCCCGGAAGTCCCGCTGGAGGACGGCCTGGAGCCGGAGGCCGGGGACGACGTGCGGCCCGGCACGCGAGGCGAGCACCTGCTGCCGCACCCGTGGGCGGGCGCGATGGAGATCCTGGTCGGTTGGGTGTTCGTGTTCGGTCTGCTCTTCCTGCTGGGTTGGACGCTGACGAACAAGACCGAGGGCACCTGGCTGGGCCGCTTCGACGACGGCGTGCCGACCTGGTTGCAGAGCATGCGCACCCCGGCGTGGGACGACGTGAGCTACGCCCTGAGCAAAGCCGGCGACACGCACGCTATTTTGCTCGTCTCGCTGGTTTTCTGCCCGCTTGTCCTCGCCATCTGGCGGCACTGGCGGATGGTGCTCTACATCGTGCTCGCCATGGTCGGCGAGCTCACCCTGTTCCTGTGCACGTCCGCCGCCGTGGACCGCCCGCGTCCCCCGGTCGAGCAGCTCGACGGCAATCTGCCCACCTCATCGTTCCCCTCCGGCCACATCGCCGCGACCATGTGCCTGTACGCCGCCATCGCTGTCCTGCTCTTTCCGCGCCTGCGCCAGTACTGGTGGCGGTGGATCTTTGTGGGGCTCGCCGTGGTGATGCCGCTCGGCGTGGCACTGTCCCGGATGTACCGCGGGATGCACCATCCGACCGACATGATGGGCGCCGCGCTGCTGACCGCCGGCTGGCTCACCGTGCTCTACTTCTCGATCCGCCCCAACGCCGACGTACGCCCCCACTCCGCGGTCCGTGCCTCGGCGAACAACGATCCGGCAGGCCGCGACTTCGCCAGCCGGGCGACGGCGGCGACGCCTGGCGGCCCTGCCAACCTCGATGCCGGGAGCCGGGCGGAGGCGCGCGATGGCGATTAGCCTGCTCACTTGGAACATTCGGACCGGCGGGGGCGGGGGCCGGCTGGCGGCGATCGTGGCCTTGCTCCAGCGCGAGCGTCCCGACCTGATCGCGCTGCAGGAATTGCGGGACTTTCAGCGGCACGACGGGCACCGCATGCGCGACGTGGCGGACGCCCTCGGCATGGTGGCGCACCTCGCGCCTTCCGCTTTCGGCCAGCCGGTGGCAGTTCTGGTCCGGCCGCCGCTGACGATCGTCGGTCGCTCTGCTGTCCGTTGGCGGCTGCATCATGCGGCGGCCGCTGTGCAGGTGGCGACCGAGGCTGGACCGCTGACCGTGGTGAGCACCCACCTGAATCCGTTCCGGCCGTACCGACGGATGCGCGAGGCCCGGTGGCTCGCTCACCGCTATCGCGGACCGCTCACGGTGATCACGGGCGATCTCAATGCGCTGGATCCGCACACCGCCCACGCTGAACGCCTGGCGCAGTTGCCGCCGCTCTTTCGCCGACGTCACCTCGGCAGCGACGGCAGCCCGGACACTCGGGCGATCGAGGCCCTGAGCGCGGCGGGGTTCGTCGACGTATGGCGGGCAGCCGGCGAGGGCGACGGGCTCACGGTGCCGACGACGCGCGGCGGCGGCCGGGAGTTCTCGAACTGCGGCATGCGGCTGGACTATCTGATGGCTCGACCCGCAGTCCGGGTGATTCGCGCCCGGGTGATCCGCGGAGACGAGACCGAATGGGCCTCCGACCACTATCCCGTGCGGGCAGAGCTGGATCTGACGGCCGCCTGACCGGTACGCCGGAAAGGCCCCGGCGGGCGGCCGGGACCTCTCCGGGTGGGGATGGGATTAGAAGACCGAAACGCCGTAGACGCCGAGCGCCTCCGTGACGGGCTGGAAGAACGTAGTGCCGCCGGAGGAGCAGTTGCCGCTGCCGCCGGAGGTCAGGCCCATGGCGGTGGTGCCGGCGTAGAGCGGGCCGCCCGAGTCGCCCGGCTGGGCGCAGACGGTGGTGCGGATCATGCCGTAGACGGAGCCCTGGGCGTAGTTCACCGTCGCGTTGAGAGCGGTGACCCGGCCGGAGTGGGTGCCGGTCGTGCTGCCGCGGCGGTAGACGGTGGTGCCCACGGCCGGGGTGCCCGCGCTGGTGATGTCCTGCGAGCCCACGGCGCCCGGCTTGGCGATCGTCGTGTTCGTGTAGCGGACGATGCCGTAGTCGTTGGTCGGGAAGCTGCTGCCCGACCGGGTGCCCAGCGTCGCCGAGCCGTTGGTCCAGGTGGAGCCCGCGTTGGTGCAGTGCCCGGCGGTCAGGAAGTAGTAGGTGCTGCCACTGCGGACGTTGAAGCCCAGCGAGCAGCGCGAACCACCGGTGTAGATGGCGTCGCCACCCGAGATGGTGGTGCTCAGCGTGCCGGGTACGGACTCGACGCGGGCCCTGTCGCCCAGTTTGCCCACGGTGGCCTTGACAGCGGCCAGCTTCGCGCCGGTCACCGTGCTGTCGGCGGTCACCAGGATCTGGTTGCTCACCGGGTCGAGGGCGAACGAGGTGCCGGGCGTCTTCAGGCTCACCTTGAGCGTGGCGTCAGCAGCGGCGAGTTGGGCGCCGCTACGGGTGACGTAGCGGGGAACGGCGCCCGCGGCCGTCACCGTCTGAGCGGTCGCCGCGTCCGTGACGTTCACGATGAGCTTACCGGCGCCGTCCACGTAGGAGCCGGCGGCCTGGTCGCCCAGCCGGGATTCGAGGGTCGTGGCGAGCGCGGACGGGGCGAACGTGGGATCGGCGGCGGGGCCGGCGGGGGCTGCGGCCGCGGGTGACGCGAACGCGGTGGCGGCCAGCAGGGCGGCAGCGAGGCCGGCGATCGGTCGACCAAGCTTGGAGCCGGGGGTGTGCACGGGGATCCTCCCAGGGGGACGGGGGAGGTACGCCGGGTTCCCGGCGTACCGAGTGCCACCCGTAGTATTGAGAACAATCAATGACAACTCAAGGAAACAATGTTTAACCCACTGTCACCAAGATGTCTGTCAAATCACCCCTGAGCTGGACTATTCCGTCTTACATAGCATCGAGTTATCACTCAACCGGGATGTCATGATGTTCATGAATGACATCCCGACATTGTTGTTACGCGACGCCGGCGAGGGCTGGGCGCGGGCGGAGATCGGCGGCGAGCCGGTGGGCCTGCGCCCGAATCTCCGGGACCGCCGTGGTCTCCCACTGCGCACCTCGGCGCAGCGGCCCAATCAACCACAGCCGCTCGTGCACCCGACCGTCAGCGGCGACGAGCCGGCCCGCCGGGTCGATGTCCAGGCCCAGGTCGTGCGGGCTGAGCCGAACCAGGCCCTCGTCCAGCAAGTCGCCCACGAGCGGGCCCGCGGAGCCGGGCAGCTTCCCCGGACCCGCGCAGTTCACCACAGCGGCGTAATTGGCGAGTCCCGGCCACGCGGGAACGCCACCACGGCGGATCTCCAGCAGCCCAGCCTCCCGCAGCGCCATCACCCGGGCAGCAACCACCGGCGCCATCCGGTGCCGGTGACACTCCCAGGTGCGGGCCAGATGCCGCAGGAAGGCTTCCTGCTCCTCGCGGGTCAGGGCCGTCCACAACTTGTCCAGGTACGGCCGCATGCCGTCGACGATCGGCCGCCAGTCCACCGCCTCCCCCGCCGCGGACCGTACGGCCCGCACCACGTCGCGCAGGGTGGCGCAGTCGTCCAGGTCAGGCTCGGCGGGCGGCGCCGCGTCCACGGTGTGGGTCAGCGGCAGCATGCCCCGGCGGCTGATCGCCACCACGGGTGCGGTGCGCCGGTCGTCGGCGGTCAGGGTCAGCGCGACGTCCACCGCGGTCAGACCGGTGCCGACGAGCAGGACGGGCCGGTCGGTGGGCAGCGCCTCCAGCACACCCGGCACCCACGGATCGTCGATGTAGTGCTCGTGCCCGAACGGCTGCTTTGCGGTGACGGGGCCACCGACGGCCAGCACGATGTGGTCGGCCCGGACGACGGCACCGTCGTCGAGCGTGACAGTGCCGCCATCGGC
This sequence comes from Actinoplanes sp. NPDC051859, assembly GCF_044452725.1. Taxonomy (NCBI): domain Bacteria; kingdom Bacillati; phylum Actinomycetota; class Actinomycetes; order Micromonosporales; family Micromonosporaceae; genus Actinoplanes; species Actinoplanes sp. NPDC051859. The sequence continues at coordinate 665,162 of NZ_JBITBX010000001.1, read as the reverse complement.
TGTGGGCTCGATGCGACTGGCCCGGGTGCGCCGAACGTCCACCCGACCCGGGTGGGCCGCAACCGCCTCATCGAAGACTTCGCGCAGGTAGCGGCCGTACTCCCGGCGCGGGCGAAACTCGGCGGGAGCAGCGCCGGACCAGCGGACGAAGTGGCTGGGGTCGTCCGGGTCGGCGCTCATCGCGCCCGCCCGGGAGTTGAGCAGGTGCCAAGGCTGGGCGTTCCCGTACGCGACTCCGCCGCCCAGCTCACCGGGCTCGATGAGGACGACGTGGTCCTCCTCGCCGCTGCGCAGCAGCTCCCGCGTCACCAGGACGCCCGAGCACCCGCCTCCGACCACCGCCACCGTGCGCCGCATGGCACCCCCAATCTCCTATCAGCACGATAGGCAATGGAGGCCGCGGAAGCCAGGACCGCCGGGCCGATCGTGTGGACCGCCCGCACCCTATCCGACGCCGGCCCGCCCACCCCAGCGCTCAGGCCTCGCTGATCGTGACAGCAGCATCCTCGGAGAGACGGTAGCCGATCCCGTACACGGTGGTGATGATGTCCGGATCGCCCAGCTTGGTGCGCAGCCGGCTCACGTGCACGTCCACCGTCCGCACGGTGGTGTGGGTGTGGCCCCACACGTGGCCGAGCAGCTGGTGCCGGCCGAAGACCTGCCGGGGATTACGCGCCAGGAAGACCAACAGCTCGTATTCCAGTCGGCTGAGATCGAGCGCCTGGCCGTCGTAGGTGGCGGTGCGCGGCCGCAGGTCGAGGTGCAGACCCGGGCGGGTGCGCCGCGACTCCTGAGCGGCGGGCACCGGCACGAGCGCCGGACCGGCCAACGCGACGTCGGCACCCGGGCCAGCGGCCGCCACCAGCTCACGCAGCGCCGCCAGCAGCCGCTCGCCATCCTCCGAGCCGGGCTTGCCGAGCGTGATGGTCACGGTGATCGAGGACGTCGGCTCGCTGCCACGGGGCCGCAGGCTGCGGGGACGGCCGACGGGTCGGCGGACCGGGGAGCTTCGGCGAGGGGAAAGGTCGGCGACGGCGAGAACGGACATGCTGGCCTCCGGGAGGTACCACCGCGGCCGGATCTCGGCGGCGGTCGAACAATACTTTTCCCATGTACGGGATAGGATTATAGGCGCATCTATGCGCGGGCGAGTTCACGCGGAAGAAGGAGTTTCCGATGGATCTTCCTCAGGGTTCGTGGCCTGCATCGTCGCAGCGATCCACGACACCCGACCCCCGGGCGACATTGCCCGAGATGGACGAACCCCGGGTCAGCTCACCGGGGCGATCGGCCCTGGCAACACCGGGCACTCGCGCACCGGAGCAGATCGATGGCGAGGCGGGACGTCAAACGTACGTCGCGCATCAGCATGCCTCCGATCCTTCTCGTCGCACGCAACCGGAGTCAAAACAAATCCAGAATGCGGGAGGTGTTTACGCCGAAACAATAACGGTACGCCCGGGCAACCGAAAAGGTGACGGCGCACACATTGCGCCATTCGATCGTCACCGATCCCCGCTTCGCCGTCCACCGTGGGCACTGGGGCCGACCGGACCCTCGCTCGGGTTTGGCAGGATCAGCGAATGGACTACCTCGTCTCCATCCCGCTCATCCTGCTGCTGCTCGGCCTGATCGGGCTCCTGTTCGCCGCCTCGAGTGCGGCACAGCGCGACCGGCAGCGTACGGCCGCCCGGCTCGGCGCCATCGAGAACAAGCTCGACGCGCTGATCGCCCACACCGGCGCGGTCGTCACCGAACCGGCGTACCCGGAGGTCGAGGAATTCATCCGGCAGCACAAGATGATCCATGCGGTGCGGGCGTACCGGCAGGAGACCGGCGCCGACCTGCTGACAGCCAAAAACGCCGTGGACGCCATCGCCGCCCGCCTCAGCCGCTGACGTCACAAGATCTTCCGGCGGCGGGCCTGGCTGTGTGAAGCTGTGCCGATGCAACCGCGTACCCACCCCGTCATCACCTCGGACGGGCTGACGCTCACCGTCGAGGAATACGGCGTGCCCGGCGAAGCCGCCTCGATCGTCTTCCTGCCGGCCCTCGGCGTACCGCTCGGGTACTACCGCAAAATGTTCGACACGTGGGCTGACCGCGGTCGTCACCTCGTCGGCGTCGAGCTCCGCGGCATGCCGCAGAGCCCGGTCGGCGATCTGCGCCGTGCCACCTTCGGGTACGCCCACCTGGTCAACGTCGACATCCCCGCCGTCTTCGCCGGCTCCGCAGTCGCGGCCGCCGACAAGGTCGCGCTGGTCGGCCACAGCCTCGGCGGACAGCTCGCCCTGCTGTCCGGCGCCGCCGGCAGCGTCAACCCGGACGCCATCGTCACCCTCGGCACCGGCACCAGCTCCACCGCCGCCCGCCGCAGCCGCATCGGCCGCGCCCAGCGCGCCGCCGGTGTCCGCCTCGTCGGCGCGGTGACCTGTTCGCTCGGCTACTGGCCGGGCCACCGCCTCGGCTTCGCCGGACGCCAGCCCCGCACCCTGATGGCCGACTGGGGCTACGAGGCCCGCCACGGCCGGTACCGCCTGCACGGCGACCGCACCGACTACGAGGCGGCATTCGCCCGCATGCAGACGCCAGTCCTGCTGGCCGGCATCGCCGGCGACCGTATGATCCCTACAGCAGCAGTCGACCACCTCGCCCGGCGCCTGCCACCCCACGTCGAACGTACCCGCATCGACACCATCCGCGACCACTTCCTCTGGGCCCGCCGCGCGCCCGAACAGGTCATCGACAAGGTCGACTCCTGGCTCGTCAGCCACCAGCTCTGACGCGGGGCGGCCGCCCTCCGCGAGATCGACCGGGCGGCAGGGCACCCCGGGTCACGATCCGGGACACGTCCTCGGCACCCGGGCGACGCCTCGCTACCGTGGGCGGGTGTCTGAGATCCCGTGGTGGAGCCTGCCCCTCGTCGCCGCAGTGTTCGCCCTGGCCGGGGCGGGGGTGACCCTGCTGGTGTCGGCCCGTGACGACTACGTGCGCAGCCGGACGAAGCGGACCAAACGCTGGTACGCCGAGCGCCGCGACGCGTACGTCGCTCTGCTGACCCAGTTCGAGCGCGCCTCGTACCGGTTGCGGGCAGCACTGGAGACGGGCCAGCGGATGCCGGGACCGTTCACCTACACCGACGAGGTCGGTCCGGCGCTGATGCAGGTCCGGCTGCTCGCCTCGGGTCAGGTGCGCAGCGCCGCCCTGGCCGTGCACCTGCTGCTGGAAAAGCTGTACGCCGAGCGTCCGACCCCACCGCCCGGTGTCGACCCGGCCAAGTCGGCCCGGGAAATGCTCGGCCACGTGCCGCTGGTGATGCAGGAGTTGGAGGCGGCGATCCGGGAGGAGCTGGGCATGGAGGCGATGCCGCCGGCGGAGCTGCCCGCTACTCACGTGGCTACCCGGGCGTGGTGGCGTCGGCGTAGAGCGGTTTAGGGAGTCCGTCGGCTGGATACGCTCGCTGCCATGAAGATCGCCGGGCTCGTCCTCGCGGCGGGCGGCGGGCGCCGGTTCGGCCGGCCCAAAGCCCTGGTGCCCTGGCAGGGCCGGACCCTCGTCGCGCACACGGCTGAGACGTCCGTCCGGGCAGGCTTGCACCCCACCGTGGTGGTGATCGGTGCGGCGGCCGACCGCGTCCGTGCGGCCGCGCCGGGCCTCGACTACGTCGAGAACCCCGGATGGGAGACCGGCATGGCGTCGTCACTGCGCGCCGGGCTGGCTGCCCTCACGCCGACGAACGCCACCGCGGCGGTGGTCCTGCTGGTCGACATGCCCGGCATAACCCCCGCTTCCGTACGCCGCATCGCCGCGCAAGCCTCCCCCACCGCCCTGGTCACCGGCACGTACGCCGGCCGCCGCGGCCACCCGGTCCTGCTGGGCCGGAACCACTGGGCCGCCATCGCTCGAAGCGCGACAGGGGATTCCGGCGCCCGTGACTACCTGCGCGCGCACGCCGCCGAGGTGGAGACCGTGCCGGTCGACGACGTGGCGAACGATCACGACCTGGACACTCCGGCGGATCTGGCGGTGGCCGAGCGTGCGTGACCTGCTGGCGGACCTCCTCGCCGCGGGCCGCCACGGCGAACCGGCCGGGCTGGCGACCGTGACCGCCACCTGGTCCAGTGCACCCCGGCAGCCCGGCGCGGCGATGCTGGTCCGCGCCGACGGCAGCGCCGTGGGCAGTGTCTCGGGTGGCTGCGTGGAGGCCGCCGTCTACGAGCTGTGCCGCGACGTGGCCGAGTCCGGCACACCCCGGTCCGCCCGGTACGGCGTCACCGACGACGACGCGTACGAGGCGGGACTGCCCTGTGGTGGCACCATCGACGTCTTTGTGGAACGGGCCGGGTTCCCCGAGCTGGAGGTCCTCGCCGCCGCGGTGCAGACGGACCAGCCGGTAGCGCTGCTGACCTGTGTGGACGGTGCGAGCGGGCAACTCGGCCGGCATCTCGTGCTCACCCCGGACGGACGGTACGGCTCGCTGGGCGGCGACCGGCTGGACGATGCGGCCACCGACGACGGGCGCGGCATGCTGGCCGCCGGCCGGACCGGGCTGTTGCGCTACGGCCCGGCCGGGCAGCGCCGCGGCACCGGCCTCGCCGTGCTGGTCAGCTCGTTCACCCCGGCCGCCCGGATGCTGGTTTTCGGGGCGACCGACCACGCCGCGGCGGTGGCCCGGATCGGCGCGTTCCTCGGCTACCGGGTCACGGTCTGCGATGCCCGGCCGGTCTTTGCCACGGCCGAACGGTTCCCGGAGGCGGACGAGGTCGTCGTCGACTGGCCGCACCGCTATCTCGCCGCCGAGGCCTCGGCCGGGCGCGTCGATACCCGTACGGTGGTGTGTGTGCTGACCCACGACACCCGATTCGACGTGCCGGTGCTGTCGGTCGCGCTGGACCTGCCGCTCGCGTACGTGGGGGCGATGGGTTCCCGGCGAACCCACGACGACCGGCTCAAGCGGTTGCGCGAGACCGGCCTGCCCGACTCGACGCTGGACCGGTTGAGCTCCCCGATCGGGCTGGACCTTGGCGCCCGTACGCCGGAGGAGACCGCGGTCAGCGTGGCCGCCGAGATCGTGGCCCTGCGCTGGCGCGGCACCGGCGAACGGCTCTCGGCCACCGCCGGCCCCATCCACCACGAGGACAACTGATGGCTTCGCTCGCCCCGGTGCCGCTGGGCACCTGGCCGACCCCGCTGGAACCGGCACCCCGCCTGTCCGACGCGCTCGGCCTGGACGAACTGTGGATCAAACGCGACGACCTCACCGGGCTGGGCGGTGGCGGCAACAAAGTCCGCAAGCTGCAATGGCTCTGCGCGCAAGCTCTCGACGCGGGCGCGACCCGGCTCGTCACCACCGGCGCGGCCCAGTCCAACCATGCCCGACTCACCGCCGCGGCCGCCGCCCGGCTCGGTCTGCCCTGCACCCTGGTGCTGCGCGGCGACCCACCGGCAACCCACCGCGGCAATCTCCTGCTCGATGAGCTGTCCGGCGCAGCGATCGTCTGGGCTGGTGCGGCGCCGTTGGACGAGGTGGCCGCCGCGCAGGACGGCTACGTCATCCCGTTCGGCGGAACGTCGCCGGTCTCGGCCCGGGGCTATCAGGGCTGCGCCCGGGAACTGCTGGCCCAACTGCCCGACCTGTCCACCGTCGTCGTGGCGCTGGGCTCGGGCGGCACGATGGCCGGGCTGGTCGCCGAACTCGGCCCACACCGGGTGCAAGGCGTGGACGTCGGCGCGCTCCCCGACCCTCGCGCCACCGTGGCAGCTTTGCTGACCGACATGGGCACGCCGGCAGACCCGGCGGCACTGCAGATCGACGAGACCCAGGTCGGCGCGGGCTATGCCACCCTGACAGATTCGGTACGGTCGGCGCTCGTGCTCGCCGCCCGGACCGAAGGGCTGTTCCTCGATCCGACGTACACCGGCCGGGCGCTGGCCGGTCTGCGCGCGAACCCACCCGACGGCAAGGTCGTGTTCCTGCACACCGGCGGCCTGCCCGGCCTCTTCGGCCACCCCGACCTGACCTGACCTCCTCCCTGGGTAGGAGGCGACGGGCTTACGGGCGGAGGAATCCGAGGCCTGGGCCACGCAGGATCAGGTCATGCCAACTCTGTCGCGTCTGCACCGCCCGTTGCTGGTCTTCACCGCGGCGATGGCGCTGCTCGCCGTGATCGCCGCGGTGGGCGTCGCCGTGGACTCGCGGGTGCTCACCGGGATGCCGATCTGGGCGAAGCCGCTCAAGTTCTCGGTGTCGTTTGTGCTGTACGCCGGGACTCTCGCCTGGATGCTGTCGCTGTTGCCACGCCGCGGTCGTGCTGCCGGATGGGCGGCAACTGTCATCGTGGCAACCGGAGTCGCTGAGATGGTCGTCATTGTCGGCCAGGTGCTGCGCGGAACCACCAGCCACTACAACGAGCAGACCCCGTTCGATGCGCTGCTGTGGCAGGTCATGGCCGTCTCCATCATGGTGCTGTTCGGCGCGCACTTCGTCGTCGGAGTGGCGCTGCTCCGGGCCCGGATCGCCGACCGGGCCGCCGCCCACGCCGTACGGTGGGGGCTCGGTTTGTCCCTGCTCGGCATGCTGGCGGCCATTCCGATGACCCTGCCGTCCGCCGCACCCGCCGGACAGACCGGCATCGCCGGTGCGCACAGCGTGGGGGTGAGTGACGGCGGGCCGGGATTGCCGCTGCTGGGCTGGAGTACGACCGGCGGTGACCTGCGCATCGGCCACTTCGTGGGGCTGCACGCCCTGCAGGCCCTGCCGCTGCTCGCCATGCTGCTCGGCCGTCGCGCGGACACCCTCACCCGGCTGCGGCTGATCGCCGTGGGCGGCGGCGCGTACGGCGCGCTGACCGTGCTGCTGACCTGGCAGGCGCTGCGCGGGCAGCCGCTGCTGCAGCCCGACGCGTTGACACTGGCTGCTGTCGGCGCGCTGATCATCGCCACCGCGCTGGCCGCGGGTGCGGTTCTGCGCGCCCGGCGGCCGGAACTGGAGCTTGCTGCATGACCGCCGTCCTGTTCCCGCTGACCTTCGCCGTCGCCGCCCCGTTCTGGGCGCTGATGATCCTGCTGCCGCGCTGGTCGTGGACCCGCCGGATCGTCACGTCGCCGCTGATCGTCCTCCCGGTCGTGGTCATCTACGCGCTCCTGGTCCTGCCCGCGCTGGCTACGGTGCTGCCCGAGGTCGCCGACCCGGACCTCGAGGGCATCCGGGCGTTCCTCGGCACGGCGGACGGCGCGGCGGCGGCCTGGGCGCACATGATCGCCTTCGACCTGTTCGTCGGCCGCTGGGCGTGGCTCGACGGCACCGACCGTGGCATACCGATCTGGCTCATGTCGCCGCTGCTGGTGCTGACGATCCTGCTCGGCCCGCTCGGCCTCGGGGCGTACCTGCTGGTCCGCACCCGCTACCGTGCGGCGCTGCAGCGGACGTCTCCCGACCCGGCACCCGTAGGCCCCACGTCAAAGGAACACGCATGACCTTCACCACAGGTGCGCCGAACGCCACCCTCCGGCGCCGCCTCGGTGCCCTGACCGTGGCCGTACTCAGTGCCGTCACCCTGGGCTCGGCGGTGACCGCCACCGGCGCTTCCGCGGCTCCGGACGACCACTGGATCCTCGCCGGTGACCAGGCCGGACGCCAGTTGCTCGCGCTCGACCCCGCCGTCGCCGACTGGAACGGCGGCGCGGCCGTCCGATGGGAGTGGAAGCCCACCGCGGCCCGCGGTTACAGCGCCGCGGAGACGGCCGCCTTCGCCGGTGGCAACGACTTCCGCGTCCGGACCCGTGGAGCCAGCCCCGATCAGCGCCTCGTCCTGGTCGACGGGCGCGGTCTGTCCACCGTTGCCGCGTACCCGTCCGGGCGCCGCCTCTGGGCCCAGGTGATCCCCGGCAACCTGCACTCCATCGAGCTGCTGCCGGACGACAATGTCGCCGTGGCCGCCAGCACCGGTGGATTCGTCCGGGTGTACGCCGCATCGCAGGGCCCGAACGCCGCGGCCTACGACCAGTTCGACCTGCCGGACGCCCACGCCACCCTCTGGGACCCGACGACCACCCGGCTGTGGGTCACCGGCCGGGACCGGGAGACGAAGAAGCACATCCTCACCGCCCTGGTGGTGGGCGGCACCCCCGCCGCGCCGACCCTGCGCGAGGACGTCGACAAGCGGGTGACCCTGCCGTCGGTCTGGGGTCACGACGTGTCCGCGAACAGTCAGGATCCCGGCAAGCTGTGGGTGACGACAAACGGCGGCGCCTACTCCTACGACAAGGCGACCCGACAGTTCACCGACCTCGGGGCGGCGAACCGCATCGAGGTCAAGGCCATCGGCAACCAGCCCTCGGGCCAGCTCGTCGAGACGATGCCCGACAACGCGAAGAACCCGAAGGGCGACTGCCGGGCCAGCACCTGGTGCACCGACACCGTCGACTTCTTCGGACCGGACAGCACCCGTACCCGCAAGGGCGCCGCCTTCTACAAGGCCCGCATCCTGAATTCGCACTACAGCGTCGAGGATCAGAGCCTGCGCGGCAAGGTGTGGACGCGTACGCGCGGCGCCGACGACCGGTGGGCCGCCGCCGTCAGGATCGACGGGAACCCCGCCATCAGCCGGGCCGCCGCCACCGCATCGCCGGACGGGACCACCCACGTCTTCACCCTGGTGCCGGGCAGCGGCGTGTGGCACCGCTCCCGCGACGCCGCCGGCCGCTGGGCGGGCTCCGCGACGAAGGTGGACGGCAACGGCGACGCCACCCGGATCGCCGCCGCCACCACGCCGGACGGACGGCTCCACCTCTTCACCCTGGTGCCCGGCAGCGGCGTGTGGCACCGCGAACGCGGCACCACGGGCTCCTGGGCCACGGCCGGCGACCGGATCGACGAGAACGGGGACGTCACCGACCTCACCGCCGCGGCACTCCCGGACGGCACCACTCAGGTCTTCACCCTGCTGCCGGGCAGCGGCGTGTGGCACCGCGAACGCGCCGCTGCCGGCGGCTGGGGTTCCGCCACCCGGGTGGACACCAACGGCCGGATCACCGGCCTGTCGGCGACCGGAACAGCCGCGGGAACGCTGCACCTGTTCACCCTGCTGCCGGGCAACGGCGTGTGGCACCGCGAACGCGCCGGCGCCCAGTGGGGCAGCGCCGCACGGATCGACACCGACGGGGGGATCCGGGCGCTCGCGGCATCCGGCTGGCCGGGCCGGAACCTGCAGGTGACGACCGCACCGGCCGGCGCCGGAGTGTGGAGCCGGACCAGATCACAGGACGGCACCTGGCAAACGCCGCAGCTCGCCGACGACGACACCTCCGTCCTGCACGTGTATGCCGCGGAACTCCCCGACGGCACCCTGCAGGTCGGCAAGATCCCCGAGGTTTCCTGAGCCCGGCCCAGGGCGGGGCGGGGCCTAGGGTGGTCGGCATGGGATGGGTGAGCCGGCTCTTCGACGCGCGGGACACCCTCGTGCGCATGCTGCTGCTCGACCTCAGCGGGGTCGGCTACCTCGTTTTCGGCACCGGGGCCGGGCATGCTCCCACCCGTACCCAATGGGTCCTGGCTCTGATCGCCTTTGGCACGGCCCTGCTGCTGCACCAGCGCCGGGTGGCGAACCTGCTCGCCCAGTCGGCCCTGCTCATCGTCGCGTTCGTCATGATCGACGACCAGATGATCAACGAGGTGGGTGCCGCGTTCGCCCTCCTCGAACTGACCATGGCCGCGACCCGGCCCCGGACCTTCGCCGCCGGCGCCGCCCTGGTCGCTGCCATCAACCTCACCGCCGGGTACGCCCACGGCCCGGACCGCTGGACCGGCCCGCTCTATGCGGCGCTCGTGGTGGTCGGCCTGCCCGTCCTGCTCGGCCTGGTCATTCGCACCACCCGGGAACTGGGCCAGCAGGCGGAGGCCAAAGCGGAGGCAGAGCGCCAGCAGCGCGAATCGGAGAGCCGCGCCGCCCGCGCCGACGAACGCAGCGCCATCGCCCGCGAGCTCCACGACGTGGTCGCCCACCACGTCGCCTCGATGGTGCTGCGGGTCGGCGTCGCCCGGCACGTCCTGCCGGACGCCGACCCCCGGGTCACCGACGTCTTCGACGACGTCCACCGCACCGGCACCGCAGCCCTGGCCGACCTGCGCCGGCTGGTCGCGGTGCTGCGTGATCCTTCCGTACGCACGGACGCCGCCCTTACCGCCCTCGAACCGTCCGCGCTGCCCGCCGCCCTCGCCGCGGCCGTGGCAACGGCGGAACAGGCCGGCCTGACCATCGCCCGCACCCTCAGCCCCGAAGCGTCATCCATCGACGCGGTCCGCGGCATGGCGGTCTTGCGCCTCACCCAGGAGGCTCTCACCAACGTGGCCAAACATGCCGGTCCGACTGCGCGGGCGACCCTCGCCGTGACCGTGACCGACGGCAACGTCCACTGGTCGGTGACGGACGACGGCGGCGGCACACCACCCGGCCTGCCCGCCGGCGGCAGCGGACACGGCCTGACCGGCATGCGGGAACGGGTCGAGGTGCTCGGCGGCACCCTCACCGCAGGTCCGGACGGTAACGGTTGGCGGGTCGCCACGCTCCTGCCCGGCACCGATCAGCCCGCCGCTGCCGCGCCCGCTTCCCCGCCCGCCGCTGCCAGCCTCGTCGACCCGGGCGGGAGCAGCGGGTGATTCGGGTGCTGCTGGTGGATGACCAGCCGCTCATCCGGACCGGGCTGCGCATGCTCTGCGAAGCCGAACCGGACGTCACCGTGGTGGGCGAGGCCGACAACGGCCGGGACGCGACCACGCTCGCCGCCCGCCTCACCCCCGACGTCATCGTCATGGATCTGCGCATGCCCGGCGTCGACGGCATCACTGCCACCAGTCGCATCCTCGCCGCCCGCCCGGCCACCCGGATCGTGGTCCTCACCACCTTCGGTGATGATGACCACCTCTATCCCGCCCTGGCCGCGGGAGCGTGTGGATTCCTCCTCAAGGACGCGCCCCCGACCGAGCTCCTCGACGGCATCCGTCGCGCCGCCGCCGGTGACAGCCCGTTCAGTCAGGACGTCCTGCATCGCCTCGTGCAGCGTGCCGTCGCAGCTCAGGGCGGTGAGCCCCGCCGGATCCCCGGCCTGACCGCCCGCGAACGCGACGTCCTCGACCTCGTCGCCGAGGGCCTCTCCAACACCGAGATCGGCGACCGACTCCACATCGGAGTTACCACGGTCAAGACCCACGTCACGAGCCTGATGTCCAAGACCGGCAGCCCCAACCGCGTCCGTCTCGCCCTATACGCCCGCTCCGCCTGATCCAGCCACCCCGGTGGATACGTTGCCGCTCCGGAAGTCGGCCGTCTATGGTGTGCCGGTTCTTGATCAACGGGGAGACACGTGAACACTCGCACCTTGCTCGCATCGGTCCTGCTCGCCGCCGGCGTGGCCGCGCTGCCCACCGCCGCCTTCGCGGCCGAAGACATGGGCGTCCTGCACGTTCGGACCGGAGCCGCGGTGCCGGTCCACCCCGGGGAGACCGTGACGGTTCCGGTCGGCATCGCCAATGTCAGCGACAAGCCCGTCACCGGGGTCGTGGCGGAGATCCGGGTCCTCAACGACGTCAACCTGCCGACCACGTTCAGCAACTGTCGGTACTACGTCGACAGCAACGTCGAAGGCGCATTGTGCGAATTCGACACGGAGTTCGCGCCCGGGAAGGTCTACGAGATCGCCGGCCTCCAGGTCTCGGTGGAGCCCGTCGTCAAGAAGGACAAGCTCACTCCGGTGATCGTCCGCATGCTGACCCCCGAGTGGGTGAAGGGGCAAGGCGGCATTGACGCGTTCGCCGCCAAGGAGGCTGGCCGGGGCACATCGGTCAAGACCGGGACCGCGGGTCCGGCGACTCTGGTCGAGGCGACCCACCCGCTGAGCACCGAGGGTGAGGTCGTCGGCTTCGCAGGGCTCAGCCTGATCGTCCCGCCGGCTCCGGTTGTCCCGACCGCGCCCAGCAGCAGCGCGCCAGCGCCCACTGTCCCGGCTGCGCCCAGCAGCGCCCCGGCGCCGGTTGTTCCGGGCAGCGCGCCAGCCTCGGCGCCGACCAGCGCCCAGGCTCCGGCCGTCCCGGCGTCGGCGTCGGCGTCGGTAAGCGCTACGGCCACCGGTGGTGCCGCGGCTGCTCCCGCCACGCCCGGCACCGGCGGCGGTGACCTGGCGTTCACCGGCAGCGACGCCGCCACGGTCGCGACCGTGGGCGTGGGCGCTCTCCTGCTCGGCACGGTGGGCTTCTTCGTCGCGCGCCGGCGACGGACCCGCTTCGTCGCCTGACCTGTCGCACACCGAGTGGAGGGCCGGCCTGATGGCCGACCCTCCACTCGCCGTTGCAGCGGGCGATCAGCGCAGAAGGTAGAAGCGCCAGAAGTCGTGGGGGATGTCGAGGGTGCGCGGGTCGGTGAAGCCGGCCGCACGAGCCCAGGACAACAGGGTCGGCGCGCGAAGAACCGTGCCATGGGCGTGGTCGGGGCTCTCGGCTCGGGTCGCGGGCAGGCAGTGCAGGACGCTGAAGGCGTACTGGAGGCGTTCGATCTCCCCGGCCGGGGCGGTGAACTCGTCCTCGACCCGTTCGTCGCCGATGAGGACGCTGCCATCGAGGGCGAGGACGGCGCGGGCGGCGGCCAGGACCTTGACCGGGTCGCCCATGTCGTGCAGGACCACCGCCGGCGCGGCAGATGTGCCAGGCGACGGCACAGAGATCACCTCCTCTGATCGGCACTGCCGCCGGGCTTTTTAACGGTTCGCGAGGTGCGAAACGGGTCTGGAGAAACCCCTGCGCAAGACGTGAATAACGCGTACGTTTCATCCTGATCTGGGCCGGTCCGAAGTCTTTCGCGGGGGGATACGCGTGGAACGAGTGCACAGGCGAGTCATCAGTTCGGCAGTGAGCACCGCCGTCGCCTTCGGTGGCGTGGTGGTGGTCATGGGCCTCGGAGGGCAGGCGGGACCAGCCGCGTTGCGAGCGGAGGTGGCCCCGGCGGAGCCCACACTCCACACCATCGACCTGGCCCCAGCCGCGGCGGGCTTCGCCCGGACCACACCGGGGGGCGGGCACGTCATTGCCCCGCGGACCACCGAGGAGTTCAGCCTGCTCGGTGCCACCTGGACCGACCCGAAGCGCCGACTTACCGGCATCGTGCAGGTGCGGACCCGGTCGGTCGCGGACGGCACCTGGACACCGTGGCAGAACCTCGAAGCCGACGAGCCGAACCCGGCTGAACCGGGCTCCGGCGACGCAGTGAGCAACCGTGGCAGCACCGATCCGCTGTGGGTCGGCCCCTCGGACGGGATCGAAGCCCGGGTGTCCGGCGCCGGCCGGGTCACGGCGCTCCCGCCCGGCCTCCGCCTCGACCTGATCGACCCGGGCGAGGCACCGGTCGCGCCCGAGCCGAAGGCGTACGGGCGGGCGCTGAAAAGCGTCACCGTGCCACCGCGGCCGGCACCGACTGTGGTGACCCGGGCGCAGTGGGGTGCCAACGAGAAGCTGGTCAAGGAGGCGCCGGAATACACCACGGACGTCCAGGTGATTTTCGTGCACCACACCGCCGGAACGAACGGCTACCGCTGTGCGGACTCCGCGTCGATCATCCGCGGGATTCAGGCGTACCACGTGAAGAGCAACCACTGGAACGACATCGGCTACAACTTCCTGGTCGACAAGTGCGGCACGCTGTTCGAGGGACGCCGCGGTGGCATCACCCAGGCGGTGCTGGGCGCACACACGTTGGGCTTCAACGCGCACAGCAGCGCGATCGCGGTGCTCGGCAACTACGCGTCGCAAGGGGTGCCGGCCCGGGTGCGGAATGTCATCGCGCAGGTGGCGGCGTACAAGTTGGGGGCGTACGGCAACTCCGCAGCCGGCCGGACCACGCTGATCTCCAGCGGCAGCGACCGCTACGCCGAGGGCAGCAAGGCGTCGCTGAACCGGATCTCGGGACACCGCGACACCGGTAAGACCGAGTGCCCCGGCAACGCCCTCTACAGCCAGCTCGGCACGTTGCGCGGGCTCGCCTCGGCGCCGCCGCGCGGCTTCCAGCTGACCAAGATGAACGGCGCCACGAAGTCCGGTGACGTCTGGTTCAGCCGTGGAACGATCCGGCCGTACTGGCAGGTGGGCACGGCGGCGACCATGATGCACCGCTACGACGTGTACGTCGATGACGTCCTGACCGCGTCGGTGCCTGCCACGCAGAAGCAGCAGCTGGTCCAGCTCACACCGGGCAAGCACAAGGTACGCGTCCGGGCCGTCGCGCTGAACGGCCGCAGTGCCAGCGTGGAAGCCGACGTCTACGCCGACGAGACGCTGCCCGAGTTCACCAGCGGGCCCAACGTCACGCTGCGGCCAGGCTCGCTGAACAGTGCCGTACCGGTCCGGTTGACCTGGGCGGCCAGCGACACCGGCGGGCTGCGTTCGATGTGGCTGACCTCGCCGGTGGCGGCAAACCTGGGCAGCACCGCGCGGGCCTGGACCGGTTCGGTGCGGCCGAGCGTGGAGACCACCTTCGGCCTGCGAGCCACCGACAAGGCGGGCAATGCCCGGTCGGTGGCGGCGGTACGGACCCCGGTCCTGCTCGCCGAATCGACAGCGGCACAGACCGGCACCTGGCGTTCGGTCGGCAGCCCCGCCTACCTGGGCGGGACCGCCCTGCGCAGCACCGCCGAGGGCGCGTCACTGAGCTGGACCTTCACCGGCCGGGCTGCCGCGCTGGCGGTGAGCCGGACCGCGATCTCGGGCCGGGTCCAGGTCTACGTGGACGACGCTCCCGCGGGCATCGTCGACCTGCACTCCCCGAGCACGCTGAACCGGCGCGCACTGTGGAGCCGTTCGTGGACCACCAGCGCCGAACGTACGGTCAAGATCGTGGTGGAGGGCACCACGGGCCGTCCCGGCATCCTCTCCGACGGACTGGTCTATCTGCGTTAGCAGTCGGTCCGCTGGTCGAGCACTGCGCGGAGGGCGCGCAGTGCGAAGTAGAGATCGGACTTGACCTCGCGGACCGGCAGTCCTCGTGCCGCGGCGGCCGCCTCCAGCGGGACGCCCTGATAGAACAGCTCGATCAGGATCTCGCGGTGGGCGGCCGCGAGATCCTCGATCGCCCGGACGATCGTGGTGTGCGGGTGCCCGGTCCGCGGGCCGGCGCGCTGCCGCGCGAACCGTTCGGCGGCGCTGCCGGGGGCCGGAGTGAACAGGTCGGCGTGGCGTGGTGGCGAGCCGGAGCGGTCGGCCGCGTGGCGGCCCATGCGTTCCCCTCTCCGTCGGGTGATGCGAGGGTCCCATGCTGATCCACCAGCGGCGCCGCGGCACCGGGAAAAGTACCCGCGTCCACGGATTCGGGTATCACCCGGGTAGTTCCCCGGTGTCCCCGGTCGACGGCACTCTCCACAGCCCGCGATCGCGCACTAACGTGCACCTATGAGCACCGCCACGAGCCCACCCAAATCGCGGGGCAACCTACCCGCCGAGGTGACCAGCTTCGTGGGCCGGCGGCACGAGCTGACGGGCCTGCGGCGGATGCTCAGCACCAGCCGGCTGGTCACCCTGACCGGTGCGGGCGGAGTCGGCAAGACCCGGCTGGCTCAGCACGCCGGCCTGGAGCTGCGCCGCGCGTTCCGCGACGGGGTGTGGCTCACCGAGCTGGCCGAGCTGCGCGACCCCGACCTGCTGGCGGTCACGGTTGCCGAGGCGTTGGGCATCCGCGAGGAAGCCGTACGCCCGGACGCCCCGGGATTGTCGGCTTTCCTCGCGGACCGGCACGCGCTGCTCATCCTGGACAACTGCGAGCACCTGGTTTCCGCCTGCGCGGACCTGGTGGCGACATTGCTGCGCGCGTGCCCGTACCTGCGGATTGTCATCACCAGCCGGCAGGCGCTACGGATCACCGGCGAGGCAACCCTGACCGTGCAGCCGCTGTCGGTGCCGGCGGCGGACCTGACCTGCACGCCCGCCGACCTGGCCCGGTACGAGGCGGCGAGCTTGCTCGTGGAGCGGGCGACCGCTGTGCAGCCGGACTTCGCGGTCACGGAGGCAAACTGCGCCACCATCACGGCACTGGTCCAGGCGCTCGAGGGCGTGCCGCTGGCGATCGAGCTGGCGGTGGCACGGCTGCGGGTGCTGACGTTGGCGGAGATCCTCGACCGGTTGACGGACCGCTACCGCCTGCTGACCTCCGGCGCGCGCAACGCCCCGGCCCGGCAGCAGACTCTGCGTGCGCTCGTCGACTGGAGTTGGGACCTGTGCACGGAGTCGGAGCGGCGGCTCTGGGCTCGGCTGTCGGTCTTCTCCGGCGGGTTCGAGTTGGACGCCGCCGAGCAGATCTGCGCTTTTCCGCCCCTGACGAGCGAATCGATCCTCGACCTGGTCGCCTCGTTGGTGGACAAGTCGGTGCTGTTCCGGGTCGGCGACGGCCCGCGGGCGCGCTACCGGATGCTCGAGGTGGTCCGCGAGTACGGCGCCACCCGGCTCATCGCGGACGGGGAACAACCGGAGGTGGCGCGGCGGCACTGCGCATGGTTCGCCGACATCGCGCACTACGGCGACGTGCACTGGGCCAGCCCGGACCAGGCCGCACTCATGCGGCGGTCCCGCCACGAGCAGGCCAATCTCCGGGTCGCCCTCGAACACGCGGTCACGGCCGCCCCGCCCGAGGTGGCCCTGCGGTTCGCGGCCGACCTGCAGAACCACTGGTTCGTCCGCGGGTTCCTGTCCGAGGGTCGGCACTGGCTGGAGCGTGCCCTCGCGCTGCCCCCGCCACAGCACTGGACCCGCGCGCGGGCGTTGCGCGTTGCCGCCTGGATCGCCTGCGTGCAGGGCGACCAGTCGCGCGCGTCGGCGTTGCTGGCTGAAGCGAAGGATCTGGCGGCCACGCTGCCCCCGTCGCCGGAGGACGCTTTCATCCCGGTGGTCGAGGGCAACATCGCCATGTTCGCGGGAGACCATGCGGCGGCCCTTCCGCTGTTCGAAACTGCGCTTTCCGGCTTCCGTACGCTCGACGTCCACGCCGGTGAACTGTGGTGTCTCGCCGTCCTGGGTCTCGCCCGCGGGTTGTCGTCGCCCTCCCCCGCCGACGGCTACGCCGACCTGCTGGCCTGCCGCGACCTCGCGGAGTCGCACGGCGAGGTTTGGTGGCGCTCGTTCGCGCTGTGGGCGCTGAGCGTCTTGCGCTGGCGGGCCGGGGATCACCCGGGTGCCACCGCGGCCGCCCGGGAAAGCCTGGAGATCGGCACGGTTGTCGAGGACGAGCAGTTCACGGTCGGATTGTCGCTGGAGGCGTTGGGCTGGGTGGCCGGCAGCGAACGCCGAGACCAGCGGGCCGCACAGCTGCTGGGCGCGTCGGATCGCATGTGGCGGGCCATGCAGGCGTCCCTGTCGTCGTTCCGCAGCATGCGCGATTTCCATGACGAAGCCATGTCTCAGCTTCGCGACCGACTCGGCGACCGGTCGTTCGAGGCGGCCTTCCGACACGGCAAGACCTTGACCGGCCCCGAGGCCATGGCGCTGGCCCTGGACCGCATCCCTGCCCCGCGCGGCGAAGCCGACCCGGCGGCCCGGACTACCGGCCGCAACGCCGAAGCCGGTCGGTCGGCGGGCGCTGGCCCGGCCCGCGACGCCGAAGCCGGCAGCCTGGATGCTGGCGCCGACCGGGCCGTCGGCTGGCCCGGGCCGGAGCTGGCCGGTCTGGGGTTGACCCGGCGGGAGCGGGAGGTGGCGGCGCTCGTCGCCGAGGGGATGACGAACCGGGAGATCGCCGCGCGGCTGGTGGTGGCGCAGCGCACGGCCGAGGGCCACGTGGAGAACATCCTCAGCAAGCTGGGTTTCACGTCGCGGTCCCAGGTCGCCGCCTGGTTGGCCGCCCAGCGCTGAAGGTCCGTCTCAGTTGGCCGACCAGATGGCCGTGTTCAGGGCGGTCGCGAAGGTCACCCACGCCCAGTAGGGCAGCAGCAGGCCCGCGGCGAGGCGGGAGACCGGGCGGAACAGCCACACGGTCACGCCGATCATCACCCACATCGCGACGATGTCGACCAGCGCCAGGCCGTACTGGCCGAAGCCGAAGAAGATCGGTGTCCAGACCGCGTTGAGGACGAGCTGTACCGCGTACGCGGACATCGCCGGGGTCCAGCCGGTCTGCCGCCAGACCAGCCAGCCCGCGACGGCGATCATGGCGTAGAGGACGGTCCAGACCGGGCCGAACAGCCAGGACGGCGGCGCCCAGGCAGGCTGGTTGAGGCTTTGGTATTCGGCGGAGGTGCCAGACACGCCCAGTCCGCCGATCAGCGCGGCGGCCGCGACCGCGACGCCGAAGGGGACCAGCGTCCACCACGAGTGGTGCACCGGGCCGGGGCGGTACGCGACATCGCTGCTCATGACTGCGCAGGTACCCCGGCCCACGCCGGATCATGCCCGGCGGCGGTAGATCACCACCTGCCAGGGTTCGAGGTCGAAGTCGGTCGGTGCCGGTGCGTTGCTCACCACCAGTTCCGCTCCGGCCCATGCCTCGGCGCTCGGGAGGTCGGCCCGCACCCGCTCCCCCGAGAAGTTGCCGATCACCAGCAGTTCGACGTCGTCGTGGCGGCGGGTGAAGGCGTACAGCTGCTCGTGGTCGGGGAGCAGCATGGTGAAGTCGCCGTACACGACGACGGGTTCTTCGTGCCGGAGCGCGATGAGCTTGCGGTAGAAGTGGTAGACCGAGTCGGGGTCGGCGGCCGCCGCGGCGGCGTTGATGTCGGTGTAGTTGGGGTTCACGGCGAGCCACGGCGTGCCGCTGGTGAAGCCGGCCTGTGGCGAGTCGTCCCACTGCATCGGCGTGCGGGCGTTGTCCCGGCCGCGCGCCCGCAGCACGGTCAGCACGTCCTCGGGCGCGTGCCCCTCGTGCTCGGTTGCCTGGGCGAAGTGCCCGAGCGCTTCGATGTCGCGGAAGTCGGCGATGGACGCGAACGGCGCGTTCGTCATGCCGAGTTCCTCGCCCTGGTACACGTACGGCGTGCCGCGGTGCAGGTGCAGGATCGCGCCGAGCATTTTGGCCGACCGGACCCGGAACTCGGGCGAGTCGTCGCCGTAGCGTGACACCACCCGGGGCTGGTCGTGGTTGTTCCAGTAGAGACTGTTCCAGCCGACGTCGGCGAGCCCGGCCTGCCAGCGCCCGAGGATGCCCTTCAACACGGGCAGCCGCAACGGATAGAGCAGCCACGGGTCGGGTCCGCGGTCGACGAAGACGTGCTCGAACTGGAAGACCATGTCGACTTCACGCCGGGCCGGGTCGGTGTAGCGGATCGCCTCGTCGATGGTGACGCCGGGCATCTCGGCGACGGTCAGCAGCGGTTCACGGCCGGCGAAGACGCGCTCGTGCATCTCGTGCAGGAACTCGTGGTTGCGCGGGCCGTTCATGTAGTGCGGGGCGCCGACGCCGTAGAGCGAGCCTTGCGGCACCGCGCCGTCGGGCAGGCTCGTGTCCTTCGAGATGTGGTCGATGACGTCCATCCGGAAGCCGTCCACGCCCCGGTCGAGCCACCAGTTCATCATCGCGTAGACCGCCTCGCGGACCTCGGAATTCTCCCAGTTGAGGTCGGGCTGCTTGCGGCTGAAGATGTGCAGGTAGTACTCGCCGGTCGCCGGGTCGTACTCCCAGGCGGAGCCGCCGAACACCGAACCCCAGTTGTTGGGTTCGGCGCCGGGCGTGCCGGGTTCCATGCCCGCGCGGGCGGGACGCCACCAGTACCAGTCGCGTTTCGGGCTGTTCAGGGCTGCGCGGCTCTGCTGGAACCAGGCGTGTTCGTCCGAGGAATGGTTCACGACCAGGTCCATGACCAGCCGCATGCCGCGGTCGTGGACGGCGGCAAGCAGCTCGTCGAAGTCGGCCAGGGTGCCGAACAGCGGGTCGATGTCCTGGTAGTCGCTGATGTCGTAACCGTTGTCGTCCTGCGGGGACGTGCAGATCGGCGACAACCAGATGACGTCGACGCCCAGTGCGGCGATGTGGTCCAGGCGGGCGATGATGCCCCGCAGGTCGCCCATGCCGTCGCCGTCCGCGTCGGCGAAGCTGCGCGGGTAGATCTGATACACGACGGCTCGGTGCCACCAGGGGTTGTCCATGGTCCCTGGTTTAACACGGGAACCACCGGCGAAACCCCCGATCCGCTCGCATACTGAGCCACATGAGGGTGGCGCTGCTGGGACCGATCGCGTGGCGCACGCCGCCCGTCCACTACGGGCCGTGGGAGCTGGTCACCAGCCTGCTAGCCGAGGGACTGACCGCCCGGGGCGTCGACGTCACCCTGTTCGCCACGCTGGACTCGGTCACCAAGGCCACCCTGGACGGCGTCGTGAGCCGGGGTTACGAGGAAGACCCCGACATCGACGGCCGGGTCTGGGAGGCTCTGCACGTCGGGTACGCCCTGGAGCGCTCGGGCGACTTCGACCTGGTGCACAACCACCTGGACTGGCTGCCGTTGGCGTTTTCCGGGCACTGCCGGGCGCCGATGCTGACGACGATCCACGGGTTTTCGGGGCGCAACATTCTGCCCGCGTACCGAAGGGCACGCTCTTCTTTCGTCTCTATCTCTGATGCGGACCGGTCGCCCGACCTGGACTATGTCGGCACCGTCTATCACGGCGTCGATCTGGACGAGTTGCCGTTCACCGCGGACGGCGGCGAAGGACTGGTCTGCTTCGGGCGAATCCATCCGGACAAGGGCACGCACGCGGCCATCGAGATCGCGCGGCGGGCTGGGCGCCGGCTCACACTCTGCGGGATCGTGCAGGACGAGCAGTACTTCCGCGAGCAGGTCGAACCGCATGTCGACGGGGACGCGGTGGTGTACCTGGGCTCGGTGGGTCCCCAGGACCGCGCGCGCGTGCTGGGTGGCAGTGCGGCGCTGCTGCACCCGATCACGTTCGCGGAGCCGTTCGGGTTGTCCGTGGTGGAGTCGATGATTTGTGGGACGCCTGTGATCGCGTACCCCCGCGGTTCCATGCCGGAAGTGGTCGACGAGGGTCTCACCGGGCGGCTGGTCGACGGCGTCGATGACGCTGTCGCAGCCGTGGCGCGCATCGACTTGCTGGACCGGGCCGCCTGCCGGGCGCGTGCCCGCAGCCGGTACGGCGCGGACCGGATGGTCGACGACTACCTGGCGATTTACCGCGAATTGGTCTGCTGAATAGGACGTTTTTGTTAACGTCTTATTACCAAAATGCCGAATTTCCTGCGAATCGCGGAGAAAAAGTATTAGTGCGTCCGGTCCGTGCTGCGGGGAGGCAGCAACCTGAGCAGAAAGGGCCTGTCATGCCCGCCACCTACGGCTTCCTGAGCACCTATCCCCCGACGCAATGCGGTTTGGCGACCTTCAATGCGGCGCTCGCGACCCACCTCACCGGGGGCGCACCGGGCAACGGGGTCATCCGCCTCCTCTCTGCAGACGCGGCGGGCGGCGGCCTGGAAGTCGACCGCTCCGCGCCGCGGGTGGCGCACACGTGGCACACCGACACGCCCGGCGGCTGGACCGCCGCCGCCAACGCGATGAACCGCTACGACGTCGCGATCGTGCAACACGAGTACGGCATCTACCCCGGCACCGACGGCGACGAGGTGCTGCCCCTGCTGCGCGCGGTGAAGATTCCGAAGATTGTCGTGCTGCACACCGTGCTCAGCACCCCGTCGCCGATGCAACGCTCGGTCCTCGAACGCATCGTCGCCGCCGCCGACGCCGTCGTGACCATGACCGACACCGCCCGGCAACGACTCACCGCCGGCTACCGCGTCGACCCGCGCAAGGTCACCGTCATCCCCCACGGCGCCGGTAGCCACTCCAGCGCACCCCGCGAAACCCTCGACGTCCCGCACCTGCTGACGTGGGGACTGCTCGGCCCGGGCAAAGGCATCGAGTGGGCACTGCGCGCCCTGGCCCGGCTCGGCGACCTCGACCCGGCCCCGGTGTACACCGTTGCCGGCCGTACCCACCCCAAAGTGCTCGAACACCAGGGCGACCGGTACCGGGACTCGCTCAAGGACCTGGCCGGCGAGCTCGGCGTGGACAAACAAGTCCGGTGGGAGGACGTCTACCTCGACCAGGGCGCACTCAGCCGACTGATCCGCTCCGCCGACGTGGTGGTGCTGCCGTACGACTCGACGGAACAGGTGACCTCCGGCGTGCTCATCGAGGCCGTCGGCGCCGGCGTGCCCGTCGTCGCCACCGAGTTCCCGCACGCCGTCGAACTGCTCGCCGACGGCCCCGGCCTGCTCGTGCCCCACCAGGACCCCGAGGCGATGGCCGCCGGCATCCGGCACCTGCTGGCCGCTCCCGACGCCACGAACCACCTCACCGGGCTCGCCGGTGGACCGACACTGCGTTGGCCCGCCGTGGCCGCGCGCTACCAGAGCCTGGCCGGCCGGCTGCTGGCCGACCGCCGACCCGCCATCGCCACCTCGGTACCCGCGTGAGCGTCTCCCTGCGGCTGGTTCCGCCGCCCCTGCACCTGCTCGACGCACCCGCACCGAACTGGTCCCACCTGCTGCGCCTCTCCGACGACACCGGGCTGCTCGAACACGCCCGCAACGCGATCGTGCGGCGCGAACACGGCTACTGCGTCGACGACGTCGCCCGCGGCCTGGTCGTCGCCAGCCGCGAACCGCAGCCCGGCGCGCACGTCATCACGCTGGCCGAGCGCTACCTTGCCTTCGTCACCCACGCCACCGCACCGGACGGCCGGGTCCGCAACCGGCTGTCCTACGAGCGTCGCTGGCTCGACGAGCCCGACATCGGCGACTGGTGGGGGCGCGCGCTCTGGGGTTTGGGCACGGCCGCGGCCCGCAGCACCATTCCTTGGGTACGCCGAGAAGCACGCGAAGCCTTCTCCGTGGCCGCCCAACAGCGCTCACCCTGGGCACGCGCGATGGCCTTCGCCGGGTTGGGCGCCGCCGAGGTCCTCCGCGCCGACCCGCGGGCCGGAGAGGCGGCACAACTGCTCGCCGACGCCGCCACCGTGATCGGACTGCCCGGGCGGGACCCGAGCTGGGTGTGGCCGGAACGCGAACTCACGTACGCAAATCCGGCCCTGCCCGAGGTTTTGATCCATGCGGGGGATCTGCTGGGCGACGAACCGCTCCTCGCCGACGGGCTGCGCATGCTCGGCTGGCTGTGCCGCATGCAGGACCACGACGGGCACCTGTCGCTCGTGCCGGTCGGCGGCTGGTCACCGGGCCTCGACCGGCACCGCTTCGACCAGCAGCCCATCGAAGCCGCCGCGGTCGCCGACGCCTGCGCCACCGCCGCGGCGGTCACCGGCGACGACGCCTGGGACGCTCCCCTGCTCGCCGCGATCAGCTGGTTCCTCGGCGACAACGACACCGGAAGCGTCATGTACGACCCCCAAACTGGCGGAGGATATGACGGACTGACCGCAGATGGGCCTAACCTGAACCAAGGTGCCGAATCCACTCTCGCGCTCGTCGCCACGTTGCAGCACGCCCGCACGTGGGCCGGCCGGGGCGCGACCCGACCTTCAGGTGGCCCAGCGTGACCGCGACCCTCGAACCGCACGAAGTGCAGACCACCTCCCTCGTCCAGCGCCACACGATCACCATGCAGCCCGACGGGCGGCGCGTGGTCATCAAGCTGTTCGTTCCCGGCGAGGACGCGCAGCTCGGCCAGAACCGCGCCTCCCTGATCATCGATCGCGTTCTCCAGCTCGACGAGGACGAGATCGGCCGGCTCGTCGACGACGTGCTCACCCGGTTCGCCGGCCGGCACCACGACCTGCTGCACACCTTCCAGCACCACTACGAGGTGGTCCACCACCGCGTGCCGCCGGACGTCGAGCTCTCACCCAACGCGCGTACGCTGATCGGCGCGTACTTCAGCCACGAGTTCGCGGTGGAAGCGGCCGCCCTCTGCAACCCGTCGATCGTCCCGCACCCGGACCAGAGCGGGCTCGGACCCGGCCAGCTCCGGGTCGCCATCAGCCTCCGCCAGATCGGCGAGGGCCACATCTCGTCCATCGGCTTCTGCTCGGCGATTCTCGGCCCCCACGAGGCCATCCGGATGGAAAGCCGCGAAGGCCCGCTGATGATCGGCGAGCGGACCGGCGCGCGCCACCAGCGTGACCTGCTCGCCGCCGGCCTCGCCGAACTGGACCTCGACAACGAGCTCACCTGCAGCGTCCTCGGCTCCCTGCCCGAACGCTACGACGACGAAGAGTTCGAAGACGTCCTTGCCCACCTCCCCGGCGAACTGCTGTCCCGGCCCACCGCCGGCGAAACCCTCGCCACCCTCCGCGAACTCGTCGCCACCGACTACGCGGTCGCCTTCCCGGCCACCGTGCCGCTGCACCAGCGCATCCTCTGGCCCGCCACACCCGCCGAAAGCAACGGCATGGAGGACGCGCGGTTCGTGCAGGTCGTCGAGGACGACGGGCGCACGGCGTACCAGGCCACGTACACGGCGTACGACGGGCGGCAGATCGGCGGGCGCATGCTGCACACCCGCGACCTGCGGCACTTCGAGGTCACCGCCCTGCGCGGCCCCGCAGCCCGCAACAAAGGTGTCGCTCTGTTCCCGAGACCGGTCAACGGGCGCCACCTCGCCCTGTGCCGCTCCGACGGCGAAACGCTCGGCCTCAGCGAACGCGACGAGTCCAACCAGTGGCAGCAGGCCACCCCGCTGCTGATGCCCCACCGCGGCTGGGACCTCATCCAGGTCGGCAACTGCGGCTCCCCGATCGAGACCGACGCCGGCTGGCTCGTCCTCACCCACGGCGTCGGCCCCATGCGCCGCTACGTCATCGGCGCGATGATGCTCGACCTCGAACACCCCGAACGGGTCATCGCCGACCTCCCGCACGGTTTGCTCGACCCCGACGACATCGAACGCGAAGGGTACGTCCCCAACGTCGTCTACTCCTGCGGCGGACTGCTCCACGGCGGCCGGCTGTGGCTGCCGTACGGGGCCAGCGACGTCCGGGTGGGCTTCGCCAGCATCCCGCTCGGCCGCCTGCTGGACGCCATGGTCGTCGTGCCCTGACTTTAGTTACGCCAGCATCGACTAAAGCCGGTGTCGCCGCAGTTGTCCGGTCCGGCAGGATCTAGCCGTGATCGAGGAGAGAACTGTTGCGACACCGGCTTCGCTGCGCGTCGCAGTCTGGCTCGGCGTGCCAGCCGCCGGTGCGGGACTCGGCTGGCTGATCCATTACCTGCTGGACTGGATCCTGCGCATCCCGTTCGCACCGTTTCGCAGCCTGTTACGTCAGGTCGAACGGCTCGGCGAACCGCAGGCAACCATCGGGGCCCTGGTCGTCGGCGCCGGCCTCGGACTGATCTTCGCCTTCTACATCGACCGGGAAGCCCTGACCGTCCGCGTCGCCGGCACCGAGGTGGTGCTGACCCGCCCCGGCGTCCACCGCACAGTCCCCCGCGCCGACATCACCACCGCCTACCGCGACCGTGACCACCTGGTCCTGCTCGACCGCACCGGCCGCGAAGTCGCCCGCGAACCGTTCCTCGTCGGCGCTCGCCGCCTCGCCGCCCTCTTCGGCACCGCCTGGCACGACCAGGACCCGTACGCCGAGGAATACCGTCGCTGGGTGCCCGGTCTCCCGCAGGTCCCGGCCGAAGCGGAAGCATTGTTCGCGGCCCGCCAGAGAGCGCTCGACAAGCACGACGACCGGGACGTGCGCGAGCTCCGCACCGAACTCGCCCGCCTCGGCTACGTCCTCCGCGACGACCGCAAACGCCAGCACTTCCGCCGCGCAGACCAGTAACCGCTCGCTCTCCTCCCGACTCCTGAGCTGTTCACGCCGGGTTCAACCTCGAGTGGCCGCCTGCGCGAGGATCTTGGGGTGCGTGCTGCGCTGCCTAGCGCACGTCGAGGAGTACGGCGGTGGCGTTGTCGGCGCCGGTCGAGGCCTCGCTGAGGAGGTCTGCCAGGGCAGGGGTGTGGTGCAGGAGTTGGGTGAGGCGATGGTCGCCGAGTTCGTCGGAGACGCCGTCCGTGCAGAGCAGGTAGCGGTCGCCGGGGCGCAGGCTCACGTTGATGACGTCCGGTTCGGGAGCCTGGGGGTGGCCGGCATAGCGGGTCAGCCGATAACGCGCCGACCGGGCCTGGGGCGAGTCCGCGGCGTACCAGCCGTTGAGGAGGCCGAGCCAGGCGGCCGTGTGGTCGGTGGTGAGCAGTTCGAGCAGGCCGTCCCGGAGGCGGTAGGCCCGGGAGTCGCCGAGCTGCACCAGCCACGCCGCGCTGTCGTCACCGCTGGACTCGGGGCTGGACTCGGCGCCGACGAAGGCGGTGAGGGTGCAGCCGGTCAGGTCGGGTTGACCCCGGCCGGCGGCGCGTACGGCTTTCTGCACCGCGGCGACCGCAGCGCGCAGAGCCGCCGGACTGCCCAGGTCTGGCTGCGCGGCGAAGACGTCGACGGCGGTGCGACCGGCGGCGGTACTGCCCGGCCCGTCGCCCATGCCGTCCGCGACGACGGCGAGCGGGCGTACGGGATCAAGGTGGGCAACGTGGTAGTTGGCGCTGTACCTGGTGCCGAGGACGCTGCCCGCGGCGACGGAGACCGGGCGCTTCCCGATCGTCCAGTCCGCTGTGCTGATCTCCATGGGGTCAGACGGTACCGGCGGCCACCCAGATGGTGAGGACGGCGAGGAAGTCGCCGCGTTCGCCGGCGGCCTCCACCTGCTCGAACCATTCGGTGCGCAGGCCGGCCGGGGTGGTCCAGGTCTCCTCGGCCACCTCGGGGTTGACCATGGGGAGCACCACAGCGGCCGAGGTCGGGTCGCCGAAGAAGCAGGTCACCGGGGTGGCGGTGACCTCGGTGAGGCCGTGGTCGAGCAGGCGGCGGCGCAGGGTGCGGCCCATGTCGAGCTGGTGGTGCGTGAGCCGCTCGTGCATGTGGTCGATCACCGTGTCGGCCAGGACCTCCTCGACGCCGTCGAAGGCCAGCGACGCCCAGTCGGTGTCGAGGAGGCAGACGCGGCCGCCGGTGCGGGTCACCCGGGCCAGTTCGCCGATGGCGGCGTCGGCGTCGGCGACGTGTTGCAGGACGCGTTCGCACCAGACGCCGTCGAAGGTTTCGTCGTCGAAGTCGAGCGCGCCGACGTCGCCGGTCACGTAGGTGATGTCACCTTCGGTGTGCCGGGCGCGGGCCGCGGCGAGGGTGCCCTCGGAGTGGTCGAGGGCCACCACTTCGCCGTCGGGGGCGACGGCGGCGGCGAGCTCGCGGGCCACGTCGCCGGCGCCGCAGCCGGCGTCGAGCAGGCGCTGGCCGGGGGCGGGGCGCAGGGCCTGCCAGGCGGCGTGCCGGACGCGGCGGATCTCGGGGTGCCGGGACATCTCCTCGAGGGCCGCCACGAGCTTGGCGAGCAGGTCGGGGGGCATGCGGTCGAGATCCGCGAACGGGGTGCGGTCCAGCTGTGCGGGCTCCATGGCGCCATACTTGCTCGCCGATCGACGCGATGTGGGCGGCCGTCAACCATCCGACACCAAGCCCTCACGTTTGGTGATCGTTCACCGTCGGTGGGGTGCTGTTCGTCATGGTTGACCTGGGCAGGGCTTTGTAGGATCCGGTCCATGACTACGAGGATCGGCCTGGTCGGGTACGGCTCGGGCGGGCGCATCTTCCACGCCCCCCTGCTGGCGTCGGCGGCGGGCGTCGAGTTCGCGGGTGTGGTGACCCGGTCCGCCGAGCGGCGCGCGGAGCTGGCCGAGACCTACCCCGGGGTGCCGGCGTACGACTCGATCGCCGACCTGGCCGCCGCCGGGGTGCAGGCCGTGACGATCTCGACGCCGGCGGCGACGCACGCCGATCTGGCGCGCGAGGCGATCAACCGGGGGCTGCCCGTGGTGGTCGACAAGCCGTTCGCCCTGGACGCGGCGACGGCCCGGGAGGTCACCGACCGGGCGGCAGCGCGGGGCGTGCTGCTCAGCGTCTACCAGAACCGCCGCTATGACGCCGACTTCCGGACCGCGCAGCGCCTGATCGGCGAGGGCACGCTCGGCGAGATCCGCCGCTTCGAGTCGCGCTTCGAGCGCTGGTCGCCGGAGCGGCAGCCCCCGGCCGCGGGCGGCGGCACCCTGCTCGACTTCGGTGCGCACCTGGTCGACCAGGCGCACTTGCTGTTCGGCCCGACCGAGCGGGTGTACGCCGAACTGCGCGCCGACGGCGGCCTCGACAGCGACGTCTTCGTGGCCCTGCACCACGCGAGCGGCGTCGAGTCGCACCTGTGGGGCAGTTGGCGCCAGGCAGCGCCAGGGCCGCGCTTCCGCGTCACCGGCACGACGGGCACCTACATCGTCGACGGCATCGACGGTCAGGAGGCGTTGCTGAAGGCCGGCCGGTCGCCCGCCACGCTCGGCGACCGGTGGGGTGTCGAGCCGGAGCACGCGTGGGGGCGCCTCTACCGCGGCGCGACGGGGGCACCGGTCCGCAGCGAGCGGGGCTGTTGGGACGCCTTCTATCCCGCGTTTGCCGCGGCGGTGCGGGGCGAGGGCCCACTGCCCGTCGACCCGCAGGACGCGGTCCGGAACATGGCAGTCCTGGATGCGGCCCGGCACAGCGCCACCACGGGCGAGACGGTGACGCTCTAAAGCAGACTTCGTAGCAGGGCGAAAATGTCGGGCATGCCCATCGCCTCGTTGTTGGTGAGCAGGACGAGGCGACGGTCCGATTCCGGCAGGCTCGCGGCGAAGGTGATGTAGCCGGCGTTGTGTCCACTGTGGTGGAACCACGGTTCGCCCGCGTACGTGCCGACGTACCAGCCGTAGCCATAGCCGCGGGAGTGGTCGTCGGGTTGTCCGGTGGCGGCGCGTTCGGTGAGCATCAGCGTGCGCCACGGCTCGCGCAGCAGGTCGCCGGCCGCCAGGTTGCTCATCCAGCGGGTCATGTCGCCGGTGGTGGACCAGACGTCGCCGGCGCCCATGCCGACCACGTCCAGGTTCCAGGACGGCAGCGGCTCGCCGTGTTTGTCGTGGCCCGCGGCGACGTCGGGGCGGGCGCCGGGCGGGCCGGCGAACGTCGCGGTCAACCCGGCGGGCTCGAAGATCCGACCCGCCAGAAACGTCGCGTACGCCGTGTCGGCAACCCGCTCCACGACCTGCGCTGCCAGCACATACGCCGGACTGCTGTAGCGCCACGCCGCGCCGGGTGCCGTCAGCGGCGGCACCGAGCGGAACGTTTCGACCAGCTCGGCGGGTTCCATCCGCGCCGCCAGGTCGATCATCGGGTAGTCCGCCCAATGCCCGATGCCGGAGGTGTGCGCCAGCAGGTGGTGCAGGGTGACGCCGGGCCAGCCGGGAATCCAACGGTCCAGCGGGTCCGCCAGGTCGATCCGGCCGTCCTGGGCGAGCAGCAGCAGGGCCGCCGCGGTGAACTGTTTGCTCACCGAGGCCAGCTGGTAGCGGATCGGCGAGTCGTCACCGACGACCACCTCGGTGCCGCGGTCGAGCCGGACCAGTCCCCCTTGTCTCATTCGCCGACTCTAAGGTGCGGCGACGATGCCCGCGAGTGGAGTCGATCTAGGGACGCTGGCGCAGCACCTCCGCCAGCGAGGTTGCCGGGCGGCCGGTCAGCCGTTCGAGGGCCGGGTCCACGGTGTCCAGTTCACCCGCCGCCACCGCCGTGTAGGTACTCACCCAGGCGTCCACCTGCCACTGCGGGGCGCCGTAGACCGCGCGGGACGCGTAAGCCTCCTCCACCGTTTCGGCGTGGTACCGCGCGCCGATTGCAGCGGCCAGTTCGGCGAAGGAGTGTGCCTGCGGTCCGGTGAGGTCGTAGGTCTGCCCGGCGTGCGGTGCCGGGTCGCGGAGGACGGCGACGATCGCGTCGGCGATGTCGTCCTGGGCGACGACCGCAACCCGGCCGTCGCCACCCGGCCCGCGGATCACCCCGTCCGTCCCGGCCAGCGCGGGGACGAAGTCGGCGTAAAGGTTGTCGCGCAGGAATGTGTGGGGCAGCCCTGCGCCGCGAATGTGCTCCTCGGTCGCCCAGTGGTCGCGGGCCAGCGTGAAAGTGGCGTCGGGGCGCGCGCCCATGAATGAGGTGTAGACCAGGTGACCGATGCCTGCCGCAGCAGCCGCGTCCACGAAGGCGCGATGCTGGGCGATCCGGTCGGGGTTCTCCGCCGCGGACACCATCAGCACGACGTCGGCGCCGGCGAGGCCCGCCCGGACCGCCGCGGAATCGCTGTAGTCGGCCACCGCGACCGAAGCCCCGGCGATCCGCGGCGCGCGGGCGGCGTCCCGCACCAGCAGCCGCTGCGGTCGAGCCAGCCGCGCAGCGACCCGCCCGCCCAGCCGCCCGGTCGCCCCGGTCACCACGATCGTCACGACTGCTCACCCCGCGTCCCGGCAGTGGCCCGACACGACGGAAGAGGTGCCCGCCGCGGCGGGACGGCGGCCAGCAGCGGCGAGGAGAAGGCCGGGAGCGCGCGGTTCATGACCGGAGGATATGCCGCGGCTGGACATCAGGGCCGTAGACGCGAGCAGTGGCTACCGAGTCGGCGAAGCGGGCCGCGTCCAGGTCGAGGCCGCCCGGGATCCAGCTGAGCTCCGGCCGGTCCGGCTCGGTCATCGCCGCCAGGACGTCCGCCGGGGCGAGGCCGCACTCCTGCAGGGCCCGGATTTCCCGAGGATTGATGGCTGGTGGCAGCGGCCCGTTTCCCAGGTCAGTGCCGTAGACCGCTTTTCCGCCGTACGCAAGGAAAAGGCGGAGGTTGGCGACGGCGGTCTCACGCTCGGGGGTGGGGCTGCCGTAGCCGTGGATGTCGAGCGTGCTGATCCAGGTCATCCGGGCGGCGCAGGCGCGCAGCAGACCGTCGTCGAGTCGCTCAGTCCATGGAGTGTGCGCGAGCAGGTCAGCGCCGGCGTCGAGGGCGGCTGCGACCGTGTCCGGCCCTTCGGCATGCACGACCACCGGCAGGCTCCGGTCGTGCGCGGCTGCCACGACAGCGCCCAGCGTCGCGTGCGGCAGCATCGGGCCGCCCGCGTGCGCCGTCGCCTTGATCAGGCTCGCGCCGCCCGCGTGCGCCTCGGCGACCGCGTCGGCCGCGTCGGCGGCCGACTGCACCACCCGGCAGCTGCCCGCCGGCGCCCAGGAGCGGTCGCTCGGATAGCCGCCGGGCGCGGTGAGGAACGGTCCGGCGTAACGCAACCACGGATGGCGGCCGGCCAGCTCGGCGAGCTGGCCGGGCACGCCACCCAGATCCTGCACCCAGGCGAGGCCGCCCGCGCGCAGGGTCGGCAGGTCGACGAGGGCGGTGTGGATGTGCGCGTCGCCGAGGCCGGGCAGGATCGTGCCGGGAAGCCGCAACCGCGCGTCCCCGGTGGGCAGCGCCGCAACGGCCGTCACGACGCCGTCACGCAGCGCGGAGGCGGTGTGCAGGCGGCCGTCCCACCACAGCGAGTCCGGGACGAGCCAGGTCACGGCTGCTTCTCGAGCAGGTCCCGCAGGAAGCTCAAGCCCCGGTGCACCTCGGCGAAGCCGGTGCTCAGCGGCGCCGGGCCGATCCGTAGGCCGTCCGGGCGCCGGTAGTCCGGGATGACACCGCCGGCCCAGAGCGGCTCCAGAAGCTGCTCGAAGCCGGGCCGCCGCAGCGTCACGTGGCCGCCGCGCCGAGCCGGGTCGCGCGGGCTGACCACCTCGACGCCCAGCGGGGCCAGCCAGGCGTCGGCCAGCTCGATCACATATTCGGTGAGCAGCAACGACTTGCGCCGGACCGCGGCGATGCCGGCCTCGGCGAGCAGGTCGAGGCTGGCGTCCAACGGCACCATCGCCAGGATCGGCGGAGTGCCGCTCAGCATCGCGCGAATGCCCGGCGCCGACTCGTGCCCGGGACCCATCTCGAAGGACGCCCGGTGGCCCATCCAGCCCCAGATCGGTTGCCGCAAGTCACCCTGCAGTTCTGTGCGCACGTACGCGAAAGCGGGCGCCCCCGGCCCACCGTTGAGGTACTTGTAGGAGCAGCCGACCGCGAGGTCCACACCCCACGCGTCCAGCTCGACCTCTACCGAGCCAGCCGAGTGGCACAGGTCCCAGAGGGTCAGGGCACCGGCGGCATGCGCGATGCGGTTGATCTCGGCAACGTCGGCAAGCCAGCCCGAGCGGTACGCGACGTGGCTGAACAGCACGAGCGCGGTGTCCTCGCCGACCGCCGCCGCGACCTGTTCTGTGGTGATGCCCGCGGTCGGGTCGGTGTCGATCCACACCAGTTCGACGCCGCGTTCGGCGGCGACGGCCTCGCAGACGTACCGGTCGGTGGGGAAGTTGTCGGTGTCGAGGACGATCTTCCGGCGGCCGGGGCGGGCGTCGACGGCAGCTCGCACCAGCTTGTAGAGCAGCACGGTGGTGGAGTCGGCGACCACGACCTGCCCGGCGGCGGCGCCCAGCGCGAGCTCGCCGAGCCGGTCGCCGAGCCGTTGCGGCTGTTCCAGCCAGCCGTCGGTCCAGCCACGGATCAGCCGGCCCGCCCACTGGTCGCGCACGAACGCGGTCATCCGTTCCTCGGTCGCGCGCAGCGGCCGCCCCAACGAGTTGCCGTCGAGATAGGAGATGACGTCGAAGTCGTCCGGCGCGAGGAAACGATCCCGCAGGGGCGCCAACGCATCCGCGGCGTCCAGCGTCTCGGCCCGCTGCAGCAGGTCGTCAGTCAAGGTCACACCCCTATTTCGGTACGCACGGTGTACAGCTCCGGAAAGAACGTCAGGTCCAGAGCTTTGCGCAGGAAGTCAACTCCGCTGGAACCGCCGGTGCCGCGCTTGAAGCCGATGGTGCGCTCGACCGTCTTGAGGTGCCGGAACCGCCAGAACTGGAAGTTCTCCTCGAGGTCCACGAACTCCTCGCAGGCCTCGTACGCCTCCCAGAACTTGTCCTTGTTCTCATAGATCTCGACGAAGACCGGCACCAGGTCGGCGTGGAACTTGTAGGGCTCGGTCACATCCCGGTCGAGGATCGCGGCCGGGACCGCGTGGCCTTGCCGGGCGAGGTAGCGCAGGAACTCGTCGTAGACGCTCGGGGTCTCCAGGGCTTCGGTGAGCATCGACTTCGCGCCCGGATCGTCGTCGAAGACCGACAGCATCCGCTTGTTCTTGTTACCGAGGGTGAACTCCACCGCGCGGTACTGGTAGGACTGGAAGCCCGAGGAGGTGCCGAGGAAGCTGCGGAACTCGGCGTACTCGCTGGGCGTCAGGGTGGCCAGCACGGACCACTGCTCGGTGAGGCAGCGCTGGATGTGCTTCACCCGGGCCAGGCCCTTCAGCGCGGGCCGGAGCTGGTCGGCCGCGATCTGCCGCAGCACGGCACGCAGCTCGTGCAGCACCAGCTTCAGCCAGAGCTCCGACGTCTGGTGCTGCAGAATGAAGAGCAGCTCGTCGTGGTGCACCGGCACGCTGACCGGGTGCTGCGCCGACAGGATCCGGTCCAGATCCAGATATTTACCGTACGAGAGATTGACCTTGAAGTCTCGGACAATGCCCGGCTCCAACGGCCGCTGGTGCGACGACACGATGCCCTCCTCGAGTGATCCCATGAAGGGAAACACACAAGGTCAGATGTTTGCCAGGGCTTCGTTGGTAAGGATCGGACCCCAGTACACCCACTGACCGTCGTGCCGCACGAACCGGCTCCGCTCGTGCATGTCCCCCGGCTTGCCGCCGTCTCGGTAATGGGCCCGGAACTCCACCACGCCCTCGGCGTCGAAGAGGCCGCCCCTGGTCGCCTCGATCACGTCCAGCCCGGTCCAGCGCAGCGCAGGATCCGGCTCGACCGAGTCGGGGCGGGTGTCCGGATGCCACGACTTCAGCACGTACGGGGCGTCGTCCAGCACATAGGCGGCGTAGCGGGAGCGCATCAGGGCCTCCGCGGTGGCCGGGGCGTGGCCGCCGTGGGCGCGGCCACAGCATTCGCCGTACGGCAGCACCCATCCGCAGGGGCAGGGATCGGAGTTCTCCAGTTCGGTGACCGCCGTTGCCGGGCGGCGCCGCTGCTTCTGTCGGGCCATGGCCCTATCCTTCCCCACCGCCCACGCCGCGTCAGCCGGCCTGCTGCTCCGTCACGATTCCACTGATCACCATCTGGCAGCGGTCCAACTCCTCGATGAGCGACTGCATCTCCTCGATGGCGGACACGGCGTTCTGGGTGTCGGCGCGGATGCCACCGACCTGGCCGCCGATCTCGTTCGTCGCGGTGGCGGTCTCGTTGGCCAGGTCCTTGACCTCACTGGCGACGACGGCGAAGCCGCGCCCCGCCTCGCCGGCCCGGGCCGCCTCGATGGTGGCGTTCAGCGCGAGCAGGTTGGTCTGCTTGGCGATGGTGGCGATGAGCTGCACAACCTTGCCGATCTCGGTGCTGCTCGCATCCAGCCGCTGGATCACCGCGACGGCGGTCTGCGCGGCGCGCACCGCCGACCGGGTTGCCGTCGCCATGTCGCTGCTGACATCCGCGAGGCGGTGCACCGAGTCCTGCGTGGTCGACGGCAACGTGTACTTGCCGGTGTCCATCGATGCATCGGCGGACCAGTCCTCGGTCGCGGTCTCGTAGTCGGTCATCGCTTCCCGCCCATCACTCGTTCCCCGGTAACCAACATCGCATCCCGGCCGGGTGATCCGCGGCTGTTTCCCCCTAATCCGGCGCCCGGTTCTGATCAGCGCCCTCTCTTCCGCTGAGGGCGGACACCTCAGTGCTGGCCGTCAGAGCGCAGCGAAGTGCCCGGGGTGCCCGCCCGGCGCAGGCCCGCGACGCGGACGAAGATGCGCCGGCGGGCCACCGCCTGCCCGCGGCGGTCGAGCTGGTAGCCGTCGAGCCAGACCCAGCCGGCGTAGGTGGGCCGGCCGTCGACCGCGATGATCCGGAACGCGAACCCGGAGCGGCCGGTGAACTGCACGCTGGCGGCCCGTCCGACGAGCACCACATCGCCGGGGTGCAAGGGCGCGCCGTCGACCGTCACCGCTGTCACCTCCACCCAGGCGGCCCCCGCGCCCGTACCCTGCCGTACGGAATCGATGTCCGTTCCGGCCGGGTGGGCCGGAGAAATTCGTCCTGCGGCCCGGCTCCACCTTGGGCCGTCGCAGCGTCGACCTCAACAGCAGCGGCAGAAATGGCACAAAGACCGCCGGTCAACCGACGCTGACCGGGGTCCGCACACCGTCCTGGACGCGGTACATCTTTGCCTCGGCGAGATCGAAGTAGAGCCCGGTCAGGGTGAGCCGGCCCGCGTCCGCTGCCGCCCGTACGGTCGGGTAGGTGCACAGGTTCTTCAGCTGTTGCGCCACGTTGGCGGTGATGCATTCCGTCTCGCAGTCACCCTCGAGGGCCGACCCGGCGGCGTCGAGCCAGCTGCCCAGCGCCGACGGGCCACCTGCGGCGCCGGCCATCATCGCGCGGACGGCACCGCAGCCCGAGTGGCCGCACACGGTGATGGTGGTGACGCCTAGGACGTCCACGGCGTACTCGACGGCGGCACCCACCGAGGTGTCGTCCGAGCCGTACGGCGGCACGATGTTGCCCACGTTGCGCACGCAGAACAGGTCACCCGGGCCGCTCGTGGTGATCAGATTCGGCACGACCCGGGAGTCGGCGCAGGTGATGAAGAGCTGTTCCGGCTGCTGCCCGTCGCGCGCGAGGTCGGCCAGGTGCGGGCGGACCAGCGGCGCGACACTGCGTTCGAACTCGTCGATGCCGGCTTGCATGGCGTCCTGCCGCTGCTCGTTGAGCGACACCCATTGCGACCAGGAGCCGAGCAGGCGCGGCGCCCGGGCTGGTTGGCTGCGGGCGACGCCCAGCCGGCCATCGGTGGCCCGGTGGAACCAGCTGTCGTGGACCTCGCGGACGCGCACTGTGCCGCCACCTCGCTCGTACGCTTCCTTCCAGTCCTGGATCGTCTCGAAAGCGCCCTGGTCGAGGTAGTCGAGGTGCAGCTCCAGCTCGACGGTCTCGCTCGGCGGCAGGACGGACAGCTCGCGGGCGACCCGGCCGGCGCCGACGAAAGCAAGCGTGC
This sequence comes from Actinoplanes sp. NPDC051859, assembly GCF_044452725.1. NCBI lineage: Bacteria > Bacillati > Actinomycetota > Actinomycetes > Micromonosporales > Micromonosporaceae > Actinoplanes > Actinoplanes sp. NPDC051859. The sequence continues at coordinate 629,178 of NZ_JBITBX010000001.1, read as the reverse complement.
CGGTGATGACCACCGTCCAGCGACCCGGCGTCGGCGAGGTCCGCGTGATCTCGCACCGGGCCAGCCGCACGATCATCAGCAGCACGGCGGTAGCCATGCCCAGCGCGACCCCGGTGAGCAGGTCGACGAAGATCACCCCGACGGCGGTGACCAGGTACGTCGGCAGTTCCCGGTGCCGCACGTAGGTTTTGATCTGGGCCAAGCTGACCAGCCGCAGCCCCACGACGACGAGCACGGCGGCCAGAGCGGACAACGGAATCCGTTCGAGCAGTCCGGCGAAGAGCAGCACGAAGACGGCAATCCACAGTCCGTGCAGAATGGCTGAGGCGCGGGTCTTCGCCCCGGCGGCGACGTTGGTGGAGCTGCGGACGATGACGCCGGTGACCGGCAGTCCGCCGAGCGCACCGGAGACGGTGTTGGCGGCGCCCTGGGCCAGCAGTTCCTTGTTGAGGTCGGCGCGCGGTCCGTCGTGCATCCGGTCGACGGCCACCGCGGAGAGCAGCGATTCGACGCTGGCTACCAGGGCGATGGTCACGACCGCTATGGCGATGTCCGGCAGGCCGCCGTCCGGCCAGCGCGGGAAGGTGAGGCTGCCCAGCGGGTTGGGCGGCAGGTCGACCCGCTCGACGGTCAGGCCACCCGCACTCGCGACGATCGTGGCCGCGGTGACGGCGACGAGGGCGGCGGGCAGCAGCGAGATCTTCACCAGGCGCGGCCAGATCAGCAGGATCGCGATGGTGAGTACGCCGACGAAGACGGCACCGCTGTGGTTGCCGGCGATCTGCCGGGGCAGGTCGCGCAGGTTGTCCCAGGCGGCGCTCTGCGGGTCGCCGCCGAGCAGTACGTGCACCTGGCTGAGGGCGATGACGACGCCGATGCCGGCGAGCATGCCGTGTACGACGGCCGGGGAGAGCGCGAGAGCGGCCCGGCCGAGGCGGAAGGCACCGAGCGCGAGCTGGATCAGGCCGGCCATAGCCACGATGGCGGTGGTCGCGGCCCAGCCGAATTCGGCGACGGTGCCGGCCACGATGACGGTAAGCCCGGCGGCGGGACCGCTGACCTGGAGCGGGGCGCCGCTCAGCGCGCCGGCGACGATGCCACCGACGACCGCAGCGACCAGGCCGGCCAGCAGCGGTGCGCCGGAGGCGGCGGCGATGCCGAGCGACAGTGGGATGGCGATGAGGAACACGACGATCGAGGCTGGCAGGTCATGGCGCAGCAACGTGCGCCCGCGACCGGCCGTCTGGGTGTCCGGCGTCGTCATGAGGTCCTTTCCCTGCAAACGCGAGTGGGATATTTCGGACACCCTAACGAAGATCCGTGAACAATCCGTTACACAAAGCGACCTAGCTGGTTACTCTCAGCAACTTCTCAGCGAGAATGCATCCACCAACGACAAGGGCCGGACCAGGGCACGGATGCCCCGATCCGGCCGTAGGTGGCCGTGCAGGTGGTCAGCGGCTGTCGGAATCCCCACCGGTGATGGCCGCGCGGCCCGCCTCCAGGCGGGCAACCGGCACGCGGAACGGTGAGCAGGACACGTAGTCGAGGCCGACCTCGTGGAAGAAGTGCACCGACTCCGGGTCGCCGCCGTGCTCGCCGCACACACCGAGCTTCAGCTCCGGGCGGACCGCCCGACCCTCCTCCGCGGCAATCCGGATCAGCCGGCCCACACCGTCCCGGTCGATCGACTCGAACGGCGAGATGCCGAAGATGCCCAGCTCGAGGTAGCGCCAGAAGAACGCACCCTCGACGTCGTCGCGGGAGAAGCCCCAGCCCATCTGGGTCAGGTCGTTGGTGCCGAACGAGAAGAAGTCCGCGGCCTCGGCGATCTGCCCGGCGGTCAGCGCCGCCCGGGGCACCTCGATCATCGTGCCGATCAGCACCTCGACGCCGCTGTCCGCCACGACTTCGGCGACGATCTGCTCGCACTCCTGCCGGACCATCTCCAGCTCCTGCACGGCGCCGACGAGCGGGACCATGATCTCCGGGCGGGGGTGCAGGCCCTCGCCGGCGAGCTGGACGGCGGCCTCAGCGATGGCGCGCACCTGCATCGCGAACAGACCCGGGATCACCAGGCCGAGCCGAACGCCCCGCAGGCCCAGCATCGGGTTCTGCTCGTGCATCCGGCGTACGGCGTCGAGCAGCTCCTCATCCTCGGCATGGTCCTCGCCGCGCTCGCGGGCGACCGCCACGTTGACGGCAAGCTCCTCCAGCGAGGGCAGGAACTCGTGCAGCGGCGGGTCGATCAGACGCACGGTGACCGGCAGGTTGTCCATGGCCCGGAACAGGTCGACAAAGTCAGCCTTCTGCAGCGGCAGCAGAGCAGCCAGCGCGTCGTTGCGGGCGTCCTCGGTGGAGCTGAGGATCAGCCGCTCGACCAGCTCCTTGCGGTCGCCGAGGAACATGTGCTCGGTCCGGCACAGGCCGATGCCCTCCGCACCGAAGCGCCGGGCGCGCGCCGCGTCCTCGCCGGTGTCGGCGTTGGTCCGCACGGCGAGCCGACGAGACGCGTCGGCGTGGCTCATGATCGTGTGCACGGCGTCGACCAGAGTGGACTCCTCCACCTTGTCGCCCTCGAAGTACTGCACGACCTCGGAGGGCCGCACCGGCACAGCGCCGAGGTAGACCCGGCCGGTGGTGCCGTCGATCGAGACGATGTTGCCCTCGGTGATGACCTGCCCGTTCACGGTGACCCTGTCCCGGCCGATCTCGAGCTGGTCAGCGCCGCAGACGCAGGTCCGGCCCATGCCGCGGGCCACCACTGCCGCGTGGCTGGTCTTGCCGCCGCGGGCGGTGAGGATGCCACGCGCAGCGATCATGCCGGCGAGGTCCTCCGGGTTGGTCTCCCGGCGGACCAGGATGACGTCTTCACCCTCGGCGGCCAGCTCGACAGCGCGCTCGGCGGTGAAGACCGCCTTGCCCGACGCGGCACCCGGCGAGGCACCGATGCCCTTGGTGAGCACGGTCGGGTCGGCGGAGAGGTCGAAACGGGGGAACATCAGCTGGGCGAGCTGAGCGCCGGAAACCCGCCGCAGCGCCTCATCCAGGCTGATCATGCCCTCGTCGACAAGCTGGGCGGCGATCCGGAAGGCGGCTGCGGCCGTACGCTTACCGACCCGGGTCTGCAGCATCCACAGCTTGCCGCGCTCGATGGTGAACTCGATGTCGCACAGGTCGCGGTAGTGGCCTTCGAGCTTCGCCATGATCGCCAGGAGCTCGGCGTAAGACTTGGCGTCCAGCTTCTCGAGGTCTTCCAGCGGGACGGTGTTGCGGATGCCCGCCACCACGTCTTCGCCCTGCGCGTTCGACAGGTAGTCGCCGTAGATGCCCTGAGCGCCGGAGGCCGGGTCCCGGGTGAAGGCGACGCCGGTGCCGGAGTCCGCGCCGAGGTTGCCGAAGACCATGGAACAGACGTTGACCGCGGTGCCCAGGTCGGCCGGAATACGTTCCTGGCGGCGGTAGAGCACGGCCCGCTCGGCATTCCAGGAGCGGAAGACGGCCTCGGTGGCGAGCCGCAACTGCTCGCGCGGATCCTGCGGGAAGTCGTATCCGGTGTGCTTGGCGAAAATGCGCTTGAAGCTCTCGACCAGGGCCTTCAGGTCGGCGGCGTCCAGGTGCAGATCGTCGGTCGCGCCCTTGGCTTTCTTCGCGTCTTCCAGGGCGTCGGAGAATTCCTCGCCGGGCACGTCACACACGGTTTTGCCGAACATCTGGATCAACCGGCGGTACGAGTCCCAGGCAAAGCGGTCGTTGCCGCCCGACTGGGCGGCGAGGCCGACGACGCTGGCGTCGGTCAGGCCGACGTTCAGCACGGTCTCCATCATGCCGGGCATCGAGAAAGCGGCGCCGGAACGCACCGAGACCAGCAGCGGGTCGCCCGCGTCGCCCAGCTTGCGGCCCATCGCGCGCTCAAGCGCAGCAAGATGGTCGTCGATCTCCGCGATCAGCCCCTCCGGGTTGGCCCCGGTCGCCAGGTACGCCTGGCAGGCCCGCGTGGTGATGGTGAAACCGGCCGGCACGGGCAGGCCGAGCCGAGTCATCTCCGCAAGGTTCGCGCCTTTACCGCCGAGAAGCTCCTTGAGATCCCTGTGACCCTCGGAAAAATCGTAGACGTACTTCTCCCCGGCCATAGCCGCCTCCCATTGCCATTGGACCGAACGCCCGTTAATGGTGTCCCGGACGTTAAGGCGCCGCCACCCGAGCCCATAGCCTTCGTGAACAATTGCACAGGTTTTCGCGTAGTTGGGCGCGGAAGACCGGCTCTTCGAGCATCCTCGCGCACCGCACCCCGACGGGTCACTCCCGCCCGGACCCGCACGGGTGTGCGAATCATCATGCTTGGCGGCGGGCGGAAATGGGCACGACACAGCTCCGGTACTTGAGCTGGTCAGGCTCGCCGGTGCGACGACGAGCGGCAGAGGCGGTTAGCAATGACGGAGTCACTGAGGTCCGGCGAAGGTTGCCCGAGCGGCACGCTGGCCGCGGATCTCACGCTCGGCGCGGAGGAAGAGCTGCACGTCGTCGACCTGCGGACCCGGGAGCTGGTGCCCCGCGCACCGGAGATCCTGGCCCGGCTCGACCAGGACCACTTCTCCGCCGAGCTGCACCGCTCGGTCGTCGAGACCAACACCCCGGTGGCCCGCACGCTGGACGACCTGCGCGACGGCATCGTCGGCCTGCGCCGCCGAGCGATCGGTGTCGCCGAGTCGTTGGGGCTCGGCCTGGTCGCTGCGGGCACCGTTCCGGTGGTCGACCTCGACGCGCTGCCGGTCACCCCGACCTCGCGCTACCAGCGCATGCTCGACGAGTACCAGATGCTCACCCGGGAACAGCTGATCTGCGGCGCCCAGGTGCACGTCGGCGTGGCCGACCGAGACGAGGCAGTAGCGGTCGCACAGCGGGTCGCTCCGGCGTTGCCGGTGCTGCTCGCGCTCTCCGGAAGCTCGCCGTACTGGATGGGGGAAGATAGCGGATACGCCAGCGTGCGGTCGCTGGTGTGGATGCGCTGGCCCACCGCCGGCGACAGCGGGGTCATCCGCAGCGCCGCCGAGTACGACGCGCTGGTCGAGGACCTGGTCGCTTCCGGCACGATCAGCGATCCCAAGATGGTCTACTTCGATGTCCGACCGTCCGCGCACCTGCCCACGGTCGAGCTGCGCGTCACCGACTCCAGCCCGGACGCCGACACCGTCGTGCTGCTGGCCGGGCTGTTCCGCGGACTCGTGCTGAAAGCCCTGCAGGACCACCGCGCCGGGCTACCGCTCGTGCCGACCCGGCCGCCGTTGCACCGGGCTGCCATGTGGCGCGCCGCCCGGTCCGGGCTGGAAGGCGACCTGCTGGACCTGCCCCGATCGCCGGTGCCCGTGCCGGCCGCGGTCGCGGTGGAGCGGCTGGTCGGCGAGCTGCGCCCGCAGCTGGAAGAGCTCGGCGACTGGGAGCAGGTGTTCGACCTGTCGGTGCAGGCGCTGAGCCGAGGCAGTTCGGCGGCTCGACAGCGCCGTGCGATGGCCCGGCGGGGGCGGATCTCCGACGTGGTGGACCTGCTCGTCGCCGACACCCGCGGCGGCGCCACCGGAATCGGGCCGGGCGGGCAGAGCGTTCCCGCCGGACTGACCCCGTACGCGGCGAGTGGTGACGAGGCGTTCCCCGACGGCGAGGTGGTGCCCGGGTACGAGCCGATCGTGCAGGTGCTCGGGGCACTGGGTCCGGCCGGGCTGCGCCGCCGCGAGGATGCCAAGGATGACGAGCAGCGCGCCCGTGGCATCACCTTCAGCGTGGCCGGTGAGGCGGCGACCCGGCTGTTCCCGTTCGACCTCGTGCCGCGGATCGTGCCCGCCTCCGACTGGGACAACCTGCAGGGTGGGCTGGTCCAGCGGGTCCGGGCGCTCAACGCCTTCCTGGAAGATGTGTACGGCGACCGCGCGGTCGTCGCCGACGGCGTGGTCCCCGGCTGGGTCATCGACGGCTCGCCCGAGCTGCGACCCAGCGGCGCCCTGAACACCGGCACCGGCATCCGGACCCAGGTGGCCGGAGTCGACCTGGTCCGCGACGGCGCCGGCGCCTGGTGCGTGCTGGAGGACAACCTGCGGGTGCCGTCCGGCATCGCGTACGCCATGCAGAACCGCCGTCTGACCGAGGCAGTCCTGCCGGAGTTGCCGCGCCCGCGCAACCTGATCAGCCCGGAGCAAACTCCCCAGCTCCTCAAACGAGCCCTGCTCGACGCCGCCGGGCCGACCGCCGGCGACGATCCGCGGGTGGTCGTGCTGAGCCAGGGCCCGGACGACTCGGCGTGGTTCGAGCACCGGATGCTCGCCGACGAGATGGGCGTCCCCCTGGTCCGCAGCACCGAACTGCTCGTCGACGACGCGGTCGTGCACCGGGTGGCGAACGGCCGCAAGCACCGCGTCGACGTCATCTATCTGCGGATGGGCGAGGACAGCCTGGTGCACTCCCCCGGCGCCGACGGCATGCCGCTGGGTCCCAGCCTGATCACCGCCCTGCACGCGGGCACGGTGGTCTGTGCGAACGCGCTCGGCAACGGCATCGGCGACGACAAGGCCGTGTACGCGTACGTGCCGAAGCTCATCGAGTACTACCTCGGCGAAAAGCCCCTGATGGCCGACGTCCCCACCTATCTGTGTGGCATTCCCGAGCAGCGCGTCGAGGTGTTGGACCGGCTGGACGAGCTGGTCTGCAAGCCGGTCGACGGCTACGGCGGCGACCGGATCGTCATCGGCCCGCACGCCAGCGCAGACGACCTGGCCGCCGTACGCCGGCAGATCCGCACCGCCCCGCACCGCTGGGTGGCGCAGGAGATGGTGGACCTGTCGACCCATCCGGTGTTCGACGGTCACCAGTTCGCGCCCCGGCACGTGGACCTGCGGGCGTTCATCTTCACCGGCCGGGAGTCGGTGGTCGCCCCCGCGGCCCTGACCCGGGTCGCCCCCGCCGGCAGCATGATCGTCAACTCCTCGCGCGGCGGCGGCAGCAAAGACACCTGGTTGCTGGGCTGATCCTCGGCAGCAACGACATCCCCGCAAGACGGACCACCGTGGAGGTTGATCGAGCATGTGCGGAATCGGCGGCGAACTGAGATTCGACGGTCGGGCGGCCGACCCGGCGGCGGTCCAGCGGATGCTGCCCTGCCTGGCGTCGCGCGGCCCGGACGGCGAGGGCCTGTGGCAGCACGGGCCGGTCGCGTTCGGTCACCGACGGCTCAAGATCATCGACCTGAGCGACGCCGGCGCCCAACCGATGACCGACGACGAGCTGGGCCTCACCCTGGTCTTCAACGGCTGCATCTACAACTACCAGCAGCTCCGCGAGGAACTGCGCGGCTACGGCTACACGTTCGCCTCCACCTCCGACACCGAGGTGATCCTCAAGGCCTACCACCGGTGGGGCGCCGACTGTGTGCAGCACTTCCTGGGCATGTTCGCGTTCGCGATCACCGACCACGCCAGCGGCACGGTCATGCTGGCCCGCGACCGGCTGGGCATCAAGCCGATGTACCTGGCCGAAACGCCGGGTCGGCTGCGGTTCGCGTCCACCCTGCCCGCGCTGCTCGCCGCCGGCGACGTCGACACCTCGCTCGACAAGGTCGCACTGCAGCACTACATGACGTTCCACTCGGTCGTGCCCGCGCCGCGCACGATCCTGGCCGGCGTCCGCAAACTTCCGCCGGCAACCGTACGGGTCATCCAGCCGGACGGCACCTCCACCTCGACCGTGTACTGGGAGGCGTCGCACGAGCGAGTCGACAAGCCGTCCTCCCGGGCCGAATGGGCGGAGGCGATCCACACCGGACTGCGAACCGCGGTCGAGCGCCGGATGGTCGCCGACGTGCCGGTGGGGGTGCTGCTGTCCGGCGGGCTGGACTCCAGTTACATCGTGGCGTTGCTTGCCGAGCAGGGGCAGCGCGGGCTCACCACGTTCTCGATCGGCTTCGAGTCCGCGGCCGGCGAGAGCGGCGACGAGTTCGCGTACTCGGACCTGATCGCCGAGCGGTTCGGCACGAAGCACCACCAGATCCGGATCGGCAAGGACCGGTTCCTGCCCGCCGTGTCCCGGACCGTCGCGGCGATGAGCGAACCGATGGTCAGCCACGACTGCATCGCGTTCAACCTGCTCAGCGAGGACGTCGCCCAGCAGGTCAGCGTCGTCCAGTCCGGACAGGGCGCCGACGAGATCCTCGCCGGGTACAGCTGGTATCCGCCGCTGGCCGACGTGCCCCGGGAACACGCCGTCGAGGCGTACGCGAAGGAGTTCTTCGATCGCGGGCACCGTGAGCTGGCCGGCCAGCTGGCCCCGGAATGGTTCTTAGGCGCGGACGTGAGCAGGGAATTCGTGGCAGCGAGCTTCGCGCGGCCGGGCGCCACGACGGCGGTCGACGCGGCGTTGCGGCTCGACTCGCAGGTCATGCTGGTCGACGATCCGGTCAAGCGGGTCGACAACATGACGATGGCGTGGGGGCTGGAGGCGCGCGTACCGTTCCTGGACCACGAGCTGGTCGAGCTTGCGGCGGCCTGCCCGCCGGAGCTGAAACTGGCGCAGGGCGGCAAGGGCGTGCTGAAGGACGCCGCTCGCGGGCACGTGCCGGACGAGGTCATCGACCGGACCAAGGGCTACTTCCCGGTTCCCGGCATCCGGCACCTCGAAGGCCCGATGCTGGACCTGGTCCGCGAGGCGCTGCACGCACCGGCAGCCCAGGCGCGGGGCTTGTTCCGCAAGGAGTACGTCGACGCACTCCTGATGGACCCGAACACGCCACGCACCACGCTCGGCGCAAACCAGCTGTGGCAGCTGGCGCTGCTGGAGATGTGGTTGCAAGACAAGGGACTGTGAGCGAAGGAGGGGCCCGCATGGCCGGTCAACTCAACCGGATCGACGTCACCGTGCTGCCGGCCGGGTGGCGAGCGAAGGAGTCCTACCCCTCGGAAGCCAGCGGGAGTTGGTCGCCGGCCCTGTCGCCGGACGGCCGGCACGTCGCGTACGTGTCGGACCGCAGCGGCTCCCCCCGGGTCTGGGTGCAGCCGGTCGGCAGCGAGCTGACGTTCCTGGTCGACACCGAGGAGCCGGTCACCGAGGTGCACTGGTCGACCGGCGGCGGGTGGCTGGCGTGCGTGATCGCTCCGGGTGGCGCGCCGCGTACGGAAGTGTGGCTGGTCCGCCCGGACGGCTCGGTGCCGCACCAGGTGGCCGGCTTCGGCACGGACAGCGCGGAGAACGTGCGCTGGCTGCCCGGACGGCCGCTGCTCGCGGTGGCCGAGAACCTGAGCACCACCCTGCTGATCGACGCCGAGCACGGCACCCGGGAGGTCATCGCCGAGGGCGAGCTGACCTCGCTGTTCGACGTCTCCCCGGATCGCCGCCAGGCCTTGCTGCGGCACGGTCCCCGGGGCAGCCGGCACATCGTGCTCCGCGACCTCGGCACCGGGCACGAGGAGTACGTGACCAGCGGCGAACAGGCCTGCTTCGCCCCCGACGGCACGATCTACGCCCGAAGCGACACCGGCGAACGCACGAGACTGCTGCGGGTACGCGATGGCACCGCCGAAGTGCTGGCCGCCTCGGACACCGCCGAGGTCGAGACGTTCGCGCTCACCGCGGACGGCACCAAGGTGGCGGTTCTGTGGAACACCGGCGGCGGACTCTCCGAACTGGCCGTGCTCGGTGCGCACGGCGAGACGCGGATCGACCTGCCCGGCACGGTGGCGGCCGGGCCGGTCTGGAGCACGGACGGCAGCACCCTCGCCTTCACCGCCGAAGCACCCGGTCAGCCGCACGGCGTCTGGGTCTGGGACGGCGACCTGCATCCCGTTGCGGTCGAGGCGCCCTCCCCCGGTGCTGTGCAGCCGGTGCTGCGCCGCTTCCCCTCGCACGACGGACTGGAGATCAGCGGGTGGCTCTTCACCCCGGCCGGCACCGGACCACATCCGCTGGTGGTGTGGCTGCACGGTGGCCCGGAGGCGCAGGAACGCCCAGGCCACGGCCCGCTGTTCCAGTCGCTGGTCGACCGGGGCATCGCCGTGTTCGCGGCGAACGTCCGCGGCTCGTCCGGCTTCGGGCGCAGCTTCGTCAACGCCGACAACGGGCCGCTGCGCACCGCCGCGGTCGCGGATGTCGCCGCCTGCGTCGCTCACCTGGTCGAGACCGGGGTCGCCGACCCGGCCCGGGTGGGCTGCATGGGCCGCTCGTACGGCGGCTACCTGACCCTGGCCGCGCTGACCACGTACCCGGAGCTGTTCGCCGTGGGCATCGACGTGTGCGGGATGGCGAACTTCGCGACGTTCTATGCGCACACCGAGCCGTGGATCGCCGCGGCGGCGGTCAGCAAGTACGGCGACCCGGTGCGCGACGCCGACCTGTTACGCGAACTGTCGCCGATCACCCGGATCGACCGGCTGCGCGCCCCGCTGCTGGTGGTGCACGGCGCGAACGACAGCAACGTCCCGGTGATCGAGGCGGAACAGGTCGTCGCAGCGCTGGCCGAGCGCGGAGTCGAGCACCGCTACCTGCTCTTCCCCGACGAGGGGCACGAGCTGCTGCACCGCTCGTCGCGCGCCGAATACCTGCGGGAGACGGTCGGCTGGCTCACCCGGCACCTGGGAGTCGAGACACCGGTGACGGGACACACGTCCGCTTTGTGATGTTTACTGTGGCGTTCATCGGCTACCCGGGACAGGGTGGACAGCATGACCAAGGCCTGGGTGGTGTGGGGCGCTGGGCTCTGCGCCTACGTCGTGGCCGTCATGCACCGCACCTCGCTAGGCGTCGCCGGCCTCGACGCCCAGGCCCGGTTCGACATCGGGGCGAGCACGCTGGCGTCGTTCGCCGTGCTGCAACTTCTCGTGTATGCCGCCCTGCAGATCCCGGTCGGCGTGCTGCTGGACCGGTTCGGTTCGCTGCGGCTCGTGGTCGGCGGCGCCGTCATCATGGCCGCCGGGCAGGCACTCATGGCGGTCGCCGACGGCACCGGCGCAGCGGTCACCGCCCGGGTGCTGGTCGGCGCGGGTGACGCGATGACCTTCATCAGCGTGCTCCGGCTCGTGCCGCAGTGGTTCCCCACCAAACGGGTCCCGGTGGTCACCCAGCTCACCGGCATCGTCGGGCAGCTCGGTCAGGTGCTCAGCGCCGTACCGCTGGCGGCGCTGCTGGCCGGAGCGGGCTGGACGACCGCGTTCGTCAGTGCCTCCGCCGCCGGGGTGTTCGTGGCGATCGTCGCCGTGGTGGCTCTGCACGACACCCCCGAACGACGGATCAACTCCGGGGAAGCGATGACCGCCCGACAGTTGGGCGCCGATCTCGTCACCGTGTGGCGGCATCCCGGCACCCGACTCGGGCTGTGGACCCACTTCACCACCCAGTTCCCCGGCACGGTGTTCGCCCTGATGTGGGGCTACCCGTTCCTGGTGGCCGGTGAAGGACTCACGCGCGCCACCGCGAGCGCGCTGCTCACCCTGTTCGTGCTGGTCGGCATCTCCGCCGGGCCGGTGCTCGGCGTGCTGGTGCAGCGGCATCCGTGGCGCCGCTCCTACCTGGTGCTGGCCGTCATCGCCGCCAACGCAATCGGCTGGGCGGTGGTCATGGCCTGGCCGGGCCGGGCGCCGCTGGCTGTGCTCGTGCTGCTCGTGATCGCGCTGGGTCTGGGTGGGCCAGGCTCGATGATCGGCTTCGAGTTCGCGCGGACGTTCAACCCGCCGCACCGGCTCGGCACCGCCACCGGCATCGTCAACGTCGGCGGATTCGTGGCGTCACTGGTGACCATCCTGCTCGTCGGTCTGATCCTCGACCTGCGGACGGGCGGGACGGCGGCATACGACATCGCCGACTTCCGGGTCGCCATGGCCGTGCAATACGCCGTCGGCGCCATCGGCGTCGCCGGCATCCTGCGCACCCGTCGGCTGGCTCGGCTCCGGCTGGCCGCCGACGGCATCGAGGTGCGTCCGCTGCGTGAAGTCCTCGCCGAGCGGGGCTGGTTTGGCGCGCGGCGAAACGGAAAAGGGCTCTCGAAGTGAGGAGGACATGAGCGAGCAAGCAGCGCCGGACCGGTTGTGGTCCGGCATCCAAGTCAGCAAAGTCGTCGCCGGCACCTGCGCGGCGGTGGCCGCCGCCGTGCTGGGCTCATACCTGGGCGTGGCCGGCACTCTCGCCGGGGCCGCGCTCGCCAGCGTGGTGGGCTCAGTCGGCACCGAGCTCTTCAACAACTCGCTGAAGCGCGGCACCAAACGGCTCCAGGAGGTCGCGCCGGCGTTCACGAAGGTGCCGGCGGCCGTGGGCACTCCGCCCGTGGCAGCCGCCACGCAAGCGGAAAACCCGGCGCACACCGTCGTGGCGGGCGCCGGCCGGAAGGTCCGGTGGGGCCACGTCGCCGTGGCAGCGAGCGTGTTGTTCGCCCTCTCGATGGGGGTGCTGAGCATCGTCGAATCCGTCACCGACAAGCCGATCTCGGCGACGGTGCGCAACACGTCGGGCACGGGCACCAGCCTCTTTGGCGGCAAGACGGAAGACACGGGCAAGAAGCAACCCGCGCCGGCGACGTCCGCCGAGCCAACGCCCGAGCAAACCCCGGACGACGGTACGTCCACACCGGACCCGGAAAGCAGTGCGCCGGCAGACCCCGCCACCGACCCACCGGCAACGACCGTACCGGCGGAACCGACACCCACCACCGTCGAGACGACCACGCAGGCACCGGTGGCACCGGAGCAGCCGGCCGACCCGGCACAGGGGCAACAAGGGCAGGAAACGCTTCCCGAATAGGACGAGGGCGGTGGCGGCTCGCACCCTCCGGCCGCCACCGCCTTGCCTTCTCGGGTTTGTTTGCGAGGATTCCCGCCATGCCCAAGATCGATCCGGGATTCAGCATTCTCGGCGAGGACTACGCCGCCGACCCGTACCGGCACTTCGCTCAGTTACGGGACCACAACCCGGTGCACTACGAAGCTTCGATCGACAGCTACTTCGTCTCCCGCTATGCCGACGTCCACCGAGTACTCACCGAGCACGACACGTTCAGCACCGAAATGTTCACCGAGCGCGCCGAACCGGTGATGCGGGGCCGGGTACTCGCCCAGATGACCGGCGCCGAGCACACCGCCAAACGGAGGATCGTCGTCCGCGGCTTCACCGGCGCCGCACTGCCCGCTCAGATCCGCGCCATCCGGGACAACGCCGCCGAGCTGATCGCGCCGTTCCTGCCGCTCGGCCGGGTCGACCTGGTCAACGACTTCGGCAAACCGTTCGCCGTACGCGCCACCCTCGACATTCTCGGCCTGGACAAACGGGACTGGGAACAGATCGCCGAGTGGCATCGCGGGGTCGCCGAGTTCGTCACCAGCGTCGCCCTGACCCCGGAACGACGGCGACACTGCCTGGACTGTGCCGAGCAGTTGGAGGCCTATCTCGTGCCCGTGATCGAGCAGCGGCGACGCGAGCCCGGACCCGACCTCGTCTCGGCGCTGTGCACGGCAGAGCTCGAGGGCGTCGCCATGACCAACCGCGACGTCACCGCACTGCTGATCAACGTCCTGGTCGCCGCCGCGGAACCCGCTGACAAGACCTTGGCCCTGCTGGTCAAGCACCTCATCAACCACCCCACGCAACTGGCCGAGGTGCGCCGGGACCCGGAACTGCTGAGCGCCGCCATTGCCGAGACGCTGCGCTACACCCCACCGGTCCAGCTCATCCCCCGCCAGGCGGACCGAGCGGTCACGTTGGCGGGCCACCCCATCCCGGCCGGAACCACTGTCTTCTGCATGATCGGCGCGGCCAACCGGGACCCCGAGGCGTTCGCCGACCCGGACGTCTTCGACATCCATCGACCCGACCTGGGCACCGCACGGTCCTTCACCGCCGCCGCACAGCACCTCGCCTTCGGCACCGGACTGCACCAGTGTGTCGGCGCGGCCTTCGCCCGCGCCGAAATCGAGACCGTGGCGGCGCTGCTGCTGCCACTGCTCGATCGCGTACGCCTCAGCGATGCAGCCGGCTACCTGGAAACCGGTTTGTACACTCGCGGCCCGGCCGCCCTGCCGTTGGACTTCACCCCCGTAGCCTCGCCCCGTTTGGGAGACACTCGGCCATGACGCCTCGCTTGGGAGACACTCGGCCATGACGCCTCGCTTGGGAGACACTCGGCCATGACGCCGACCGGTATAGCTCGTGCCCTCGACGATCTGCTCTTCGACCCGCTTCCCGACCTGGCCGAGGCGATCGACCGGCACTTCGCCCCCGAATACCGCCAGCGCACCAACGGCGTGTGGAGTGACCATGCCGGGTTCGCTGCGCACATGGCCGCCCTGCGCGGCCTGGTCCGCAGCGGACACATCGAGGTGCACGACGAGCTGCGTGACGGACGGCGCTACGCCGACCGACACACCGTCACGATCACCCGACATGACGGCCACACGTCCCGCACCGAGGTCTACCTGTTCGCCGAGTTCGCTTCCGACGGGCGTTTCCTCCGCGTCGAGGAAACGACGCTGCTGGTCGAGGGCCACGCGAAGGACGCGGAACTCGGGTCGGTCCGCTGACGATGGCGTCGGTGGGAGAACGGCTGAGCACCGCCCGGGTCCGTGCCTTCGTCGGCCGCGAAGCGGAGGTGGAGCGCTTCGCCCAGGCCCTCGGCGGCGCCCCCCAGGCACCGTTCGCGTTCTATACGTACGGGCCGGGCGGCATCGGAAAGTCAGCGCTGCTGCGCCGGCTGGCCGACCGCGCCCGGCAGGACAACCGGCCGCTGATCGAACTCGACGGGCGCTTCGTCAGCCGTGACACCGCCGACTTCGCGCACGCCGCGGCGGCCCTGGTGGAAACGCCCGGCACGATCCTGTTCGTCGACTCCTTCGAGCACTGCCAGTGGCTGGAAAGTTGGCTGTGGCAGCAGTTCCTGCCCCAGGCGGCGGCTGACACCCTGGTCGTCCTGGCCGGACGCCTGCCCCCGCCGGCGTCGTGGACAGCCGACCCCGCCTGGACCGGACTGCTGCACGTCACCGAGTTGGCCCCGTTCTCCGCCGACCAGGCCCGGGCCCTGCTCGTCGTGGCACAGATCCGGCCCGAGCTGCGGGATCGGGTGTTGCGCTTCGCCGGCGGCAACCCGCTCGCGCTGTCCCTCGCGGCGGCCGCCGGGTCAGCCGGGTGGAGCCGCGACGACGACATCTGGGCGCCGTCCGCCGACGTCCTGCGTGCCCTGCTGGCCGGGCTCATCGGCGAAGTGCCGTCCGCAGCGCACCGCCGGGCGCTCGAAGTCGCGGCGCAGGCCCACTCGACCTCCGAGGAACTGCTCACCGCCGTCCTGCCCGAAGAAGACGCGCACCTGCTCTTCTCCTGGCTGCGCGACCTACCGTTCATGGAGGCGACGCATCGGGGACTGCACCCGCACGACGCCGCCCGCGAAACGCTCGCCGCCGACCTCCGCTGGCGCGCCCCCCACGCGTACGCCGCCATGCGCGAACGACTCGCCGAGGAATACCTGCGCATGCTGCGCGAGGCCCCCGAGGATCGGGTGTGGACGGTCACCGACGAGCTCTTCTTCCTGTTCCGCGAAGGCAAAACGCTAGCCAGGCTGCGCACCTGGTCCCGCGAGGACGAGGTGCACGACCGCCCGCTGCAGCCAGACGATGTCGACGACGTCGTGCGCATGGCCGAAGCGACCGAAGGGCCCGAATCCGCAGCACTGGTCCGCTACTGGATACAGCGCCAGCCGCAGGCCTTCAGCGTCTACCGGCTCGTCAGCACCGGCCGGACCGTGGCCTTCACCGCCCGCCTCGCGCTGAGCGCCCCACCCGACCCCGAAGACGTGTCCACCGACCCGGTCGTGGCGGCGGCCTGGGCCCACACCGACGCCAGCACACCGGTCCGACCCGGCGAACACATCGGCATCAGCCGCTTCACCGTCTACCCCGAGCGATACCAGGTGCCGTCGCGGGTCATCGACCTCAGCAGCTCCCGCGCCCAGGCCGAGGCCGCCCGCGCACACGGCCGGGCGTACGGCTTCGCGGTGTGGCGAGACGCCGAAAGCTGGGCCGCCCGGGTCAAAGGCAGCCTGCAGGACACCGGTGCACGCCCGCGGGTCGGCGCGCACAGCTACGGACTGTTTGGCATCGACTGGCGGCGGACACCCGTCGAGACCTGGCTGCGCCACTTCATCGCGGCCACCGACGTACCCGTGCAGTCCGGGCCGTCCGGTGTTTCCCGGACCGCCTTCGACCAGGCTGTCCGGGAAGCCCTCGACCACTGGCGCGACCCCGGCGCCTTCGCCGTCTGCGCACTGCTGCGTGTCCGGCTCGCCGCCGACCTCACCGATCCCGTCGCAGAGCTGCGGGCCCTGCTGCAGCAGGCGGTCGACGACGTTGCCCGGGATCCGCGCGGCGTCCGCGCCCGTGACGCCCTCACAGCCGGCTTCCTCTCCGGTGCGCCCACCCAGGAGGCCGCCGCCCGCCGCCTCGGACTGCCCTACGGCACCTACCGGCGGCACATGCGCCAGGGCCTCGACCTGCTCTGCGAGGCGCTGTGGCAACAGGAGCTCTACGGCACCCGGCAATAGCAGGCGGGCTTGCGCAGCCGAGGGTGGACACCCGTGGACAGCGTTGAACAGGGCCCGTCCCGTTCCGCCCTGGCCCCGGGCTCCGGTCGGCGTCAGGCTGGACCCATGTCCCGCACGCCGTACCTGACCGGCCACCACGCCCCCGTCGGCGACGAGATCACCACCACCGGTCTCGCCGTCGACGGCACCCTGCCCCCGGAGCTGACCGGCTGCCTGCTCCGCAACGGCCACAACCCCCGGCCGGGCGTCACCCCGGCCCACGGCGGCACCGGCAGCGGCATGGTCCACGGCATCCGCCTCCGCGACGGCCGCGCCGAGTGGTACCGCAACCGCTGGGTTCGCACCCCCGCCCTCGACGGCGCGCCCCACCTCACGGAGAACGGCGTGGACCTGACCGCGAGCCCGGCCGGAACCCACGTCGTCGCGCACGCCGGCCGCCTGCTGGCGCTGAGCGGCACGCACCTGCCTTTCGCCCTCACCGCGGACCTGGAGACGCTCGGCCCGGACAACTTCGCCGGCCGGCTGCGGACCCCTATGACCGCGCACCCCAAGGCGGACCCGGTCACCGGCGAACTGCACTTCTTCGGCGCGTCGCCGTTCCCACCGTTCCTGACCTACCACGTCGCCGGCCCGACCGGCGAGCTCGTCCACAGCACCGAGATCCCCCGCGCGACGGCAGCCCTCAAGCACGACTTCGCCCTCACCGGGCGGCACGTGCTCTTCCTGGAAGGCAACGTCACCTTCCACCCCGACGACCAGTCCGGCGTCCCGTACCGCTGGGACGAGCGGCATCCCGCCCGCATCGGCGTCCTGCCCCGAGGCGCGGGCGGGGGCCGCGACGTCCGCTGGTTCTCGATCGAGCCGGGCAGCCTGCGGCATGTCGCGAACGCCTACGAGGACGGCGACGGCCGCATCGTCGTGGAGGGTCCGGCCATGGACCGGGAGGGCTTCCAGCTCTCCTCGGACTGGTGGACCGGGGCACCCGGGCGGGGCAGCGAACCGTACGCCCGCTCGTACACCCGGCGCTGGGTGATCGACACTGTGGCCGGCACCGTCGACGAGCAGATCATCGACGACCTCACGGTGGAGTTCCCGACCATCAACGCCGCTCTCCTCGGCGCCGAACACCGATATCAGTACGCGGTCGCCTACCCCGACCACGAGGGCTACGGCAGCCACGGCATCGTCAAGTACGACCGGGTCACCGGGGCGCGCCGCATCCACCGGGTCGGCGACGCCCGCATGCCCGGCGAGGCGCTGTTCGTCCCCGCGGACGGTGGCACTCGCGAGGACGACGGCTACCTGCTCACGGTGGTCTCCGACCTCAAGCAGGACACGTCGTCCCTCGTGGTACTGGACGCGACCGGCCTGAACCGGGTCGCGGCCGTGGCACTCCCACGACGGGTGCCGGTCGGCACGCACGGCTCCTGGATCCCGGCAGGCTGATGTCCCGCCGGCGCCAGGTGCGGGCCCGGCCGACGACCTCCTGCCCGCGTCAGGTGCGGGCTCGGCCGACGACCTCCCGCCGGCGCCAGGTGCGGGCCCGGCCGACAACGTCCTATCGGCGCCAGGTGCGGGCCGGGAGGCTGCGGACGTTGCCGAGTTTGTCCCTGGCGCGGAGCTGGACCGTGAACACCTTGCCGTACCTGCTGGTCTGCATGGAGAACGTGGAGGTGGACTTCGCGTCCCACTGAGCCAGCCTGCCGTTGATCCACAGCTCGACGCGGGAGACGCCGGCCGGGTCGCTCGCGGTGGCCTTGATCTGCACGGTTCCCCTGACACCGGCCCTGTCCGCCGGTCCGGACTTCCAGGTCAGCTTCGGGCCGGCGTTGTCGGCGATCACGGTGCGGTCCAGCGAGCTCACGTTCCCGGCCCGGTCGAAGACCTTCCACTGCAGTGCGACCGTACGGTTCAGCGAACCGCTGCGGTAGCGCACCGCGAACGGCGCCGATTCGTCCTTGCCGACCAGTTTGCCGTCGGCGTAGAGCAAGGCGTGGCTGACGCCGGAACCCTTCGGATAGCCCCCACCCGCGTCGGTGCCGGCGGCCGCGGTGACGGTGACGGTGCCCCGGATGCGGGTCCGGTCGACCGGAGTCACCGCTCCGATCGTCGGCGGGGTGGTGTCCACTCTGGTCACGGCCCGGGCGGCCCGGACCTCGCCGTACGTCAGCCACCTGCCGAGGATGGGCAGGCCCGCCGAGGTGCTGGTCAGTGCGTTCTCCATCGTCCACGGGGTGGCGCCCGCCGTCCGGGACCCGACCAGACCGGCAACCCCCGAGGCCAGGGCGGTCGAGTACGCGGTGCCGCAAACCGGCTGCGGGTCACCGGCCGTCGTCACGCCCGTGGCGCAGTACGGGGCGGCCACGTCGACCCAGTCGGCGCCGTAGTTGGAACCGGCCGTCAACGGCGTACCGGCGAACCTCCTGCCCGCCGAGTCGCTGCCGCCGACCGCCAGCACCCCGGCGTTCGCGGCCGGGTAGTACGGCACCGGACCGCGTGCGTCGTCACCGGCGCCGGCCAGCACGACCGCGCCCTTACTCCGGGCGTAGTCGATCGCGGGCTGGAGTCGCACGCCGGACTTCGGGTCACCGGTCTGATCCGGGGCGCCGAACGACAGGTTGATGATTTTCGCGCCCTTGTCGGCGGCGGCCCTGACACCCGCGGCGATCTCGCCCTCCAGAGCCGTGCCGCGCTTGTCCACCGCCTTGATCGGCAGGATCTTGCAGGCCGGGCAGACCGCCTTGATGAGGACGGCGACCGAGGTGCCGTGGCTGTTGCGGCTGTCGTCGAGCGTGTTCTGCGGGTCGGGCGCCCGGTTCAGCACGTTGGCACCCGGCACCAGCGATCCCGCGAGCTCGCTGACCGGCGTGACTCCCGTGTCGACCACGGCGACGGTGACGTTGCGCCGGCTGGTGGTGGTCTTCCACGCATCGGGCACGCCGATCTGGGCGAGGGCTTCCTCGGTCGTCCGGCTGCGCGTCGCGCCGCCGGCGCCCGCACGCTCCACCAGGTCCGCCGGCTCCGCCTCACCGCGGCCCGCCAGGTCCTCCGGCTCCATCCCGGGGTAGTCCGGGTCCCGGCCGGTGCCAGAGTTCCCGGCTGCCGGACCGGTCGGTGCGCTCGACTTCCGGATCGGCTGGGGCGCGACGTCGGCGCGGGGGCCCAGCGTCGCCACCGTCCGCCGGACCTTCCGGCTCTGCGCGGAAGCGGGCTTCGTCGCGGGCCGGGCCACGTGCGGAGCGCCGCCCTCCTCGGTCGAGGTCACGTACTGCCGGAACGCGCGGACATCGTGCTCACCGTTGAGGCAGGCGACGGTCGTCTGACAGACCTTCCTGTCATGGAGGGCGTAGGCATGGAAGATGTCCAGCTTGCGGTTGCCCGCGGTGTAGTAGACGTTGGCCGGTGACTTCGCCCCCGCGTACGCCAGGTAGCCGCTGATCCGGTGCGGCGTCCGGTACTGCAGGTGCGCGTCGTACGTCAGGAGTGCGGTCGTGCGGTGATCGACATGGTCGGTGCCGCGGTGTTTGTCGGAGTAGTCCATCGTCTGGATGGTGTCCGGCCGGTACGCCCGCATGATGTCCAGCAGCAGCGTGGTCAGCCCGGCCTTGGTGTAGGTGTTGACGCCGTCCACCGAACGGATCACGGGCAGGACACCGCGGTAGAGCTCCTCCAGGCTTTCGCTGTTGTTCGCGGGGAAGCCCCCTCGGCCGCCGTCCGGGGCACGGAGAAAGACCAGGGCCACGTTGGGATTGCCGGTCAGAGTTTCGTACTGGATGAGGTGACTGCCGTACTTGACCTTTTTTCCGGACCATTTGTCGTCGGTGTCGGCCATCATCGCGTACGCCGCGCGCGGGCCCATCTCGCGCCGTTGCCAGTAGGCCTTGCCGGCACCGGCGTCGCCGGCGGTGACGAAGACGGTTAGAGTGCACCGGCCCGCATCGATGTCCCGTTGGATATCGGGATTCATGAACAGCAGATCGTCGTCCTGGTGCGCGACAACGTTCAGCACCCGACCGCGCGCACATCCGGACCCGTCGGCCACGCCGGCATTCGCCGGAGCCGTACCGGCAGAGGCGACCAGTAGTGCGGATGCGCCGATCAGCGCTGCCGCCCAACGTCGCATCCACGTCATGGCCGATCCGCCCCGCATGTGACTCCTGTCGTTGTTCTGCTGCGGGGGGCACAATACCTATCGCCACCAAATCGCCGTACGCCTCTCTTTTGGCGTGCGAAACAGCCGGCGAACGCGGGACGTCAGAAGCTTTCCGAAGGACCGGCAAGCTGCGGACGTTGCTGACCCGCAGCGGCGATCGACCGCCGGGGTCAGCCCATGCGCTCCCACCAGTCGCGGCTGATGAAGGTCCTCGACCTCGTCGGGCGGAAAGGGGGGAGTTCGCCGGAGAAGGCCCCGGACTCGCGAGCGAAGTCCTCGTCCAGCCTCCAGAGCTCCGGCTCGCCTCGCGCGGCCACCCGCGTAGGCCAGGAGGCTGCTCCCGGCGGCCGGGCATCCAGCTCAGCGCGGGCCCGGCGCAGGACGGCCCGGCCGGACCGGGTAACCACCGGGACATCAATCAACATGAAAGTGGCTACCGCGGCCACGACACTCAGTCCGAGCAACGCCAGCACCTGGAGCGAACGACCCGGGCCTGCGTGCAACGACAGAGTCAGCATGGACGCCGCGAAGCACCAGGCTGCGGTGACCCAACCGGGCATGCCCCACCAGGTCATCCGCTTCTGCTGCTTCGCCGACAGGATCCAGCCCCGGCGCACCAGGCGCGCGCCGACCGCGTCCGTGCGGGCGGTCAGGAGCTCGTCGTTGAACAGATCCGCAGCCTCGCGGGGCTGTTTCATGAGGGCCAGGAGTGCGGTGTGCAGCGGCGAGGCTCCCTCCGGGAGGACAGCACCCGGGACCGCCACGAGACCCTGGGAGCCGACCCGAATCAACGCGTGGTGCCGCAGCGCGGCGAGTCCGGTGAAGACCACCAAGCGCGGGCCGTCGTGCACGTAGGCCAGCTCGATCGGCCGGGCCGCCCCGTCAGCATTCGCACCACGGCAGATCCACCACCGGGCCGCCCCGACCAGGACCAGGGCCGCGAGTACCAGAGCCAGGTGCAGCAGCAGAATTTCGCTCGTCGCCGGCATCGTCGCCACCGGGTTCAGCTCTCGCTGGTCGCCAGCGGCCGGTCCGAGCCGGCCAGCTGCGCTTCGGCTTCGACGATCACCGAATGCACCGTGGAGACGTCCCGGTCCCACCAGTCCGCGAGAGCGGCCAGGACCAAGGTCTTCATTCCTATCTCGTCGAAGATGGACAGCTCCGGCAGGGGGACCTCCTCACCGAGCACCGCGCGGATGGCGAATTCCGTGTGCATGAGATGCAGCTCGGGATGCATGTCCCGCTGGATCCCGGCCGGCAGGTCACTGATCGTCCGGAGCGGCGCGTCGGGCCGGAACTCATGCCGAACCGCCGCAACGAAGGCGGCTCTGGTCAGCCGGGTCACGTCGTCCGAGCGCGTCGCATGCAAGATCTTCACGAGGCGTAACCGTTCCTCCTCGTGCCGGAGCATCGTGGCGCTGATGAATCGCCCAGCCACCGTGGACGGCCGGACATCGCCGGTGCCGCGACCGTCCCGCCGCGATCTCTTCGCCGGCCTGCCCCGGCCGAACAGGCGTCCCAGCAAACCAGGGGAGCCGTTGGCGCCGTCCGGCGAAAGAACGGCCGTCGCATCGTCGTCGGTGAGATAAGGCCGCCTCGCCCTTCGATGCAGCACCTTGTCCAGCACCGGTGGATCCGGCGGACCCTCGGGAAGCACCTCCGCGTCGTCGGCGGCTATCCGCCGTTCGGCAGCGAGGAGCAGCTCGTCGGCCTGCTCATCGTCGAGTCCTAGCTCGTCGATGAGCGCGAACAGCAAGGCATGCATGATCTCGATCGCTCGGCCGGATGCCACCGACGTCAGGAGCGGCACCTCCCCCAGCACACCACGCAGCACCGCTTCGACATCGGCGGCATCCCACTCGAGGTGTGTTTCGCGGGCGAGGAACCGGCGAACGAATACGGTGATCAGACGCAGATCGTGCCGCCCGAACCGCCGTACCGCCGCCAGCGCCATCGCGACCGGCAGAACCTCCAGCCAGCCACCGCCCTCGGGGTCCTCGATCTCCCGCAGTCGACGCCATTCCTCTTCGTCACCCCGCAAGGCGGCACTGAGCCAACCGGCTTCGACGGACTGGAACGGATCACAGGCTGCCACTAACGCCTCCACTGGAAGGTACCCCTGAGACTACTTGAACCCTTTTGCCATCCGCCGGATCAACGTCAGGACGAGCCAGGTGACCATGAAGAGTTCGTTACCGCCGTCGAAACTGGTGACGTGTCCCCCTGGTGTCGGTCGCGTGGTCGAAGCACGGGCGATGTAACCGAAAGCCTGTCCGGCCGATGTGCCCATGTCGTCCAGCTCATCACCCAGGGCATCTGTCTGCTTTTTCTGTTGCTTCTGCGTGTTCTCGGTGGTCTTCCGGGGCAGAGCCTTCGCATGCGGATTGTCGGGTAGCTTTTCGGCCTTGGGTTTGCCCTTAGGCTTGGCCGCCTTGTAGTTGGGCTGCTTCTTGCCGCCACCCTTCTTCTTGCCGCCACCCTTGTTACTGCCGCCACTCTTCTTGCCGCCACCCCCCTTCTTTCCGCTGCCCTTGGAGCCGCTGCCCTTCGAGCCGTTGCCCTTGGAGCCGCTGCCGCCCTTGGAGCCGGAAGGCTTGCTCTTGTTCTGAGTGGCCGGGTGCTGCCGGACGTATTTCTTCTCGCTCGCCGGAGTGGACTTTGCCGAGGGACGAGTGCGCCCGAACTTCTTCTCGCTCTGCAACCGTTCGCGTTCGTTGCGGATTGCATTCTGGTTGCTCTTCTGCTTCGGCTTCGGCTTCGGCTTGGCGCCCCTGCCGACGCGGCCGATGCCACCGATGCGGGGCATGGAGCCGCCGCCGGCGATAGCTGGTCCTCCGCCGCCGCCCTTGGGGTCCCAGGCGAGTCCGGTGGGGTCGGAGAAGCTGATCGGGTTGTTGTTGGCGTAGGCGTATCCGTGCAGGGTCTGCGGGTCACCCGGGGCGACCAGCGGGTCGACGGAAATGAAGCGCCCGGTGCCGGGGTCGTATTCGCGCGCGCCGAGGTGGATCAGGCCGGTGGGATCGGCGGTGCCGCCGACGAAGGCCTTGTTGCCCGGCCAGATCGGGGCGGCGCCCCGGGCTTCGCCAAACGGCGTGGTGCGGCGGCGGATGCTAGCGAGAGTGCCGGCGTCGATGGCGAGCTGCCCAGTGCCGTGGTGATCGGCGACGACCCACGTCAGGCCGGCGCCCGAGGTACGGACGGCATCGCCATAGAAGCGGGTGCCTGTGGCTTTCCCACTGGTGTCTACGCGAACCTCGCTGTGGCCCAGTTCCAGGGTGGTCGCAGCCGGGCCGGTGGTGATGAGTCGGGTGCCGTTGGCGTCGTACAGATAGGAGTGCGTGCCGCCGGCCGCCGCGGCGACGCTCTGCAGGAGTCCTTCGGCGTCCCAGGTGAAAGTGTCGGTGCCGGTCCCGGCAGAGCGCGTCTTCAAGTTTCCGGCGGAGTCGTAGGTGTAGTCGGTGGCCGGGCCACCGCGGGTATGGCGTCGCGTCAGAGTGTGGGGCTGGGCAGCGCCGGCCGCCGGCGTGGTGTAGTCGCGGACGGTGTCACCAGCCGGGGTGTGGCTGGTGTCGGTCAGGCGGTTGCCGATGTCGTCGTGGGTGAACGACTGCCAGTAGGCGTCCGGGCCTCCGACGACGGCCTGCGTCGGTTCGGTCTGGCAGGCACTGGCGGTGGTGGTCCATGCCTCGGTGAGGCGCTGCAGATAGTCCACCCGGAAGCACTGCTGGCTGATGGTGGTGTTGCCGGCAGTCTCGTTGACCTCGTTGATGGCGGTGACGTTGCCGGACGGATCGAACGAGTAGAGCTCGGTCAGCTTCTCGTCGAACACGTTGGCTGCCGCGGTGCGTTCGGTCGAGACCTGGGCCTTGACCCGCTCCAGGGTGGATTCGTCATAGCTGTCGGTGAGACTGACGCGCTTACCGCCGGCCCCGAGGAGGCGCTGGGTGACGCCGCCGTGCCAGGCGTAACTGGCGGAAGCGAGGTAGGTGTCCGTGCCGGAGAGGGTGGCGAGGTCGCCGGCGGCGGTGTAGGTCGGCGTGACCGTCTCCGCCGGCAGGTCCGCGACAGCGGGGTACTTCATCGAGGCCGGCGAGCCGTCCGCGTGGTAGGTGTAGTCAGTGGTGTAGGTCCCGCTGATGCCGGTGTGCCCGGCGGGGATGGTGACAGAGGTGCCGGTCGGGTCGTACAGGTCGGTGTAACCGTTGACGGTCTGCGTGTACTGCTTGCCGTTCGCGTGCCGGACGGCGGCGGTGATCTCGCCCTTGGCGAGGCTGTCGTAGGTCCACGAAGCCCGCACCGCGCCGGTCGCGGTGTCGTCGCGCAGTTCCGTCATACGGCCCAGCGCGTCGTACTTGCGCCACAGCTTCTCGCTCCGGCTGTCCGTGCTGGTGGTCAGCTGGTCGGCGTTGTCGTACTCGTAGGTCGTGGTCCCGGCGTCGGGGTCGCTGGACCCGGTCATCCGGCCGAGCATGTCGTAGGTGCGGGTCCACTTGTTCCCGGCCGGGTCGGTGATCCTGGTGAGGTTGCCGAGCCGGTCGTAGGTGTAGGCCGTCGTGTAGGTCGGGACCAGGTTGCCGGGTCCGCGGTGCTGCTGGACCTGGGTGACCTGTCCGGTCACGTCGATGTGCCGGGTGGTCTTGGTGCCGCCCGTGGGCGGGGTGACGGTGACCCGGTCGCCGAAGTACGAGATGAAGGTGCCCCACTTGCGGGCGTTGCGCGCCCAGGTGGCCTGCTCGGTCGGGCGTTCGAGGCCGTCGTAGGTGGTGCGTTCCTGGAGGTCCACTGCGGCGTCGTCGAAGGAGACGAGGGTGCCGGTGGGGCCGGAGGCGTTGTTGTAGAAGGTGGTCTCGGCGACGGCGAGACCACGGGAGTCGTAGCGGGCGTCGGCGATGGCGCGCTTGCCGTCGGGTGCGGTGCTCTGCTGCTGACGGTCCCGGCCGAGTCCGTCGACGATGTCGTAGGAGTCGATCTGGTTGCCGTTCGGGCCGAGCTCGCGGGTCCGGGTGTGGCTGGGCGCGGTGGTGCCGTTGACGACGTAGTCGTACTGGGTGTGCGGAGTCTGGGCCGTCGTACGGCCGGGCAGCCACAGCTTGGTCAGGCGGCCGAGCGGGTCGTACGCGGCGTTGGTGGTCTTGTTGTTCGCATCGGTCTCGGCCGTGGCCAGCCCGCGGACGTCCAGGCTGGTGGTGGTGACGTGCCCGGCCGGGTTGGTTTCCTTCTCCCCGGTGACCGGGCCGCCGCTGGCCGGAATGTATTCGGTCTTGGTGATGCGGTTCAGCCCGTCGGTCTCGGTCAGGGCGCGGCCGTAGGCGTCATAGGTGGCACTGCCGGCGGTGACCCAGTTCGCGGTGCTGCCGCTGTAGGAGGCCAGGTCGTCGGTGCGGGTGTCCAGCCCCCGCGTCGGCGCCGCGCCCAGCGTGGTGGAGCCGTCGTAGTAGGTGCGCTCGCCGCCCAGGACATCGGCGGGACCCGGGGTGGCGGCGCAGTTGGTGATCAGCTCCTCCGCGGGGAAGTCGAGCAGCCACGCGGCGGCGTTGGTGTTGCGGGCGTACGTGGTGGTGGTGCACACGTCGTCGTCCGGCGAGTCGATCAGCCCGCGGTCGATCTCCTTGGTGACCTGGCCGTATGTCGGGTCGAGGGTGTACTCGATCTCCCGCTCGCGCCAGGTGCCCGAGGTGGGCAGGTACTCGAAGGTCTCCTCGCGGGAGGTCGCCCTGAAGTACGACCGTGCGGTGGCCGGGGCGAGGTGTGCCGCGGCTTCGACGCGCTGACCGGTCTGACTGTTCCACGGCTGGAAGCGGTACTTGTAGAGCGGCGTGGTGCCGTTGGTGTCGTAGTCCAGCTGCTCGAGTAGATGGCCGGACCGGAACTCCGCGTCGGTCCAGACGGAACCGTGCGAGTCGGTGATCGAGGCCGTCCGCGCTGTCTCCCCGGCATCGGTGCGGTCGGCGTTCATGCCCCGGAAGTACCGGTACTCACTCTTGCTCTGGGTGCCGCCGGTCGCGCCGTCGGTCACGGTGACGTTCGAGTAGCCGCGCCAGTCGGACCAGGTCCGGAAGGGCAGCGATGACGCCCACTTGTCGTTGTCGTTGTGGTGCCACAGCACGCTCGAGGAGGAGCTGGCGGTGCTGTATCCGTAGGTGTGCACGACGTTCGGGGAACCGCCGACGAGGTCGCGTTCGGTGACGCTGGCGACCCGGTACTTGTTCCACCACGACCAGCCGGCCGGTGAGCCGGGCGGGGCGTAGTACTGCGGGAAACACCGCTTCGAGTTGTTGTCCGGGTTCGCCTGCGAGGTGACGGTGCAGTCCGAACCCTCGTAGGCGATCTGCAACTCGCCGCCGGTCTCCGAGGTGATCCGGGTGATCCGGTACTTGTTCGTCTGCGGCACCGCCTTGGCGGTGTTGAAGTCGGTGCGGTTGGCGTTGCGGGTGCCACCGAAGTCGACCTTCGGCAACGCCTGGCTGCCGCCGGTCTTACCGGTACGGGTGATCGTCGCCAGCCACAACGACGGGTCGGTCGTGTCGCCCGTGGCCGGGAAGCTGTGCGTGAACGCCCACTCGTCCACCGGCGCGTACGTGGAGCCGGACAGCACCGACGTGGTGACCTTCGACAGGCGCTTGGCGGTCCAGAACGACGGCGAAGCGTTGTTGTTGCACGGCGCCGCGCTGCACTGCAGGTCCCACGGGGTGTCAGGCCAGTTCACCGCGGTCGGCGTGGTGCCGTTCCAGCAGGTGGTCATGCACCGGTCGGCGGTGGTGAAGTCCACCTTCATCGGCGCCTTGGCCGTCGTCTCGCTACCGGCCCGGGAGCCGTACTCGATGCGCTCCAGCCAGCCGCCGCGGTCGTAGTTCCCGGTGGCCGTCGAAGCGGCGAGCTTCGTCTTGCTGGACTCCTTCTGGTACCAGTACGACATGGAGTTGCCGTTCGGGTCCACGACGTAGTCGAGGTTCCACCGCCACGTCATCGAGCACCACGACCCGGCGAATCCACCGGTCTTGTAACACGGTTCGCCGGTCCGATTGGCGAACACCGGCACACCCCACGCCGAGTTGGTGACCGGCTGACCGGTCTGCCAGCCCGGCAGCCGGCTCTTGCCGAACCAGAACTGGGTTCCGTCCGGGGTGGTCAGCTTCCAGTGCTCATTGTTGTGGTGCCCGGTGCCGAGGCCGCCCGTCACCAACTGGAGGTACGAACCGTCGTCGTCGGCGAGCCGCCAGCGGCCCGTCGCATCGTCGAGGATCAACTCGGTGGTCTGACCGCGCCACGAGAGCACCGCATTCTGGTCCCGGAAGCACAGATCGCTGGTGGCGTTGGTGTACTGCGCGGTGGTCGCCCCGGTCACGTCGTCGCGGCACGCCCGGAACTGACGCTCGATGAAACCGGGCTCGAAGTTCCAGCCCTCACCGATCCACGACGGCTGCGTGTTCTCACCGTTCGTACGACCGTCGACCGCACCCGAGTTGTAGTTCAGTGCCAGGTCCGGCTCGAGTTCGCCCGGCGCGGGCGGCACCTGCATCGGGTACGACCAGGTGAAGTCGCCGGACTGCTGACCGGCCGACCACGACGCCGACTGGGCGAGGCTGCTCTTCGCGAACGTGCCGGTGTCGACACTCGTCGCCGCCGCGGTCACGGCAAGCACCGTGGCCTGACCGGTCCGGGCGGGCGCCACCGTGGTGTCCGCGGTCAGCGTCGCGGCCTTCATGTCGTTCTTCGCCGCGACCGGGGTCGCCGTCTGGCACTGCGCCTTCTCCGGCGTGTCCGCCGAGCAGGCCGGCAGCTGGACGAGCTGCGTACGCCGCGCCCAGTCACCGCCGAACGCCTGCTTCAGCGACGAGTAGTCGACCTCCACCGACACCGGAGCGCTGGCTTTCGCCGCCGCCGAGCCGGACAGCCGCATCATCAACCCGGTCACACCAGCAGCGGCCGCCTTGCCTCGGCTCAGCACCTCGGAACTCACCTGACCGACAGCGGTGTCAGCCAGACCCGCCGCCGCCGCGGAACGACGTGCATCCGCGGCAGATGCTGATGCCGTCGGCGGCACGGCCGAGGACGCGCCGATCCGGATCGGCTGGCCCGGCACCGCGACCCGCTTGGCACCTGAGACCGTCACCTCGGCCTTGCCGGGAGCCGGCCAAGTCGTCCCGGACGGCTCCCAGAGATCGGTCTGCGACTGCGACACCTGCTTGGCTCGTGCCCCTACCTCGTCGACCGCGATCGACCGGTCCGCTTCGGCACCTGGCACCACCGGCTTCGGCGCTGCTTGAGCGTGCTGCGTGAACGGCACCGAGGTGACGAGAAAGACCGTCGTCACGAACAAGACGGCGCGCCGGACCCAGGGCCACAGAACGAGAAAGACGCGCGACGAACCGATTTCAGCGTGCATTGCCTCAGCCATCTCCAGTCGAGCCCGAACGCGGGCGCCGGAGACGTTACGGAGAGCCGGGAATAGCTCACATACGATCGTCGACCAGCTTTGGATCAGCCGCATTCGGCACCGTCTGGCACCTCCCGGTCCGCCAAAGCAGAAATCGATCTTGATTAGCCGCCAATGTGGGAAAAAGACGAGCTGTTGGCCCGCTTGACATCTCTGCGACTACCGGACGGGTCGTCCGCGAAATCAGGCATCAGCCCATTTCCCGGCACACGGTCCATGAAGCGCTGTTCTGAACCTCGGCCACGGGCCATCGCGCCGCCGGTTCAGCCGCCTGGGCTGAACCGGCGGTGAGCTACACCACAACTCGGGCTGTTCGTCGGGACTCCGAACGCGAATGCCCTCGGAAACCCCGCACCCAGAGTCGATCGCGCCCGCCCGCAAGGCCCGACTATTGCGACGATGGCTCGGTGAGGGGCAGGCGGACCAGGAAGCGGGTGTCGCCCGGCCGGGATTCGAGCTGGATGTCGCCGCCGTGGCCGTTGACGATGATGCGGTAGGAGATGTCGAGGCCGAGGCCGGTGCCTTCGCCGACGGGCTTGGTGGTGAAGAAGGGTTCGAAGACGCGTTTGCGGAGTTCTTCGGGGACGCCGGGGCCGGTGTCGCCGATGGAGACCACGACGTGTTCGTCGGCGCCAGTGGTGCGGATGGTAAGGGTGCCGGCGCCGGACATGGCCTGGACCGCATTGTCGATGATGTTGGTCCAGACCTGGTTGAGCTCGGCGGGGTGCGCCGGGACCTGCGGAAGGTCGCGGTCGTAGTCCTTGACGACCGTGACCCCGTCGCCGATCTTGTGAGAGAGCATGACGAGGGTGCTGTCGAGGCCGGTGTGGACGTCGATCCACTGGTGGGCGGCGCGGTCGAGCTGGGAATACTGTTTGGCCGCGGTGACCAGGTGGGAGACCCGGCCGGTGGCGTCCTCGATGTCGCTCATCAGCTGCTCGGTCTCGAGGGCGTAGCCGATCCAGTGGATGGCCTGGTCCAGCAGCTCGGGCGAGCCGACCTTGGCTTCGATGTCGTCGAGGCAGCGGGTGTCGAGGCCACCCTGGGCGAAGACCGGGGCGAGGTCCCAGGCGTGGGTGACGTTCCGATCCGCCATCCAGTCGCCGAGCTCGTCCTCCCGGTCCGCCGTCTGCATGGCGGTCAGGGTGGGTGCCTTGGCGGCCTTCTCGATGACCTCTTCCTGCAGCTCGACCAGCGCGTCGAGCCGGTCCGCGGCGACCTTGCCCGCGGCCAGCATGCCCAGCTTGTGCCGCATGCCGGCGACTCGCATGCGCAGGGCGCCGGTGGCCCGGGACGCGGCGGCGGCGGGATTGTTGAGCTCGTGCATCAGGCCCGCCGACAGCGCGCCGAGCGCGGTGAGCCGCTGACGCTCACCGATGGCCGCCTGAGTGCTGCGCATGCCGAGGTAGAGGCCTTCGAGCAAATGGATCGCCATCGGGAACCACTCGCGCATCAGAGCGCCGAAGTCGGCCGCCGACAGGACGAAGAAGTCGGTGTCATCGAGGGCACGCATCGAGGCCATGTACGTCCGCGGGACACCGTCGTCGCGGATGTAGGCCTGGGTGGCGCCCATGTAGACGCCGCGCTGTTCCGTCCGCGAGGTCTGGACGTCGTCCTGGCCGACCCGACGAAACAGGGAGATGGTGCCGCTCAGCAGGATGAAGAATTTCTCGGCGGGGTCGCCTTCGCGCAGCACCAGGGAACCGGCCGGGGCGTGCATGGTGCAGCCGTGGTCGGCGATCCAGGTGAGTTGCTCGTCGGTCAGCTTCTCGAAAAGGAACAGGGTGCGAAGCTCTGCGGCGGCGAGCTTGCCCGGCTCGCAGGGCTGCAGCTGAATCTCTTCGGCTTCGAGGTCGGCCATCACTGCGCCTCCAGATAGCGGTGGACCAGCGTGACGGCCATCGCGCCCTCGCCGACCGCCGAGGCCACCCGTTTCACCGAGCTGGCCCGGACGTCGCCGGCGGCGAAGATGCCGGGAACGCTGCACTCCAGGTAGAACGGATCGCGGTCCCGATTCCATCCCGGTGGGCGGCCGCCATCCCGCAGCAGATCCGGGCCGGTGCAGACGAAACCTCGCTCGTCTCGCCGGACGGTGTCGCCGAGCCAGTCCGTGCGCGGTTCAGCGCCGATGAAGACGAACAGGTAGCCGCATTCGACGCTGGTGGTCTGGCCGTTCTTGCTGTCACAGATGGTGATGGCTTCGAGACGACCGTCGCCGCGGGCGCCGACCACCTCGCACCGGGTCCGCACGTGAATGGTGTCGATCCGGTGTAGCTGCTGGATGAGGTAGTAGGACATGGATGCTTCGAGCGAGTCGCCGCGGACCAGCAGTGTGACGCTGCGGGCGTACCGGGCGAAGAACAGTGCGGCCTGACCGGCGGAGTTCGCGCCGCCGATGATGTAGACGTCGCTGCCCGCGCAGGATGGTCCCTCGGTCGCCGCCGAGCCGTAGTAGACGCCGGAGCCGGTCAGCTCGGCGACCCCTTCGGCAGCCAGCGGACGGTACGCGACGCCGGTGGCGAGCACCACCGCGTGCGACGACACCTCGCCACCGTCCGCGAAGGTCAAGGTGCGGGCCGAGCCGTCCGCCCGCAGCCCGGTCACCTCGCGGGTGGTCAACACCTCGGCGTCGAACTTGCCGGCCTGCCGCCGGGCCCGGTCGGTGAGCTGGGCGCCGGAGATGCCGTCCGGGAAACCGAGGTAGTTCTCGATGCGCGAGCTCTGCCCGGCCTGGCCGCCGACCGCCCGCCGCTCCACCAGCAGCGTCTTGAGGCCTTCGGACGCGCCGTACACCGCGGCGCCGAGCCCGGCGGGCCCGCCGCCGACGATGATCAGGTCGTAGAAGTCCCGATCGGGGGCGGTGGACAGCCCGACGGCCTCGGCTAGCTCCTGCGCGCCCGGCTGGGTCAGCGCCCGACCGTCGGCGGTGACCACCAGCGGAATGGCTTCCGGGCCTACCCCCGCAGCGTCGAGCAGGCGACGGCCTTCCGGGTCGTCCGCGCCAAGCCAGCGGTACGGCACGAGGTTGCGCGCCAGGAAGTCCCGGATCTGGTACGACGGCTCGCTCCACCGGTGCCCGACGACCCGGATGTCCTCGGTCTCGCGGTCGCCGGTGGCCCGCCACGATTCGAGCAGCGCGTCGATGACCGGGTAGAGCTTTTCCTCGGGTGGGTCCCAGGGCTTGAGCAGGTAGTGGTCGACGTCCACCACGTTGATGGCCTGGATGGCGGCGTCGGTGTCCGCGTAGGCGGTGAGCAGCGCCCGGCGGGCGTGGGGGAACAGGTCCATGGCTTGTTCGAGGAACTCGATGCCGTTCATCTGTGGCATCCGGTAGTCGGCGAGCAGGACGGCGACGCGGCCGCCACGCAGCTTGATGTCGCGCAGCGCGTCCAGGGCGTCGGCGGCTGAGGCGGCCCGGATGATCCGGTAGTGCTCGCCGTAACGACGGCGCAGGTCGCGGGCGATGGCCCGGGACACCGACGAGTCGTCGTCGACGGTCAGGATGGCGGGATGGCCCATGAGTGTTCCCTCAGCCGTAGGTCAGGGTGGGCGCGCCGGCGACCTTGAGCACCGTCTCGTCCGCGTAGCACCACCACCAGTCCTCCCCCGGCTCGTACGACTGCACGAGCGGGTGGTCCTCCGCGTGGTAGTGCGCGGTCGCGTGTTTGCCGGGCGACGAGTCACAGCAGCCGACGTGCCCACAGGTCATACAGACGCGCAGGTGCACCCAGCGGCCGCCGGCGGCCAGGCACTCGACGCAGCCGGCGCCGGACGGGGTGACGTCGGTCGCCTGGTCGAGGTGGGAGCAGACGGGAGCGGTCATGACGGTGTTCCTTCCGGGGCGAGCAGGTCGGAGAACTCGGGGTGCCGCGCCACGTAGCCGGCGACGAACGGGCAGCTGGCGAGCACGGGGGTGGCGCGGCGGCGGGCATCGTCGAGGGCGGCAGCGGCGAGCCGCTTCGCCAGGCCCCGCCCCTCGAAGGCCTGGTCGATCTCGGTGTGGGTGAGCTCGAGACGCGTGCCGTGCCGGCGGTAGTTGAGGACGCCCGCCAGTTCGCCGCCGAGCAGCACTTCGTAGCGGGACTGCTCGAAGCTGTCGACGACGACCGCGTCACCGGGGTCACCGCCGCCCACCTGGGCGCTGCCTTCGACCCGCAGCTTGCGCCGGGCACGTTCGTAGAAGGAAGTGCGGCCGAAGCGGATGACTTGTGCCGCTGCCGGCACCGGAATGATGCTGAGCCGGTCGCCGGGGCCCGCGTAGCCCTGAATGATGCCGTCGACCTCGATGGCGAGCCGGCCGCTGGTGGCCGCCACGTCGAGGGCGAGCTGCTCGTCGGGCGAGAGCACCAGCGAGCGGTTGAACGAGGAGTGGGCCGCCGAGGCGCCGACCAGGATGCCGGCCACGTTGGGCGAGACGATCGGCCCGCCCGCCGAGAAGCTGTACGCGGTGGAGCCGGTCGGCGTCGCCACGATCACCGCGTCGGCGGCATACCGCACGAAGTTGCTGCCTTCGACGTCGATGCCGATGTGGGCGAGGCCGTCGCCGGGGACCCGGACCAGGGCGATGTCGTTGAAGGCGGAAACCTCGCGGCCATCGGGCAGGACGGTGCGCACGGCGGTGCGCGGCTCGACGGTGAACCGGTGCTCATCGATCATGGAAAGCGCGTCGGGCAGGTCGGGCAGGTCGACCTCGGCGAGGAAGCCGAGGCGGCCGACATTGACGCCGAGCACGGGTGTCTTGCGGCCCTCGACCAGCCGCATGGTGCGCAGCATCGTGCCGTCGCCGCCGAGGCTGACCAGCAGCCCGGCGCGCTCGACCATCTCCCGGTCGGAGACGGCCACCGCGGCGCAGTCGATCCGGGTGATCTCGTCGTGCAGCCCGAGGACGGTCACGTCGCGGGTTTGCGCCCACCGCACGATCGCGTCGATGGCGGCACCGCAGTCCCGCCGCGGGTGCAGGACCAGACCCACCACCTTGACCATGCCCATGGCCCGATCCTCCTCCGCTGGATGTCGGAAGTAAGCCTTCCACGCCGGAGCGGCGGCGACGAACGGGGCTGTGGACAACCCCGACCTGTCATCATTAGGAAACAATATTGACAGATGTGAATGAACTCGCCAGACTCGGACCAAGAGAGCGCTCTCCTTCCGTTCCACCCCAGATCAACGGAAGGAATCCCATGTCCCGTGCCGTCCATGCGCTCGGCATCGGCGCCGCAACCCTCGCCGTCGCCGCCCTCCTCCCCCTCTCCACCCCCGCCGCCGCCGTGCCACCGAACGCCGCAAGCTCCGTGCCGCAGGACGCCGCGGCAGCGGCCGTCGGACGAGCCGCCGCTGCGCCCACCGCCGGCACCGCACAGACCGCCGCAAGGACGGCGGCCAGCAGTGTTCACGCCACGGCGCCGCGTATCGACCTGGACCCGGCGATGCTGGCGGCCATGCGTCGTGACCTGGGGCTCAGCGACGACCGCATAGCCGCCCGGCTCGCGACCGAGGCCGCCGCACCGATCACCGAGAAACGGCTGCGGGAACAGCTCGGGGCGAGTTTCGGCGGCGCCTGGATCGCCGCCGGGGCGGACCGGCTCACCGTCGGGGTCACTGACGCCGCCCGCGCCGGAGAGGTTGTTGCGGCTGGCGCCGTACCGAAAATTGTCGGAAGAAGTGCGCACGAGCTGGCCGCCGCGCGCGCCAAGCTGGACCACCGGGCCAGGCAGGCCGAAGGCACCGCGATTCGCGGATGGCACGTCGACCTGGCGGCCAACCGCCTGGTCGTGCTGGTCCAGCCCGGCGCGGCGGCGCAGGCCAGGGCGTTCGCGGCCGCAAGCGGTGCGGGACCGGTCACCGTGCGCGAAAGCCAGGACCAACCGCGCCCCATGTACGACATTCGCGGCGGAGATCAGTACGCGATCAACGGCAACACGCTGTGCTCGGTGGGCTTCGCGGTCACGGGTGGGTTCGTCAGCGCCGGGCATTGCGGCGGCGTGAACAGCACGACGGCCGGTTACAACAACGTGGCCCAAGGGACCTTCGCGGGCTCGTCATTCCCCGGCCACGATTACGGGTGGATCCGCACCAACGGCAACTGGACGCCCCGGCCGTGGGTCAACAACTACGCCGGCGGCACCGTCACCGTCGCCGGCTCACAAGACGCTGCCATCGGCAGCTCGGTCTGCCGCTCCGGCCGCACGACCGGCTGGCGCTGCGGGACCATCCTCGGCCGCAACGAAACCATTGTGTACGCCCAAGGCGCCGTCTCCGGCCTCTCCCGCAGCAACGCCTGCGCCGAACCGGGCGACTCCGGCGGTTCCTGGCTCTCCGGCAACCAGGCGCAGGGCGTCACCTCCGGCGGCTCCGGCAACTGCTCCTCCGGCGGCACGATGTGGTTCCAGCCCGTCAACGAGATCCTCGGCGTGTACGGGCTGACGCTGACCACGAGCGGCTCCGGCGGCAGCACCAGCGCGGTGGTGAGCAACTGGCACAACAAGTGCATCGACGTGCCGAACTCGAACTTCTCGGACGGCGTACCGCTGCAGATGTGGGGTTGCAACGGCACAGGCGCGCAGCGCTGGACGTTCGCCAATGGAACCCTGCAGACATCGAACAACAAATGCCTGGACGTGGCCTGGGGCTCGACCGCCAACGGCGCCGTCATCCAGATCGCGACATGCAGCGGAAACCCGGCCCAGCAGTTCGTGCTGTCAGCGGCCGGGGACCTGGTCAACCCGCAAGCCAACAAGTGTGTCGACATCAAGGACTGGAACGGCGGCGACGGTGCCCGCCTGCAGATCTGGGACTGTGCCGGCACCCTCAACCAGAAATGGCGCCGGTCCTGACAGCAGCAGGCGCTCGCCCGAGTCCTCAGGCGAGCGCCGCCGCTCTAGTCGTTCACGAACTTCCGCAAGGACGCTCAGCTTGGCGTAGATCTTGCGGTCCGCACCGACATACACGAAGGTCGGGCACTCCTGCTCGTCCCCGGCCATCGACTTGTCCAGCAGCACCTTGCCGGTCGCCACCTCGTACACCCGCAGCCGCCAGGTGGTCCGCATGAGCGAGACCGTCTCCGGCTTCGGGTCGTCTTACTTGCAGTTGCGCAGCTTCTTACCGACGCTGGACCGGTCCAGGCAGATACCAATTCATCCAAACTCCTCAAGGGGCGCGTCAGCCTAAGAGGTCGAGTTCCGTCGAAGCAACGCGGAATGTCACACCCCACCCGCTGCTCAGACTTGCTCCTCACGTCGCGTCATGCCCCATAGTCGGTGCCCATGGAGAAACGCCCGCTCGTGGCCTGAGGACCGCTAGGGTCGGTGTCCATGTCGCACAGGATTCTGGTCATCGGCGCCTCGGGACATCTGGGTTCGCGGGTGGCGGCCCGCGCCACGAAAGCCGGCTGGGGGGTCGCAGGGACGTACTTCTCGTCGCCCACCGTGCAGGCGGAGGTCGCGCTGGACGTGCGGGATCGGGATGCGGTTAGGGAGGTGATCGCCCGGGTTCGGCCGGCGGCGGTGGTGCACACGTCCGCCGGCCGCGACGACTGGCGAGTCATGGCCGATGGCGCCGCGCACGTGGCGGTGGCAGCGGCAGCCGCGGGGGCCCGGCTGGTGCATGTGTCGAGTGACGCCGTGTTCTCCGGGAAAGACGTCGACTATGACGAGTCCGCGCTGCCCGACCCGGTGTACCGCTACGGGGCCGGCAAGGCGGCCGCGGAGACGGCGGTCCGGGCCATCGATCCCGGCGCCGCCGTGGTGCGGACATCGCTGATCCTTGGGGACGGCGACGGACAGCATGAGGTCCTCACCCGCGACCTGATTGCGGGCCGGGTGCAGGGTGCCCTCTTCACCGACATGATCCGCAAGCCGGTCCACGTCGACGACCTGGCCGACGCGCTGCTCGAATTGGCCGCCGGCGACTATGCCGGGGTGCTGAACGTCGCCGGCCCGGAGGTCATCGACCGGTACGCCCTGGGCCTGCTGATCGCCCGGCGGGACGGCCTCGACCCGGCCCGAGTGCCGAAGGGTTCCATCGCGGCCGCCGGGCTCAGCCTGCCCACCGACGTCCGCCTGTGCACTGAGCGGGCGACTGACTTGCTGAGTGTCCGGCTCCGCGGCGTGTCGCAATTCCTGGCGACGGCCTAGGGCGCACGTCTTAGCGGCTCGGCGACTTGCCGGCCGTGAAGTCGCGGGCGCGGGCGATCAGCTCGGGCGATCCGCACTGCTCGGCGAGTTCAAGGCCGTCGCGCAGCACCCGGCGGGCTTGCGGGCGGCGGCGGGCCAGGTTCAGGAGGCCGCCGAGGTCGACCAGTGCGGTGGCCAGCTCGAACCGCCGGGGCGTACCTTGCAGAACGCGAACGGCTTCCTCGGCGGGCTCCCGGCCGGCCAGGCCGGGCCGCACCCGCCCTTGGATGCGCAGCGCCCGGCCCAGGGCCGAGGCCAGGCCGTGCCGACGGGTCAGCGCTACCTCTTCGGTGACCAGCCGCTCCGCCGCCTCGGCCGCGCCCAGTCCGGCGAGGACGGTCGCGGCGGCGGACCGCCAGGGCAGCACGCCCGGGTGGTCGGCGCGGCGGGCGGCGACGCGTTCCCCGCAGCGGTACAGGTCGGCGAGGCCTTCGCCCGGCCGGGACTGCGCGGCATGCAATCGCCCCCGGGAGTAGCGCAGCAGCAGGTATTCCGGCTCGTCGGGCAGGTCACCGCCGAACGGGGTGGCGGCGAGCAGGGCGTCTGCCGGTTCGAGCTCACCCCGGTCCAGCCGGACCGCCAGGCGGCGGGCGGTGAGCAGGGCGGCGGTCGCCCCGTCCGGCTCGGCCCCGGAAACCTGCAACAGCTCGGCGGCGGCCTCCGCATCGTCGCGCGCGGCGGTCAGGTCGCCCAGGCGGCGGGCTGAGGAGCTGCGTTCCGAGTACGCCATGACGAGCCCACCCGCGGAGCCCGCACGCCGCGCCACTTCGACGGCGACGGTGCACCCGGCGTACGCCACGGCGAGGTCATCGGCGTCGGACAAGCGGCGTAAGGCACCGAGGTAGCGGGGCAGGTCGTCCGCGTCGGCCGGGGCCTGCACGGGCACCGGCCGGGTGCGGCGGGCGATGCGGTCGCGGCCAGGGTCCGTCAGTCTCGGCCGTGCGTCGCGGACTGTCATGGGAGGGTCTGTACCCCTTCCGGCGCGGGAGGCACCTCCAGGTTCGCCTGCCGCGCCGCGGAACACAAGCGCCCCGTGCGGCGGGAAGAAGTATTTGCGAGGGGGTGCTGCTGACTGCCCTGGCATCTGCGAGGTTTACGCTGCGAGCGTGACGACATACCGCATCGGTGAGGCGGCCGAGCTGCTGGGCGTCAGCGCGGACACCGTGCGGCGGTGGGTGGACGGCGGCCGGCTCGACGCGGGCCGCGACGATCACGGGCACCGGAGCATCCCTGGGGCCGCGCTGGCGACCTTCGCCAGGCGGCTGGTCGACGAGCCGGATCCGGGGTCGCACCGCTCATCGGCGCGCAACCGGCTGCGCGGCATCGTCACCGCGATCACCCGCGACGCGGTGATGGCGCAAGTGGACATCCAGGCCGGCCCGTTTCGGGTGGTGTCACTCATGAGCCGCGAGGCCGTTGAAGATCTGGGCCTCGAGGTCGGGTCCACGGCGGTTGCCGTGATCAAGTCCACGACGGTGGTCGTGGAGCGAGGGGACGACAAATGAGGACACGCTTGCTGACGGCCGTCGCGCTGGCCGCGGTGTTGGTGACCGGCGGTTGCGGGGACGGCGACGACAAGGCCCCGAGCAACGGTGCGTCGTCGGGTGCCCCCCGGGTCGCCCAGACCAGCAAGGTGACGGTGCTCGCCGCGGCATCGCTCACCGAGTCCTTCGACAAGATCGGCGCACTGTTCGAAGATCTCAACCCCGGAGTCGACGTCACTTTTTCGTACGGCGGCAGCTCCGGCCTCGCGCAGCAGATCACCTCGGGTGCGCCCGCGGACGTCTTCGCGGCGGCCAGTCCGGCCACCATGAAGACGGTCGTCGACGCCGGAGACGGCAACGGGCCAACGGTGACGTTCACGCGCAACCAGCTCGTCATCGCCGTACCGAAGGGGAATCCGAAGGGCATCACCTCGCTGGCCGCGCTCGCCAAGCCGGAGGTGAAGGTGGCATTGTGCGCCGAGCAGGTGCCGTGCGGCGCCGCCGCGACGAAGGCGCTCGGCACGGCCGGGGTGAAGGTCACCCCGGTGACCCAGGAGCAGGACGTCAAGGCCGCGCTCGCCAAGGTCAAGCTGGGCGAGGTGGACGCTGCGTTGGTTTACCGTACGGACGCCAGGTCGGCAACGGCAGACGTGGACGGCGTGGAGTTCGCAGAGTCGGCGTCGGCGCTCAACGATTACCAGATCAGCGCGCTCACGAACGCCCCGAACCCGTCCGGCGCCAGCGCGTTCGTCACGTTCGTGCAGACACCGCAAGCGCAGCAGGTGCTCACCGACGCGGGATTCCAGCAGCCCTGAGCAAGCTCACCCGACGCACGCCGCTGGTCCTGGCGATCCCCGCGATCGCCGGGCTGGTGTTTCTTGTCCTGCCCCTGGCCGGACTGCTGATCCGCGCACCCTGGCAGACACTGCCGCAGCGCCTGACCGAGCCCGAAGTGCTGGCCGCGCTGCGGTTGTCACTGCTCACCGCGACGCTGGCGACCGGCGTGTGCCTGCTGCTCGGCGTACCCCTCGCATGGTTGTTGGCCCGGACCGGCTTTCCTGGCCGCAGGGTGGTGCGGGCGCTGGTCACCGTGCCGTTGGTGTTGCCGCCGGTGGTCGGCGGCGTGGCACTGCTGCTGGTTTTCGGCCGCCGCGGCCTGGTCGGCGAATGGCTGGACACGACGTTCGGCTTCACCCTGCCCTTCACGACGACCGGGGTGGTCGTCGCCGAGGCGTTCGTGGCGATGCCGTTCCTGGTGATCAGTGTGGAGGGTGCGCTGCGCGGTGCGG
The DNA here is from genome assembly GCF_044452725.1 of Actinoplanes sp. NPDC051859. Lineage (NCBI taxonomy): Bacteria > Bacillati > Actinomycetota > Actinomycetes > Micromonosporales > Micromonosporaceae > Actinoplanes > Actinoplanes sp. NPDC051859. Next base: position 589,098 of record NZ_JBITBX010000001.1, on the reverse strand, counting down.
ACGCCCGTTTCGAGGAGGCCGCGGCGACGCTGGGCGCCGGGCGCTGGACGGCCTTCCGCCGGGTCACGCTGCCCCTGGTGGCACCAGGAATCGCCGCAGGTGCGGTGCTGTGCTGGGCACGGGCCCTCGGCGAGTTCGGCGCGACGATCACCTTTGCGGGCAACTTCCCGGGCCAGACCCAGACCATGCCGCTCGCGGTCTATCTCGCTTTGGAACAGGACCTGGACGCCGCGATCGCGCTCAGCCTGGTGCTGCTCGCGGTTTCGGTTGCCATCCTGGCCGGACTGCGCGACCGCTGGCTGGGTGCGACGTGATGCTGGACGCCAGGCTGGTCGTCCGGCGGCCGGCATTCACCTTGGACGCGACGCTGGAGGTCGCACCGGGTGAGGTCGTGGCGCTGCTCGGGCCGAACGGGGCAGGCAAGACCACCGCACTGCGAGCGCTGGCCGGGCTGACTCCGCTCGACGAGGGCCACATCATCCTGGACGGCCGCCACCTCGAGCGGCTCGCTCCCGAGCACCGCAACATCGGCGTGGTGTTCCAGGATTACCTGCTGTTCCCCCATCTGTCCGCACTGGACAATGTGGCCTTCGGGCCGCGCTGCCGGGGCGCCTCCCGGGCCGCCGCGCGAGCCCGGGCCGCCAACCTGCTGGCCCAGGTGGGGCTGAGCGACTTCGCGGCCCGCAAGCCCCGGCAGCTGTCCGGGGGGCAGGCGCAGCGGGTGGCACTGGCCCGCGCCCTAGCCACCGACCCGCACCTGTTGCTGCTGGACGAGCCGCTGGCCGCTCTGGACGCGCGCACGCGCCTCGACACCCGGGCCCAGCTGCGGCACCAGTTGAGCGCGCAGCCGGGGCCGACGGTACTGGTCACGCACGACCCGTTGGACGCGATGCTGCTCGCCGACCGGCTGGTGATCCTGGAGGACGGCCGGGTGGTGCAGACCGGTGACGCGGCGACGGTGACGTCGACGCCGCGCACCGACTACGTGGCCCGCCTGGTCGGCCTCAACCTCTACCGGGGACGAGCCGAGGGAACCCTGGTACAGGTGTCCCCCGGCTTCGCCCTCACCACGGCCACCCCACTGACCGGCGAGGTGTTCGTCGCATTCCCCCCGGCCGCCGTCGCGCTCTACCCGACCCGGCCGCAAGGCAGTCCCCGCAACACGTGGGAGGCGACGGTGACCTCGATGGCCCCACACGGCGACGCCCTACGCATCGAGCTGAGCGGCCCGCTCGCCGTGGCCGCCGACGTCACCCCCGCCGCCGCGGTGCACCTCGCCCTCGCCCCGGGCAGCGCGGTGTGGGCCAGCCTCAAAGCCACCGAAGCCTCGGCCTATCCCGCCTGACGGCCGCCGCCGTTTACCCACCGGAGATTCAGCTAATTCACAACAAAGTCGCGCATAGTGGGGAGCTCACCCGCCACCGTCGGAGGTAGTCCATGGGTTCCCTGCTCACCGTCGTGAGCCTGCTGTTGCTGCTGGTGCAGGTGCTGCTCATCGCCCGGGCCATCCTCGACTGGACGGTGGTGCTGGCCGGGCCCAGCATGCCCGGCTCGGCCCGGTCCCGGCTCACGGCAGGCGTCCACGCGGTGACCGAACCCATCCTCGCCCCGGTCCGCCGCATCCTCCCGCCCCTGCGGTTCGGCGGCGTCGGCATCGACCTGGCCTTCATCGTCGTCTTCCTGTCCATCATCGTGATCCGCTGGTTCCTGCCCTACTGACCCGCGTTCCGCGTGATTGCCGGTCGGACGCTCGTCACCGACTAGGGCCTGCTCGGCGGCGGTGCGGGTGAACGGTCCGCCGGTCGACATCAGCCGCATCGCGGCCTCCCGGCCCGCACCGAGCAGCACGTCGACTGGTGCGCCCGGCGCGGAGGCGGCGGCGAGCAGTTGCTGGGGTTTCCTGGTCGCGGCGGGTCTGCTCCGCGGCGTCCCGCGCGGTGCGTTTGGCCATCAGCTGATCGCTGTGCCGCTCGGCCTCGGCAGCGCCGATACCCGCGTCGGTGACCAGGGCCAGCCGCTGCGCCTCGGCTTCGTCGGCGAGCTTCTGCACGGTCGCGGCCTGCTCCGCCGCGGCCGTCGCGGCGGTCGCGGCAACCAGGGCGGCGTCGGCGTGCGTCTTGGAATCCTTGGCAGCGTCATGGGCCTTGTCCGCCTCGTCGGCGGCCTTGCGTGCTGCGGCTGCTGCCGCCTTGGCGTGCGCCGCCGTCTGGCGGGCAGCCTTGCCAGACTGCGCGGCGGCGTCGGCGGACTTGTTCGCGAACGCCACCGCCGCCTGCGCGGCCCGGGTCGCCCGCGCCGCAGCCCGACGCGCGTTCGCGGCCTCGTTACGGGCCCGGTCTGCCTGCGCGTCCGCCGCCTGGGAATAGCCGCCGGCCTCATCCGCCGCAGCGCCGGCCTCATCCGCATTCTGCGACGCCGACGCCGCCGCCAGGGCTGCCGTGGCGACGTTACGTCCCGCCTCAGAGGCCTTCTCCGCGGCCTGCGCCGCGGTGTTCGCTGCCTCGACCACCTTCTCCGCCGCAACTGCGGCGTCCCTGGCGTCCTTGGCCTTGTTCTTGTCGCGGGCAGCAGCCGAGGCCATGTTGTAGGCGTTCGTCGCCGCATTACCGGCGCTGACCGCCATACTCGCTGACTGCGCGGCCGCGTCCGCGGCGGCCTGCGCGGCCGCGTACGCCTGCGCCGCCGCCGTGATCGCTACCTGCGCCGCGGCGGCCGCCTTACGCGCCGCATCAGCCGCCCGACCCGCCGCAGCAGCCGCGTCCTTCGACGAATTCTTCGCCTCAGCGGTCTCCTTCGCCACGACCCGCGCCGCTGTCTTCGCCCGCACCGAGCCCAGCAGGGCAGCCTTCGCCGCCTTCGCTGTCTCGGGCCCACCGTCGCGCATCAGCCAGAGCGCATAATCACGGTCAAGCCGTACGTCGAAAGGCTCACCGTCTTCGGCCCGGGCCGGAGACGGGACAGCGAGCATTGCCACCGCGAGTAGAAGAGAAACAGCGCCGGAAAGCCATCGGCGGATCCGATGGCTGGGCGGCGCACTGCGGGAGGCAGGCCGCAACGAGATGTAACCCCTTTTGGTACCAAAACGGCCGGAACACCGTCAGTGAATACGCGTATGCGGACCGCGTCTCGTCGATGCGAGAGAGGCCCGCGCGATTGACGCCGATAATGGCAGGTTGCCTCGCGCACAATCAACTCAGCCGGGTTGCGGGCCATTCGTAGGTTCCACTAGCCTTTGCCGGCCCGCTGCCAATGAAACTGGAGTGTCACCGTAGTGAAATCCCACCCGCGCCTGCTCACCACTGGGGCGCTGGCCGCCACGGCTATTGTGGCCAGTGTCACTGCCCTCGTCGCCGCCTTGCCCGGTGTGGCCGCCGAAAAGGCTGCCGACGACTCTGGATCCCTGGTCGAGTCCTTCGACTACCCTGGCGGCGCGAAGATCGAAGGGGCATCCGCCTGATCAAAGGTGACGGGACCATCATGCTCGTCGGCTGCGACGAGGGAAAGACTTCCGCAGAGGTGTGGAGCTACTCCACTTCCAAGCCTTACTGCTTCGAGTTCAAGGGGAAAACGGGCTTCGTCACCCTGGAACTCGAACGAGTCTACGGTATCCGCAACAACAACGACTTCCCCATTGAAGCGAAGATCAGCATTGACGAGGTCGTGAAGCCGCCCGTCGAGATCCGTGAAGACAACTGGAAGGGTGTTGGAGTGGCCGCCGGTGAAGGGCAGGCCCTGCTGCTGGAACTCCGTGCCTCCTAAGGGTCCTTCTACCAAGAAGGACTGCATGGATTCAGCGCAGATACCAAACCGATAAAAAGCGGCCGATTTGGCCCCTGGCCTTCATCGGCACCGATAGTCACCCGACCCCCTTGCGTCATAAGGAGATTTCTTGCACTCGCTAGGTTCTACTCGGCTGCGCCGCTTCGCTGGCCTCGCCGCCATTTCTCTCGCCGCGGGATCCCTGTGGTCCGCGCCGGCATCCGCGATCGGTGGACAGCCGCCAGCCGCTGACGCCTACAAGTTCGTCGCCAAGATCGACGTCGGTGCCGCCGGCGGTGAAGGCAGCCGCAGCTGCACCGGAGCGTTGGTCGCTCCGCGATGGGTCGTCACCGCCAAGGACTGCTTCGCCGTTGCTGGTCAGCCTGCTCCGACAGGACGGCCGACGCTGCCGACCAAGGCGACCATCGCCCGGCCGAAGCTGTCCGCCACTGACGCTGGCTATGTGGTGTCGGTGACTGAGGTGGTCAGTCACCCCGACCGCAACGTGGTACTGGCGAAGCTCGCGATGCCGGTGACCGAGGTGGCACCCGTCAAGCTCGCCACCACTGCCCCTGCTGCTGGTGACACGCTGCGGGTGGCCGGCTACGGACGCACCGCCACCGAGTGGAGCCCGGACCAGCTGCGCACTGCCACGTTCACGGTCAACGGCATCGACGCCGTATCGGCGCAGATCGCGCCCAGCGACGCTGAGCAGGTCGGACCGTGCAAGGGTGACGCCGGCGGCCCCGGTCTGCGCGAGAGCGGCAGCACGGTCGAGCTGGTCGCGATCACTCACAGTGCCAAGGGCCAGGGCGGCTGCCTGGGCGAGGACAAGAACGCCGCCCGCGGCGGCACACAGACCCGTCTGGATGATCTGGGTGGCTGGTTCGCGCAGCAGCTGAACGAACCCACCGTCAACATCATGATCAACGACAGTGCCAAGAAGTGCCTCGCAATGACCAGCCAGGCCGACCCCAAGGGTGCGCCTGCTATCCAGTGGGACTGCAGCGGCAACCCCGACCAGGACTGGCAGCTACGCGCGCGCAGCGACGGCAAGTTCGAAGTCCGCAACGACCGTTACAACATGTGCCTGGCTACCGCAGGCAGCGCCACACCGAAGCCCAAGGCATTCCTGTTCCAGTGGACCTGCACGAACGGCGCCGAGCAGTCGTGGGAACTGATCAAAGACTCCCGCGGGTTCACCAAGTTGAAGAACGGCCAGAGTGGTCTATGCATGGCCACCGAAAACCACAAGTCCACCGTAAACGGCCTGCGCATCCTGCAGTGGCACTGCGGCGCCATCCCGGACCAGGACTGGAACATCAAATCCCGCATCATCGGCCAGCACGTGGTCAACAACCACAGCAACCTGTGCCTGAGCAACGGCGGCACGAAGAACCCCAAGGCGATCGCAACGCAGGTCGTCTGCACCAACTCCAACGACATCGAGTGGCACCTGCGCGCCCGCGGCGGTAGCTACACCGAGATCCGCAACGACCGCAGCGGACTGTGCCTCGGCCTGCAAGCCGGCTCCGACAAGCGAGGAACCCTCGCCGTGCAGTGGCACTGCAACAACGGCAACAAAGACCAGAACTGGCTCGTCGACGTCGACGCCAACGGCCTCACCAAACTCATCAACGCCAACGGCGGCCACTGCCTCGCCATCGAAGGCGGCACCAACAAACCCGCCCGCCTACTGCAGTGGGACTGCAACGCCAACAACGGCGCCAACAAAGACCAGTACTGGCGCCTGTAACACCTGACGCAAGCACTGACTGACCACGCGAAGCGGGTACCCACCAGCCGGTGGGTACCCGCTTTCGCCGTCACCAGGGCTTCAGGTTTGGGGGCCCTGCAGCACCCCCAGCTGCCGTCGTCAGCATTCCAGGGGCAGCCGGCTCCCACCCGCCGATCTGCCACGGCCGGCACTGCCCCGTCCTTCCGGGCGTCGCGCTGACGGAGCGTTCGGATCACCTTGAGCATCTGGTCATGCCGAGCAATCCGCTCCACCGGCGATCAATCGCGATCGAGAGCGCAAAATCTTGACAAGAGTCAGGAACATCCGGTCGACAAACGGGATCGCCGTGGGCCGCCCCTGGCGGAGGGCGGGCCCACGGCGAAGTCAGGCGCCGATGAGATGCAGGGCGCCGGGCTGGACGCGGACCGTGACCGGCCCCGCGGGCAGACGCTCACCGTCGGCGTAGAAGGGGGTCGGGCGGTCCGTCTCGATCCGCACCTCACGGATCTGCCGGCTGGTGATGCCCGGCATGGTCACGTGCGTGCCGTGCTTCATGCCGTTGAGCACGGGCACCAGCCGGCGGCGGTTGAGGTCGCCGATGGTGACGAGGTCGAGCAGACCGTCGTGCAGGATCGCCGCCGGGGCGACCTTGAGGGCGCCGCCGTACCAGGGGCAGTTGGCGACCACCACCGTGTTTCCGCGCAGTTCTTCCGTGATGCCGTCGACCGTCAGGGTGTAGGTCAGCGGCTTCCAGCGGGCGAGGACGCCGGCCGCGGCGATCTGGTAAGCGATCGGTTTGCGGGGCAGCCGCCAGCGGTTGGCGGCGTCGTTGGCGGCTGCGTCGAGGCCGGTGCAGACGCTGCCGATGACCACCCGGTCGCCGGCCAGTGCCACGTCGACCGGGCGGCTGGCGCTCTCCCGCAGGGCGGCGGCGAACTCCGAGACGTCGTCGCGGGGCAGCGAAATGGCGCGGGCCAGGTCGTTGCCCCGGCCGGCCGGGATCACGCCGAGCTCCGCTTCGGTGCCCAGGACGCCCGCGGCGACGGCACCGACGATGCCGTCGCCGCCGACCGCGAGGACGGCGTCGCCGCTGCTGGCTGCCGCGGCGGCCAGCTCGGTGGCGTGGCTTAGACCGCGGCTGTACGTGACCTGGACCCGGGCGCCGGTTTCGCGGAGCACTTTGGCCAGGTCGATCATCGTCTTCGCGGCTGCGCCGGAGCCGGCCGCGGGGTTCACCACCGCCGTGAAGGATTCGCGGATCATGGGAGCAGGATTCCCGGGTTCAGCACGTTGTGCGGGTCGGTGGCCTGCTTGACCGCGTGCAGCATGGCGACGCCGACCGGGCCGATCTCGGTGGCGTACCAGGCTTTGTGGTCACGACCGACACCGTGGTGGTGAGTGATGGTGGCGCCGGAGGCCGAGATGGCGTCGCCCGCCGCGGTCTTGGCCGAGCGCCACTGGGCGATCGGGTCCTCGGCCTGCGCCGCCACCACGGTGTAGTAGAGCGAGGCACCGGTCTCGTACACGTGGGAGATGTGGCACATGACGATCGGCGGGGTGCCGGCGTCGCCGAGGGTGTTCACCAGGGCGTCGCGGACGGAGCTGTAGGTCTCGGGCAGCCGGTCCCAGAAGGTGGCGGTTTCCAGCGTCTCGGCCAGCGCGCCCGCGTCGAGCAGGGCGTCGCGCAGGTACGGCGCGCGGAACCGGCCCGCTTCCCAGGCCTTGCCCGGTGCCTCCCCGAGCGGCTCGGCGCCGAGCTCCGTGAGCCGTGCGGACGGGTCGGCGGCGCCGTCGAACCAGCCGACGATGGCGAGGCAGCCACCGTTGGCGTCGCTGGCACCGGTCGCCGCGTTGATCATGGTCTCGGCCTCGTCGGAGAGCCGGAGCACCGCGGGCAGCGGCCCGTCCTGGGCAAGGGCGCGGACCGCCTGCATCCCGGCCTCGAACGACGGGAAGGCCCAACCGGTGTAGGTCAGCTCGCGCAGCGGCCGGATCCGGACGGTCACCTCGGTGACCACGCCGAACGCACCCTCGGAGCCGAGCAGGAGCTGGCGCAGGTCGGGACCGGCGGCGGACTGTGGGGCCTTGCCCAGGTCGAGCGAGCCGGCGCCGGTGGCGGCGCGCAGGCCGACGACCATCTGGTCGAAGCGGCCGAACCCGGCGGAGGCCTGGCCGCTGGACCGGGTGGCGGCGAACCCGCCGATGGTGGCGAACTCGAAAGACTGCGGGAAGTGGCCGAGGGTGAACCCTTCGGCGTTGAGCATTTCCTCGGCCTTGGGGGCCGCTACGCCCGCTTCGAAGGTGGCCGTCCGGGAGGTCTTGTCCAGCCGGACGAGCCGGTCCAGGCCGCTAAGGTCAAGGGCGAGGACGCCTGCGTAACCCTCGCGGACTGCGCGCAGACCGCCCACCACAGAGGTACGGCCACCGTGCGGCACGACGGCGATCCGGTGCTCACCGGCGATCCGCAGCACCTCGACGACCTCGTCGTGGGTGGTGGGCCGGGCCACGCCGTCGGGCGCGTCCGGCACCGCACCGGAGCGCCCGGTGAGCAGGTCCTCGGTCGACATGCCGCCCGCGTGGCGCAGGCGCGCATCGGTGCTGGTGTCGAGTCCGGGGAAAGCGGGCAGCGGCGCGGGTGGGGTGAGCTCGGGCTCGGCGGCCGGGCGCGGACCGGTCACGCCCAGAGCGGACGTGAGCAGGTCGCGCACCGTGGATGGCAGCGTGACGGCGTCGGCGGGAGCTCCCCAGCGGAAGGTGGTCATGCGTTACACTGTGACACATGACGTCAACTCGTAACAGTACGTCTTCGAGAAACAATCCGGAGGACGCACTTCTCGACGCCGCCCGCGAGTGCGTGCTGGCCGTGGGACTGCGGCGCACGACGCTGACCGACGTGGCCCGCCGGGCCGGCGTCTCCCGCATGACGATGTACCGTCGCTGGCCGGACATGGCCGCACTCATGGCCGACCTGATGACCCGCGAGTGGAGCTCACTCGCGATCACCTCGGACTCCGAGGCACAGGGTGGCACCGCCCGCGAGCGCATCGTCGACAGCCTGGTCCGCGGCGCCCGGTCGCTGCGCCGGCACGCCATGTTCCGCCGGGTCGTCGAGCTCGACCCCGAGATCCTGGTCCCCTACCTGGTCGACCGGCGCGGGGGCGTCCAGAACGCGATCCTCGACCACCTCGTCTCCGCTATCAAGGCCGGCGACAGCGACGGATCGCTGCGCGCGGGCGAGCCGGTGCTGCTGGCCCGGTCGGCGATCCTGGCCGTGCACGGGTTCGTGATCTCGGCAGGCACCATGCTCGACCACGACAGCCCGGAGGTCACCGAGGACGCGCTCGACGCCGAGCTGCGCCTCCTGCTCGATCGGTTCCTGCAGCCGTGAGCGCGACCCGACCCGGTCCCGCGGCCGAGAACCCCACATCCCTCTCCGCAGCCCGCCGCGTACGCGAGCTGGCCGACCTTTCCGGCGGCATCACCGTCGACGTGCTCGTCGTCGGCCTGGGCGTGACCGGCGCGGGCGTCGCGCTGGACGCCGCCTCCCGAGGCCTGTCGGTGGCCGCCATCGACTCCGGCGACCTCGCTTTCGGCACGTCCCGCTGGAGCTCCAAGCTCGTGCACGGCGGCCTGCGCTATCTCGCGGGCGGGCACATCGCGCTGGCGTACGAGAGCGCGGCGGAGCGCAACGTGCTGTTGCGGCGCACCGCCCCGCACCTGGTGAGCGCGCTGCCGATGGTGTTGCCGCTCACGCCGTTTGTGCCGCCGTCCCGCGAGCTACTGGTCCGGGCGGGCTTCGCCGCCGGCGACCTGCTGCGCGCGGCTGCGGGCACTCCCCGTTCGGCCCTCCCCCGCTCCCGCCGGATCTCCGCTGTCGAGGTGCGCCGGATGATTCCCGCCGTCCGCCGCAACGGGCTGCGTGGCGGCCTGGTGCAGTGGGACGGCCAGCTGGTGGATGACGCCCGCCTCGTCGTGGCCCTGGCTCGGACGGCGGCCGGTTACGGTGCGCGCATCCTGACCCGATGCGCCGCGGAGGAACTGCACGGTAAGGGTGCGACGGTCCGGGACACGCTGACCGGCGAGCACCACGAGATCCGGGCTCGCACGGTGGTCAACGCCACCGGCGTGTGGGCCGGCGACCTGGATCCCGCGGTCAAGCTGCGCCCGTCCCGCGGCACGCACCTCGTGCTGCGCGCGGCAACGCTCGGCAACCCGACGGGGGCGCTGACGATCCCGGTGCCCGGCGAGACGAACCGGTTCGTGTTCGCGCTGCCGCAGCCGGGTGGTCTGGTGTACGCCGGACTGACCGACGAGCCGGTGGACGGCCCGGTGAGCGACGTGCCGCAGCCCAGCAAGACCGAGGTGGGGTTCCTGCTGGACGTGCTCGCCACTGCATTGGACGTCTCGGTGACCGAGGCGGACGTGGTCGGCAAGTTCGCCGGGTTGCGGCCACTGTTGGCTGGCCGCGCCGACAGCACCGCCGACCTCTCCCGCAGCCACGCGGTGCTGACGTCGGCGATCGGCGTCACCACGGTCGTCGGCGGCAAGCTGACCACCTATCGGAAGATGGCTGCGGACGCGGTCGACGCCGCGATCCGGCATGCGGGCTTGTCGGCGGGACCGTGCCGCACCGCACGGACCCCGCTGGTTGGCGCGGCGCCACCGGAGAAGCTGTTCACCGTCAACGCCCCGCCTCGGCTGATCGCCCGGTACGGCGCGGAGGCCACGGCGGTGCACCGGCTCGGCACGGAGGACCCCGCACTGCGGGAGCCGATCGCGCCCGGCATCGAGGTGACGGGAGCGGAGCTGCTGTTCGCGGTGCGTCATGAGGGCGCGCTCACCGAGGACGATCTGCTGGACCGGCGGACCCGCTTGGGCCTGGTGCCGGAGGATCGGGTCCGCGCGGAGCCCGCCGCAAAGGCGGCCCTGGCCGCAGCAGACCGGGCAGAGTAACCGCCGCGGCCGGGGGCGCAAGCCGGGCCAGGTACGACAAGCCGGGCTGGGCGAACAAGCCGGGCCGGGCGGGATAGACAGGGCGAGGAGGAACCCGGGCTCGGGGGAAAACGCCGGGAAGAAGGAAATCACTGGCTGAGTGAGTGCTCGCTCATTAAGCTCCCCGGCGTGACTTCTCCTACCGGCGAGGCCCGGCGGCGACGGGTGCGTGCGATGGCACCCGACGACCGCCGGGCCGCACTCGTCGCCGCCACCGTTCCGTTACTGCACGAGTGCGGTCTCGACGTCAGCACGCGTCAGATCGCCCAGGCCGCCGGCGTCGCCGAAGGCACCATCTTCGGTGTCTTCCCCGACAAGGACTCGCTGGTCGTGGCCGCGCTCATGCATGCGCTCGACCCACGGCCCACGATCGAGGCCATCGCCGCCATCGACCCGGCCGAAGGTTTGCGCGAGCGGCTCGCCCGGGCGGCGGCGCTGATCAACGAGCGGTTCACCTCGAACGCCCATCTCATGGCCGGCGCCCGCAAGCTGTTGTTCGCCTCGGAATCCCACCCGGAGGCCGCCGCGAAGATGGCCGCGGGCCGCGAGCGTCTGCACTCCGCGCTCGCCGAGCTGATCGAACCGGACGCCGCCCTGCTGCGGCGGCCGCCGGGCACAGTGGCCCGGCTCCTCCTGCTCTTCTGCGGAGCAAATTCCTTCGGGCCGTTCGGCGACCCCGCCCGCTTCGACGGGGACGAGCTGGTCTCGCTCCTGCTCGACGGGCTGCTCGTCGCGTCCGGTCCTGACCACGGGGGTGCGTGAATGCTGATCCGACTGTTGCGGGCGCGGCTGCGACCGTACAAAAAGCTGATCTTGTTGGTGGTGGTGTTCCAGTTCATCGCGACCATGGCGACGCTGTATCTGCCCGCCATGAACGCCGACATCATCGACCAGGGCATCGTGCCGGGCGACACGGGCTACGTGCTGGAGCTGGGCGGCGCGATGCTCGGTGTCACGCTGATCCAGATCCTCGCCCAGATCGCCGCGGTCTACTTCGGCTCGCAAGCCGCGATGGGTGCCGGACGGGACATCCGGGCCGCGATCTTCGGCCGGGTGATGGACTTCTCCACGCGTGAGGTGGGCCAGTTCGGCGCACCTTCACTCATCACCCGGATCACCAATGACGTCCAGCAGGTCCAGATGCTGGTGCTGATGGCGTTCCTGCTGATGGTCTCGGCGCCCATCATGTGCGTCGGCGGCATCCTGCTCGCCCTGCGTGAGGACGTGCCGCTGTCCGGGCTGCTGCTGGTGATCGTGCCGCTGCTGCTCATCGTGGTGGTGGCGCTGATCGCCGCCATGCGTCCGCTGTTCCGCGGCATGCAGACCCGCATCGACACGGTGAACCGGGTCATGCGCGAGCAGATCACCGGCATCCGGGTCATCCGCGCGTTCGTCCGCGACGACCGCGAGCAGGCCCGGTACGGCGACGCCAACGACGCACTCACCGCCGTGTCGCTCAAGGCCGGCAAGCTGATGGCGCTGATGTTCCCCACCGTCATGCTGATCGTGAACATCTCGAGCGTCGCCGTCCTGTGGTTCGGCGGGCACCGCATCGAGGACGGGCCGATGCAGGTGGGCGCGCTCACCGCCTTCCTCAGCTACCTCATGCAGATCCTCATGGCGATCATGATGGCAACGTTCATGCTGGTCATGATCCCGCGCGCCGACGTATGCGCCGAACGCATCCAGGAGGTACTGGATACCGACTCCTCGGTCCAGCCGCCGTCCGCGCCGGTCACCACCCTGGACCGGCACGGCCACCTGGAACTGCGTGACGTCGACTTCCACTACCCCGGTGCGGAGGCTCCGGTGCTCTCCCAGGTGCGGCTGCAAGCCCGTCCCGGCGAGGTCACCGCGATCATCGGCAGCACCGGCTCCGGCAAGACCACGCTGCTCAACCTGATCCCCCGGCTCTTCGACGCCACCGGCGGCACGGTGCTGGTCGACGGCGTCAACGTCCGCGAGCTCGACCCCGGGCTGCTGTCCCGCACGGTCGGCCTGGTGCCGCAGAAGCCGTACCTGTTCAGCGGCACCGTCGCATCGAACCTGCGCTACGGCAACCCGGACGCCACGGACGACGAGCTGTGGGCGGCGCTGGAGGTCGCGCAGGCCAAGGACTTCGTATCCCGGATGGAGGGCGGCCTGGCGGCCTCGATCGCCCAGGGCGGCACCAACGTCTCCGGTGGGCAGCGGCAGCGGCTCGCCATCGCTCGGGTGCTGGTCCACCGGCCGGAAATCTACCTGTTCGACGACTCGTTCTCGGCGCTCGACTACGCCACCGACGCGGCATTGCGGGCCGCCCTGGCCGAGCGCACCGCAGACGCCACCGTGCTCATCGTCGCGCAGCGCGTCAGCACCATCCGCGACGCCGACCGCATCATCGTGCTGGACGACGGCCTGGTCGTCGGCACCGGCACCCACCCGGAACTCATGGAGTCCAACGAAACGTACCGGGAGATCGTTTTGTCCCAGCTCACCGAACAGGAGGCCGCGGCATGACTGACTGCACCGAGGCTCGCCTGCCGGCGGCTAACGACGGCCGCACCGCCGAGGGCCACGAAGGCATGCCAGGAGGAACAGCATGACTGACTGCACCGAGGCTCGCCCGCCGGCGGCTAACGACGGCCGCACCGCCGAGGGCCACGAAGGCATGCCAGGAGGAACAGCATGACCTCGGCCGAACGGAGGCCGGCGCCGCCGGCGATGGGGCCGGCCCGGATGATGGCCGGTGGGATGCCGGCCGAGAAGTTGCAGGATTTCAAGGGGTCGAGCAAGCGGCTGCTGGGCATGCTGCGTCCGCAACGGATGCTGGTCGGCGCGGTGCTCGTGCTCGGCATCGCCAGCGTGACCCTGTCGGTGATCGGGCCGCGGCTGCTGGGCCACGCGACCGACGTCGTGTTCGCCGGCTGGCTCGGCAAGGATCTGGCCCCCGGGCTGAGCAAGGCTGACGTCGTGGCGCAGCTGCGCGCCCGCGGCGAGACCGGCCAGGCCGACATGCTGGCCAAGATGGACTTCGTGCCCGGTCAGGGCGTGGACTTCGACAAGCTCGGTCACATCCTGCTGTGGGTGTTGGGGATCTACGTCGCGGCGTGGGTCTTCGGCGTGCTGCAGGGCCGGATGACCGCGCAGGTCGCCCAGTCCGCCGTGCACGGGCTGCGCCGGGACGTCGAGGCGAAGCTGTCCCGGCTGCCGCTGTCCTACTTCGACCAGCAGCCGCGGGGCGAGGTGCTGAGCCGGGCCACGAACGACACCGACAACATCGCGCAGACCCTGCAACAGACGCTCGCCCAGCTCCTCACCGCACTGCTGATGATCGTCGGCGTGCTGGCGATGATGCTGTGGATCTCGCCGCTGCTGGCGTTGATCGCGCTGATCACCGTACCCGTGTCGATCTGGGTCACCACCCGGATCGGCAAGCGGTCGCAGCCGCAGTTCGTCGCCCAGTGGAAGACCACCGGCAAGCTGAACGGGCACATCGAGGAGATGTTCACCGGCCACGCGCTGGTCAAGGTCTTCGGCCGCGGCAAGGAGGCGGCGGAGACCTTCGAGCAGCACAACAGCGAGCTGTACGCGTCCAGCTTCCGCGCCCAGTTCATCTCGGGCCTGATCCAGCCGGCCATGATGTTCATCAGCAACATCAACTACGTGCTGGTGGCCGTGGTGGGTGGTCTGCGGGTTGCCTCGGGCTCGCTGACGCTGGGCGAGGTGCAGGCGTTCATCCAGTACTCCCGCCAGTTCAGCCAGCCGCTCACCCAGGTCGCCAGCATGGCCAACCTGGTGCAGTCCGGGGTGGCCTCGGCGGAGCGGGTGTTCGCCCTGCTCGACGCGCCGGAGCAGGAGCCCGATCCCGAGCCTTCGGGGGTACGCCCGGCAGCTGGCCGGATCGCCTTCGAGCACGTGTCGTTCCGCTATCTGCCGGAGAAGCCGCTGATCGAGGACCTCTCGTTCGTGGCCGAGCCGGGTCAGACGGTGGCGATCGTCGGGCCGACCGGTGCCGGCAAGACGACGCTGGTGAACCTGCTGATGCGCTTCTACGAGGTGACAAGTGGGCGGATCACGTTGGACGGCGTGGACATTGCCACGCTGCCCCGGGCTGAGCTGCGGGAAAGGGTCGGCATGGTGTTGCAGGACACCTGGCTGTTCGGCGGGACGATCGCGGACAACATCGCGTACGGCGCGGACGATCCGTCGACCGCGGATGTGGCCGCTGCGGCGGAGGCGGCACACGTGGATCGGTTCGTGCGTACCCTGCCGGATGGCATGGACACGGTGATCGACGAGGAGGGCGGCAATGTCTCCGCGGGTGAGAAGCAGCTCGTCACCATCGCGCGGGCGTTCCTGGCCGAGCCGAGCATTCTGATCCTGGACGAGGCCACCAGCTCGGTGGACACCCGCACCGAGGTGTTGATCCAGCGGGCGATGAACACGCTGCGTTCGGGGCGGACATCGTTTGTGATCGCGCACCGGCTGTCGACCATCCGGGACGCTGACGTGATCCTGGTGATGGAGGACGGCGCGATCGTCGAGCAGGGCAGCCACGCTGAGTTGATCGCCGCGGGTGGCGCGTACGCGCGGCTCTACTCGGCGCAGTTCGCGGAGGCCGCGGTCGAGGTGGACTGACCACGGCGGACATGCGGAAGGGGGCGGCCCGTGGGCCGCCCCCTTCTTACTGCTTCATTCGGTCAGCCGCTAGGTCAGCGGATGGAGAGCCGGATGCTCTTCGAGGTGTTCGTCAGCATGCCGACGTCACCGTCGCCGTACACCGTCGCCTTGTAGAGGTACGAGGCGCCGGAGCGGAGACCGGTCAGCGTCCGGACGAACTTGCCGTTGGCGTCCAGCGTGCCCTGGCCCACGGTGCTCCAGGTGCCGTTGCTGTTGGCGCGCAGGATGCGGACCGACAGCCCGGCGACCCGCGGGTCACCGAAGACCGACAGCACGGCCTGGCCCCGAGCAGACGACCGGGCGAAGAAGTCCGGGTCCTGCTTCAGGTTCACCTTGACGGCGTTCGACTGGTTGGTGCCGTCGTTGGTGCGGAACCACCAGCCGGTCGTCGTGAACTTCGGGAAGAAGTCGTACGTGCCGGCGCTGCTGGCGGTCGTGTTGCCGAGGTTCTGCCAGTCCGCGCTTTCCGCGGCACCGATCGGCTTGCCCCACAGGGTGACGCTCGCACCGGCGGTGGCCTTGCCGCTCAGCTTGAGCGAGCCGACACCGAGGCGGAAGGCGGCGGAGGACATGAGCGTGAGCTCCGCGTCCGGCTCGCTCGGCGCTTCACCGTCGTTGGCCGGGATGGTGACGACACCGTCCACGACCTTGCCGGTGCCGGCGAAGCCGGTGCCCGAGACCAGGATCGTCTCGGCCGGTTCCGGCGTGGTGTCGTCGGCGATCGTCAGCGTGCCGATGTTCACCGTCGAACCCGACGGGGTGTTGGCGCTGATGGTCACCGGGAAGGCGGCCGGGCTGAAGTCGGTGCCCGAAGCCGCGGCCTTGCCACCCATCGCCTTGCCGGTGAGCGAGATGTTCAGCACCGTCTGGGTCGACGAGCTGCCCGTCACCACACCCCGGAGCACCGGGGTCTCACCCTCGGCGGCGTCGATCGACAGCACCTCCAGCGACGGCGCCATGTCGTCGTTGGTGATCGTCAGCGACGTGTTCAGCGGGCCGCCGGTCGCGTCGTCGTCGCTGTCCCGCGTGATGGTGTAGCGGACCGTCTCGTCCGGCTCGAAGACCTCGTCGCCGTTGATGACGACGAGCATGTAGCCCGAGGTCTGACCCGCCTGGATGGTGCCGGTCAGCGGGGTGACCACCTCGTAGTCGACGTTGTTCGTGGCCGTACCGGCCGGGCTGGACGCCGCGGCCACCCAGTCGACGTCCTCGGCGCTCGGGTTCGACAGCTTGAGCTGGTAGAGCACCGCGACCGGGCCGTTGGTCTCGTTCTCGGTGAAGTCCGACTTGACCAGGCTGAGGACCGGCTTGTCGTCGTCGTCCTTGATGAGGACCTGGTTGGCGGTCAGGTTGAGACCCGCCGCGAGGCCGGGAGACGAACTCGCGTCGCTGAGGGTGATGACCATGTTCTCGCCATTGCCCTCGTCGACGTTGTCGCCCATGACGTCGACGGTGAACGACTTCTCGGTCTCACCGGGTTCGAAGGTCAGCGTGGTCGCCGAGACCGCGGTGAAGTCGACGCCGTTGGTCGGGACGCCGATGCCGGCACCCGCGTCGGCCGAGCCGGCACCGACGATGTACTGGACCTTCTGCTGCCGGCCGGAGGCCTTGCTCAGGGTGACCTTGAAGGTCCGGGCCCGGCTGATGGTCGGGCCGCCCTCGGTGACCTCGACCGGCGTCAGGGTGACCTGCGGGCCGGGCGTGGTGCCGCTGTCGTTGATGCTGCCGGTCTGCGCGGACGGGTTGCTGACCGAGGCGTTGGTCGGCTCGGTGATCTTGACCTGGAGGTCCTCGATCGCCTCGTCGATCGAGTCGAGCTTGGTCTTGACGGTGATCGGCACCTTCGGCGTCTGCGACAGCGGGTCGAAGGTCAGCGTGCCGGTGGCGGCCTCGTAGTCGTCGCCCGCCTTGGCGTTGCCGTGGCCGGCGACCTGAGTGCCGGCGGCACCGTCAGCGGTGGCCCACTTCGCGGTGACCGTGTTCTCCGACTGCCCGCTCAAGGTGGCGTTGAAGGTGAGCGTGCCACCCTCGGACACCGCGGTCGCGGGGTCCAGGTCGACCGTCGGCGCCGCGTCGTTGTCCTCGATGTTGACCGTCACCGACTGGGTGCCGGTGACGTTCAAGCCGGTGGCCGTCTTGACGGTGAAGCTCTGCACCTGCGGCTCGTCGATCGTGTCGTTCTTGACCTCGACCTCGATGAACCCGGACGGGTCGCCGGCCGGGATCACGATCGCGTCGTCCACGGCGTCGTAGTCCTGCGGCGCCTTCGCGGTGCCGTCCTCGGTGGCGATCGGGATCGTCACGTCGAACGGCGAGTCCTTCGACAGCGTCGCGGTGACCGTGGCGTGCCGATCCGCGTTCGCGAGTCCCTCACTGACCGTGGTGGGGTTGCTGGACAGCGTGAAGGTCGGGTTGTCGTCGTCACGGATGGTGCCGACCGCAGCGGCGGTGCCGAAGGTGATGTTCGGCGAGGCCGTCGACGCGGTCAGGGTGACGGTGAAGTCCTCGTCGTCCGCCTCGTCGTCCTGGTCCTGGGTGGTCTGGACCGTGACGGTACGCGTCATGTTGGACGCCGTGTTCGAGGTCGCCGGGAAGACGACGGTGCCGACGCCGGTGGTCTCGTTCGGCGTGACGGCGGTGTAGTCACCGGGCGCCGTCGCAACGCCGTTGGAGGTGGTGAACCTGACCGTCTCCTGCGGGATGGTGTTGCCGTTGGCCGGCTTGGTGCGGGTGATGGTGAAAGTCATCAGCCCGCCCTCGGTCACCTCCGTGTCGGCGATCGAGTAGACGCCGTCTTCGGCGGCGGCGTAGGCGGGCGACGAGACGAGGACGGTCGGCACGAGGCCGACGATGCCGGCGACCGCGGCCGTCAGCGTCGTCCGCACCGACTTCGGGCCACGCAGCATGAACGGTACCGAGCCGCTCTTGGCCGCATGGGCTGGTTGATAGCGCATGTGTTTCTGTCTCCTTCGGCGGCTGGGCCGCCTCCCGCTCGGGAGGTCCCTGGCTTTGCGTCCCCGTCTTCCGACGGGTTTGCCTTTTTCTCGGTACCGCTCGCGACAACTGTGGTACGCCGCCGCGAGACCGGTTCGGCGCGTCCTGAAGCACAGGAGAAGCTCGCACTTGGGAACTGCGCCGACCGTACTGTAACCACGGATTTGCGGGGCTGTGGGGGAAATGGACTTTTCGGTCGGATGGCCCACTCCGCACGGTTTTATGCCGAGCGGTGATCATCCGATCGTTCGAGGTCAAGGGCCTGTACCCGCCTCACGAGGCGACTGTCGACACTCGCCGCGCTCGCGCTTTCCCGCTTTGCGGAGACGCTGCAGAGAAGATCGGACGGCGGCGCGCAACATAGTCGAATGTCGCGGCATAAAAGAGCGGAACGAGCAAAAAGTAATGACTATTTCTTGGCTTGGTGGCGATTTCGCGAAAAGCCCGCCGATCGGGCTACCGGTAACCAAGCGAGCAGGACTGCCAGCGCCGCCGCCGCCAGCAACGGCACCCGCCACCACCGGTTCCCATCCGGCGCCGGCGCGGACTGCGGCGCGGACACCCACGGCCGCGCAGTCTTCGACCAGGCCAGAAAGGCGTCCCCGATCGGCAGTTGGCCGGCGGCGTACCGCTTGGTCCACGGGGTGGTGACCGGGACACCGGCGAGTTCGCCATAGTCGGCGAGCGAGTCAGCCAGACCCTCGTCGCCCTGCACCCGGGCCGCGCCCAGAGTCACCGCTGTCGCGGACAGGCTCACGCCCCACACGAGCGGCCCGGAGTCGACATCCCCGGAGCCCGGGCTGCCCGGCGGAAACTCCCGCACCGCCGGGCCGAGCCGCAGCGGCCGGGTCACGAACAGCGCGCGGAAGTGCAGATACTGCTCGCGGGCAAAGGTCGGGTCGATATCCGTCAGGAAGCGCAGGATCATGCTCTGCGAGGTGCCCCGGGCCACCGACGTGGGCGCGCCGGTCGCCGGGTCCACGGTGTGCGGCAGCAACCCGGTCGCCGGATCGAGGCGCGTCCGTACGCCGGCCAGCCACCGAGCGACCGTGCCGCCGTACCGGGGTGGGAAAAGCTTGTCGTGCAAGCGCAGCGACGCGATCGCCACGGTGGAGTCGACCGGCCAGGCCTGCCCCGGATAGGCGGTCAGATACGGCGTCGGCGCCGCATCGAAGGCCCGGGCCAGCGCCGCCGACGACGCCTCGAACTGCTCGCGCAGCACCGGATCCGGGCGCACCGCGAGGATGCCGCCGCGAAGCCAGTTCGTCCAGCCCTGATAGAAGACGCCGTACTCGGGCGTGAGCTGTGCGCTGAACGGTGCCCGGCCCTCCGGCGTTTCCAGCCGCTCCAACGCCCAGCGCGCTTCGCTCTCGTTGCCGAGGTCCGCCTGGGTCAGGCCGTAGAGGGCGTACAGAAAGAAATAGCCCTCGGGGAACAGCAGTTGGGCTTCGGCGGCTGCGCCGTCGTCGAGGGCTGAGCGCAGGAACGTGAGCTGCCGCCGTACGTCCGCGGTGTCATGGTCGCCGGTGAGCCGCACGGCCGCGACGAGGGCGACCAGGGTGACCACGACGGCGGCGACCTTGCGGAGCATGCGCCGAGCGTAGGCAACCGACGCACTGGGGACCACGCTGCCTGATCCGACGGAGCGGACCGGCCGAACGGACGACACCGGGAGCGGATGCGGCGTGCTGTGATCTTGCTCGGTTGCCTATACGCTCCGAACCCGTCGACCCATGAGGGAGCGTTGATGCCGTCCCCGGCGCCTCGGACCTTGCTCATCATTGGCGCGGCCGTGGTCGCTGTGCTCGCCGCGGCCCTGGTGCCGTTGTTCACCGGCGCCGACGACGGCCCACCCGCCCCGCAGACCGCACCGGCCGCCGTTCCCGGTTGGCGGCTGGTCTGGGGCGACGAGTTCACCGGCGGCGGTCTGGACCGGGCCAAGTGGAACCTGCGGAACAACGAGGGTCGGGACATGGACCTCGGCTGCAACGTCGACAACCCCAAGAACACGCTGGTCGGCGACGGCAACCTCACCCTGCGCGCGCTGCGGGAGCAGGCCACCTGCAGCTCGCAGACCCGGCAGTACACCCAGTCGTACCTCGACACCATCGGCAAGGCGTCCTGGACGTACGGCCGCTTCGAGATCCGCGCCAAGTCGCCGAACGAGCCCGGGACGTCGCAGGGCCTCTGGCCGGCCTTCTGGCTGCGGCCGGACGACAGCGGCAACGGCGAGATCGACGTGACCGAGCTGCCCGGCGGCCGGGACTGGTACGACAAGTCCACCGCCGCCATCTTCTGGGACTACACGCCGGTCAAGGAGGACGTCCGCATCGGCCTGCCCGGCGGCGGCTATCCGGGGGACGGTTTCCATACATATGTCACGGAGTGGGAGGCCGGCTCGCTGAAGTGGTACATCGACGACAAACTGGTCTGGACCCGGGACCGCAGCACCACGCCGTGGTTCGACAAGGCGTTCACCAAGCCGTACAACCTGCGGCTGAACTTCCAGGTGGGCGGCTGGCTCGGCAGCCCGGACGCGCAGACCACGTTCCCGGCCGATTTCGTCGTCGACTACGTCCGGGTGTACCAACGCTGACCGCAGGGCCCTGTCATTCGTGACAGAGCTTCACCTATCGTCTAGCGGATGCTGAACGAGTCGACGCGGGTCTCCGTCCCTGGGCAGCGGCCCCCGTCCGACCCGATTTCCACCGCCGCCGACCCGCGTGAGCGGCCGGACGGTCTCGGCTGGGTCACCCGCGCCATTTTCGGCGACCCCGGCGTCACCGTCACCGTTGGCGACAACCCCGGTGCCACCCTCCGGTACGCCGTCGTCCCCTCGCTCGACGACGCCCGGTTCCTCCTGCCGCTCGCCACACGCCGGGTGACCGCGGCGTCGCTGCTGGCCTACAACGCGCTACGCCCGCCGAAAGTCCGCGCGGGCCGCGCCGCCGTGGGCACACTCGCCCGGCTGGGGCTGCTCGGCCTGACCAAGGCCCCTACCCTGTCCGTGCACGCCGCCGAGCCCCGCGACCTGCTCGCCGCCTTCCTCGCCGAGCAGCTCGGCGTGCCCCGCCTGCACGCCGCGATCGGCATCCGGCCGCCGGACCCGCACCACAAGCCCACCCTCCAACTCTTCGACGACCAGGGCCGCCCCCGCGGGTACGCGAAAATCGGCTGGAACGACGGCACCCGGGCCATGGTCCGCGCCGAAGCCGCCACCCTCGGCGACCTCCCCACCGGCGGCGGCTTCCCGCCCGCACCCGAGCTCATGCTGCACACCCAGTGGCGCGGCCGGGAGATCGCCGTCATCGCACCCATGCCCCGCCGGGTCAAACGGATCCGACGCCCCGAGCAGCCCCGGCTCGCGGCCATGCTGGCGGTGGCCCGGCGCGGCGGACCCGCCACCGCCCCGGCCCCGGTCGCCGGCCTCGTGGCGGCCTGGCGGCACCGGGCGGCCGGCGGCGACCCGCGCATCCACGGCTTCATCGACGCCCTCGACACCGACACCACCCTGGAATTCGGCGACTGGCACGGCGACTGGGTGCCGTGGAACATGGCCCGACACCGCGGCGCCCTGCTGGTGTGGGACTGGGAGAACCGGTCCGCAGGGGTGCCGGTCGGCTTCGATCTGGCCCATCAGGCGTTCCAGACCGCCCTGTCCACGCACGGACGGGCCGCCGCGGAGTGTGCGGTCGCTGTGGACGAGGCGCTGCACGCGTACGGCCCGGAGCTCGGGCTGGACGAGACAGCGCAGCGGTACGTGGCGGACGCCTACCTCGTCGAGCTGTGGCTGCGCACGTACGAGCTGTCTGGTGGCGGTGCCGGCTGGAACCCCAAGCTGCACCCGGCGCTGCTCGACGTGCTCGGCAGCCGCATACCGCGATGATGCGCCCGGAGCTCCTTGCCGTCCGGCGCTACTGGACGGAGCGGGTGGCGTGTTTGGAAACGCCCGGCGACGCCGCGGCCGCGCAGGTGCGAGCTAGCGCGGTGGCCGTGCTCGGGACGCACGGCCGGCTGACCTCGATCCAGCGGTCCATCCTGGACGGTGCCATCGTCGAGCTGGAGCAGCGAACGTTCCCGCACAGTGCCGAGCTGCTGCACCTGGCGCGGCTGGTGCTCCGCGCGATTCAGGACCAGTCGAACGTCATACCGAGGCGGGCTTCCAGTGCCGCGTTGTACGGCCGGTAGTAGGCGCTCAGCTCGGCGCGTACGGCGTCGTCCATGCCCTGGCTGGGCCGGTCGTTGAAGACGTCGTAGGCGGGCAGCTCGTACGGCGGCAGCCCGAGGAAGTCCAGGATCTGCGCGTACGTCTCGGCGGGCTTGCGGTACAGCGTCTCGCTGCCCACGATGCACAGCTGCGAGGCGTCGAAGCGTTCCAGCCACGGCTCGAGATGCTCGAGGTAGCGTCCGCGTGCCCGGTACGAATACCAGTCGTACGGCTCGGAGAAGGCGTCCGGGTCGGCCAGTAGCCGCTCCCGCTCCCCCGCGGTCCGGCTGTCCTCGGCGGCCAGGGCGGCGGCGAAGTCCAGGGGTTCGACGCCTTCGCCGCGCCGCTCCTTCCAGTGTGAGTACGCCCGCTCGACCGGGTCGCGCAGCAGCACGATCATCCGGGCGCGGGGCATCAGGTCGGCGACCCGGCCAGCCACCATCGGGTGGAACATGTAGAGCGGCGCGGCCTCGCCCACTTTGGACGGTCCGCCGTGCTTGCGTTCGAGCGCGGCCCGCTGCCGCCGGGTCGGGAAATGCGACCGGTACCAGGCTTCGCCGCGCAACCAGTTCTCCTCGAAGTAGTGCGAGGTCTTGGTGTTCCAGGCGGGAAACAGCCGCGGCACGAGTGGGTGCTGGATCAGGTAGCGCCACAACGACGTGGTGCCGCCCCGCTTCGTGCCGATGACGAGGAAGTCGGGCAGCGGCCGCTGGTCGCTGGTGTGCTCGCCGTAGCGCACCAGCAACTCCCGGACCTGCTCCCGGGCGCCTCGCGGTGCGACGCTCTTGATCCGGTCCTTGACGGTCATTGTTTCTCCTGGGGCTTCAGTTGGTGCCGGACCGCTGCCACGGCAGCGCGGATCCGGCGGTCGGACAGCAGGGCGAGGGCGCTGACGGCGACGATGCCGAGGGCCACGGCCAGGCCGGGCAGTCCCCGGCCCGCGATCAGGGTGCCGATTGCGGCCGCAGCGCCGGTCGCGGCGGTCACGGCAAGGGCAGAGCCGACGAGGGTACGCCCGAACAGCGCCTCCCCCAACGCCCGGCGAGCCAGCACCGCCGCCCCGACGTTTTCGCACACGATCCCGGCCGACCACGCCAGCGCCGCACCCAGAGCGCCATATCGGGGAATCAGCAGGAAACACAGCGCCAGGTTGACGGTCAGCCCGGCCACTGTGGCGCACAGGTGTCCCCGGCTGTTGCCGCTCATCAGGAGCACGGTCTGCACCAGCCCCACGCCCACATTGACGGCCATGGCGACGGCGAGCACGGCCAGCGGCGCCGCACCCGAGGAGAAGTCCGCGCCGAACAGGGCAAGAAAGGCCGGGGCGAACACCGCGAGCAGCAGGTACGCCGGCCAGGACAGCAGCACGATCCACAGGCTGGTCCGCCGGTAGACCTGCGCTGCCTCGGCCAGCCGTCCCGCGCCGAGCAGCCGGGACAGCTGCGGGGCGATGGCGACGCGCAGGCCCTGCACCACGAGGAGCCCGGCCAGGGCGTACCGGCCGACGGCGGCGAACACGCCCGCCTCGGCCTGGGTCGCCAGCGCCCCGGTCAGCAGGACGCCGACCCACATGCTGCTGGCGTCGATCGCCACCGAGGCAGCGCGGGGCAGCGCGAAGCCCCAGAACGACCGCCAGTCGGCGCGTGCTGGCCGCCACGAGGCCCCTGCGCCGACACCGAGCGGCTGGGCCACCAGGGCGAGCGCGATGACCAGCGCCACAGCGACCGGCAGCAGCCAGCCGGCGAACCCGGCGAGCACTCCGCCACCGGTCAGGACCGCAGCGATCATCAGCGCCGGGCGGGCCATCGGCACGAACAGGAACTGGATCCCCACGTACGCCGACACGGCCCGGGTCGCGCGGACGGCAGCCAGCAGCACGGTGCCGACCACGATCACCGGGACCCCGGCGAACGCCACCCGGATCAGCGTGGCTCCGGCCGGGTCGTCGAGCAACGCCCGCGAGATCGGGCCGGCGGCGAACAGCCCGGCCGCCGCGACGAGCAGGGCAAGTCCCGCGGTCGGCAGCAACGCCACCGGAATCAGCCGGGCCGCGTCGCCGGCCGGCCCGGTCCGCCGGCGCGGCAGCGCCCACATCAGACCGGTGTCGGCGCCGAGGCAGCACAGCGCGCCGACGATGGTGACCACTCCGATGACGCTGAACAGCGCACCCGAGCCCGCCGGCCCGAACGACCGCACGATCACGATGGTGAGCACGAACCCGAACGCGCCGTTGACCGCAGCCCCGGCCAGCCCGATCGCCCCGCTGCGGGTGCTGCGCCGCACCTCGGCAGGGGCGACCGCCGTCACGGGTGCACCTCCAGGCCGGGCTTGGGCTCCCGGTTGACCGGACCGTCCACCGCCGCGAGCCCCAGACCCACGGCGAAGAGCAGGACCGACATATTGGGATCGATGTACGCGTAGAACGGCGTCACCACCGCCGCGATGACCGGCAACGCGCTCAGCCACAACCCGGCCGGCGTCACCGCACCCGCGAGCCGACGTGCGAGGAGCAGCAACAGCACGTAGAAGCACACCGTTGCGGGAATGCCGTGGCTGTACAGCAGCTGCCAGATCATGCCCTGGGTGCCGAGCGGCTCGGCGGCGTGCGTGGTGTCGACCGAGTTGGGCTGGCCGAAACCGAGCAGCGGCGAGTGCAGCACTGCCGCCCACGTCTGCACGTACAGGTCGAAGCGGTCGGACGTCGTGTCGGTGGTCGAGGTGCGGTTGGTGATGAGATCCACGACCGGGATGAACAGCGTGACGATCCAGCCGGCCAACACGATCGCGGCGATCGGCAGCAACAGCCGGACCCGGCCCTTGGCGATCTCCCGACCGAGCAGGTAGAGCACGCCGGCGCCGAGCCCGATGAACATGCCCCGGTTGAGGGTGAGGAACGCCGGGACGAGCGACAGCGGCAACGACACCAGCAGGACGATGCGCATCTTCCCGCGCCGCACCGACGTCAGGTACGCCAGCACGAACGGCACGAGGAACGAGTACGCCGTACCCCAGTTGTTGGTGAACGGGTAGGGCGCCGCCGGCCGGTAGATCGGGTTGTTGCTCAGCTTGTTGAACTCGGTGGTGTCCAGCCGGACCAGGTCGGTGATGAACCGTTCGCTCTGCACGCCCTGCGGCAGCAGCAGCTCGAACGGGCTCGGCGCACTGAACTTGGGGAACAGGACACCACACCAGCCGAGCGCCACCATGCCCAGCCAGAAGAAAGCCAGCGGGTTCGCGATCTTCACCCAGGACGCGCGGTCACGGGCCACGTTGTAGACGTAGACGCCCACGATCAGCGCGGTGCACAGGTGACTCAACCGCAACCCGAAGACGGCCAGCGAGGTGGCCCGGTCGAGCCGAGTCGCGCTGATGACGACGAGGCCAAGCAGGATGAACCACAGCCACGTGCCGGTCGGCAGTCGGACGTCACCGCGCGTGGTGAGCAGCGCCAGCAGCACCATCCCGAAGAACGGCCACACGAAGTAGAAGACACCGAGCCCCCACCAGAGCGGCATCAGCGCGAACATCGCGGTGAGCGGCCACAACGGCAGTTTTGCCGTACGCACCAGCCAGGCCTGCGGATCGAGCACGCCGGGCTCGACCGCGGCGACGGCCCGCACTTTGGCCGGCGCGCTGGCGCTGATCAGCCGCCGGGGGCGTGCCGACGTCCTGGGCAAGTCAGATCCCCTTGCCGCGTTTCTGCGCCATCCGCAGCACCCGTTCGCCGGTCATCAGCCGCAGCAGCACCGGCAGAATCACCAGGACGCGCTTCTCCCGCGGGTTGAGCCCGAGCACGGCGACCAGCTCGCGCAGCGCCTCGGTCCGCCGGTTGCCCGCGGCGAGGGCGAAGGCGATCTGCCCGCGCAGCCGGGCCAGTCCGACGCGGCTGTGGGACAGGTCGGGGTGCTTGCGAATGAGGTAGCGCTGGGCTTCCACGATCATCGCCCAGCGGCCGAAGTAGAACGAGCCGCCGTGCCAGTCGACGATGACGAGGGGCTGCGGCACGACCGCGATCGGCGTGTGGGCGGAGACCCGCAGCAGCCACTCGTAGTCTTCGCTGTAACCGCCGGGAATGCCCTCGTCGACCGGCCCCGCTGCGGCCCAGGTGCTGCGGCGCACCAGCATCGTGCTGGAGTGCACCTCCATGATCCGGTCGGTGAGGAACTCCTCGTGGGTCACGATCTCCCGGTCGAGGACCCGCTCCTTGTCGATGCCGGGTCCGCGCAGCCGCAGCCCGCAGCTCACCGCCCCGATCGCCGGGTCGGCGAGCCGCTCGACCTGCGCGCGCAGCTTGCGGGGCAGCCAGATGTCATCGTCGTCGCAGAAGGCCAGCAACTCGCCGCCGGCCACCTCGGCGCCGCTGTTCCGCCCGCCCGGCAGACCCTGTTTGTGCGTGTTGCTGATCAGCTTGAGCGAGCGGTCCGGTCCCACCGCGATGGCGAGGTCGCGCACGTCGACATGGTCGTAGACCACGATGCACTCGATGTGGCCGGGATAGTCCTGGCGCAGGATGCTGGCGACCGCCCGCTCCAGGAGCCCGGGCCGGTCGCGGGTGGCGACGATGACGCTGACATCGGGGAGGCGCTCAGGCACCGTGGCCTCCGGTCAGGACGAAACCGACGGTCTGGGCACCGGCCGAGCGCAGCCGATCCACCAGCCGGGTCAGCTCGCCGTTGGTGGTCCGGTCCCGCGCAACGACCAGCACGGCCAGGCCGGACTGGGCGGCGCGGACGCCACGCTCGTCGGTGTCCGAGGGCGGGGCGTCGATGACCACGACGCCGCTGCCTGGCTCGTCGCCCAGCGCGCAGAGCCGTACCGCGCCGCCGCCGATGAGCACCACCATGGGGGACCGGCCGTCGTTGTCCAGCGACGACCGGACCGCCCGCGAGGACCCGTTGATCCGGGCGGCCGCCTCCACGATCATCGTGCTGTCCGGGTCCAGGGCGGTCGCCACACCGGTGCGCGACTCGGCCAGCCGCATCGGCGAGGAGAGCGTGCGTCCACCGGCCGCGGACGAGCCGGACAGCCCGGCACTGTGGCCGCGGCCGAACGTCCCGGGTCCGCCCGAGCCGTTGAGTCCCGCGGCTGAGCCGGCGGTCCGCTGCCGCGGTGGCGTACGTTTCTGTGCCGCGAACAGCACCCGCTTCAGTTCCTCCACGCTTTCGCTGGATGCGGCCAGCGTGACGTCTTGGCCCGCCTCGGCCAGCGCCACCGCGAGGTTGCCACTCACCGTGGTGCGACCCTCGTCGTCCCGGCCAGAGAGCACGACCAGCGGCCGGTCGGGCTGCCGGTCGATCCATTTCAGGACGGCGAGCGACACGTAGCGGGCGTCGGCGGCGGGACCCGCGTCGCCGTGCCGGCCCACGGCCCGCACCACGCCGAGCGCGGGAACCCCGACGATGTCGGCGGCCTGGTCGATCGAGCGGATCCGGCGGTCCAGCGCCTCCCGGGCGTGCGCGATGACCACACCGAGGAGCAGACCGCCGAGGATCGCGGCCGCCAGATAGAGCGGGCCAGCGTCGTGGCTGGACGGCACCGGGGTACGGGCCGCGGCAGCGATCGAACCGGGGCTCAGATCGGCGGAGGCCACCTTCGCGCGGGCGTTCGCCAACTGGGCAAGCTGGTCGTTGAGCGCGCTGACCTGGTTCAGCTTGGCCTGGGTCAGCGGTGAGACGGTGTCCGAGCCGATCGCGGTGTCATCCGGCAGGTCGCCCTGGGCGTCGAGCCGCTGCGCGGTCACCGACTTCACGGTGTTGTCGTACGACCGGATCAGCGCGGCCCGCTGCTGCTTGTAGATGTCCTCGCGGACCTTCAGGTAGGTCTGCGCGGCCGTGTTCGCCCCGGTGATCGCGCTGTCCTCGCTGTCGTCGGCGAAGATGAAGCGCAGCACCTGGCCGCCCGTGGGGACCTCGGTGGTGAGCGCCTCCCGAACGTCCTCCGGGTCGCGGGCGAGGCTACGCGCGGTCGAGTCGATGACCTCGTTGCCGAGCGCGATGCCATTTTCCGCGGTCATGTTGATGGCCCGGTCAGCGCCGCTGGAGGGCAGCGTGAACGGGTCGGTCACCACCGGCCGCAGCACCACGACCGCGGTGGCCCGGTAGGTGGCCGGGAAGAAGAACAGGTAGGCGAGTAGCACGATCGTGACGCCCACCGTGGCGGCCAGCACGATGCGCCAGCGGCGCAGCGGAATCCTGACGACGTCCGCAAAGCCGACGACCCGCTGCCGGCCGGCGGCGACGGAATCAGTCACATCCATGGTTCGTTTCTCCCCGACATCTCAGTCGTGTGCACTGTCCACCTCCGACGTTCCCGACCGGGCACCGTTGCCCGGCCGGGACCGTCGCAGGTCCTGCGTCCGCTACGAGGTGGCGAAGAACAGGGTCGAGTTGTTCCAGGTCGCCGCCGGAGTGCCGGTCGCCACGACGGCGGCCGACGCACCGTTGACCGCCGAGGCGGCCGCCGGGTCGAAGGCGACAGTGCGCAGCTTGCCGTCCGTGGAGCCATAGACGAGCTTGCCCGCCACCCAGGTCATACCACGCACAGTGCGCCAGTCGATACCCGTAGTAGGCAACGTGAACTGGGTACAACCCAGAACCGAGCCGTCCGGCGTGAGGTACCGGTACAGGAGGTTGCTGCTGGATCCGGTCGTGTAGTACATCCGGCCCTGCAGGTAGAAGGCACCGGTCATCGTGCCCGCCGGGAACCAGGAGTTGAAGCCGCTACTCACCCAGGGCGCACCAGCCTGGCCGCCGGTGAACATCGACGTGTTGAGGACCGAGCCGTTCGCCCAGTAGAGCTTGTTGCTCAGCGCGAACGCCGCGCGGGCGTTGGTGAGCTGCGGCTGCGCCACGGTCGACGGGTTACCCAGGCCACCCGGCCCGAACGGGACCTTCGTCGTCTGGCCGTTGCCCGCACCCAGGTAGAGGAAGCCCGAGGTGGCCTGCGGCGCGTCCTGCACACCAATGGTGCGCCCGCCCGCGGTCGGGAAGTACCCGAGGCGGCCGTGGTACTCCTTGCCGAGGCCGTCCGAGTCCTGGCCGAGGAAGAGGCCGCCCGGGCCCTTCCACAGCTCCCACACGATCGGCCCCCAACCGGTGCCGCCGGCCGGCAGCGCGTTGCCCGGCGAGCGGGTCGGGTTCCAGGCCAACGGCACGCCGTTCTGCTGGTCCAGCGCCGCGAGGCCGTACCGGTCGACGCCGCCGGGGCCCTGCGAGTCGCTGCCGTTGGCGTTGTTCTGCCAGCGGAAGTGCCCGGCCACGTAGACGACGCCGTCGGCGACCTCGAGCGAGGTGACCGAGTCGGTACCGGTCAGGTTCACCCAGGTGGCCTCGACGTTCGCGCCCCGGTGGGCGGTCTCCCACCGGGCCGTACCGTCGCAGTAGGCGTTCGGACCACTGCCACCGTCGGCGATGATGACGAAGTAGTCGCCCTTGTCGGAGAAGTCGACGTCCCGGGCATAGAACGGGAACGAGCCGCTGTAGCACGCGGGCACGTACTTGTCGGTGTTCCAGTTCGCGACGGCCGGCGTGCCCGCCGTCTCGATCATGACGACCTGGTTGCGGGCCGCGCCGTTCACCTTCGTGAAGTTGCCAACTGCGACGACGGTCTTGCCGTCCGGGGCAACCGCGAGGCCCCAGACCAGCTCCGTCGAGTTGGCGTACGGCCGGGCACCGCTCGCGTCGATCTGGAAGCTCGCATCGATCGCGCCGGTGGTGGCGTTGAGTCGGGCCAGCAGCGAGTGCTGGGTGCCGTTGACCCAGTGGAACGCGCCGGCGATGTAGAGCTGGTTGCCGTGCACGATCGCGCGGCGTACGACACCGCCGTCGGCACGACCCGCCCAGCTGGCGACGGTGGCGCCGGTGGTCGGCTCGAGTGCGACCAGGTTCTTGCGGGCCACCCCGTTCACGGTGCCGAAGCTGCCGCCGACGATGAGCTTGCCCGTGGGGCTGACCGCCAGGGTCTGCACCGCGCCGTCCAGCTTGGGGGCAAAGCCGCTCTGCAGCGCGCCCGTGTTCACGTCGTACGCGATGAGGTGGGTGGCGGGGGTGAAGGCGGTGGCACCGGCCGCTTTAACTCCGGTAAAGGATCCACCGGCGTAGACGGTGTTTCCGATCTGCGCGAAAGCCCGCATGCTGCCGTTCTGTGCATGCGGCGTGTTGTCCGCCGGATTTGCCGTGACAATGGTGGCCGATTCGCTGGGTGGTACGTACGCGGCATGTGCCGGTATGGCGGTCATGGTGACCGTCAGACTCGTCACCACGGCCGGCACCAGCAAGCTGCTGGCGAGTCGCCGCGACCGGAGTCGACGTTTCAGGGACACGAGCCCTCCTAAGCGGAATTTAAGGATTGACGCAGCCTCCTTGCCGTACCAGGTGGTGCGCCATCGACCGTACGGACAACACCACCGCCTTTCGGGACGAGGCAAGGAGTTCAATCTTTTCCGAAAAAAAATGGCGAGACTCCGGGCACCGATCGCACCGACCAGCCCGCGGCCATATGCAGGTCCGCGAGCGTTACTTCGTGTGCTTCTCGGGCTACGACGAGCTTTCTTCCCTCGAGTTCGCGGGCCATCTCGACCTGGTGGTCGTCGACGTGCTCGCCGTGCTCGCGGCGCCGGGGCACGTACAGCGCGCGCTTGCCGGCTTGCATTGCCGCCAAGGCGGAACCGACTCCCGCGTGGGAGATGACGACGTCGGCTTCGGCGAGCGCCTGCCGCATCTCCGTGACCGGCACCTGCCGGCGCGCGCCTGGCGGCATCTCGTCGATGACCGTCGAGCCGACTTGCCACAGAATGTCCCATTCGGACGGCAGGAGACCGACTAGTCGGGAAAGCAGCCGCGGAAACGCGAACCGGGCGTGCGTACCGAGCGTCACCACCACCTTGCGAATCGGCGGCGGATCCGCCCGTACCTCCGCGCGGAAGGTGTCGAAGATCGAGCCGCCGTACCGCCAGGCACCTTCCGCCCAGCCCGGGTACTGGGTGTAGAGCCCGACCCCCGGCAGCCGCGCGGCCAGCCGCCCGGTCAGTGACGGCCCGCCGGTCCGAGTGGCGCTCTCGATGTACGAGCACGGCACTCCGGCGGCGACAGCCGGCAGGAAGAACGCCATCGCCACGGCGGCCCCGGTGCTGATCACGTGCTCGTAGCGCTCGGCTTTGAACATGCGCCGCGCCACGACGAAGTCGCGCAGCACCCCGGTGATGTCGCGGCTGGTCACCGGCGGGACGAAGACGACGTCCTCAGCGGCCAGCAGGGACCGGCTCTGCGGACTGTCGAACGTCACCCAGCGGCGCGCACCGAGGCCCAGCCGGGGTGCCAGGTCGTACAGCTCGGCCAGGTGACCGCCCGTCGAGGCGACCAGCATCGTCGTCACGCCGGCACCACTTCGGGCTGCTTGTCACCATCACTCTCCGACACCCCTGCGGCGATCCCCGCCGAGGCCGGTGTTCGGCGCGGAAACCGCCCGGCGAGGATGCAGACGGCTACCGCGTACCCGAGGAAGAGCGCCGGACCGAAGATCAGGCCGCTGATCACGTCGGTGATCCAGTGCTTCTGGGTGTACATCCGCGAATAGCCCTCGTAGAACGCCAGCACGAAGACCACCGTGCCGAGCACGACGTGCCAGCGGCGCTTGAGCTCCCAGGTCAGTGCGACGAACAGGGCGATCGCGCCGAAGGTCATCACGATCCGGGCAATGCCCCCGGACGGGTACGACCCCAGCCCGGTCGGCGGGTGCCCGCGGTTCACCATGCCGGCCAGGATCGCCTGCACATACTGCTCGAGCGGGAAGCTGATCAGGATCGCCACCAGGGGCAGCCAGAACCGGCGACGCCACAGCACGGCGAAGACCACCGCCGCGGCCACGACCACCTTCTTCAGCGGATCGCGATCACCGAGCGCGGTGTAGAACCAGTTGAACTCCTCGAACGTGGGGTTGCGTCGCTCGGTGACCCAGAGCAGCACCGGCCAGTCGACCGCGTCTTCCAGGCTGTGCGCCAGCAGGCCCACAGGCCAGAAGACGGCGATCGTCAGTGCGGACCAGAACAGCACGAAGACCAGCGCTGTCTGCGGCCGTCCGAGGGTCACGACGAGCCCGGCCACGGCCTCCCGGGTTTTCGTGACCACCCGCCCCCGGGCGAGCCGGCGCCCCGGCCCGTACGCGAGCAGCGGTCCGGCCACGGCCGGCACAATGACCGACAATACGGCGATAAAGTAGAGCAAGATCACCGAGCTGTTTCCCCACCTGTATGGCGTCCCCCGACCGCAGTTTTTGCTGAAAAGTGCGGCGCGTCTAGTACGCGCCTGCGCCCCGTATGACCACCATGACGGTCCGCATGAGGATCACCAGGTCCACCGTGAGTGACCAGTTCTCCACGTACCGCAGGTCGAGCCGGATCGAGTCCTCCCAGGACAGGTCCGACCGGCCACTGACCTGCCACAGCCCCGTCATGCCGGGCTTGACCACCAACCGCCGACGCATGTCCTGCGGATACTGCTCGACTTCGCTGGGCAGCGGCGGCCGCGGGCCGACCAGCGACATCTCGCCCAGCAGCACGTTGATGAGCTGGGGAATCTCGTCCAGGGAGTAGCGGCGCAGCCACCGGCCGGACCGGGTGATCCGCGGATCGTCCCGGAGCTTGAACAGCACGCCAGCCGAGTCGTTCTGTCCGCGCAGCGCAGCGATCCGAGCCTCGGCGTCGGTGTGCATCGTCCGGAACTTGAACATCCGGAACATCTCGCCACCGCGAGCCACGCGCACCTGCCGGAAGAACACCGGGCCACCGGTGTCCAGCTTGATGATCAAAGCGATCGCCAGGCACAGCGGCGCGAACAGCACCAACAGCAGTGCCGCCACCGACACGTCGAAGACCGACTTGATCAGCCGCCGGCCGCCGGACAGCCGCGGATGCTCGATGTGCATCATCGGGAGCCCGTCCACCGGGCGCACCGTGATCCGGTCCCCCGCGGTGTCGACCAGCGACGACGAGACCATCAGGTCGATGTCGTCGCGCTCCAACTCCCAGGCGAGCCGCCGCAGCATCGGCCCGTCCAGCTCGGGGCAGGTCAACACCATCACCGTGTCCGCGCCGGCCGCGGCAGCCGAGTTGGCAGCGGCGCCCAAAGCACCGAACACCGGCACGTCGACCGTACGCGCGGCGCCGGCCAACTGGTCCGCGGGCAGGCAGGCGCCGATGACCTGCAAACCGTGATGCGACCGCCGGTGCAGCTGCTGGATGAGCTGGGCGACCGCCGGCGCGTGGCCGAGCACCAGGACGCGATGCATACACGCGCCACGTTTGCGCGCCCGGTGCAGGATCTTGCGCAGCACGACCCGCCCGCCGAAGGACAACACCGTGGTCATCACCAGGGCGATCAGGAGGTAACCGCGCGCTATGTCGGCTTTCGCGACGTACGACGCGAGAGCCATCCCCGCGGTCAGACGCACCCCGGCCCGAAGCACCCGCTGGTACTCCTCGCCGCCGACGAACAGCACCCGCCGCTCGTACGCGTGCGACAACGCCAACAGGCCCACCCACACCGGGGGGATCAGCGCCGACAGGGCGAGATACCAGTCCGCGTACGCGGCGCCCTGGAAGCGCAGCACGAAGGCGGCCAGCGTAGCCACCAGCGTTGCCCCGAAGTCGACGACCAGGAGCAGCCGGACGTAACGCGCCTCCCACACCCAGCGGTCGGCGTGTCCCCGTCCCCAGACGTCACCAAGATCCCGTTCGGTGACGTCTGCATAGTCGCTGATTTTGGGAATGTCTTGCGTATCGGCGTTGCCCGCCGAAGTTCCCGTCGTTGTCACGACGCCTCTGCTTCCGGTGAGACCCGACGCTCACTCGGCAATTTCGCGCACACCAATTTCACGCCCTCCACTCCTTGGCCCACAAACAACAAGCGCAAGGACGCCTAGGCGGTGAACGCTAGACGAGCGAGGAGATAAAGCCGACCCCGCGTGTCGCAATCTTTACTTGGGCCGTACCCAAATTTCGGATGCTGAGGTGCGACGCATCCGGTTCAATGCCGTCGAACTCGTCTCGACTTCGGACAAACTAGCAGCCAGACCCAGAGTGACGGAAGACTTGACATCACCGTCAATGTCTGCCCGTTTTTTCCTCATTGCCGCGCGCCTTTTCGCCCGGTCTGAGAAGCCTCAACCGCGGACGGTGACACCGACGTCCCGCAGCGCGCAGGGTGCCCGACCGATCGCTGCAAAGAAGTTGATCGTCAGTACTGGACTGAACCACCCAGTCGAGAGACAGCCGCGTCGATCGGCCCACTTGACAGAACCGCACCCGTCGGCAGTGCCGTCGATTCACCCCAACAAAGTCTGAAATGTCAGGCGGGGAGTGGCGTCACCGTCGCGGTCGTCGCCTCGCCTCTCCCGCACCCCCCGACGCAGCGGGCGAGGCGGCACGGACAGCGCCCGATCCCAGGACCCACCAGCGAAAGGCCCGATTCGTCCTCAGCGAGAAGTTCGGGCACCGGGCCGCGGCGGAGCCTTACTCCCAGCGGAATTTGCGGGCGGCGGCGGTGAGGGCCAGGGCGGCCCAGAGGGACAGGCTCAGCCAGATGGTGCCGGGCACGGCTGCCCCCTCGGTCAGGGTGCTGCGCAGTGCCTCCGCGTGCGCGGCCAACGGCAACAGGAAATGCCCGGCCGCACCGAGGTCCGGCGCCGCGAACATGATGCCGCCCGCCGCCAGCATCAGGACGTAGATCAGCGTCGCCGCCGCGGTCACCGTCTCCGGGCGTAGCAGGCTGGCGATGAGCAGCGACAGCCCGCAGTACGCGGCGGCGGCCAGGACGGTCACTCCGATCGCCGACAGCAGGTGACCCGGCTCGGGCCGCCAGCCAGCGACGACGCCGACCAGGGCGAGCACCACGATCTGGACCGCCACCAGGCAGAGGATCGCGGCGGTCTTCGAAAAGAGCAGGCCGGGCCGGGTGAGCGGGGAGGCACCGAGGCGTTTGAGGACGCCGTAGCTGCGCTCGTAGCCGGTGGTGATGGCCTGGCCGGTGAACGCCGTCGACATCACGGTGAGGGCGAGAACGCCGGGGACGACATAGCCGAGCCGGTCGTCGGTCGGGAGGTTGGTGGCGCGGGTGAGGCCGGCGCCGAGCAGGACCAGCAGGGGGACGCCCATGGCGAGGACGATCGCCTCGCCGCGCCGGGCGGTCAGCAGCAGCTCCATCCGGATCTGCTTGCGCAGGATGACCCGCAACGGGGCGCGGCCGGGAGCCGGAGTGAACGTGCCGGTGCTCATCGGGCTGCTCCCGCGGTCAGGGCCAGGTAGACGTCTTCGAGGGTGCGGCGGCGGGAGTTCACCGCGGTCACCTGGGCGCCGGCCGCAGCGAACCAGGCCAGCACCGCCGCGATGGCCTCGGTGTCGAGGGCGCCCGCGATCGTGTACTCCCCCGGGGTGTCCTCGACGATCTTCGCGGCGAGGCGGGTGCCCAGGGCGTCGAGCGGGAGGCCGGGGTCCGCGCGTACGTGCAAGAGGTCGATGCCGGCCGCGGCCGTGAGCTCGGCGGGGGTTCCGGTGGCAGCGACCACGCCGTTGTCCATGATGACCACGTGGTCGGCGAGGCTCTCGGCCTCGTCGAGCAGATGGGTGGTCAGCAGCACGGAGACGCCGTCCGCACGCAGGCTCTCGACCAGCTGCCAGGTGGTCTGCCGGGCACCCACATCCATGCCGGCGGTCGGCTCGTCCAGGAAAACCAGCTCGGGCCGGCCGACCAGCGCCACAGCCAGGGAGAGCCGCTGCTGCTCGCCGCCGGACAACCGACGGAAGGTGGTCTTGGCAAACTTCCGCAGGCCGAGGCGGTCCAGCAACATGTCCACATCGAGCGGATTCGCCGAGTACGACGCGAAGAGCCGCAGGATTTCGCCCGCGGTGGCCCACGGGTAGACGCCGCCGGACTGCAGCATGATGCCGAGGCGCGGCATCAGCGCGTCGTGGTCGGCGATCGGGTCGAGCCCCAGCACCCGCGCGGTGCCGCCGTCCGGGCTGCGGAAGCCCTCGCACACCTGCAGGAGGCTGGTTTTGCCGGCGCCGTTGTTGCCCAGCAGGGCGAGGATCGCACCTCGGGGGACGGTCAGCGATACCCCGCAGACGGCGGTGACCTCGCCGTATTTCACGACGACGTCCTGCACCTCGACGGCGGCCTCGACCATGGCGGAAACTCTACTGGCTCGGCGTGACGCCGCCGCCGGGCCTCCGGCCGATGTGGTCTACGTCCTGCACGCCGCCGGCATTTACGAAGGGGGCAACGGGGGCTAAAGTCCTCGCTGGGAGCGCTCCCAGCATGCGGGAGCGAGCCGCCGGGCCTCCGGCCGGTTCCCCCCGGCAGCCTGCCCACGTCACGCAGGCGCCCGGCCCGGCGGCCCTCCCCACCGCTAAGGTGCAGCCCATGACAGGCTCGGTCACCCCGGTGGA
Organism: Actinoplanes sp. NPDC051859; assembly: GCF_044452725.1. Classification (NCBI taxonomy): domain Bacteria; kingdom Bacillati; phylum Actinomycetota; class Actinomycetes; order Micromonosporales; family Micromonosporaceae; genus Actinoplanes; species Actinoplanes sp. NPDC051859. Next base: position 552,306 of record NZ_JBITBX010000001.1, on the reverse strand, counting down.
AATCTTCACGGACGGCGCATGCGTGCCGAATCCCGGACCAGGTGGCTGGGGCGCCGTCCTGCGGTGGGGCACCCGAGAGAAGGACCTGCGCGGCGGCGAGGCGAACCCGACGACGAACAACCGGATGGAGCTGATGGCGCCCATCCAGGCGCTCGAAAGCCTGACCCGAGCACCACTGCCGGTGCTGCTCTACACCGACAGCATCTATGTCCGGGACGGCATCACGAAGTGGCTGCCCCGCTGGCAGGCCAACGGCTGGCTGACCTCGGCTAAACAGCCAGTCAAGAACGTCGACCTCTGGCAACGCCTCGACGCGGCCGTCCGCCGGCACGACGTCCAGTGGCACTGGGTCAAAGGCCACGCCGGCCACCCGGAAAACGAGCGCGCCGACCGGCTCGCCGCCCGAGGCCTGCAGGAAGCCCTGGCCGCCCGCTGACCAAGGGAGCCACCAGGCCCCTGAGAACCGCACGCCACAAAGACTGGTCGAGGTCAGGCGCCGCCGGGCCTCGTCCGCGGGCGCGGCACCGGCTGCAGCCGCGTCGTTTCCTGCTCGCTCTCGCCGCCCGGCACCTTCGCCCGCGCAACCCGGTCCGGATTGAGCCGATAGGTGGCCGCCTGCACCAACCCGTCGGGCACCAGATGCCGACCACCATCGCTGTCCGCCGAAACCGCACCGGAGCCGGCTCGCTCCCCTTCCGGCACCGGCTCCAAGCCAACCTGCGCAGCTGCCGGCGCTGCTTCCGAGCTGGCCGACATCCCTGCCGGCGCTGCTTCCGAGCTGGCCGTCATCCCCGCCGGCGCTGCTTTTGAGACGGCGCGAACGGCTGCCCGGCCCCGGGCCGAGCGGCGAGTGCCGATCATTCGGGCCGCGGTGCTGAAGACGCTGCGGGTCGCGGTCTCGTAGCCATCCCGGTAGGCCTCGTCACGGTCGAAACCGGTGCGGTACCACTGGTGCAGGCGGCCCACCGCGTACCCGACGCAGGCTGTGCACGCGGCGAGGAGAGCGATCACGAGGGCGTCTTGTCCGGGTGCGGCCATGCGACAGATTCTCACCAAGGGCATAGACCGGGAGCTATAGCCCTTTTGACGTACCCCGATCGATGGACAGACCTTGACGCCTCTAACTCGGCGCGCCCGACGGCGGCGTGCCACCCGGGCCACCGCCACCCGGAGCGCCCGACGGCGGCATGCCACCCGGGCCACCGCCACCCGGAGCGCCCGACGGCGGCATGCCACCCGGGCCACCGCCACCCGGAGCGCCCGACGGCGGCATGCCACCCGGACCGCCGCCGCCCGGAGCGCCCGACGGCGGCGTGCCGCCCGGAGCACCGCCCGGGGCTGTACCTCCGCCGATCTCTTCGCCGGCCGGGTCGATGGCGATGGTCAGGGTCGCGGTGAAGCCCGAGGCCACGTCGCCGGTGACGGTAGCCAGCTCGGTCGCCGCCGAGTCTTCGCCGAAGACGTTGTCGGTGGCTAGCGAGACCTGACTCATGTTGGTGACGCTCTTGCTGTAGCCGTCGGTCGCGTACACGAGGTCGGCGACGTTCTCGGGGATCGCGATCTGCGAGGTTTTGACAATGGGGCCGTCGCCGCTGGTGGCGTGGGCAAGGGAGGCGTACACCTCGAAGTGGATGTGCGGCCAGCGGCCCGAGTAGCAGGCGGGGAAGATACTGGTGAAGGTGGCCGCTCCCATGCTGTCGGTCACCTGGATGCCGCGCAGGTAGTTCTGGTCGGTGACGCCCGTCGAGTAGAGCGAGTAGTTACCGTCCCGGTCGCAGTGCCACGCGTAGACGGCTGCCCCGGTCACCGGCGCGCCGGTCAGATCCTTGACGATCAAGGAAAACTCCAGGGGTACGCCCGCAGCCGTGCCCGACGCGTCGCCGAACGACGAGCGGATGTCCTTGCGCACGATGCCGTCGAGGGTGCGCACATCCGGCCCGTTCGAGCCGTCCGCCGGGTAGGGACCCGCTGTCTCGGAGGCGACCTCGGTCAGGGTTCCCGCCGTGGCCGTGCTTGTCGACGCCTTCGAGCCGCAAGCAGCGAGGAGGGCCAGGGCACCCGCGCCACCGAGGCCGGCTAGGAGTCGGCGGCGGGACATGGTCTGTCGGTCGAACTGGAGGCCTTTGTCGTGCACTCGGCGTACAAATGCAGCATTTTCCCCTTGGTTCAGCACGATCTCACCCTTCTGCTGACTGCGACCCCTTCATCAGACCCGCGGCGCCTGTCTCCTTCCTGTGCGTTTCGTGTGCTCTGCTGGTGAATAAGCTCGCCGGGTGCCGACCGATCTCTACATCTCGACCGACGTCGAGGCGGACGGGCCGATCCCGGGGCCGTACTCGATGCTGTCGTTGGGCATGGCCTCGGCCGCGACCTACGACGGCACCACCTTCACCCGGCTCGTGCCGGACACGTTCTATGCCGAGCTGCAGCCGATCTCGCCGGAGTTCGTCCCGGCGGCGTTGGCGGTGTCGGGACTGGACCGGGCGGCCCTGGCTCGCACCGGGACCGCCCCCGCCGTGGCGATGGCCGAGAACGTGGCCTGGCTGTCGGAACTGGCCGAGCGGCATCGCGCGCGCCCGGTGTTCGTCGGCTACCCGCTCGGCTTCGACTGGATGTTCACGTACTGGTACCAGGTGCGCTTCACGGGTGGCTCGCCGTTCGGCCACTCCGGCCACCTCGACGTCAAGACCCTGTTCGCGACCAAAGCCCGCCGCCCCATCCGTACGGTGGGCAAGCGTTCGATGCCCGCCCACCTGCTCAGCAGGACGCCGCACACCCACCACGCGCTGGACGACGCGATCGAGCAGGCGGAGCTGTTCTGCAATATCGCCGAATGGTCCGGCGCCTAGGGGCTCTAACCGGCTTCCCGCTTGGCCTTGGCGCGTCGTTTGCCTTCGTGCATCGCGGCGACGCGGGCGACCGGGATGGTGTGGCCTTCGGCGATGAGGTCTGCGCTGAGGTGCTGCGGCGCCGGCATCGCGGTGGCCCACGGGTCGCCGGCCTTCAGCAGATCGGGCGCGGTGTGCACGGTGAAGTCAGCCGGCGTGACGTCGCCCAGGTCGTCCCATGCCACCGGGAAAGACACCGGCACGCCGGGGCGGACCCTGGGACTGTAGGCAGCGATCACCGTCGCACCGCCGGAGCGGGTGGCATCGAGGAAAACCTTGCCGTGCCGGTCCTGGACGATGAAGGCGGTCGTCGCCAGCTCCGGATCGAGCCGTTCGGCCCGGACGGCCACCGCCCGGGTTGCGGCGGCCACGTCGGGCGCGGCGGCCGTGCCGTCGAGGGGGACGAAGACGTGCACTCCCTTGGCGCCGCTGGTCTTCACCGCGCCGTCGAGGCCCGCGTCGGCGAGAGCTCGGCGCACCAGGCGGGCCGCTCGCACCGCGAGGTCGAACGCGCCGCCCTCCGGCGGGTCGAGGTCCATGATCAGATGGGTCGGCCGGGCCGGGTCGGCGATCGTGGTGAGCGCCGGGTGGTATTCGACGGCCCGCTGATTGCCGAACCAGAGCAGGGTGCGTCGGTCGTTGCAGAGCGCGTAGTGGACCTCGCGGTGTGAGGCTTCGGCCCAGACATCGGTGCGGGCCACCCAGTCCGGGGTGTACTTCGGCAGGTTCTTCTGCATGAACTTGTCCTGGCCCCGGAGCACCCGGATCACCGACAGCGGCCGGTCCTGCAGCACCGGGATCAGCCGGTCGCGCACCGCGTCGAGGTAGTCGACCAGGTCCCGCTTGGTCGCGCCGGCGCCGGCGAAGAGCTCCTGATCCAGGTTTGTCAGGGGTACGCCGTCGCGTTCTTCCTTTTCCGCTGCCATGCCCCCATCCTGCCCGGATCGCGGCGGCTTTTCCGCTCAGCCGGCTCGCATGATGCTCAGCCGGCTCGCATGATGCTCAGGGCGGGCAACACCATGGCGAGGGTGAGCATCGCGTAGGCGCCGCCGGTGAAGAAAAGCCCGCGCCGCGTGGCAACGACGGCCGCGGCGAAGGGCAGCACCACCGTGAGCAGTGCGGCGAAGGCTAGCGTGCCGCCTTGCCGTTCGGCTCCGAGCAGTCCCCAGCCGAGCAGGAACGGCACGGCCACCAGCCAGAGCAGGGTGATGAAGAGGACGTGCAGCGCTGCCTCGGCGCGCCCAGCTGCGGCACGCCGGTCGTCTTGCTTCTCCTGCGCCGTCCGGTGCGCGACAGCGCGGCCGGCCAGCCGCGGCCCCTCGATCTCCAGCGTCACGAGGTGCACTCTAGGTCAGCTTTCGCTGCTGCGCCCGTCGAGCGGTCACCCGTCTGGGCGCTGCTCAGCCGGCTGCGAGCGGGCCTCCGCCGGCACAGTTCAGGCGATCGAGGACACCGGGCCCCAGACCGACTGCGGACTCGTCGCCGTCAGCTATGGGATGTGCGTTCGCCGCTGCCACGGGCCACGACGGTCGTGGGGATGATCACCGTCTGGGCCGGTCCGGTGAAGCCGCTGATCCGCAGGTGAGCCAGCCGAGCCGCTTCGCGGCCGAGGGCGATCGGGTCGTGTGCCACCACGGTCGTGCCGAGCACGTCCGCCAGGTCGAAGTCGTCGAAGCCGATCAGCGCCGGTGGCCGCTCGAGCCCGCGCAAGGCGCGTAAGGCACCCGTGGTCAGCCGGTTGTTCGTCATGAAGAGCGCGGTGGGCGGCGCATCAAGGGCGAGCAACTCCCGGACGGTCGCCTCGGCCCCGTGCACATCGTGCACGTCGGTACGCAGGTAGGGGCGCCACTGTTCGGTCCCGGCCGCTTCCATCGCCTGCACGAAACCGTCGAGTCGAGCCTGCTGCGGCGCCATCCGGGCCAGGTCGGCGACGAAGGCGATCCGCCGGTGCCCGTGGTCCAGCAGATGCTGCCCGGCCGCCCGGCCGCCGCCCAGGTTGTCGATGAGCACGGTGTCGGCCTCGAGCCCGTCCGGCGGCCGGTCGAGGAACACGAACGGCACGCCGCGGTTGCCTTCGACGGCGAGGTAGTCGTGCCGTTCCGCGCTGGGGACGACGAGCAGGGCGCGCACCCGGCGTTCCAGGAACGCGTCGACCAGGGCCCGTTCCAACTCGGCGTCCTCGTCATTGTTGGCGGTCACCAATTGCAGCCCGTGTTGGCGCAGCTCGCGCTCGATGCCGCTGGCGACCGCGCTGTAGAACGGGTTGGTCAGGTCGCCGCTGATCAGCCCGACCAGCGCCGAGGTGGCGCCGCGGCGCAACTCGCGGGCGATGCCGTTCAACCGGTAGCCGAGCGTGTCGGCCGCCTGCTGCACTCGCCGACCGGTGGCCTCGGCGACGTTGGGTTCGTCGTTGAGCGCCCGGGATGCGGTCTTGAGGCTGACGCCTGCCAGCTCGGCAACCTGCGTCAGCGTAGGCCGGCGCGGGTTGGTCCCGTCCGCGGCCCGGGATGGCGACATGGTGCTCCGAGTCATAGAGGTGACGAAGGACAGCAGTATGACATCGATGTCGGCGTACGGACCCGGTGCGGCCGGTGGAGATCATCCGGCGACCGGCTGACATCGATGTCAGGAAAACCTTGTCAATCCCTCCATCGACGCGTGACGATGTGCATCCCGCAGCCTGCGACAAGGAGACGGTATGCACCGGCCACGTTGGGGTGTCGCCCTGTTGTCCGTCAGTCTCATCACGGCGGCCTCGGCCGTCGTGACCGGTGGTGCGGCACGGGCCGCGTCAGCCGAGCAGTTCCACTCCTCCTTCGAGGCTGGCGATCCGGCACCCACCTGGACCGACTCGGTGGACGGCAACCGCAGCGACGGCGTCGACGGTGGGGCTTCCGCCGGCATGCCGGGCAGTCTGCGAACCCGGGTCACCGCCATCACGGCGAACGCCCAGCCGATCCCGAACGAGGGCGTGACCAACCTCAACGACGGCGATGCCGCCACCAAGTGGCTGGTCGACACCCCAACGAGCTGGGCGCAGTACACCCTCGACGCCCCCGCCACCGCGGTGCGGTACGCCCTCACCTCGGCGAATGACGCTCCCGAACGCGACCCCCGGGACTGGACGCTGGAGGGCTCGACGGACGGCACCTCGTGGACGACCCTGGACGCCCGTACCGGGCAGACCTTCGAGCAACGCTTCCAGACGAAGACCTTCACGGTCACGAGCCCGGCCGCGTTCGGTATCTACCGTCTGCACATCACCGGCCATCCCTCCGGCGAGCTGACCCAGCTGGCCGACCTCGAGCTCGCGGACGCCACCACCACGGCGCCACCGCCGGGGCCGATGCAGAGCCGGATCGGTGCCGGGCCGGCCAGCTCACCCACCGCCAAGGCCGGCGTCGGTTACACCGGGCTCACAGCGTTCGCCATCGCCGGGCGGCACACCGCCTCGGGCCGCGGACACTCGACCAACAAGGTGTTCGACGTCAACGTGCCAGTCACCGCCGACACCGAGCTGTCCTACCTCGTGCTTCCCGAGTTCAACCGGGCGGACCTCAGCAACCCCGCCACCTACACCGCGGTCGACCTGGCCTTCACCGACGGGACCTACCTGTCGGACCTGCGCGCCAGAGACCAGCACGGCACCGTGGTGAGCCCGGCCGCCCAAGGAGCCGCGAAAACGCTCTACACCGCGCAGTGGAACAAACGGACGTCCCGCATCGGTGCGGTCGCCCGCGGCAAAACCATCGACCGGATCTTGATCGGATACGACAAGCCGGCCGGTCCCACCAGCTTCCGCGCCTGGTTCGACGACATCACCCTCGCCGAGGTCGCGCCGGCAGCACGCAAAGCACACCTTTCCGAGTACGCCGAAACACGCCGCGGCACCCAGTCGTCCGGCGACTTCTCCCGCGGCAACAACTTCCCGGCGACCACGGTGCCGCACGGCTTCAACTTCTGGACCCCGGTCACCAATGCCGGATCCACGTCGTGGCTGTACGAGTACCACCGGCAGAACAACGCGGCGAACCGGCCCACCTTGCAGGCGTTCGCCGCCAGCCACGAACCCAGCCCGTGGATGGGTGACCGGCAGACCTTCCAGGTGCTGCCGTCCGCCGCGACCGGCACGCCGGATGCGAACCGCGGCGCCCGGGCGCTCGCCTTCGGGCACGAGAACGAGGTCGCGAAGCCGTACTACTACGGCGTGACGTTCGACAACGGCATCAAGACCGAGATCGCCCCCGCCGACCACGCGGCCCTGTTCCGGTTCACGTTCACCGGCGACAGCGGCAACCTGATCTTCGACAACGTCAACAACAACGCGGGGCTGACCATCGACGCGGCCGCCCGTACGGTCAGCGGCTGGTCGGATGTGAACAGCGGCGGCCTGTCCGCCGGGTGGACCCGGATGTTCGTCTACGCCACGATCGACGCGCCGATCACCGCCAGCGGCATGCTGCCCACCGGGAACCGGCCTTCGACCGGCTACGTCAAGGTCGGCACGGGGCCGGACCGGACGGTGACGATGCGCATCGCCACCTCGCTGATCAGCGTGGCGCAGGCGCGGCACAACCTCGAGCTGGAGGTGCCGGCAGACGCGACACTCGCCACCGTCCGGGACCGGGCCCAGGCGGCCTGGGACGCCAAGTTGCGGACGATCGAAGTGGAGGGCGCGTCCGAGGATCAACTCGTCACCCTCTACTCCAACCTGTACCGGCTGTTCCTCTATCCGAACTCCGGCTTCGAGAACACCGGAACCGCACAGCAGCCGGTGTACCGGCACACCGTGCAGTCGGCGGTGACCAGCCCGCCCAGTTCGCCGACCGAGACCGGCGCACCCGTCAAGGACGGCAAGGTGTACGTCAACAACGGCTTCTGGGACACCTACCGCACGACCTGGCCGGCCTACGCACTGCTCACACCGCAGGCCGCCGGGGAGATGGTCGACGGGTTCGTGCAGCAGTACCGAGACGGCGGCTGGATCTCCCGGTGGTCGTCGCCCGGCTACGCGAACCTGATGGTCGGCACCAGTTCCGACGTCGCCTTCGCCGACGCGTACCTCAAGGGCGTACCCGGCATCGACGCCGAGGCGGCCTATCAGGCCGCGGTGAAGAACGCGACCGTGACGCCGCCGAACCAGAACGTCGGCCGCAAGGGTCTGGCAACGTCGATCTTCAAGGGCTGGACGCCGAGCGACGCCACCGGCGAGGCAATGTCCTGGGCGATGGACGGCTACATCAACGACTTCGGCATCGCCACCATGGCCGCAGCGCTGGCGAAGAAGGGCGGACCGAAGGCCGCCGAGTACGCGGAACAGGCCGAGTATTTCCGCAACCGGGCCCTGAACTACGTCCACATGTTCGACAAGTCCGTGGACTTCTTCCAGGGCCGCGACAGCGCCGGCGCCTGGCGGCTACCGCCGTCGGCCTACGATCCGCGGGTCTGGGGTTACGACTACACCGAGACCAACGGCTGGAACATGGCGTTCCACGTGCCGCAGGACGGCCAGGGCCTCGCCAACCTGTACGGCGGCAAGGCCGGCCTCGCAAAGAAGCTCGACACGTTCTTCGCGACACCGGAGACGGCCGGATTCCCCGGCTCGTACGGCGGCACCATCCACGAGATGCTCGAGGCCCGGGACGTCCGGATGGGCCAGTACGGCCACAGCAACCAGCCGTCGCACCACATCATCTACATGTACGACCACGCCGGGCAGCCGTACAAGACGCAGAAGCTGGTGCGGGAGGCCCTGTCCCGGCTGTACCTGGGTAGTGAGATCGGTCAGGGCTATCCGGGCGACGAGGACAACGGCGAGATGAGCGCCTGGCAGATCTTCAGCGCGCTCGGCTTCTATCCGCTGCGGATGGGCAGCCCGGAGTATGCGATCGGTTCACCGCTATTCACCAAGGCGACCGTCAACCTGCCGGGTGGCAACAGGATCGTGATCAACGCCCCGCAGAACAACGCGGACAACGTGTATGTGCAGTCGTTGCGGGTGAACGGCAAGGTGCATCAGTCGACGTCGCTGCCGCACTCGGTGCTTGCTGGTGGTGCGACGCTGGACTTTGTCATGGGTGCCGCACCTTCCGCCTGGGGTACCCGGGCCGCAGACGCTCCGCCCTCTCTCACGAAGGGCGACGCGGTGTCGGCGCCGCTGCGTGATCTGACCGGTCCGGGTCGTGGCACGGCGTCTGATCCGGCGCTGGTCGACGACACCTCCGCTACCCGGGCGGTCTTCCCCGGCGCCACACCGTCGTGGAGCTACCAGTTCGCCGGCAGCGGCCAACGCGCCAGCTATTACACCCTCACGTCGGGGGCGGCGGCCGGTGATCCCCGATCGTGGAAGCTTTCCGGCTCGTCGGACGGCGTCACCTGGAAGACGCTCGATGAGCGCCGGGACCAGGTGTTCGCCTGGCGGCTGCAGACCCGTCCGTTCAAGATCGCCAAGCCGGGCCGCTACCTGCATTACCGGCTGGAGGTCACGGCGAACACCGGCGAGGCGGGAACCACACTCGCCGAGGTGGAACTGCTCGGCAACTGACGACAGCAGCGCCGCGGACCTCCACCTGGAGGCCGCGGCGCTCTACTGTGGTGCCATGTCTGACGAAGCCCTGTGGGCCGCCGTCGCCGCGGCCGACCTGTGCACCCTCGCCACGATCCGCAAGGATGGGCGGCCGCAGCTCTCCGACGTCAACTACACGGCCGACTCGCCGACCCGGGTGCTGCGGGTGTCTACCCGGGCGTCCCTCGCCAAGGTGCACAACCTGCGCCGCGATCCCCGTGCCACCTTGCGGGTCGGCCCGCCGAACGGCGGTTACGTGGCTGCCGACGTCACCGCGTCGCTCTCCGCGCCAGCAGCCGACGAGCACGACACCACGGTGGAGGAACTGGTCGAGGTTTACCGCCTCGTGGCCCGGCAGGAACACCCGGACTGGGACGATTACCGCCGAGCCATGGTGGCTGACGGCCGCCTTGTCCTACGCCTCACCGTCGAACGCCTCTACGGCTGGACGATGCCTTAACGTACGCCGCTGCGGAACCGCCGCCGGCTGGTCAGGTCGCTCCGGGGGTCCAGGCAGACCCGGTTACGGCCGGCGCGCTTGGCCTCGTAGAGCTGCTCGTCGGCGCGCGCGAGCACCGTCGTCTGGGTGCTGTCCGGGTCGGCGGCGGTGACGCCGATGCTGATGGTGACCGGCAGGTCGCCGGTGATCGGCGTCCAGTCGTGGTCGGCGATGGTCCGCCGCAGGTCCTCCAGCCGGAACACCGCCGTCGACGGGGACACCCCGGTGATGACGAGCAGGAATTCCTCACCGCCCAGCCGGGCGGCGATCCCGCGTTCGCCGACGTCGACCTGCCCGAGCAGTCGGGCGCACTCGGCGAGCACCCGGTCGCCGGCCTCGTGGGACAGCGTGTCGTTGATGCGCTTGAAGAAATCCAGGTCCAGCAGGGCCGCGGTGACAGCCGTCGACCCGTCGGTCAGGAGGGCAGGCAGGGTCTCGTCCACGTACCTGCGGTTGCTCAGGCCGGTGAGGGCGTCGCGGCGGGCCTGGTCCCGGAAGGCTTCGGCCTGCCGGCGGGCCTCGTTGACCTCGAAGAGTGCCTGCCGGTTGCGGGCCTGCGCCTCACGGTCCGCGTTGCTCAGGGCGCGTTCGGCGATCCGGTGCTCGCACATGGCGTGGTACGCCTGCTCGAACTCACCCGCCGCCGCGAACAGCTGGGCCTGTTCGAGCTGGAGCTGCACGGCGAGCCGGCCGAAGTGGATGGCGTCGCACAGCTCGTTGCTGGCGTCCAGCGAGACCTGAGCCGCGACGAGGTCGCCGCGGTGCCGTTGCACGGTGGCGAGAGTGAGCAGCAGTTCGGCCTCGGCGTCGCATTCGGAGTCGTCGCCCGTACGGTAGGCGGCCAGCGCGGCCCGGGAGGCCAGTTCGGCGTCGGCGTAATTCTCCAGGCGTAGTTCGACGCGGGCGATGGTGTCGAGGTCGCAGTAGTCGAGTTCCCAGCCGCTGTCCTCGCTCAGCGCCAGCAGCCGGTCGACCACCTGGCGGGCCGGGCGCACGTCGTCGCCGTCCTCGTACTCGTGGTAGGCCCAGTTGTTGAGCACCATCGCCTGCCGGCGCAGGTCGCCGAAGCCGGCGGCCATCCGGTAGGCCTCTTCGTAACGGTCCCGCGCGGCGGGCAGCGAGCCGGTCTCGGCGTACGCGTCGGCGAGCTTGATCAGGCAAGCGACCCGGGCGGGCGGCGGGGTGGTGTCGTCGAGGGCGTCGACCGACTGGACCAGCTGCTCGAGGTTGGCGACCAGGTCACCCATGGTGCGGTAGGTGCGACCGATCAGTTCGTGGGCGCGGGACAGCACCCGGCGGCAGCCGGCGGCGGCGGCCCACTCCTGCGCTTGGAAGGCGAGCTTCATGGCCGCGGCGGGGTCGCCTTGGCGTTCGATGAGGTCGACCCGCAGCAACGTGCAGCGCCAACGCAGTTCCAGCTCGCCGAGCTCGTCGGCAACGCGTTCGAGCTCGGCGGCTCGGGGCAGCGCTACCTCGATGTCGACGCCGGCGCTGCTGACGAGGTCGTCGAGTTCGGCGCCCACGGCGGCGGCATCGAGGACGGTCGCCGTCCGGGCGTTGTTCGCCGGAGTGGTCATCGCCGACACCTGCCTTTCTCGTGGGCAAGCCTGCACATCGACGACCGCCGGAAGATCTTGAGCGTTTCGCCCGGCCCGCTTGAGCCGGGGTTGACACTCGCCAGCACCGCTCCGATACTCATTCCACTAATGAACTAGTGGAATGGCGGAAATGATCGCTTTCCGGATCGACCGGCGCTCCGGCACCGCCGTCTACGCGCAGCTCGTCCAGCAGGTAAGGCAGGCCATCCGCACCGGACGGCTGGTGCCGGGCGATCGGCTGCCGACTGCCCGCGAGGTGTCCGAGCGCAACGGCATCAACCCCAACACGGTGTTGCGGGCGTACCGGGACCTGGAGGTCGCCGGGCTGGTGGAGCCGCGGCAAGGCTCCGGCACCTTCGTCCGCGATGCGCTCCCCCAACCGCAGGTGGACGTCACCGAGCTGCGCCAGGAACTCACGCAGTGGGTCCAGCGAGCCCGCACTGCTGGCCTCGACGCCACCGACATCCACGCACTCGTCGCCGACGTCACCGCCCAGGAGGACCCCCATGCCTGAGGAACCACCGGCCGCCCTGCGCGCGCTGGAGATCAGCCACGGCTTCGGTGCCATCCAAGTCCTGCACGACTGCACGCTCACAGTTCCGCAAGGTGCCGTCGTCGCCCTGCTCGGGCGTAACGGTGCCGGCAAAACGACACTGCTCCGCGCCCTCGTGGGACTACTACGCCCGCACCGAGGTCGGATCGAGGTCTTCGGGCAGCCGTTCAGCGCCGCCGCCCTGCCCCGCATCGGTTACGTCGACCAGCAAGCACCGCTCTACCCGATGCTCACGGTCGCGGAGACGCTGCGGCTGGGCGGCCGGCTCAACCCCCACTGGGACCATGCGTACGCCCGAAAGCTCACCGCCGCCGCCGACCTGCCCGACACCGCGCGAGTCCGCACGCTCAGCGCCGGCCAGCGCACCCGACTCGCCCTCGCCCTGGCCCTCGGCAAGGCCCCGGACCTCCTCGTGCTGGACGAGCCGCTGGCCGCCCTCGACCCGGTCGCCCGGACCGAGGTGGTGGGCGCGCTGATGGCTGGCGTCGCCGAGCGCGGCCTCACCGTGCTGATGTCGTCGCACGTCGTCGCTGACATCCAGGACGTCTGCGATCACGTCGTCGTGCTCGGCGCCGGCCGGGTCCGGCTGTCGACCGGGGTCGAGCAGGCGCTGGCCGCACACCACATCGTGGTCGGCACCGACAGCGACCTCGCCGGCCTGGACGTCATCGACAGGCAGCGCACCGGGCGCGAAATCACCGCCCTCGTCCGCGGCGCCGGTGACCCACCGACCTTGGAAGAACTGTTGCTGGGCTACCTGCGCGCCGACGCGTCGCAGCCGACCGAGGAGGTGTCCGCCGCATGACGTGGCTCGCGCTCCGACTGCTCCGGCCGTACCTGATCGTGGCCGCGACCCTGGCCGCCGCCGCCACGGCATACCTGGTCCACGCGGCCGGGGTGGTCCGGCGGCAACTCGACGCGGCCGGCCTGCCGGACTGCGTCGACCCGAACTACTGCTACCCGCAGGGCGCGGCGCTCGATGCCGTGCTCGGCATGGAGCTCACCGCGGCGTTCGTGCCGCCGCTGATCGCTCTGATCCTGGGCGTCGCCCTGTTCGCCCGCGAGCGGGAGAGCGGCACCACCGCCTTCGTGCTGACCCAGTCCGTCTCCCGACGCCGCTGGGTGCTCACCAAGCTCGGCTGGGCGCTGGCCGCCGCGGTGACCTGCACGGGGACGGTCGCGTTGGTGTTCCGGCTGGTCGCCACCCGATACACCGCGATCGCCAGCGACACCTATGAGCTCCTGCAACTCCTGCACCTCAACAACGCCGCCTACATGGTCGCGCAGTCGGCCCTGCTGGTCGCCCTCGCCGGGATCATCGGGCTCAGCGTCGGGCGTACGCTGCAGACCCTGATCCTCACGGCGGTGAGCGGACCGGTCGCGCTGGCCCTCGCGGCCGGGATCTGGGCCATGCTCGCCACGGGAATCGCGGCGGTCACCGGCCCGATCGACACCGCCGCCGCGGAAGGCTTCGCCAGCGAGCGCACCTATTTCGACCCGTTCGCCTATCCGGTCAGCGTGGTGGTCGTCCTCGGCGTGCTGGGACTGGTGCTGCTGGCGCCGAAGGTGGGTGCGGAAACCTGAGGGTGGAACCCCTCAAGTTCCGGGCCGCGCAACCCGATCTCGGCAGGTATGGCAACCACCCCGGACCCGCCGGTGACGCTCCGGCGATCACCGGGTGCCGTGCGCCGGTGGGCCCGGCTGTGCGTGGTGGTCGCGGTGCTCACCGCCAGCTTCGGAGTCGCGCTCAGCGCGGGCGTCGGCGGCCCGGCCGTCGCCAAAGCCATCTCCAACTTCGGGCTGCTCGCCGCCGCGTTCTGCGCCGCGGTCACCTGCCTCATCCGCGCAGCCACCCTCCGCGGGCGGATGCGCGGAGCGTGGGGCCTGGTCGGGCTCGGTGTGCTCTCGTGGGCGGTCGGCCAAGGCTGCGCGGTACGGCTGGACCTGCTCACCGGCACGGTCCCGCTGCCCTCCGTGGCCGACGTCGGCTACCTCGGCATGCTGGTATTCGCCACCGCCGGCCTGTTCGTCTTCCCCGTCGCCGCACAGACGATCGCCAACCGGGCGCGCAACGTGCTCGACGGGCTCATGGTCGCCGTCTCGCTGATGCTGATCGCCTGGATCTTCCTGATCCACCCGATCCTGCAGGCCGGCGGCGACAGCCCCCTCGGCCTCGCCATCAGCCTCGCCTACCCGCTCGGCGACGTCGTCGTCATCACGGTCGTCATCTACCTGCTCGCGCTGCGCCGCCGCACCGGACACACGCTCGCCGAACTGGTCCTCGTCGGCGCCGGCATCGTGGCCTTCGCGGTCTCCGACATCGAATACGCGTACCAGAACCTCATCGGCGCCTACGACCCCGGCGACGCCACCGACATCGGCTGGTTCGCAGGCTTCGCCCTCATCCTGCTCGCCGCGGCCCGGCCGGCCACCCGCGGGCGACGCGTCGCCGAGGAGCAGGCCTCGACCGGGCAGCCGCTGGGTGTGCTGCTGCCCTACGTGGCGGTGGTCGCCGCCCTGCTCACCAGCGTGGTCTGGTTCGCGCAGACCGGGCAGAACGGCTCGTACGTGGTCTACAGCCGCTCCGCCCTGATCGTGCTGATGATCGCCCGCCAGGCACTCACCCTGCTGGAGAACCGCGGCCTCACCCGAAACCTCGAAGCCCGCGTCGCCGCCCGCACCGCCGAGCTGTACAACCGCGAACAGCACTTCCACGCCCTCGTGCAACACAGCTCCGACGTGGTGACCGTGATCCGCGCCGACACCGAGGTGATGTACCAGAGCGAATCCGTGCAGCGCATCTTCGGCATCCCGGCGGAGTGGTTCATCGGCCAGCGGCTCGGCACGATCCTCGAACCCGAGGCAGCCGAGTCGCTGCAGGCCGCGATCCGGGAGGTGGAGGGCAAGCCGTACGCGATCACCGTCGTGGAAATGGGGCTGCGCCACCGGGACCAGCGGCTGCGTCAGGCCGAGGTGACCATCACCAACATGCTGGCCGACCCGAGCGTGGCCGGCCTGGTGCTGAACACCCGGGACATCAGCGAGCGCAGGGCGTTGCAGGCGCAGCTGGTGCACGAGGCGTACCACGACTCGCTCACGCAGCTCGCCAACCGCGCTCTGTTCCGTGAGCGGGTCGCCGAGGCGCTGCAGCAGCGGCCCGCGGGCGGCGACGTCAGCGTGCTCTTCCTGGACCTGGACGGGTTCAAGGAAGTCAACGACAGCCTCGGCCACCTCGCCGGTGACCGGCTGCTGGTCCAGGTCGCCGACCGGCTGCGTGACCAGGTCCGCGAGGGCGATGTGGTGGCCCGGTTCGGCGGCGACGAGTTTGCGGTGCTGATCTGCTCGCCGGTCGGCTCCGGCGACGCCGAGCGGGTCGCCCAGCGGATCGTCGACGGCCTGCACGAGCCGGTCCGGGTCGACGAGCGGGAGCTGCACGTCCGGGGCAGCGTCGGGTTGTCGGCGTACTCCGCACTGGGAATCGCCGGCCAGGACGCGGCGGAGCAGCTGATGCGCAACGCCGATCTCGCCATGTACCGCGCGAAACACAACGGCGGCAGTGGCTTCGCGGCGTACGACCCGGCCATGCTGGCGGGCCTGGTCGAGCGGCTGGAGTTGGAGACCGACCTGCGCCTCGCGCTGTCCCGCGACGAACTGGTCGTGCACTACCAGCCGACGATCGACATGGCTGACAGCCACGTCGCCGGCTTCGAGGCGCTGGTCCGCTGGCAGCACCCGGTTCGCGGCATGATCTCCCCGATGGACTTCATCCCGCTGGCCGAGACCACCGGGCTGATCGTGCCGCTCGGCCGGTGGGTGCTCACCCAGGCCTGCCAGCAGGCGATGGACTGGTCCCGGCAGACCGGCCACCCGCCGGTGATGATGGCCGTCAACGTCTCGGTCCGCCAATTCGACCACAGCGACCTGTCCGCCATGGTGCGCGAGGTGCTGACCGAGACGGGCATGCCCGCCGATCGCCTGTGCCTCGAAATGACCGAGAGCGTCCTGATGACCGACACCGAGGAGAACCTGGCCCAGCTGGTCCGGCTCAAGGCGCTCGGCGTCACGCTGGCGATCGACGACTTCGGCACCGGCTACTCGTCGCTGGCCTATCTGCGGCGGTTCCCGGTCGACACACTGAAGATCGACCGGTCGTTCGTGGAACGGCTGGGCGAGCAGACCGACGACGCCGCCCTGGCCGAGACGATCGTCCAGCTCGGCCAGAGCCTCGGCATGTCCACGGTCGCCGAAGGCATCGAAGAGTACGGTCAGCTCGCCGCCCTGCGTGCCATGGGCTGCACGTTCGCGCAGGGCTTCTACTTCTCCCGCCCGGTGCCCGCCGCCGAAGCCGGCCGGCTGCTCACCGAAGGCGCCGGGGCGACCGCCAGCTGACCGGCGACCATCGGTCACCATGACTACGTGGGCGACCTGATGATCAATCTCCTCGCCAGCATCATCGCCGGTGTCGCGGTGTGGCTGGCCCAGTTCGCGATCCGCCGCCGGCGGCTGGCGACCGAGCGCGCCTTCTTCGGCCTGACCGCCGGTGGCAGCGCGCTCCTGGTCGCCTCCCGGCACGCCTCGTCACCCCGCGAGCACAGCATTCACCGCCGGGACGTCGCCGCCCTGGTCGAGCTGGCGACGATCGTCCGCGGGTGCGGAGCCCGCGCCGATCTGGTCGGCGGCGCCGAACCGATCCACGAGCTCGGCCGGGTCACCGAATTCTGCGTCGGCGGCCCCGGCGCCAACCCCCGGTCGGTCACCCACCTGCGCGCGGTCCTGCACGGCATTTCGTACGCGGTGTACGAGTGGCCCACGCACGGCGGCGAGCTGTCCTTCACCGTGGCCGACACCACCTACGTCCACACGCCGGAGACCGGCTACGCGATCCTGGCCCGCTTCACCGGACCCGCCGGCGGCCGTCCGGTGCTGTACCTCGGCGGGCTGACCGCGGGCGGCAACCTCGCCACCGCCCGCTACCTCGCCAACCACCACCGGGACCTGACCCGGCAATACGGCGCGGAGCAGCCCTTCTGCCTCGTCCTGCGGGTGCGCGAACCGGGCGCGTACGGCACCGACCACACGGAGATCGTCGCGGACGTGAGCGAGGCCGCCTTCACGGCACCCTCCGGGCAGTAACCTGCACATATGGGCACTACGGGGGACACACTGACAGTCGGCAACGAGGCCCTCTACGAGGCCGCCTTCCGGACCGGCGACTACGCCGCGGCCGAGGCGACCTTCCGCGGCCTGCTCGACACCGCCCGAGCCGCCGGCGACCGGGCACTGGAAGCGGCCGCACTGGACCGGCTCGGCATGCTCGCCCACTTCCGGGCGCTCGAGGACGACCCCGTCAAGGCGGACAGCGGCGCCGAGGAGCAGCTGTTCCAGCAGGCGTTAACCATCCGCCGAGAGCTCGGCGATCCGGCCGGCACCGCGGAATCCCTCTTCGGCCTGGGCCTGGTCCACCAGGTGCTGCACGGCGACTGGGACGCGGCGATGGCCTGCTTCACCGAAGCTCTGGCACTGGCCGAGCAGCACGGCGACCTGCTGCTGCGCTCCGAGGTGCACCGGCACATCGGCTTCTTCCACGCCAGCGGCGACCTCGAATCCGACCTGGCCCTGCACCACCTCAGAATCTCCCACGAGCTGCGCCAGGA
Source organism: Actinoplanes sp. NPDC051859 (assembly GCF_044452725.1). Classification (NCBI taxonomy): domain Bacteria; kingdom Bacillati; phylum Actinomycetota; class Actinomycetes; order Micromonosporales; family Micromonosporaceae; genus Actinoplanes; species Actinoplanes sp. NPDC051859. Next base: position 534,549 of record NZ_JBITBX010000001.1, on the reverse strand, counting down.
ACTCGGCGACCCACGGTGGATCCCCGGCAGCACGGTGGCGCTGGGACTGGCCGAGCTCGCCGACGGCCTCCGCGACCAGGGCCTCGCCCACGTCCGCGAGGCCCTGCACCAGGCCCGCGACGCCCGGCTCAGCGCCCAGCGCATCGGCTGGATCGAACACTTCCTCGCCGAAGCCGAAGCCGAAGCCCAACACTGAGGGCTAGCCACACCACCGTTGGGCTGGGTTATCCTCTCGAACCGATGACTATGCCCGCCGCTCCGCCCGGGATCTACCACTCCCGCTCGCGGACCACCCGCAACCGGGCCGCGCTCGCCGCGGCCGGCCTGTCCCTGCTCCTGATCGGCTACGCGATCGGCCGCTGGCAGGACTCACCGGCCGTGCCGACTCCCGCCGCGGCGGCAGGTGTGGCCGTCACCTCGTCCGCGCCGTCCCCGGCAACGACGCCGCCCAGCGAAGCACCGCCATCCGCTCCCCCCGCGCCGGTGGGCGGCGTGGACGCGTACGCCCCCATCCAGGCGGAAGGCAGCACCAACCAACAGGGGACCGACACGCAGGACACGCAAGACGAGGGCGGCGGCCGCAACGTCGGCTGGGTCAGCAACGGCGACTGGCTGCAATACGACCAGGTCAACTTCGGCACCGCGCCGGCGACCCGGTTCACCGCCCGGGTGGCCTCGGAAGTCGGCGACGGCGTGATCGGCCAGCTCGACATCCGCATCGACAGCCCCTCCGCCACCCCGGTCGGCAGCCTGCGGATCAGCAACACCGGCGGCTGGCAGACCTGGCAGAGCCAGACCACGATCACCGCCCCGGTGACCGGCCTGCACACGGTCTTCCTGACTTTCACCGGCCCCGCCGACACCGAGTTCCTCAACCTCAACTACTTCACCTTCGGCCACTGACGTGCCACCGCACGCCGACCTGACCTACCGCGAGGTGGGTGCCACCCGCGACGACGCACTGCCACCCGGCTACGACCACGCCCACCGCGACGTCCCGATCGGCGCCGGCCGCGGCGCCTTCGACGCGGCAGTCGACGGCCTGTTCAGCTGGCGCATGCACCGCGGCGCCGGGCTGCGCATCGACGATGCGACGCCCCCGGCCGACACCGGCACCGAGGTGCTCCTGCGCTTCGGGTTAGGACCGATCCGGCTCAGGGTTCCCTGCCGCGTCGTCTACACAGTGGCGGAAGCCAACCGCCGAGGCTTTGCGTACGGCACGCTGCCCGGCCACCCGGAACGCGGCGAGGAACTCTTCCTGCTCGAACTGACCGACCCCGGCGAGGTGCGCTGCCGCATCCGCGCCTTCAGCCGCCCCGCAACGCTGCTCGCCCGCGCGGGCGGCCCGGTCAGCCGCCTGACCCAGCGCTACCTCACCGACCGGTACATCCGCGCGCTGCGGAGCATCGCGGCCGGGTCGCCACTCGGCTAACGTCGCCGGATGCCCACCATTCGCCCGATCGCCCTCGCCGTACCGCGTCGCGGCACCGACCTGCTCGTCTTCGAATACCACGACGCGACCAAGGTGGAAACCTTCTACCGTCCGCTGGGCGGCGGCATCGAGTTCGGCGAGACCGCCGAAGCAGCGGTCCGGCGGGAGCTGCGCGAGGAGCTCGCCGCCGAACTGCTCGACGTCCGGCTGCTCGGAGTTCTGGAGAACATCTTCCACGCTTTCGGCCGGCCCGGGCACGAGGTGGTGTTCGTCTTCGACTGCCGGCTCGCCGACCCGACACGCTATGCCCAGGACACCGTCGGTCCGGTCCTGGACGACCCCGCCGCCACGGTCCTGTGGCGAGCCCTGGACAGCTTCGGCACCGACGCCCCGCTGTATCCGCAAGGTCTCGCCGAGCTGCTCCGCCAGGCCTGGGGCGGGTAGCCACCGATTATCTGGCGGCGCCGCGCGTCGCGGTCTGCCACCATGGTGCGCATGCCGCAGAACGCCCGTCGCATGATGCGCCCCAACCCGGGGCCCGTCGGCGTGCGTTAACTCGCCACCACTACCAGCCCCGCGTGCAGGGGCTGGCGGAACTCGGTCTGCCCCGGCATCCGCGGAGCAGACCGGAGACCATCGTGAGCCAGGCTTTCTATGTCACCACGGCAATCCCCTACGTCAACGCCGCTCCCCATCTGGGGCATGCGCTGGAGCTGGTTCAGGCCGACGTCCTCGCCCGACACCGACGCCTACGCGGCCAGCCGGTCCGCTTCCTGACCGGCACCGACGAGAACGCGCTGAAGAACGTGACGGCTGCGGCCGCAGCGGGGGCTGCCGTGTCCACCTTCGTGACGGCGAACGCGGACCGGTTCGCCGAGCTGGCCGACGCGCTGGCCCTGTCGTTCGACGACTTCATCCGGACCAGCAGCGACGAGCGCCACGCCCCCGGCGTCGAACAGCTCTGGCGTCGAACCGCCGCCCGCGGCGACTTCTATCGACGCAACTACGACGGCTTGTACTGCCAGGGCTGCGAGCAGTTCTTGGCCGCCACGGATCTGCGCGACGGGACATGCCCGGAGCACGGCACCGCCCCGGATGCGGTGACCGAGTCCAACTGGTTCTTCCGACTGTCGCGCTACGCCGACGAGATACTGGCCGTGCTGGAGTCGGGCCGCGTACGCATCGAGCCGACGGCCAAACGCAACGAGGTGCTGGCCTTCGTCCGCGCCGGGCTCACCGACATCAGCGTCTCGCGGCCGGCCGTACGAGCCGCGGGGTGGGGCATCCCGGTGCCCGACGACCCCGACCAGGTCGTCTACGTGTGGTGGGACGCCCTCGCCAACTACATCACCGCCCTGGGCTACGGCGGTGCGGGCTCGGCGTACCAGCGGTGGTGGGTCGACGCGACGGAACGGGTGCACGTCATCGGCAAGGGCATCGTGCGGTTCCACGCCGTGTACTGGCTGGCACTGCTGCTCTCCACCGGCCAACCACTGCCGAGCGCCATCTTCGTCCACGACTACCTCACCGTGGCCGGCACCAAGCTCGCCAAGAGCGCGGGCAACACGATCGACCCCTACGACCTGGTCGATCGGTACGGCGTGGATGCGCTGCGCTGGTGGCTGCTCCGCGAGGTCGCCCGGGTCGGCGACACCGATTTCACCGAGCAACGGCTCCTGACCCGTTACCACCAGGATCTCGCCAACGGTCTGGGCAACCTCGTCAATCGCACCCTGTCCCTGGTGCACAAGTACCGCTGCGGCACGGCCCCGGAACCTGCCTGGACGGCCTCCGGACCGGCCGGTTCGCAACCTGCCGGGAAGGACCCGGAACCGGCGTGGGCGGTCGCCGCCGCAGTAGAGCTGACCGATACGTGCGGAGCGCTCGAGACCACGGTCGACGGGGCGCTGGCGGTCTTTGACTTTCGGGCCGCCACCGACGCGATCTGGACCGTCGTTGCGGCGGCCAACCGCCTCGTCGAGACCGAACGGCCCTGGGAACTGGCCGCACGTGAACGGGCTGGCGACGACGCGGCCGGTGCACGGCTCGACACGGTCCTTGCTGTTCTGGTCCAGGCCTGTCGCTCGCTCGCCCACCAACTGTCGCCGTTCGTTCCTGACGGTGCTGCCCGGTTGTCGGCGCAGCTCGGGGCCGAACCGCAGGTCGGCTCCCCGCAACCAGCTTTCCCCCGCCTGACGTGATCGGTCGGTGCTCGCAACGTTGCGGACCTCGTTGACACTCACGCGGCGAAAATCGAACAAGTGTTCTAAGATGGCCGCGTGGCTGACCTGGCGACCATCCTGCATGCGGACCTGGACTCGTTCTACGCGTCGGTCGAGCAGCGCGACGATCCCGGGTTGCGGGGGCGGCCGGTGCTGGTCGGGGGCGGGGTGGTGCTGGCCGCAAGCTACGAGGCGAAGGCTTTCGGGGTCCGCACACCGATGGGCCTCGCCCAGGCGCGGGCGCTGTGCCCGCAGGCGGTCGTGGTCCCGCCGCGAATGTCGGCGTATTCGGCGGCGAGCAAGGCCGTCTTCGAGGTTTTCCGGGACACCACGCCGATCGTCGAACCGCTGTCCATCGATGAGGCGTTCCTCGAGGTCGGCGGCCTGCACCGCATTCGGGGCACGCCCACCGAGATCGCTGCGGCGTTGCGGGAGCGGGTCCGGGAGCAAGTCGGGCTGCCGATCACCGTGGGGGTGGCGCGGACCAAGTTCCTGGCGAAGGTGGCAAGCGGGGTCGGCAAGCCGGACGGGCTGCTGGTGGTGCCGCCCGGCGGAGAGCTGGCTTTCCTGCATCCGCTGCCGGTCGAGCGGCTGTGGGGCGTCGGGCCGGTGACCGCGGGCAAACTCCGAGATCGCCAGATCCGGACGGTCGGACACGTGGCCCGGATCGGTGAGGCCGCCCTGGTCGCCATCCTCGGCGGGCACGCGGGCCGGCACCTGCACGCGCTCGCGCACAACCGGGATCCGCGGCGGGTCCGGGTCGGGCAGCGCCGCGGATCGATCGGGTCGCAGTGCGCGCTGGGCCGGCGGCCACGGCCGTTCACCGAGGTGGATGCGACGCTGGCCGCGCTGGTGGACCGGGTCACCCGGCGGATGCGGTCGGCCGGACGGGCCGGGCGTACGGTGACGCTGCGGTTGCGGTTCGGCGATTTCAGCCGGGCGACTCGCTCGCGCAGCCTGCTCAAGGCCACGATGCGGACCCGGACAATCCTGGAGACCGCCCGCGCCCTGCTGCTGGCGGCACGGCCGTTGATCGAAGAACGTGGCCTCACCCTGGTCGGCGTGTCGGTGGGCAACCTGGACGGCGACGGGGCCGTGCAGCTCGAGCTGCCGTTCGAGGACCCGCACGACGACAGCCTGGACGGCGCACTCGACGCGGTCCGGGACCGGTTCGGCTCCGCCTCGGTAACCCGCGCGGCCTCCCTGGGCCGCGAACTGCACCAGTCTGTGCCGCTACTGCCCGACTGACCCCGCCTCGGCGCCGCGCACCTGGACGGGCCACCCCACGCGCCAAGCCGCCCACGCGGAGCCGACAACACGCCAAGCCACCCACGCGAGCCAACCATGCGCCAAACCGCCCACGCGGAGCCGACAACACGCCAAGCCGCCCACGCGGAGCCGACAACACGCCAAGCCACCCATGCGAGCCGACAACACGCCAAGCCGCCCGCGCGGGCCGACAATGTGGGCAGGCGCCTGCGCGGGTGACCGCGGTGGACCTGGCAAGCCCGGACCGGGGTGGGTGCGGCAGACTGCAAGCCGTGCGGAAGATCTATGTCATCGGGATCGGGGCCGGCGACCCCGACCAACTCACCCTGCAGGCGGCCAAGGCGATCGGGCGGACCGACGTCTTCTTCCTCCTGGACAAGGGTGAGGCCAAGGAGAGCATGATCGAGCTGCGGCGGAGCATGCTGAAGGCGTACGGAAAACCGGGCCGGCGCATCGCCGAGGGCCGCGACCCCGACCGGGACCGCACCCCCGCCGACTACGAGGGCACGATCGCTGACTGGCGGCACCGGCGTTCCGAGGTGACCGAGGCGCTGATCCGAGAGCACCTGCTCGACGGCGAGGTCGGCGCGTTCCTGGTGTGGGGCGACCCGTCGCTCTACGACTCGACCATCGCGATCCTCGACGAGATCCTGGCCCGCGGCACCGAGTTCGACTACGAGGTCATTCCGGGAATCAGCAGCGTTTCGACGCTGGCGGCCCGACACCGGATCGGTGTCAACCGGGTGGGCCGCCCGTTCCAGGTGACCACCGGCCGCCGCCTGGCCGAGCAGTGGCCGGACGGCGTCGACGATGTGATCGTGATGCTCGACGCCGGGCAGACGTTCGGCGCGGTGGCCGACAAGGACGTCGAGATCTTCTGGGGTGCCTATTTGGGTACGCCCGACGAACTGCTGATCTCGGGTCCACTTGCCGAGGTCGCCGACGAGATCCGCCGAGTCCGCGCGGAAGCCCGCGACAGACACGGCTGGATCATGGACACCTACCTGCTGCGCCGCCGGGTCTAGAAAAGCCGAGGGTCTAAAAGCCGCGGGTCTAGAAAAGCCGCGGGTCTAGATACCGGCGCCGGGTCCGGGAAACCAGCGCCGGGTCTAGGAGTCCTCCAGGTCGCCCTCGGTCTCCAGGTAGACCTGTCGCAGGGCGGCCAAGGTGTCGGGCTCAGGGGCAGCCCACAGCTTGCGGTCGGCGGCTTCGAGCAGCCGCTCCGTGATGCCGTGCAGCGCCCACGGGTTGGACTGGGTCATGAACTTCTGGTTCTCCGGGTCGAGCACGTAGGTCGAGGCGAGCTGCTCGTACATCCAGTCGGCGACCACGCCCGCGGTGGCGTCGTAGCCGAACAGGTAGTCCACGGTCGCGGCCAGCTCGAAGGCGCCCTTGTAGCCGTGGCGGCGCATGGCCGCGATCCAGCGCGGGTTGACCACGCGGGCCCGGAAGATCCGCGCGGTCTCCTCGGTCAGGCTGCGGGTCCGTGCGGCGTCCGGGTTGGTGGAGTCGCCGATGTACGCCGCGGGCGCCTTGCCGGTCAACGCCCGCACCGTGGCGATCATGCCGCCGTGGTACTGGAAGTAGTCGTCGGAGTCGGCGATGTCGTGCTCGCGGGTGTCGATGTTCTTCGCCGCCACGGAAATCCGCTTGTACGCGTCTTCCATGTCCCCGCGTGCCGCCACCCCGTCCAGGCCGCGGCCGTAGGCGAAGCCGCCCCAGACGGCGTACACCTCGGCGAGGTCGGCGTCGCCGCGCCAGTTGCGGCTGTCGATCAGCGGGAGGATGCCCGCGCCGTACGCGCCGGGCCGAGAGCCGAAGATGCGGGTGGTGGCCTGGCGCCAGTTCTTGCCCGCGTCGGTGTCGGCCTGCGCGTGGGCCCGGACGAAGTTCTGCTCGTGGCTCTCGTCCAGGCCGGCGACCAGCGTGAACGCGTCATCCATCAGCGCGACCACGTGCGGGAAGGCGTCGCGGAAGAAGCCAGAGATGCGTACGGTCACGTCGATCCGCGGGCGGCCCAGCTCGTCGAGGCCGATCGGCTCGATGCCGGTGACCCGGCGCGAGGCCGGATCCCACAGCGGGCGTACGCCGAGCAGCGCGAAGATCTCCGCGATGTCGTCGCCCGCGGTCCGCATGGCGCTGGTGCCCCACGCGGACAGGCCGACCGAGCGGGGCCAGTCGCCGTAGTCCTCGCGGTAGCGCTTGAGCAGCGATTCCGCCATGGCCTGGCCGGTCTCCCAGGCGAGCATGCTCGGGATGGCCTTGGGGTCGACGGAGTAGAAGTTGCGGCCGGTCGGCAGCACGTTGATCAGGCCGCGCAGCGGCGAGCCGCTGGGTCCGGCCGGGACGTAGCCACCGTCGAGGGCGTGCAGCACGTTGGTCAGCTCGTCGGTGGTCTTCGCGAGCCGGGGCACGACCTCGGTGGCGGCGAACGCGAGCACCGCGCGTACCGAAGGGTCGTCGGTGATGGCCGGGACCTCGGCGGGCCAGCCGGCTTCTTCCATGGCGGTGACCAGCGCGCGGGCCTGTTCCTCGACCTTGTCGGTCTCGGCGGTGGAGGCATCCTCGGCCAGGCCGAGGGCCTCGCGCAGGCCGGGCAGCGCGGCGACCTGGCCGGCCCACATCTGCCGGGCGCGCAGCATGGCGAGCACCAGGTTGATCCGGGCCTCGCCGGTCGGGGCGGCGCCGAGGATGTGCAGGCCGTCGCGGATCTGGACGTCCTTGACCTCGCACAGCCAGCCGTCGACGTGCAGCAGGAAGTCGTCGAACTCCTCGTCGCCGGGCCGGTTGTCCAGGCCCAGGTCGTGGTCCATCTTCGCGGCCTGGATCAGGGTCCAGATCTGGGCGCGGATCGCCGGTAGCTTCGCCGGGTCGAGGGTGGCGATGTTCGCGTGCTCGTCCAGCAGCTGCTCGAGCCGGGCGATGTCGCCGTACGACTCGGCGCGGGCCATCGGCGGGATCAGGTGGTCGACCAGGGTGGCGTGCGCGCGGCGCTTCGCCTGGGTGCCCTCGCCCGGGTCGTTGACCAGGAACGGGTAGATCAGCGGCAGGTCGCCCAGCGCAGCGTCGGTGCCGTCGGCCGCGGACATGCCGACGTTCTTGCCGGGCAGCCATTCCAGGTTGCCGTGCTTGCCCACGTGCACGACGGCGTGCGCGCCGAACTCGTCGGCCAGCCACCGGTAGGCGGCCAGGTAGTGGTGGCTCGGCGGCAGGTCCGGGTCGTGGTAGATCGCCACCGGGTTCGCGCCGAAGCCGCGCGGCGGCTGCACCATGACCACGGTGTTCTCGTCGCGCAGGGCCGCGAGCACGATGTCGCCGTTGTCCACATAGAGTTCGCCGGGCGGCGGACCCCAGTGCCGCTCCATCGATTCGCGCAGGTCGGGGTCGAGGGTGGCGAACCAGGATGCGTACGCGGCGCCGCTGATCCGGACCGTGTTGCTCTCCAGCTGTTCCTCGGTCAGCCAGTCCGGGTCCTGCCCACCGGCGGCGATCAGCGCGTGAATGAGCGCGTCACCGTCCTGCTCGGCCACACCGGGGAAGCCACCGATCCAGTAACCGCGCTCCCCCAGCGCGGCCAGCAGGCGCACCGTGGAAGCCGGCGTGTCCAGCCCGACCGCGTTACCGATCCGGGAATGCTTCGTCGGGTACGCCGACAGCATGACCACGATCCGGCGCTCGGCCGGCGGAATGTGCCGCAGCCGGGCGTGGGCCACGGCGATCCCGGCCACCCGGGCGGCGCGCTCGACATCCGGGACGTAGACGGAGAGGCCGTCCGGGTCGATCTCCTTGAAGCTGAACGGCACGGTGATGATCCGGCCGTCGAACTCGGGGATGGCGACCTGGGTGGCGGCGTCCAGCGGGGACAAGCCGTCGTCGCTGGCCTCCCACGCCTCGCGGCTGCTGGTCAGGCAGAGCCCCTGCAGGATCGGCACGTCGAGGTCGGCGAGCACCCCGACGTCCCACGCCTCGTCGTCACCGCCGGCCGAGACCGTGGCAGGCTTCGTGCCGCCTGCGGCGAGCACGGTCACGACCAGCGCGTCCGCCTTGCGCAACTCGGCCAGGAGCTCTGCTGATGCCGTACGCAGAGAAGCGGTGAAGATCGGCAGCGGCCGGGCACCCTTCGCCTCGATCGCCTGGCAGAGCGCCTCGACGAACGCGGTGTTGCCGGCCATGTGGTGGGCCCGGTAGTAGAGCACTGCCACGGTCGGGCCGTCGTTGTCGCGGGCCTCGCGGGCCAGGACACCCCAGTCGGGGGCGGGCACGGGTGCCGCGAAGCCGTGGCCGGTCAGCAGGATCGTGTCCGAGAGGAAGTCGTGCAGGGCGGCCAGATTGTCCGCACCGCCGTAGGCCAGGTAGCCGTGTGCTTCGGCGGCGACTCCGGCGGGCACCGTGGAGAGCTTCATCAGGTCGGCGTCGGGGGCCTGCTCGCCGCCGAGTACTACCACCGGCACCGGCCCGGCCAGCAGGGCGTCGAGCCCTTCCTCCCAGGCGCGGCGGCCGCCGAGGATCCGCACGACGATCAGCTCGGCGCCCTCGGTGAGCGTGGGCAGATCGGCGACAGCGGTCCGGGCGGGATTGCCCAGGCGCCACTCGCGGCCACTGGCCCGGGCGCTGAGCAGGTCGGTGTCGGACGTCGACAGCAGCAGAAACACGGCTCTCCCCTCGGGGTCCGCGCCCCGGGTCGAAGGAATCTCACGGCGACCGGAGTTTCTGGCTCCCGGGCTGCATGCCCGGTGACAGTGGCGGGACCGCGCCGGACTCACACCGGCTTCCTCCGCGGCGTCGCCGCACGTGACCTCTCACTCTGCCGACCCCACATCGCCGAGTCAACGTGACCCGGTGTGACGATCCCGACCGGCCTGGGGGAACTGTCACCCCCGATCCGTAGTATCCGGGCCGTGCCCTCCCGCCTCTCCCCCGACGACAGCCTCGGCGGCCACGCCGACGCCTCGCCCGGCGCGGAGCGAGCCGACATCTCAGCCCCTGCGGAGCGAGCCGACAGCGATGCCTGTCCGGGCGCGTTGCGGCTGCACGACGCTGCGGACGGGCCACTGGCTCGGGTGCGTATTCCGGGCGGACGGATCACCGGGGTCCAACTGGCCGAGTTGCGAGCGATCGCTGCGGAGTGGGGCGACGGGCATCTCGAACTGACCAGCCGCGCCAACCTGCAGCTCCGGGCCCTGCGCGACGTCGACCCGGTCCGTCTCGCCGGACGCCTGTCAGCCGTGGGGCTGCTGCCGTCCTCGACGCACGAGCTGGTCCGCAACATCGCCGGGTCGCCGCTGCTGGCGGATCCGACCCCGATCGCCGCCCTGGACGAGGCGCTCTGTGCCGACCCCGCCCTCGCCGCGCTGCCGGGCCGTTTCCTCTTCGCGATCGACGACGGCACCGGCGACGTGGCCCGGTCGGCGGACGTGGCCGCGCTGCCGGATGGCGCCCTGCTCTTCGCCGGACGTGACCTGGGCCTGCGGGTCGATCGGGAGCAACTGGTGCCCGCCCTGATCGCTGCGGGGCACGCGTTCCTGGCATTGGCCGCCGAGGACGTCGAGTCCGGCCGGCGCCGTCCCTGGCGGGTCCGCGAACTGGCCGACGGCCCCGCACGGATGGCGGCGGTGGTGGGCACCCACCTGGGCGATCCAGCCGTCCCACTCCGAACGGCGCCCACGGATCGGGTGGGCCAAACGCCAGCCGATGCGACGACGCACCCCCACGCTGACCTGACGCTCGGCGCGCTGGTCCGGGAGCCGATCGGTGTCATCGCCCAGGCGGACGGGCGGGTCACGGTGGGCGCGCTCGTGCCGCTGGGGATGCTCGGCGAGGAGGCGATCCGGGTCCTCGAGGCCGCAGCCACACTCGTGGTCACGCCGTGGCGCGGCGTGGTCGTGCCTGACGTACCTGCGGATCAGGCCGAAGGGTGGCTGCGTAAGCTCGCCCGGGCCGGGCTGGAGACCGCTGCGGGATCACGGTGGGTCGGGGTGACCTCGTGCGCCGGGCGACCCGGCTGCGCCAAGGCCCTGGCCGACGTACGCGCGGACGCCGACGCCACCACCCGCCCCGGGGCCGGGCTGCCGGTGCACTGGGTGGGTTGCGGCCGGGGCTGCGGCAGCCCGGCCGGCCCGCACGTGCGGGTGGAGGCCACCGACGCCGGCTACGCGGTGTCCGTGGCGCCGCAGGATGACGAACGTACGGTGGCCGGCCCCGTCCCGGCCACCGAGGTGGCGACACTGGTCGCTGCCGTGAGGAAGGGCTGACATGGAGTACGTGCGCGACGGCGCCGAGATCTACCGGCAATCATTCGCGACCATCCGCGCCGAGGCTGACCTGTCGAGCCTGCCGGGCGACGTCGCGCGGGTGGCCGTCCGCATGATCCATGCCTGCGGGATGGTCGACCTGCCCGGTGACCTCGGGTTCAGCGCCGGCGTGGTGACCGCGGCGCGGAAAGCGCTGCTCGGTGGCGCGCCGATCCTGTGCGACGCGGAGATGGTGGCGTCCGGGGTGACCCGCAAGCGGCTGCCCGCGAACAACGACGTCGTCTGCACCCTGCGGGACCCGCGGGTGCCCGCACTGGCCGCGGAGATCGGCAACACGCGCAGCGCGGCGGCGCTGGAGCTGTGGGGCGACCGGCTCGACGGCGCGGTGGTGGCGATCGGCAACGCGCCGACCGCACTGTTCCGGCTGCTGGAGATGGTGGCGGCGGGCGCTCCCCGACCGGCCGCGGTGCTGGGCATTCCCGTCGGTTTCATCGGCGCGGCCGAGTCGAAGGACGCGTTGGCCGAGTCCGGCCTGGAGTACCTGATCGTCCGGGGGCGCCGAGGCGGCAGCGCGATGACGGCGGCGGCGGTCAACGCGCTCGCCTCGGAGGAGGAGTGACGGTGGCGGGTCGGTTGTACGGCGTCGGGCTCGGCCCGGGCGATCCGGAGCTGGTCACGGTCAAGGCGGCCCGGCTGATCGCGGCGGCGGATGTCGTCGCATACCACGCGGCGAGGCACGGGCGCTCGAACGCCCGCGCGATCGCCGCCGAATACCTGCGCGCGGGGCAGCTCGAAGAGCCGCTGATCTACCCGGTGACCACCGAGACGACCGACCACCCGGGCGGCTACCAGGGCGCGATCGACGAGTTTTACGCCGCGAGCGCGGACCGGCTCGCCGCGCACCTGGACGCCGGACGCGACGTCGTGGTGCTGGCCGAGGGTGACCCGTTCTTCTACGGCTCGTACATGCACATGCACAAGCGGCTGGCCCACCGCTACGAGACCTTGGTAGTGCCCGGCGTGACCTCGGTGAGTGCCGCGGCGGCGGTCCTCGGCCGCCCGCTGATGGAACGCGACGAAACGCTGACCGTGCTGCCGGGCACGCTGCCCCCGGCCGAATTGGCCGCGGAGCTGGCGGGCACCGGCTCGGCCGCGATCATGAAGCTGGGCCGCACTTTCGCGGGTGTCCGCGAGGCCTTGGACCGGGCCGGCCGCCTCGACGACGCCTGGTACGTCGAGCGCGCCACCACCGACCTGCAGCGCACCGGTCGCGTGGCCGACGTCGACCCGGCCTCGGTGCCCTACTTCTCCCTGATCCTGCTCCCGAGCCGGGCCGCGGCGGCGTTCATGGCAGGCGAGGAGATACCGGCCGCCGCGAAGCAGGGCACGGTCACCGTGGTCGGCCTCGGACCCGGCTCCCCGGAGTGGCTCACCTCGGAGGCGCGGGCCGCGCTGGCCCAGGCGGACGACGTGATCGGCTACGGCCCGTACGTGGACCGGGTCCCGGCCCGCCCAGGTTTGCGCAAGCACGCCTCCGACAACAAGGTCGAAGCGGAACGGGCCGCGTTCGCCCTGGACCTGGCGAAACGGGGCCGCCGGGTGGCGGTCGTGTCGTCCGGCGATCCGGGGGTGTTCGCGATGGCCGCCGCGGTGTTGGAGGTCAGCGAGGATCCGCAGTGGAAGAACGTGCCGGTCCGGATCGTGCCCGGCCTCACCGCGGCGCAGGCCGTGGCTTCCCGCGCGGGTGCGCCGCTGGGGCACGACTTCTGCATCATGTCGCTGTCGGACCGGCTGAAGCCGTGGGAGATCATCGCCGCCCGGCTGTCCGCGGCCGCCGCGGCCGACCTGGTCATCGCCATCTACAACCCGGCGTCGCAAAGCCGCAAGGAGCAGCTGGTCCGAGCCCGTGACCTGCTGCTCGAACACCGCAACCCGCACACGCCGGTCGTGGTGGGCCGCGACGTCGGCGGTCAGCAGGAGTCGGTCCGGGTCACCACGCTCGGCGAGCTGGACCCGGCAACGATCGACATGCGCTGCCTGCTGATCGTCGGGTCCAGCCAGACCCGCATGCTGCCGCGCACCGACGGCTCGGCCCAGGTGTTCACGCCGCGGACCTACCCGAGCTGAGCCGTCCAGGCCACCGCCTCGTCGACGGTCGCGGCGGTCAGCACTCCGGCGGGCAGGGGCGGCCGGTCGACCAGCACCACCGGAATCCCCTGCTCCCGGGCGGCGTCCAACTTCGCGGTCCCGCCACCGCTGTCCTTGCTCACCAGGACGTCGATGCGGTGGCGGCGCAGCAGCTCGCGTTCGCCGTCCACGGTGAACGGCCCCCGGTCGAGCAGCACCTCGATGCGCTGCGGCAGCGGCGGTTCCGGCCGCTCGACCGACCGCGAAAGGAACCAGCAGCCGGCCAGCCCGGCGAACGCGGCAATGCTCTGCCGTCCGGTGGTCAGGAAGACCCGCTCACCCAGGGACGGCAGCAGCGCGGCAGCTGACATCAGATCGGCTGCCCGAAACCAGAGGTCCCCTGGCTGCGAGGACCAACCCGGTCGGCGCAGCACCAGCAGCGGCACCCCGGTCACCCTGGCGGCCTCGGCGGCGTGCGCGGTCATGGTCGCCGCGAACGGGTGCGTCGCGTCCACCACCGCACTGATCCGTTCCGCGCGCAGGTAGCGCACCAGACCCTCGACCCCGCCGAACCCCCCGATCCTGACCTCGCCGTGCGGCAGCAACGGCCGGGACGTGCGCCCGGCCAACGAACTCACCACGGGTACGCGCGCAGCCAGCTCCCGCCCCTCAGTGGTCCCCCCGAGCACCAGCACCCGCGGCAGCGCCCCACCCTGAACAGGCCTACGAGCCGGCAGCCCCCCGCCTTCGCCAGGTGTGTCTACCGACAGCGCCCCACCCTCGCCAGGCGTCATGTCCGGCAGCGGTCCGTGGAGTAGAGGTGGCTGTCCGGGAACTGTGACGCAGTCAGTGCGGCACCGACGACGATCACCGCCGTCCGCCGAATGCCCGCCTCGATGACCTGAGCCGCGATGCCATCGAGTGTGCCCCGCAGAATCACCTCGTCGGCGCGGCTGGCCCGGGCCACCACCGCCACCGGGCAGTCCGCGCCGTAGTTCGGGATCAGCTCCGCGACGACCGCCCCGATCCGCTGCACGGCGAGGTGGAGCACCATCGTGGCCCGGCTGGCGCCGAGCGTGGCCAGATCCTCCCCCGGCGGCATCGCGGTCGCCCGTTCCGCGGTCCGGGTCAAGATCACGGTCTGGGCCACCTCAGGCACGGTCAGCTCACGGGCCAGCGACGCCGCCGCGGCGGCGAAGGCCGGCACGCCTGGCGTCACGTCATAGGGCACTCCCGCGGCGTCCAATCGGCGCATCTGCTCGGCTACCGCGCTGAACACCGCAGGGTCACCGGAGTGCAGCCGAGCCACGTCCTGACCCGCCTCGGTAGCAGCAACCATCTCGCCCATGATCTGGTCCAGGTCGAGGTTTGCGGTGTCGACGAGGCGGGCGCCGGGCGGGCACCCGTCGAGCAGCTCGCGCGGGACAAGACTGCCCGCGTACAGGCAGACGGGTGCGGCGGCAATCAGGCGCTGTCCGCGTACGGTAATGAGGTCCGCGGCGCCGGGACCCGCTCCGATGAAGTGCACCGTCATGGCTTGACCACCGACCAGATCGTCACCGGCATCATCGCTCTCCATCCCGTGAACCCGCCGACCGGCGCGGCCCGGCTCACCGACAGGCGAGTCATTTCCCCACCAAGCTGGGCATACCAGGCGGCCAGCACCGCCTCCGATTCGAGCGTGACCGCGTTCGCCACCAGCCGTCCGCCCGCGGGCAGCGCGGCCCAGACGGCCTCCACCACCCCGGCGCGCGTCACCCCGCCGCCAACAAAAACCACATCGGGCGCCGGCAACCCGACCAGAGCGTCAGGTGCGCGACCCACCACCACCTTGAGCTTCGGTACGCCCAAAGCAGCCGCATTCGCCGCGACACGCACCGCCCGCTCAGGGGACGACTCGACCGCTACGGCCCGGCACGCGCGGTGGCTGCGCAGCCATTCGATCGCGATGCTGCCCGACCCGGCACCCACGTCCCACAGCAACTCCCCCGGCTGCGGGCCCAGCAACGCCAGCGTCACCGCCCGCACTTCACGCTTGGTCAGCTGTCCGTCACTGTCATAGGCATCGTCCGGTAGGCCCGGGGTGATCGATCGCCGCTCCCCGCCGCGACCACACTCGATCGCCACCACGTTCAACGGGTCCAACCCGGTCAGATCGATGGGGGCAACCACGCCTCCGCCCGGAGCCGCAACACCATCAGCCGGATCCGCGACACCATCGACCCGAGCCGCCACACCATCGACCCCGCCGTCTACCGGAGCCGCCACACCATCGACCGGGACCACCGCGCCGCAGGCCGCAGCCGCCGC
Source organism: Actinoplanes sp. NPDC051859 (assembly GCF_044452725.1). NCBI lineage: Bacteria > Bacillati > Actinomycetota > Actinomycetes > Micromonosporales > Micromonosporaceae > Actinoplanes > Actinoplanes sp. NPDC051859. The sequence continues at coordinate 518,938 of NZ_JBITBX010000001.1, read as the reverse complement.
GCCGTAGGCCGGGGCCGCCGCGCCGTAGGCCGCAGCCGCCGCGCCGTAGGCCGCAGCCGCCGCGCCGTAGGCCGCAGCCGCCGCGCCGTAGGCCGGGGCCGCCGCGCCGTAGGCCGGGGCCGCCGCGCCGTAGGCCGGGGCCGCCGCGCCGTAGGCCGGGGCCGCCGCGCCATCGACGGCGGCTGCCGAGCCGGTGCGCTGCTGTTCGTCCGGGCCGCCCAGCTGGGACAAGACTGTCAGTGTGCTGTCGGCGTATCCGCGGCTCCGGAGGAGTTCCGCGATCTTGGCGGGAGTGGAGGCGTCGCGGCTCAGCACGAGAATGCGGCGGCCGGGGTGGATCAGCGGGTGCAGTTCCTCGACTGGCGCGGTAACCAGGCTGAGCACGTCGGTGTCGGCGAGGGGCCAGCCCAATCGGGCCGCGGCGAGCGAGACCGATGACGGGTGCGGCAACACATGGACATTCTCGGCGTAGCGCCGCAGGGTCGCGCCGATGCCGTGGAACATCGGGTCACCGCTAGCCAGAACGGCGACCCGGCGACCGCGGTAGGCATCGAGCAAACCCGGCAATGCGGGCAGCAGCGGCGAAGGCCAAGGAACCCGCTCACCGGCCACTCCGGCACCGAGCACCTCAACCCCGGCCAGCTCGACCCCGGCCACCTCAGCCCCGAGCCCCTCGACCCCGGCCACCTCAGCCCCGAGCCCCTCAACCCCGGCCACCTCAGCCCCAAGCCCCTCAACCCCAGCCGCCTCAGCCCCAAGCACCCAAGCCCCGGCCACTCCGGCACCGAGCACCTCAACCCCGGCCGCCTCGCCGCTGGCCCCTTCGGCATCGAGGTTTTCGGTGGACAAACCCGTGGAGGATTTATCAGCTTTTTTTAGCGTATCCTGGTGTATTTCGTTGCTCGTGGGGACAGGGAGTAGGGCTAGTTGGCGGTCGCTGCCGAAGATGACGTCGGCGGCGGTCAGGGCTGCTTTCGCCGTACCCGTCAAACCGGCCCAGCCGTCGGCGCCGATGCCGACCACGGTGAGCACGGCGGGGTTGTCTGTCACGTCGGTGACGGTAGCGGAGCGAGTTTTCTGGCTGCGCGTTGAGCCTTCCCCCGCCGCATCGCGTACTACCCCCCGACGGCCTGCGCAGACAGGGCCGTCCTGTGGGGCGCCGGGGGGCGGCCCGACGGAAGACGACTGCCGGGCGGTGACACCGATGGCGCGACCAGGGCCGACGATGTATCAAACTTTCGAGGACCAGCGCCCCGAGCGGAACTTCTGGGAGCAACCGGACCTCAACGAGCGGGTACCGCGCGGCGACATCATCGTGGAGTCGCCGGAGGATCCGACCGGCTGGCAGGGCTCCGGCCCGGCGATCGTCACCGACGACCGCCCGCCGGCCGAGGCAACCTCGGGCAACCGGCTGCTGACCATCCTGCTGTTCTTCGCTGGACTCGCCACGAGCGTCGCCCTGTGGCTCTTCGAGACCGAGGCCGGCGAGATCAGCGACGCCACCTCGCTCATGATGGCGATCGGCCGGATCACCGGCCTCGCGGGCGGCTACGTCCTGTTCATCCAGTTGCTGATGATGAGCCGGGTCTCCTTCCTCGAGGAGTGGGTCGGCGCCCGCGATCTCCTGCGCTGGCACCGCTGGCTCGGCACGTCGGTGGTCGTTCTGGTCGTCGCCCACGCGGTCTTCATTGTGTACGGCTATGCGCTCACCAGCGAGACCGGCGTGGTCGACCAGGGCTGGACGATGATCAAGACCTTCCCGGACATGATCGGTGCCACGGTCGCCACCGGGCTGCTCGTCTTCATCAGCCTCATCTCGATCCGCGGTCTGCGCACCAAGATGCCGTACGAGCTGTGGCACCTCATTCACCTCACCGGATACCTGGTGCTGCTCCTCGGCTACGGCCACCAGGTCGCGATGGGTGCCAACCTGTCCGGCGACTTCGCCGACATCTTCTGGCCGGCGCTGGGCGCCCTGGTCATCGCCGCCCTGGTCTGGGGCCGGATCGTCGAACCGCTCTGGCTCAACGCACGGCACCGCTTCGAGGTGGCCGAGGTGGTCTCCGAGGGCGCCAACACCTTCTCCATCTACATCGACGGCAAGAACCTGGACACCCTCCCCGCCCAGGCCGGCCAGTTCATGCGGTGGCGCTTCCTGAACGGCAACGGCTGGTGGCAGTCCCACCCGTTCTCCCTCTCCGCCGCCCCCAACTCCCAGTGGCTCCGCCTCACCGTAACCGCGGTCGGCGGCCACACCGCAGCGCTGGCCGAGATGCGCCCGGGCACGAAGGTGTGGGCGGAGGGTCCGTTCGGCACCTTCACCGCGCAACGGCGTACCCGGCGCCGGGCCCTGCTCATCGCGGGCGGCAGCGGCATCGCCCCGATCCGCGCCCTCCTCGAAGACATGCCGCCAGACACGATCGTGATCTACCGGGCCAGCCGCCCGGACGAGCTGGTTTTCCGCGAGGAACTCGAAGACCTCGCCGAGCGCCGCGACGCCTGGGTCCGCTACATCGTCGGCTCCCGCAACGACCCCGGCCCGCGCCGCCTCTTCACGGCGGAAGGCCTCCTCGGCCTGGTCCCGGACGTGAACCGGCGCGACGTGTATCTGTGCGGGCCGCCCGGACTGGTCAACGCAGCGGTGGGGACGCTGCGGGAACTGGAAGTTCCGGACAGCCAGCTGCACCTCGACCCGTTCGAGTTCTGACCCGCTGCCCTTCCCGTCCACGCTCTGTTTCTCCCGTCCCGACCCTCCTCGCCTCCGGTCCACGCTCTGTCTCCGCCGTCCCGACCCTCCTCACTTCCCGTCCACGCTCTGTCTCCGCCGTCCCGACCCTCCTCACTTCCCGTCCACGCTCTGTCTCCGCCGTCTCGGTCCTCCCCGACCTTCTCGGCGCCTGTCCTTTCCCCCCTTTCTGTCCGTTGGTTTTGATCCACTTCCGTTCCCTTCGATTCGCAGCCCGGGAGTTATTGATGCGACGCAGCACCGCAGCAGCCGTAGGAACCTTGACCGGCGCCGCCCTCATCGTGGGCGTCCGGCTCAGCGTGTCCGCTCCGGCCGTCCCGGTGGCCGCTCCGCCCGCCGTCGACCTGACCGGCTCGGGGCAGGACGCCTCGACGCCGAGCAAGAAGCCGGACAAGAACGGCTCGGACAAGGAGGAGTCGGGCTCGGACTCCTCTGACTCCTCGTCGTCGGAAGGCGCCGCCGGTGGCAGCGGCCTCAAGAACGGCGTCTTCAAGGGCTCCGCCAGCAAGAACCCCTACGGCACCGTCCAGGTCTCCATCAAGATCCAGAACGGCAAGATCACCGCCGCCGACGCCACCTACCCGACGTCCGCCGACAGCGGCACCATCAACCCGCCCGCGGTCCAGTCCCTCAACCAGTCCACGGTCAAGGCCCAGAGCGCCGAAGTCGACGCCGTCTCCGGCGCCACCTTCACCAGCGACTCGTACGCCAAGTCGCTCCAGGCCGCCATCGACGCCGCCAACGCGTAAGGTCCGCCTACGTGACCCACCCTGCCGACCGCGACCCCACCAGCCCCACCGCCTGGTCGATCCACCACCTCGGCGAACCCTCCCCGGCGACGACTCCCCCGGCAGCAGGCACCGCAGGGGTGGACGTTGCCCGCGAGTCGTCGGATGGGCTGACGCCAGCTGGGACGGCTCCTGCCAGCGAGAGATCAGCCGAAGCGGCATCGGCCGATGCAGCGGCGGCGGCAGCGGTCGACGCGGCGGCAGCGGCAGCGGTCAACGCGGCGGCAGCGGCAGCGGAAGCGGTCGATGCGGCGGCAGCGGAGACTCCGAACCGCACAGCATCACTGCCCGAGACCGCGACCACAGGGGCGTCGGCAAGAGTGACCGGGCTCAGAGCTAGGGCGCGTGGTGCCAAGTCGGTGCATCACGTCGAGCAGGTGATGGGCACAGTCGTGAGTTTCGACCTCGCCGACAACCTGCCCGAGGCCACGCTCACCGCCATGATCGGCGATGTGTGCCGGTGGCTGCACGAGGTGGACCATCGGTTCAGCACCTATCGCGACGACAGTGAGGTCAGCCGCCTCCGCCGCCGCGAGATCGAGGCCGCGGACTATTCGCCCGATCTACGCCACGTTCTGGAGGCGTGCGCGGACCTGTGGCGGTCCACGGACGGTTACTTCGACGCGTACGCTGCGGGCCCGCTCGACCCGTCTGGCTATGTCAAAGGCTGGTCCGTGGAGGTCGCCTCGGCCCGCCTTGCCGCCGCAGGCTCCATGCACCACTGCATCAGTGCAGGCGGGGATATCCGCGCTCGCGGGTTATCCGCCACGGGCGCCCCTTGGCGAGTGGGCGTCCGCCATCCTTGGGAAGCCGACAAGCTGAGCTGGGTGCTTGCCGTCACCGACGCCGCAGTAGCCACCTCCGGTGTTTACGAACGCGGCGATCACGTCTTCAACCCCCGCACCGGCCAGCCCGCCCGCGGTCTTCGCTCGGTCACCGTCGTCGGCCCCGACTTGGCCCTCGCCGACGCCTACGCGACAGCTGCCCTGGCCATGGGGGAACCGGGCCTCGGCTGGCTGGCCAAACTCGCCCCGGACGGCTACGAGTCAGCCGTGGTAACCGACGACGGCCGCGCATTCACCTCCCCCGGTTTGCCCGCTGTCTGATCGCCCTGCGACGGGCGAGCGATCCAACCCACAGGTCGGACCACAGGAAACGGAACCCGGCCGCCGATGACAGGCGACGGCCGGCAGAAGTCGTCCCCCTGATTACCCGATCTTCGATGACGTTCGAGGGATCCCCATAGGTCAACGCACGGGAGAAGGGCACCAACCTCCCTCCACGGGCAACCGATCCGCCAGAAGCCAGCGCACAAGAACGGCACCGGCCTCCCGCCACGGGCAACCGATCCGCCAGAAGGCAGCACACAGGAACGGCGCTGGCCTCAGATCGGGGCGAGTGGTCTGTCAGAAGTCAGCCCACAGGAATGGCACCTCCTTCGGGAACAGCGCGGTCAACGCCTCGATAGCGGACGGCTGCACCTGGCCGAAACCGCGAGTCATCAGCTCGATCGGGTCGAGGACGCCGTAGGCCAGGGCGGAGATGCCGGGACAGGTCAGCGTGGCTTCGGGTTCGGCTTTGGTCTCCTCGACCGTCAGCACGCCTGCCTCGCCGTTAAGGCGGTAGCGGCCCGCGATCAGGTCATCGTCAACCACTTCCACGGTCACGCCAGCGTCAGCGCCGACGCTGAGGCCGTTGAGCGCGGCGATCGACAGCAACCGCACCATAGGACCGCACTTGCCGGGGAACCGGATCTGGCCTTCGGTGTGCACCGCCAGGTCCGTACCCCAAAGGTCAGGAATTTCGTCCGCAGCGATCGTCAGCACGATCCGGGTCACCTGGTCCACGTGCCGAGCCAGGAACTGCAGCAACAGGGCGCGCCCCATGGGACCGGTGGTCAGGAAGTCCTCCGCGACCAGGTCGCCGCCATATTCCTCGATCCGATAGGTCACGACACCTACCACTTCGCCGGCCACGCGGGCGATAGCCGCCCAGAGGGGTGGGGTGTCGCGAAATTCGGCGGTGCGCGTTTCGTCGTACACGGAAAAGCCGTGTCTTTCCTGCAGCAGCCGCAGCGTCATGGCATTGAATGCGTCGAAGCCCTCGGAGAGCTTGAGCCGCTCAACCTCGCCGGGCAGATCGACGCTCAGCAGCTCGGAGATGCCTTCCGGCGCGAAAGTAGCGGTCCGCGTCCGTGGCACACCCACGTAGCCCAACCGCCCGTAGAACGACGGCCGGAACGGATAGAGGGCGCTGACGGTGCACCCTTGGTCGCGCATCTGCCCCATCAGTTGCGTCATAAGTTGCCGCACCAGCCCCCGGCGCCGAGCTGAGGGATGCGTGGAGACCGAGGCGACACCAGCCATGTCCTGCACCACACCCCGCACGTTCTGCCGCATGGGAAAAGCCGCGGCACCGGCCAGGGTCTGCCCATCCTCCTCAGCGATGAGGCTGGTAACCGTGCGGTAGTAGGCCATCCGCCGGGCGTAGGTCTCCCGCTCAGCGTCCTCCCACGGCGACCCCATGAACGCGTAAGCCTGCAAGGGGAACATCGTGTCGGTGCGCTCGTCGGCCGCGATCTGTCGGATCTCCATGGCCCCTATCCAACCCAAGAAGCGGTCGTAGGCGCTCGCGAGTTTCGCCAGCCTGTGGATAAGTACGCAGCACTGCCCCCTGACCTGCGGATCCCCCCACCCGCGACGCGCCGGGGGACCCCGGTTTGGCAAGGCGCAGGGCGACCGGCTAATGTTTCATCCGTCGCCGGGGGAACCCGGAGAGACAAGCGGACGTGGCGCAGTGGTAGCGCATCACCTTGCCAAGGTGAGGGTCGCGGGTTCGAATCCCGTCGTCCGCTCGGAGAGGCCGCCACAGGTTACGTGCGGGGCCAGCTCGGTGGAGTGGCCGAGAGGCGAGGCAACGGCCTGCAAAGCCGTGTACACGGGTTCAAATCCCGTCTCCACCTCGGCAGTTGAACGAGGGCGATTGGCGCAGCGGGAGCGCGCTTCCTTGACACGGAAGAGGTCACTGGTTCGATCCCAGTATCGCCCACCAGCACAGAGGCCCTGTCCCATAGACGGACAGGGCCTCCTGTCATGTCTGGGTGACTAACTGGGTGACTACCGCTGCACGGCGGTGTCGAGGGCGAAGATCCGGTCCATCGCGGCAGCCCCGGTCAGCAGGACCGGGCGGAGCTGGTGGCGGTACACCTTTTCGGTGACAGAGGTACCGGAGTGGCCGCACAGGTCGGCGATGTCGTTGATCGAGACTCCGTTGTCGGACAGCAGCGAGACGAAGCTGTGCCGCAGTTCGCGCGGCGTCCAGTCCGAGGGGTCAAGACCGGCGGTCTTAGTGATGCGCCGGAAGGAGCGCCGGACATTGGCGGCGTCGAGGGCGGTGCCCAGGGATGAGGCGAAGACAAGATCGAGATCTTGCCACTTCTTGCCCGCCTCCTTGCGATCTTGGATCTGAAGATTGCGCTGCACGCGGAGAGCGATGACGCCGCGGAGCGGCAGGGCGAGAGTCCGGCGGGACTTTCGAGTCTTGGTGTCCCCGCCTTCACGGACTGACCGCCACACCTGGACGGACGGCGGTACGGGTTCGTCGCCGTCCGGACGGCCATCGAGGTCGACGTGGGACCAGGTCAGCGCCCGCAGTTCTTCGGTACGTGCGCCCAGCAGCAGGGATAGAACGACGTAGGCGTAGAGCCTCGTTTCCTCCGCAGCGTTCAGGACGGCTTTCGCGGCGTCCAGAGTAAGAGACTTCGACGGGCGACCTGGAAGCCCGGAAGGCACGCCGCACAATGCCACGACGTTCTGTTTGACCTTGTTGCGAGCCATGGCTCGCGTTACCGCGCGATTGAGGCATTCGTAGATGCGCTTCACGGTGCTGGTGCTGTGCGTCTTGGCGAGTCGCAGCAGCCATTGGTCGACCTCGGAGGCGCTAAGTTCCTGGAGTTTTCGTGCGCCGAGGCCAGCAACGATGTGCTTGCACAGGTGTCGGTTCTTGTCGACGGTGCTGGCTGCCCTGTCGCTCAGCCCATAGGTGAGCCAGTCTTCAACAGCCTGGGCCACGGTGTAGCCCGTCTGAGCGGCCGAGAGGCCGTCCTCATACTCGCGAATCTTCTTGCGTAGGGCGGCGTGCGCGGCCGTTTTGGTCTTGCCGCTGGCTTTGCGGACGATGCGCTTGCCTGCCGGGGTGTAGCCGACCGTCACCGAGGCGATCCAGCGCTGTCGCGCCTCGTCCCAGTGCAGTCCACCATCTCCCCTGCTCCGGCGTTTGGTCATGCGGCGACTCCTCTGCTGCTCTCCCGTTCCAGTAGGGAGACGTATTCGGTGATGGCCGACTCGGGGACGAGTCGGGTCCGGCCTTCCTTGACGGTGCGCAGTCGGCCGGAGCGAATGAGTTCGTAGATCACGGAGCGGCTGAGGCTGAGTTGCCGCATCGCTTCGGGGACGCGGTACAGAGCTTTGCGCTGGGGTTCGTTCAACGGCGTTCCTTCCGGGTCGGTGCGGTCAAGCGGCTTGCAGAGCAAGTTCCACGGCGGATCCGGCCTCGTGGGCGAGTTCATCGCGGCCGGTGTCGTGTCGGGCGCGGGCCATGGCGGCGGCGGTGTTGGCAAGGAGTGCGTCGCCGTTGGTGTGCCAGCCGGTGCCGGCGAAGGTGAGGGTGCCGACGAGGAGGGTGGTTTCCTTGCCGAGGTGGTTCGCGGCGCGAACGGTGCCAGGTTCCTCGGTGGCGGCCTGGTCCTCGGCACGGCGGAAGTTGACGCGGGTGTCGCGCAGCAGCCGGAAGGTGATCGAGTAGCGGCGGGCCTTAGTGAGGAAGTGGCCGCCGTAGCCGAGCATGTGCGCCCATCGGCGTAGCCGTGCGTACGGGTTGGCCGGGCCGGTCGGCTTCGCAGGTTGGGTGTCAAGGCTGGCTTGACGTTCGGCGGCGCATTGCGGGCAGACCCGGTAGCGCGTGTGGCCGCCGCACTCCGGTGAGTCCCACGGTGCGAGGAACGTGCCGCCGGGGTGGCCGGTGGAGCCGCGCAGCAGCCCGGTCCGATGCTGCTGGTGGTGGTCGTTGGGTTGGTGGCCGAGGCGCCAGCAGGCGGCGATGAGGCGGGCAGTGTGGTCACCGTGCGGGTCGCCGTACTGCTGGATGGTGTCGTGGGTGATGCGGGTGGAGTTGTGGCCGGTGATCTCCGTCGATTTGGTGGCGTACTTGGCGAGGTAGCCGGCGGCCATGCCGTCGGTGACGTCTCCGGTGCCGGTGAGGGTGATCGGGCGGACGTCGATCTGGTCACCCCAGGCCATCGGCCAGCCTTCGGGCCGGGCGAAGTGTTCGGGGGTGGTGAACGTCGTGGCGGAAGCGGCGCGCAGAGCCTCGACAAGGTCGTCGGCGGTGATGCCCGGTGGGGGTGGGACGACTTGGGTGAGGTCGCGGGCATCGACGCCGTCGAGGCGGATCAGGGCGTGGAAGTGGATGGCGCCGCGGCGTTGCATCTCGGCGGCCTTGCCGTGCGAGAGCCGGACGGGTGGGATGCGCCGGACGCGTTTGCCATCGGTGCAGACTTCGAGGAACGGGATTCCTCGAGTACGGCAGAGTTTCGCGAGGCGTCGTTCGGCGTCTTGTTTGGTGCGGTGCCAGAGTTCGGCGGCGTGCAGGTTGAACACGACGTGGTGGTCGTGGTCGTAGCAGTCCAGGCACAACGGCCGCCCGAGCACCGGGTCGTCGGCGGTGTGGCGGGTCCAGCAGACCGCCGGCTGTCCGTGCTCGCAGAGGCCGGGGGTGTTGCGGCGGGCGTGGCAGGGGTCGGGGCGGCAGTCGCAGCGTTTACGGTCGGCGCAGGTGTGCGTGCGAATGCGGCGGGTGTGGACGGTGCCGAAGCCAGGAGCCGTCAGGGTGACGAAGACGGCCGGGTGCGCGGACACCGTGGTGGGGACGCCTTTGCCGCCGACGAGGCCGGCGCGTAGCAGTTGGTAGGCGTCGCGCTGGTAGGTGCGGGCGCAGGCCGGGCAGACCGTGCCGCGGCGGTTGCCGCAGGCTTTGTAGATGGCCCGGTCGGGCAGGTCGTCGGTGTGCCGGGAGTCCAGCAGCGTGCCGGCGGCGGTGTACCGGTTAAGGGTGCCGGACAGGCGGATCGGGCGGGTGCAGCCGGCGGCGGCTTGCACGTGGGACAGCCAGCCGTGGTAGTCCGGGCGGGAGGCGCGGGCGACAGCTTGCCCGAGGGCCGACGACGAGGCGGGTGGTGGGGTCCAGGGTGTTGTTTCGGCGTTCGATCCCGCACCCCGGGCAGAGTGCTCCCGGGATGCGAGGTCCAACGTCGAACTCATGATCAGGCAGCAATCCCGGTCGAGTGCTGCGGGCCGTGGTGGCCCATGAAGGTGAAAGTCACCTGGTGTTCGATGACGGTGATGCGGCAGGCCGGGCACTGCTGATCCCGTGGGACGTGACGGCCGCAGGCGATGACCGCGGTGGTGTCCCCGGATCGAACGGTGACGGGTTGGCGGCAGGGGCCGCCGGGGACGACGGCGAGCACGGTGCGGCGGGTGTCGTAGGGGTGCGGGTCGTCGGGGAAGGCCGGGCAGGTGTGGGTGAGGTGGTGGATGTCGACCTGGTAGGTGGTCATCGGGCACCACCCAGGGCCGGGGTGTTCCCGTTGATGCGGGCCGGCTGGTCGATCATGGCGAGGAGCCGGGCGGCGACTGTGTCGGTGGTGCCGAGGCGTGCGGCGAGCTCGGCCGGGGTGAGTGGCTGGGTGGAGGTTTGCCGGTGCTGGACGGTGACCATGCGGGCGGCGGAGATCAGCCGGGCCGGGATGTCCTCGGTGGGAATGGCGTCTGCCTGAGGGCCGACCGGTGAGGCGGTGGTCGGAGCGAGCGAGGTAACGGCAGCCGTCACCATCGGGGTAGCGGATGCGGCTGGGGTGGCCGCCGTGGTGTCGGCGGGCTCGATGTCGGTGTCTGCCGTGCTTGCCGTGATGGCATTGGCCGCCGCGAGCAGTTCTGAGGCTTGCTTTTCGATGGCGGCGAAGTCGGGTCGGATGCGGCCGGCGACGATCTCCACACCGATGACCAGGACAACGACGAGCCCGAAGATGAGCCGAAGGCCCAGCGATCCCGGGGCGAAGATGTTGACGGTGGCCGACAACAGCGCCGCGCCGATGAAGACCGTCAGAGCCCACCGTTTGGCATCCACGGCGATGCCGGCTGTGCGGACGACGATGAGCATGGAGACCATGGCGGCGTCGAAGATGAGCGGGACGAGGTAGGCGAAGTAGCCGGCGTCTTGTGCCCACAGATAGTGGGCCTGGTGCAGGTAGCTGGTGGCGAGTGCGGCGAGCAGGGTGAAGCGGTTCCATCGTTTGATGGTGTCGATGGCTTTGAGCATGTTCGGTACCGCGTTCTTGGCGTACTCGGCGGCGAATTGGTGGGTGAAGGCGGTCATCGGATGCCTCCGTCGTTGGTGACCGGGAGGACGGCGGTGATGCCGTTGCAGTGCTCGCACCAGACGGCGGCGTAGCCGTCGGTGAGCATGTCGTTGATGCGGTCGTCGAGGGTTTCCCACTCGGCCGGGAACAGGGAGACGTCGTCGCAGTCGTCGCACCACCGCTGGGTGGGGCACAGCCGTAGGACGGGGCCGAGGTCGGGGTGGATGCCGGCGGGGGTCATGCCGTCGATGCACCACACGCAGTGCGGTGCGGTTTCGGCGTCGTGCCGGTCGTAGAGGCTCACCGCATACCGCCCGCGGGTTCGCAGGTCAGGCAGGCGTCGGTGGAGCGAGGGATGTAGTAGGGCTGGGTCATGCCGCAGTGGCGGCAGGTCCGCCGGGCCTTAAGCGCCTTGGCGACGGCGGCCAGCTGCGCCGGGGTGGCCGTCCATTTCGGTTTGGCCAGGTCGCGGCGGTAGAGGTAGGCGATACGGCGTTGGGCGCGGTGGCGCCACAGGATTTGCGCGACCGGGTCCTGCCCGTCCGGGCGTAGGCCGGCGGCGCGGAGCTGGCGGCGGGTAGCCAGATGCTCGGGTGCGTAGTGGTAGGGGAAGGTGGGGAAGCCGTAGCGGGCGCCGGTGGGGTCGTAGAACTCCGAGGCGATGCCGGTGCGATCGGCCAAGTCGTCCAGGGCGGGGCTGCGCAGGTCGGTGGTGGTCATCGGTCGTTCCCCCAGCGCTGCTGGGCGGCCTGCCGGGAAATACCGAGCCGGGCGGCGATGTCGGCCCAGGAGTAGCCGTGCCCGCGGAGGCCGCTCACGGCGTCGGTGATGGCGTCATCGAGGACGGCCGACAGGGCGACCATGTCGGTAAGGGCTTCGACGTCGCCGGCGGCGACCCGCTTGGCGTAGGCGCGGATGATGCGCCGGGCGAAGGCGGCGTATTCGTCGTTCTCGACGACATCGCGGCGCTTGGGCCGGGAAGGCCAGCCGCCGGTGGGTCCGGGCTGAAGTGTCAAGGTCTGGTTGACGTAGGACAGGCTCACCGGGCACTCCCGGCAGGGTGGGCGAGGTCCCAGTCGTCGGCGGCCTCGGTGAGGGCCTGGACGACCTGGTCGAGGGTGCGGTCCGGGGTGTCGTTCCATTGGCCGATGACGTCGACGGCGCTGGTCTGGAACGGGTCGTAGTCCGGGTCCAGGGAGCCGGCGAATACGCGCAGGGCGGGGATGACGCCCCATCCGTCGTGGTCGAACGAGGTGGTGTCGTCGGAGGCGGTGAGTAGGCACCGGCCGTAGGCGGCGGTGTTGATGGCGCCGAGGGCGCAGGCCGGGGGGAAGGTGTCGGTGGCGAGGTAGTCGAAGACTTCGCCCTGGGTCCAGCCGTGGGTCTGCAGGTAGAGGGCGGCGCAGCGCAGCAGCACGGCCGGGGTGGCGGGGGTGGTGGTGTCGTCGGGTACGGCGAGCGGGTTGTGGGTAGCCTTCATGGCATCCACGTCCTTTCCGTCACAGGAGAGCGGGATGTGGGTTGGGGACAGGACCGGCCGTTGCCTGCCAGCTAGGTGCCGGTCCTGTCGTGCGTTCAGAGCTATGCGGTTGGGTGGTCGGGTGCGCCGACTAGCAGCCGGGGCAGTGCCGACGGCCCGATCGGCCGGCGAACAGTCCGGCGCCGATGAGGGCCAGGGCGAGGACGCCGAGGATCGGCCCGGCATGGGCGGTGACGAACTCGACGAGCTGGCCGAGCAGATAGGCAACGGCGGCAAGGAATCCGGCGGTAGCGCCGGCAACTGCGGTGGCGATGACCGCGACACGAAGTTTCGGGTGGGTGGATCGGACACGAGTCCGGGTGTAGGCGCTGACCGATGCGACACGGACGGCGGACCGTGTAGGTGCAGGTTCACGGAGTCGCACGATGATCTGATACCGGTCGTCGGTGACCGGGCGGGGTGCGGTGAGCGCCACCAGGGTTCCAGCGGAGCGGTGATTCGCGATCAGGTTGGCGAGTTGGGAGGCAGTGCCGGTGATGGTGTGGTCCCGGACCACGAGGCGGGAACCGGCGGGTGGGGTGTAGGTGGTCATGCGGCCATCTCCCATGCGGTGGTGATGGATGGTGCAGCAGTGGACGGGTGGCGCAGCCAGGTCGCGTAGTCGGCAATTGCGTAGATCTGCGCATCGCTGAGGTACGCGGCTTTGATTCGCCGGGGTATGCCGCCTTCGGCAAGCAGCCAGGCGGCGCCGCGGTTGTCGGGGTCGATGTCGGTGGCCGAGTAGCCGAGGTCGGCCCAGCCCTGGCCGAGGATCACGTCCGAGCTGCCGTTGGTGGTGCAGCGGAACGCGCACCGGTAGCCGAACAGGTCCCGCAAACTGGCGGGGATGATGTCCCAGCTCGTGCGTTGGGTGGCGGCGATGACAGGCATGCCGCAGGCGCGGCCGAGCGAGACGAGCCCGCGCAGCAGGCCCTCGAATTCCTCCTGCTGGGCTTTGCTGCCGAGCACGGTGGAGAACATGGCGAGTTCGTCGATGATCGTGACGATGATGGTGAGGTCGTCCGCCGGGCTGATCTTGCGGCGGCGGTGAGCGAGGATCCACTGGTAGCGGTTGCGGGCGACGGTCAACAGCCGTCGCAGCACGGTGATAGCGGCCTCGATGTCGTCGCCGATGAACGCGTCGGCGGCGTTCATGTAGGGGCCGAGTTCGACCCACTTGGCGTCGAACAGCACGAGGCGGGTGCGGACGGCCAGGGCCGCGGTAGCGGCGGCCAGGTTGATCAGGCCGGATTTCCCGCCGCCGGGTTCTCCGGCGATGAGCAGGTTGCGGTAGACGACGTCGAGCAGCACAGGCTCGCCGAATTCGTTGATGCCGACGAACATCGGGTCGAACATCGACAGCCGCGGTGCGGCTGCGAGCCGGTTCCCGGGCGGGTGCAAGGTGTTGATGGGCATGGATTGGGCCTCCTGTAGGCGATACGCTGCGGAGACCGACGCGGAAGACATGGGTTGTTGGAGGCCCGGAGATGTCTTTCGCGTCGGTTCCGTGTGTCAGTCAGCGAGTGGGTCGGTGATGGGGTCCCAGCCCGGACCGGTCCGGCGGACGCGGCGGCGTTGTGCTTCTTGCAGGAACAAGGCCGCGTTGTAGACGCAGGTCGAGGCCAGGGTGAGTACGCCGAGCCGTTCGGTCTCGGTCAGACCCGGCTGGGTGTCACGGATCGGGTCGTAGCCGTCGAACAGGAACAGCCGCATCAAGTGCTGCGATGCCTGCATCAGGTCGTCGGCGAAGTCGAGCAGGTGCGCGACCAGAGCGCGGTTATCGCAGCTCAGGTAGGTGATCTGGAACAGGTCGGCGTGCCGGGTGATATCGCGGGCGGTGAGGCAGTGCCGGTGTTCGTGCAGGTCGTAGCCGGTCAGGTCGATGCTCATGGCGGTGTCCTCTCAGTCCCAGGGGTCGAAGTCGGAGGTCACGGTGGCCGGGGCCGTCTTGGCGGTAGCCGGCTTCTTGCCGTTGAGGCCGGTGGCCGACTTCGCGGCCGTGGCGAGCGGGGCGGGTTCGGCGGGGACGTCGGGCAGGTCCAGGGCCGTGGACACCGCCAGGGATGCTGTCTGCACGGGGATGTCGCCGTCGGGTAGCAGGTCTGGCAGTGTCGATTGGACGTTGGCGTTGAGGACTTCGCGGCGTTTGATGTCGAAGCGCAGGAACGCGGCCCGCTTGGAGCTGCCGGCGAGTTCGACGAGTGCGGAGGTGGCGTGGCAGGTCACGGCGATCTCATCGAGGCGTGTTTGCAGCCGCGACAAGGACAGTCCGGGGCGTAGGTAAACCCAGACGCGTTCGCCGGCCGGGGTCGGCCGTGACCACAGGATCAGCGGGAGGCTGCCCGTGCGGTTCGCGATGATGAACTGCGAGAAACACACCCTCAGCCGGTGCCGCACGATGACGCACCACGACAGCGCGACGATGCGGCGGCGGACCGCCGGAACCAGGGCCGGAACGCCCACCAGGGGCACGAGGATGGCGAGGGTGACGGCGGCCGGGGTGGCATTCGCGAGCGCGACCCACCCGTAGACGAGGCCAAGGCTTGTGGTGATCTCGAGCGACCACCACCAGAGGATCCGCAGCACCGGCCAGATCCTGACGAGGACCCAGACGAACCCGCCGGTGACGGCGGCGATGGGTGCGGCGAGCAGACCGGCGAGGATCGGGTGCATGTGATCGGACGCGACCGTCAAGGCGAGGAGGCCGACGACGACCGCGGTGATGATGAAGGCGAACCGGGCGTTGCGTTCCGAGGAACGGTGCACCTTCTGCTCGATGACGGTGACGGTGCCGGACCTACGCCCGAAACCGAAACCTCGGCTAGATTTGGACATGACACGTCCTCCCAGTTGATGGGCTGGATGGGTTGGGAAGGCGTGGGGTCGGCAGGTTGGTAGCCGGAAACCGACCCCGCGCGTCTTCAATGGATGGCCACAGGTTGGCTAGTTGTGGCGGGCGCTGTTATGGGTCAGCCGCCCGGTCGAGGCCACGATGACGTGCAGCTCGTCCTTGGTGGGTTTCGGCGTCTTGGTCCGCAGGTCCGCGCGCATCCGGCGGGCCTCCTGGTAGGCCTTCATGCCGAGCTCGGGGTCTTTCTTGAAGATGCCCATGATGTGTGTCCTCTCGATCGGATGTGGGTCGACTCAGAAAGCGGCGATGAGTAGTGCGGCCACCCAGAGGCAGCCGTAGTGCAGGGCCTGATCGGCGAGGTACATGCCGCAGATCGGCGACATGCGGTCGGCGAACTGAGCGGCGCCGAGATGCTGGAGAATCCAGCGGACCGGCCAGCGCCGATCCAAGATCGCGTGGGTGACAGCGGAGAATCCGAACCCTGCGACCACGCCCGTAAACGTCAGCGGCACATCGAGGACGACGGCCGTGACGACGAGCATGACCAGAGCAGTCGCGTGGTAGGTGCCGACATGGATCAGTAGGTGGCGCCAGCCGTGCCAGCCCACATAGGTCTTCGCGGCGGCGTCGGCGTCGGTCTGGAAGATGTGGTCCGCGAGCTGATGCGCGGCCACGAGCGTCGCCGAGGCGACGGCGAACACGAGAGCTGAATTGGACATGGTCAACCGCCCTCTCATCAAGGGTTGGAGTGGTTGGGAAGGCGGCGAGGCCAGCAGGAATCGGTAGCCGGACCGGCCCCGCGCCACACTTCGCGATTGCTGCGGCCACTGAATCGGCCGGCGAATCGAGACAGTGGGAGAACCAACAAATGTCTCGAACCGGAAAGGTGAAGCAGTTAGGAAAGGTGCGACCACGAGCGGTCGAAGGGTGCCACGGACACTGTGGCTGGGTGTTCCGGTGCTGTCAGGAGTGCTACTTACTTGCCGGGGTACTCGTCAGGGGCTTCAGCGACGCCGCGCGGAACGCAGTGCCGTTACGACCGTTGGTCGCCCATGCCTTGGCCTCCAGCGCTTCGACAGCGACGAACTGACCAACCTCCACCGACGGAATCTCACCGACCGTCGTGACGTTGATGACCTCGCCGCCCGTCTCGTCGAGCGCGACGACCTGGGTTGACCACATCGGACGGCCCGTTCCCCTCTCGGACCGCTGATTGCCCTTCTCGTCCACCTTCGGCTGAGCCTTCTTCGCCACCGTGAACGTGATGCCGGTCGTGTCCACGTAGATCTTCACGAGGGTTACCTCCCTGATGATGAGCCCGTCCCTTGCGGACGTTCGCTCGTTCGTGGCACTAGGTTCCTGCGCAGGGCCGTCACACCATCACCCCGTGGCTGGACTTCTAGGGACGTCTGGAATACGTTTAAGTCGTCCCTAGATGTGCGGAGGGGTAACAATGGCCAATGAACGGTTAAGAGATGCTTTGCTCCGCGATGGATTGACCCCGGACGTTCTCGCGGACAGGCTCGGTATCAGTCCGAAGACGGCCGAACGCTGGGTGACTCTAAGCCGAGTTCCGTATCCCCGGCACCGGCACGCAGTAGCGGCGATGCTGCGCGAGCGAGAGTCCTACCTATGGCCAGAGGCTCGTACGCCGGAACACGTCGCACGCGTATCCGAGAGCGAATGCATGAAGGTGTTCCCCCGTCGTGCTGCCGTGCCGTTGGATCTATGGGGCCGGCTCGCCGAGCAGGCTGTCAGCGAAATCGGGATCCTCGTCTTTTCCGGACTGTTCCTACCCGAGCAGGTTCCCCAGCTCGTTCGGCTGCTCAAGGAGAAGGCGCACGAGGGTGTGAACATCCGCATCCTTCTTGGCGATCCCGACTCTGAAGCAGTCAGCAACCGAGGCGCTGAGGAGGGCATCGGGGAGTCGATGGCGAGCAAGATCCGGAATGTCCTTGCCTTCTATCGACCGCTGCAAGGAGTAGCCGGCGTGAACGTCAAGTTCCACAGCACGACGCTCTACAACTCCATTTACCGTTTCGACGGCGAGATGCTGGTCAACACTCATGCCTACGGCTTCCCTGCAGCTCATGCCCCCGTGCTCCACCTGCGGCGCCTGTCCTCCGGAGAGTTGTTCGACACTTACGCGGACAGCTTCGATCGAGTCTGGTCAAGCGGCAAGCCAGTCTGGTGAGCTACGGCGTGCAAGGCTGAGAGCATGGCCCGCATCGAGCACTTCAATGATCCCGACGCCCCGAAGCCGAACAGCATCGTCGTCGCGGTGACAGTCTTCGTGGTGCGAGAAGGCAGGCTGTTGCTGATCCGCCGAACAGACAACGGACTGTGGGCGTTGCCGGGCGGTGCACAAGATTTCGGGGAGTTCATCGCGGAGACTGCCGTCCGCGAGACCGTGGAGGAAACCGGAGTCACTGTCGAGGTCACCGGGGTGGTCGGCATCTACACGAACCCCGCGCACGTCGTCGAGTACAGCAACGGCGAGGTTAGACAGCAGTTCTCCATCTGCTTTCGAGGCCAGTACGTATCCGGTCAGCCAACCACGAGCGACGAGTCATCCGAAGTCCGCTGGGTCGCACCCGAGGAACTGGAGTCTCTCAACATCCACCCGTCCATGCGCCTTCGCATCGACCATGGCTTCGCCCACAGCAACGAGCCCTACATCGGATGATGCGACAACCGCAGCTCAGTGCGTCGTACCGCATCGATAAGAGTCGGCTCTGCGCGATCCCAGAAGCGGGTCACAAGATGATCCGGACCGTAGCGTCGTCGCACCTCATTGAGCCGGTCAGCGACGTCTAGCGACTCACCGTCCGGGCCCGTGGTCATGTCCGCATACCAGAGTGCGTCAGTGATGGGCGAATGCTCGTCCTCGAAGTCGGTCAATAGATCCTCTTCGAGGTTCCGTTCCGCCGCCTCAAAGATTGCGCAAGAGTGATGGGCCACGAGCCCACAGACTCGTTCAGGAAAGCTCTCGCTCCGGATGTACCTTGCTCCGTCGAGCGCGTGCAGCCCAGTGATGGCTAGCTCCGGGACGTAGCCGATGTCGTGCAGCCAGGCCGAGGCAACGAGAATCTCTGCGTCGTCCGCAGGAAGACCGGTCGAGATCCGACTAGCCTTGATGGCCACCGCCTGAACATGCCGCCAGCGACGAGGAAGCGGATCCGGAAGCAACTTCTCAGCTAACCGCTCCGCTCGCTCGGCCAACGACACCATGCAGACAGGCTCTCACGTCCCCAGACGTCCCACCATCCCACGACTACGTGATCTTCGATCCACGAGTCAGGCCAGGTAGACCGACAGGCCCGACGCGTCTAGTCCAACCTGATGCCGGACGGATAGTCCCATCCGACGGGTACGCCAAATGTGCAGAGGTCCGGAAATGAAGCGCTCCGTACGCTGCGACGGCGGCGGCACGGGGACCGCCCTCCGCCGCTCACGGTAAGTAGTCGATGTACGGGCTGGCACCCGGACCGCGGCAAGTGAGTACGCGAGGGGTAGGTAGTCGGGATACACGCCGCGGTGACACTTTGCGCTCTACCGTGGCTCAAGAGTTCTAACGAAAGCTTTATATTGTCTGGTTTTGGTCAGTTCATCGATCATCGCGTATAGCCGAAGAGCAACTGCCGAAAATCGGGCACTCGACTTTTCTGCAGGAGATGATCGCTGTCGCTCTCTCTCATAGGCGAGCACTACGTGCTGGAATTCGACGATCGACTTCTGAAACGAAACCTCATCCTCAGTCCTTAGTTCGAGCTGTAGTGCCGGCAAAGCGTCACCAGTAAGTTGTGATGCATGGTGCACCAGTTTGTCGACATCGATTACGGAATCTTCGAAAATCTCCCGATGTGTCATCAGCACATTAAAAAAGAAATCCTTATCCACGACCTGTCCGTAGAATGCCCTTCCGGAAAAATTGGATCCGTCGTCCGCTCTCTCTAGGGGGAGGATGGCGATGGCAATCATGTGTTCTAATGCCCGGCCCAACGCTGCGCCGATGATGTAGCGTCTCTTCCGAATGCGCTCCTTGCTCGTCAGCCAGTTGAAACCGAGGGCTACCACCAAGATGCTCGTCGAGAAGCCTGTGATGCTCGACAAGAGATTGACCAGATACGGGTGCCCTTGTAGAAATCGCAGACTGGAACTCTCTAGCCATAGCCCGGCTGCCAGACTTGCGAAAGCAAGAAAGGCCAGGGAGAAGAGGATCTTTGCTGGCAGTCGATCGGGCAAGGGGTCTCACATCCTCCGGATCGTGGTGGCCTCAGAGCATACTGCTCGGGTAGAGCCGACATCGGAAGCGACTGCATGATCGGGCCACATGGCGGTAGCGGCGTCCATCACGGCGCGCGTATCGGAATGCGAACCAACCACCACGCGTAGGCGTCGATCGCGGCCTAGCCGCTGCAGGGTGGCGGATACCGGCATGTGTCGACTCGGATAGCCGAGACTGTTCGTATCCGGCAGCCGCTACGAGCGATGAATTCCTACGCGCCACCTACTCCTCGCCGATGCAGTGGAGCGGATGCCCGGACCGCTTGAATGAATGACACCAAGAAAATCAGAACGTAAGTTGCGTGACTGCCTGAGAATGTATCGAGGGCGAGATCGATTGCACTGTCATCGGCAGATCCGGACAACGCCGTCCGTGTTGGCGATTGGCATAGCGTGGCTGGCGGATGCTGCCGGTTGGCCCTCCCAGGCGTACAAGCGTCGATTCTGGCTGTGTACTTCGTGGCGTACGCGACTCTGCAGTCCAAGGCATATGCCGACTCCAACAGGCCCGACGGCCCGACGTGTCTAGTCCCACCTGATGCTTGACGGATCCGTCCCAGGTGTTGCTTGACGGCCTAGTGACTCGATGTAGGCGTCCGTTGCCAGATTCGGCGCCACTCACTCTCGGCCCAAGGGCTGAGCTCGACCCGCAGGGTGATCACAGGGGGCGGCGGAGCCACCCCACAGTGGGAGCAGAGCTCGGCTTCCTGACGATGGCGGCAACATACTGGGCAGCGGGCTGACCAGTCCGCGCCGGTGCTGTAGTTGTCCATCACCCGCTGTACGACTGCTGCGAGGCGGTCACGGGGATGCCGGGTGGGGTCAGGGCAGTAGGCGATTCGGTGCCATGCGTACCAGCGGTCTGAGCGCCGTGGCGTGCGTCGGCCTTGCGCCTTCTCCTGACGGCGACGTTCCGCGAAGGCGTCGCGATGCGCAGCCCACCGGACACGGGCTTCCTCAAGTTCGGCTACCGCCCGCTCCAGCGCTGCTGGGTCGTCTTCGAGCCGCTGCGGAATGCTCGCACTAACGATGAGGTGATGCCAGGTTGCGCGGAATCCGTATGGCCCGAAGTGCAGCACGCACTGTCGCAACCCCAGCAGCCGGTCCCGCAGCGCGAGCTCGCGATCACGGACCCGTCGAGCCTGAGCGGGAAAGCTGGTCACGGCAACGACCGTACCGACGCCAGCGCACCGGCAACACCGAATTCCGGCTCCGCAGCCCCAGGTAACGGTCCGTATAGCCGTACCGTCAAGCATCAGGTGGGACGCGAGTGTCAAGCATCAGCCGTGACGGGACAACGTCAGGACCGACGGCTTTGTTCAAACTTTCTGTACGTCTTCAAGGCGGCCCGAACCGGGCCGCTCACTCCGTCGCCGAAGGCAGCGCACCGCCGCCCGCGGGGATGCGGGCGGCGGCACGCTAACCGCTCCTCGGCGACACTCGTGGAAAGCGAAGAAAGGTCGGGCCTGCCGAAGACCGTCTCAGGTGCGGGGTTAGGGAGTGTGATCCGGCAGCCGACCGGCACGGCCTGGGCGACGCGGTGCAGCTGCCCGCGTCGGGCCGCAGCGCGTGTGGTGGGCCTGGAGTGGTTGCAGTACTGCGCCTCCGGCGGGGGCGCTCGGGCTCCGGGATGGCCGCGCATCCCGTCACCCACGACCCGGGCAAGCCGAGCAGACCCCCGCTGGCGCCCGCCGGCCTGGGTGCCTAACGTCAAGGCCGTCTTGACACGGCGGGCGCCAACGATGCCCCGCTCCACCAAGGGCGGGTCGAAGGTGACGGGATGGGCACGCTCCATCAGGTCCATCAGGCTGAACCTGCGTTACGTCTCGCATGCTCGCTCGTTATGAGTGACTACTCACGTACAACGATCCGACGGTTGGATGAATATGGAACCCCTTGACATCGTAAAGATGCGCGCCCAGACAGCAACCATCCCTGTCGATACGCATGTGGTTAGAATACGGAGTGCTCGCGGCGAGACGGATGATCATGTTTTTATGACACTAGATCTCCCTAATGGTCGAATTGCCCGCCAATGCGTCGTGACTGCGGATAGTGCCCCTACTGTTAACGACAGCGATTTCGAGCAATGGGATTTCCTAGGAGAGTACTCGGCTTTTCTCAACCGAAAGAATGGCAACATAGAGGCTCTAATCCGAAATTTTAGCGGCATGCCGCTCCGTGTAGCGATGGAGAGACTGGCAACCCAACATGCATCTTCGCCGGATGAAGAAAAGGTGAAATCCGTCGATATCGGGTCGGAACAAGACGGGAAGGCAGTCGATACATTCCGTGTCTTGCTGACCGACCCCTCCGACAAGCTTCAGGTTGAAATCAGCGAAGCTGATCCAACCCTAGCTCTATTCGAGAGTGGCTCGCCGAGGTCGTACAGCCTAAAGATAAAATTGAATAATGTGCCAACAGTCGGCAATGCCCTGGCCATACTGAAGGAACTATCGACCGCGATCTTCGTGGACCTAGATCTCACCCACAATGTCGTTTTTGGCCTTCAAATCACAAGAGCACTGGCAAGCAATAAGCGGCAGAAGTCACGAACTAGCCGGAAGAAAGTTCAGCCTCCCCGACTACCACGACTTAAGTATTCGGCAGAGGCTGCTTCTTTGTATTCGTACGGCCGCTCAGCTACGGGGATGCCGCTGCTGGAGTTTCTCGCTTACTATCAAGTTATGGAGTTCTTCTTCCCGGTATATTCTCGGCAAGAACTCATGCAACGCGTGAGGCATGAACTGCTAGATCCTCGATTCGACCCTAACAATGATTCAGATCTGGCGCGCATGCTTAACCTGCTTGCCAGCACCGGCCGAGGGGGTCTCACTGAGTCGGATCAATTGCGCGCGACGATTAGTCGGTGCGTAGACGAAGAAAGCCTTTCTCACTTCATCAAAGATGACCCTGACATGGAGGAATTTCTTACAGGTAAACAGGAAATCAAAGGTGTGCGGTCAATCAACTTCGCCAATAGGGATCAAAAACTTACAGATCAGGTTGCACATAGGCTATACCAAATTCGATGTCGAATCGTTCACACGAAGGAAGACGGAGGTCCTGCTGGGTCACAAATGATGTTGCCATTTGGCGAAGAGGCAAGAAAGATGTCGACTGACATCGAACTTGCGCGATATGTAGCCCAGAAAGTTTTGATCGCAGGCGGCCGAGCAGCTTCCTGGGGATAGCTCAGGCGAGTCCATAATCCCGACTAGCTCGGCAGCTCAGTTACTTCTTGGCACAGTGGCGGTCGCTCAGGAATCGGGTGACTAACTGAGTGACGACCGAAGTGTTCATAACTGGACGCTAACGGACGTTCGCGGACTGTCTTCGCAGCTCAGCACTCATGTGAACCGAGGCCAACCCGCCATGATCGTTCCTTGACACGGAAGAGGTCACTGGTTCGATCCCAGTATCGCCCACCAGCAAGAACAGCAGTTCAGAACGGGTTTCGCCCCTCAGGGACGAAGCCCGTTTCTTGTTGTAGGCCAAGATCTGGAGCGGTTTGGAGACGATCTTGGAATTGCCATCGCGATCACTTCTCCCCTGCCCTCAACAACCGATCGAGTGCCGCCACCGGTGAACGGGCGCTGAGCCGGCGCCGCTGGGCCGACGCGTTCTCCCATATTCGCGTCAGTTCGTCGAGCAGCTCGCGGATCATCCCATCGGTGACATGCGAATAGAGCGCCTGCATCGAACCGTCCGCATGACCCATCTGCGCATCCATCAGCCGGGCCGCCCATAGCGACCTCGGTCGATCGTCTGCCATGGTGGTCTGCCGATATGGCAGCTGAACCCCTTCGCGGGCCGCGCCGCTTTGGTGCCTACCTGTTCGGATCTGGCACCGGCAATGCAGACAGCCCTGGCCGGTGCCTGGTCAGTCAGCGAACCCTGGGGTTTGGTCCCAGCCCTCCGATCATTCTTCTGTCTCGCCGAGAGCGGCACTTGATGGGGCCCTGCCGGCGGGACTGATGGAAGCGTAGCGACCTCACGTTGAACCTTAAGCGTTTGATCTGAGGGTCAAGGGGTTGCGACTGACAGATGCATGACTTCAGGGCGGGCGCGCCGATCGATAAGCTTCGTGCTCATGGCGTCGCGGAGTAGGTCGAATCTTTGGCGGTTCTGGGGTTACGGCGTCCTGGCCTTACTGCTGCTCTCCCTGGGCAGCAACGCCTTCGGTCCAGGAATCTATGCGGTTCTAGTCGGGCTGCTCATCTTCTTCGTCCTCTTTCAAGCGCCGGTGTACTGCGGCGCGATCAACCGAAGGCGAGGCGCCGACGTTGATTTCTGCCGCAACAACTCCACCGGCCTCATCTTGGGCTGCCACCTTCGGCAACACAAATGGTCGAAGTTAGGACAAGAGTGGTGGTCTCTTGGCTGGCGGCAGAAGACGAAGGGCATCTGGACGGGCGCCGCAGCGAAGTTGGCGACCGTCAGCGGAGTTGTCGGCACCGTGACCGGCATCATCGGCGTCATCAAGTAGTCGTTTGAGGTGCTGGTCGCGTAGTTGCAGAGCGAGGACGATTCGCTGCGCGACTGGGCGGAGTGGGGTCTGCGGCTGTTGGACACGAAGAAGTCCCGGCGGGTGCTGTGGCACGCGCAGAACCAGCCGCCCGGGGCGGCTCCGGCTTGCGGGCCTTGAACCGGGCGATCGGTGCGGTGGTGGTGCGGGCGACGCCGGGCTGACCGACCAAGGCGCCTCAGCGGGATAACGACTGGTGGTCGCCTGCGAAACAGCCAGGTCGTGGGACTTGGCGTCGCCAGTGGCCGGCCCACCTGTCCGACCAGGCGGCCATGCCCGCAGCCAAGGTTGCGGCCGCGGCCAGCATTCGCGCCGGGTCGCCTCAGCCCTCTCCAGGTTGCCGCTGAGCGCTTCGAGGCGGCGTTTTCGTCCCTTGGCGGGAAATCCCGGGAGCCGAGGACTGCATGGCGGCGCCGCCCTGGGGGCGGGCCGTGCACAGAAGATCAATCCACACCGCACGGCGAGCGGTTGGTCGAAGCCGACCAACCGCTCGCCTCAGGAGTTCCGCGAGTCTGCAATCACCACGAACCTCTGCAGCCGAACAATCCACGATGGACGAAAACGGTAACGCTCCGTGCATCTTCCAGTCTCGCGCTCCGGACACCTCTCCCACTTCGCCGGGCGAAGTGAGCCCCCGATCATTTTGGCTCCGGTAGACGGCATGGATTGTGTGGACATGTGTCGTTCCAGTCACGCGCGTTCATCGTGACCAATGCCGTCCTCGTTTCGTCCTCGGTCGCTCCTCGCCCGACCGAACTGGTCCCCGTACACTGCTCGGGAGGTTGGCGGGGCAGGGGAGGCGGCGTGGAGTTTGGGATCCTCGGGCCGCTGGAAGTTCGGCATGACGGCCGCCGAATAGCGATCGGCGGGACGAAGCAGCGGCGGGTCGTCGCGACCCTGGTGCTCAGTGCTGGGCAGGTAGTTTCCGTGGATCAATTGATAGACGCCGTATGGGATGGCGAACCTCCGGTTACTGCACGTAAGCAAGTGCAGAACGCGATCTCCACCCTTCGACGGACACCGGTAAGCGAGGCGCTGGCAGCGGTCGGATCCGGTTATGTGCTTCAGGTCCCGGCAAGACAGGTCGACGCTGGAAGATTTGACCAGTGTCTGGCCGAGGCGCAGGCGGCTCGGTCCCGCCACGATCTGGCCCGCGCAGCCGAGACTTTACGGACAGGGTTAGCGATCTGGCGCGGACCCGCACTTGCAGGCGTCGGTGGCAGAACTATCTCAACCGCCGCGAGCCAGCTCGAGGAGCGGCGGTTGTCGGCGGTCACCGCGTGGGCGGAGGTCTCTCTCGATCTTGGGTCGCATGCGGCCGTCGCCGATGAGCTGTGCGCCGAACTAGATCGATATCCATTGTGCGAACCGCTGGCTGGCCTGCTGATGTTGGCGCTGTATCGCGCTGGGCGTACCGCAGAGTCGCTGGTGTGGTACGAGCGGATCCGTCATACGATAGCTGATGACCTAGGGGTGGACCCGGGCCCTGAGCTGCAGAATCAGTATCATCGAATACTGGCCGCAGACCGCACACTGAGTTATCGGTCGGAGGCGTCGCTTCCGCGCAATTATCTGCCCAGAGACGTAGGGCATTTTACCGGCCGGCTGCCTGAGCTGGAGCGGCTCACGGCCGTTGCAAACGGTGGCGGCGTCACCGTGATCCAGGCCATTGACGGAATGTCGGGGGTCGGCAAGACGGCTATTGCGGTGCATGCGGCGCACCGGCTTGCCGATCAGTTCGAAGACGGTCAGCTCTTTGTCGACCTGCACGGGCACACCGCCGGCCGCGATCCATTGACAGCCGACGAGGCCCTCGATGTGCTGCTACGCGCAATGGGGTATCCGGATGCACGAATTCCGAAGAATCTGGATGAGAAGGCTGCGATGTGGCGGGGGGAACTCGCCGGCCGTCGGATCTTGGTGGTCCTTGACAATGCGTTGAGTTCCGCCCAGGTCACGCCACTCTTACCGGGGTCGGCCAGCTGCTCTGTCATGATCACAAGTAGGCGCCGGCTGACCGGGCTGGCGGGTGCAGACGTGTTGTCCCTGGACACGCTGCCCCCGGACGACGCCGTTGCCTTGTTCCGCGCGGTCGCGGGGTCAGATCGTTGCGAGGCCGAAGCCACGGCGGTCATCAAGGTGGTCCAGCTCTGCGGCTACCTACCCCTCGCGATCGGCATGGCCGCCGCAAGGCTACGTTCGCGCCCACAATGGAAGTTGTCGGATCTGGTCGCGCGGCTGACCGATGACCGTGGCAGGGCAAGATTGCTGCGGTCGGATGATTTCGGTGTCACCGCGGCCTTCGCTCTGTCGTATCAGCACCTTGTCGATTCCGAGCAGCGCATGTTCCGCTTACTCGGCTTGCATCCGGGGACAGACATCGATGTTTTTTCTGCGGCGGCGCTCGCCGATCTGCCCTCGCACGAGGCCGAGCACCTGCTCGACGCCCTGTGCGACATGCACCTGCTGACAGCGCATCTCCCTGGCCGATATCGCTTGCACGACCTGGTGCGCGACTTTTCCCGGGCTTGTGTCCACGGGGATGAAACCGCACTGCAAAGGTCGGCCGCCTGGGATCGCCTCCTCGACTATTACCTGCATGTCACGCAGATTGCCGCCGAGTTGGACAACCCCAAGCGGCCTCGACTTGGCGTAAGCCCTCGATACCAGCCGGCAGCCGTCCCTCAGCTTTCCACGACATCAGACGTCCGGTCATGGGTGAACACCGAGTATGCCAACCTGCTGGCTGCCGCCCAGCTCGCAGCTCATCACCGGGCCGACGATGACGGCTGGCAGCTCCCCCGCAATGTGGGGTCGCTGCTCTACGAGAACGGCCAGCTCTCGGCGAGCCTGGAAGTCTTTACCATCGCATTGGGCGCATGCCAGCCCGATACCCCGCCTGCCGTGAGGTCCGCCTGCTTGCTGGACGTCTCTTTGATGCACAAGGTGCTGGGCCGGTATCGGCTTGCACTCGATTTCCTCCATCAGGGCACAGCCCATGCCGCCGACTCAGCCGATCTCGACGGAATCGCCCGCTCACTTATTCACAAGGCCGACTTGAGCAACCTCATCGGATCGTTCGCCGACGCCGTCTCGTACGCCACTCGAAGCATCGAGCTCTACCACGAGCAGGGCGACCTGTGGCGTGAAGCGGTAGCGCTGACAGTGCTGATGGATGCGCTGAACTGCCTGGGACGCCATCGTGACGCGATCGAGGCCGCGGATCAGGCGGCGCTACCTCTTGACGGATTCGTGAACCTGCGACAGGCGAGCGCTGTTCTGAGCCGTAGGGGGACAGCGCACAGCGGACTGGGCGAACACGACAGTGCGATCAGGTTGCTGACCCAGAGTATCGACCTTGCTCGGCAGGGTGACGACCGACGCTTCGAGGCTGACTACTTGCACCGGCTCGCCGAGGCGACTCGAAGATCGGGACAACCGCTCGCGGCACTGGAGCACGCCCATGAGGCGCTCGGCATCCTTCGCGACATACCCGACCCGGTGGATCTCGCTGAGACACATAATGTGCTCGGCGCGATCCACAGCGACAATCATCAGTACAATTTGTCGCTTGTGCACTATCGGCAGACGCTCGACATCACGGCAGACGTCGAGTACCGCGTGGCGAGGGCGCACGCTCACCACGGCACCGGCCGTTCCCTGGCGGCACTCGGGCACCCCGACGCCGCAACGCACCTGCAGCAGGCTCTGGCGATCTACGCCGAACTCGGCCTCCCGGAGGCAGAATGCGTCGACCTTCATCCTCCTCGCTGAGCTGCATCTGCCGGTGGCTGTCCACCGCGGCGGCACCGTCCCGCGCGGTGCGGGCCTCGTCGGGCTCCCACGCCAGGTGGGGCGGTGCCACGGTGCACCTGAACATCAAGTCACCGCCTTGCGTAAGCACGATGTCGCCTTTCAGCAGCTGCGTCATCGCTTGTGTGCGTTGTTCCCAGAACGTTCGGGTCACTGCTGACCAAGGGTGTCCAGGTGGTCCTGGAACGCGTTGGTGGACCAGACAAGCGTCACGGCGACCGCGGGCACCTGCAGCAGGATGGTGGCCTGTCGGCCACGCCATCGCACTTGCCCGCCCTCGGTTCCCGGCGGGGCGTCGGGCTCGCCGAGGACCTCCGTAGCCAAGGTGACGGCTCGCTGGCGGACGTCCATAAGAAAGGCCTGGTCGTCCTCGTCGAGGATCGAGGTGAGTCGCATGGTGATCCGCCGCACCTCGCCATCGTTGAAGGCGAATCGGACGGCCTTCTTACCGAGCTCGTATCCCGGGTCAGCCATGGCGCCGGTGCCCGAGACGAGTCGGCCCAGCTCCCAGCCGAGTCGGGTCGTCAGCGCGGGCACTTCCGCTTCGCTCCAGGACCATGTTGTGTCGCGAATTCCGGTCAGCAGCGACCGCAGGGCGTCGTGGTCCACTGTGCGATGGGCGGTCAATGCTTATCACTCTCGTCGCGGGTCAATACCGGATCGGGCTGGACGCTGGCGGCTACGCGTTGAGCATTTTCCAGTTCCCTTCCGAGATGACCTCGACGGCACCGTCGACGACCTGAATGGCCGTCTGTTCGTCGATGACGTAGGCCGGCACGCCGATGTCGGCGGCCCACCGTTGCGCGTGCGCCAGCGTGTTGGTGGGGAACAGGTCGAGGTGCGGAAAGATCGAAAAGTCGACGATGCCGAGCGTACGGTCGTCCGATGCCGCCGGCCATTCGACGAAGTACGTGCCGATGCGGGGCGTCAGCACCATGCTGCCGGCGCTGACGCCGACCCAGACCAGGTCGGGTAGTGAGGGCAGCAGGTCTGCCAGTCCAGATTCCCGTAGCCAATGACAGAGGTAGGTGGCGTCGCCGCCGTCGACCAGGAGCACGTCGGCTTCGCGGACCCAGGGAATCCAGCGTTCTGGCCCGATGGTGGGCAGTGCGGTGAGTTCGAGGACGCCCAGTGATCCCCAGCCGAGGCCGGACAGGTGTTGCCAGGTGGAGTTGGGGTCGGCGGCGATGAGGCCCTGCACCGATGCTGGGCCGCACATCGGGTGGCCCCATTGGGCCGTGGGGATGCAGAGTGCGCGGCTTTCGTTTATCGGTTTGCCGAGCAGCTGGAGGAGGGCTGAGCGGATGCTGGGGTTCGTGACGCCGCCTGACGTCAACAGAAGCTTCACTGTGCATTCCCTCCACGCGCGGAGCTACGTCACGTCATCGTAGTTTCGCCAATCGCCTCGGGGTCGGTGCAGATCCAGGGGCCGACGTGGGCGAGGTCGGGGAGGTAGGCGACCCGGGGTAGTTCGTCCTCGCGCGGGGGCCAGTCGCGGTGCGGGAGGTAGGCCACCCGCCACGCCAGGATGGGGAACAGCCAGAGCACGCCGGCGGCTGGCGAGGTCAGATGTTTCGGTGTCGGCCCGGTGGCGCTCATTCGATGGGCGGATGTGTCGATAGGGCGATGGGGAGACCGGAGCGAAGCAGAGAGATAAAAGTCAGATGCTTGGTCGGTTGGGGCGCCTGCGCGTTGGGGCGCGACTGGTGGTCTGTCTGGGGACTGTGACGGCATTGTTCCTGGCTGCCGGGATCGTCGGGCTGGTGGCGCTGCGGGCGCAGGACCGGGCGGTCGCGCATATGGAGGACATGCTGCTCCTGAGCCGCGCCGTGCAGGAGATCAAGTACTTCAACTCGGATGTGAGCGGCTGGCAGGTTGCCTATGCGTGGGAGGCCGCGCTCGGGGATCCGAAGGCGGCGGTGCAGCCGGACGCGGCGAGCCGGGCCGGCTATCTGGAGGTGGTCGGACGGCTGCGGACCCACTTGGCCGGGGTCGACACGTCGGCGATGACTTCGGCGGAGGCGGAGACCTTCGCGGCGATCCGGTCCGACTGGGACGCGTTCCTGAAGATGGACGACGAGATCGCCGCGATGTTCGCGCAGGGCACGGCGGCGTCGGTGGCGAAGGCGAACGAGACCATCGGCGGGGCGTCCTGGGACATCTATTTCCGGATTCTGGAGAACACGCAGAAGCTGGTCGACAGCGCTCAGGCCCGCAGTGACGACGCCGCCGAGGATGCGACAGCCGCGTCGCGGACCGCGCAGATCCAGCTCACCGTGGCGATGGGGGTGGCGCTGCTGCTGGCCGTACCGCTGGTGTGGGCGACGCGGCGCAGCATTGTCGCGCCGCTGACCGCGGCGGTGGCAGCGCTGAAGGCCGTGGCGGGGCGGGATTTGACCCACCGGGTCGACACCGGGTCGATGGGTGGGGAACTGCGAGACATGGGTACGGCCGTGAATGAGGCTGCTGACACGCTGGGCGCCGCCGTCCGACAGATCAAGGCGGACGCCGCCCAGTTGTCGCACGCGTCCGAGGCGCTGCGGGCCGGCGCCGGACTGATGGTTGTGGGGTCGGAAGAGGCGGCGACCGGGGTGCGCAATGCGGCGGCTGCGGCGGAAGAGGTCAGCGCCAACAGTCAGACGGTGGCCGCCGCCACCGAGGAGATGGAAGTGTCGATCCAGGAGATCGCGAGCAGCGCCGCGCAGGCGGCGACGGTGTCCGGCGAGGCGTTGAGCGCGGCGAGCACGGCCGGCGAGCGGGTGCAGCGGCTTACCACGTCGTCGTCGGAGATCGGGGCGGTGGTCGAGGTCATCAACGCGATCGCGGCGCAGACGAACCTGTTGGCGCTCAACGCCACCATCGAGGCTGCGCGGGCCGGCGAGTTGGGCAAGGGCTTCGCGGTGGTCGCGGGTGAGGTGAAGGATCTCGCCCAGGAGACGGCTCGGGCCACCGAGGACATCAGTGCCCGGGTACGCGCCATCCAGGACGACAGCACGGGTGCCGCCGAGGTCATCGCCACGTTCCAGGGCGTCATCGAGCGGATCAACGATTACGTGACCACTATTGCCAGCGCGGTGGAAGAGCAGGGCGCGACGACGGCCGACATGAGCCGGAACGTGTCGCATGCCGCGACCGGGTCGGCACAGATCGCCGAGCATGTCCACGCGGTCGCGGCCACGGTGCAGGAAACCCACGGTGCGGTCACGTCGAGCAGCGCCACGATCGACGAGCTGAGCCAGATGGCGGGCCACATGAACCGTACGGCGGCCACCTTCGCGGTCTGAGGGGTAGGTTGATACCCAGACATCTACGCGTATCGATCAAAGGGGATCGGATGAGGTCGAGGCTGTTCGCCGTGGCTGGCGCCGTACTTGTGGGGGCCGCGTTCTTGGCACCACCCGGCGCGAGTGCCGCACCCCGCGCGCCGCAGCCGGCGAGTGCGCCCGCCGGTCTGGTTCCGGACCAGCCCACTCCCGAGGAAGTGGCCCGGGCGTTGACCCGGGTGGCGCAGGCCAGCGACGGTCGGGTCCGGCTGGGCACGATCGGGCACAGCAACGAGCGGCGGCCGTTGCAGCTCGCCACCGTCGGCACCGGCGACGTCCGGCTGCTCTACGTCACGCAGCAGCATGGCGACGAGCCGCTGGGCACACCCGCGGCGATTCGGGCGCTGTGGGCGCTGGGTGTGCCGCGCACCGCGTGGCACCGGTGGCTGCTGTCGCGGGTCACCCTCGACATCGTGGTTCAGGCCAACCCGGATGGCGCGGTCCGGGACCAGCGCTACAACCACGACCCGAGCGCCACCGGCGAATACTCGGAGCCGGGCGTGGGCTACGACATCAACCGGTTCCACAACCCGCTGACCCCGATCGAGGACAACCCGGTCCCGGAGTCGCGCGCGGTCCTCGATTACTGGCACCGCACCCGGCCGGCAGTGGTGGTCGACTATCACATGCAGGGCCGGTACGTGCAGCCCGACGGGCGCGAAACCACCGCATCGATCCTGTGGCCGACCAGCACGTTCGTCGCCGAGGACGCGGTCATCCGGTCGCAGCAGCTGGCGGTGCGCAACTACGACGTGCTGACCGAGCGGGCTGGGGCCAACGTGACGAAGTATCCCGGTGGGGACTACGAGGGGATCGCGCGGAACGCGTACGGAATCCTGGGTAGTGCGTCCCTGCTCGTGGAGCTCTCGAACCTGCCGGCCGACCAGGTGGACTTTCAGATCCGCACCGCGTTCACGTCGATGATCGCGACCGCGCAGGGTGCAGCGGACGGCAGTCTGTGGCGTGCCGACCCGGACCGCACGGCGGAGATCCCGGAGCGCGGCCCGTCCCGGCCGGCGAGTGTGGCGTTGCGCGACGCCGCTTAGCGGTCGCCCCGCCGTTCGGACCAGGACGACAAGCCGGACAGGTTGACCGCGCCGCCGGCCAGGACGGCGCGGTGGCCGGCGCGGGCCAAGCGGCGACCCCACTGCGAACGCGGGCCGGCGTAGTCCACCTCCGGTCCGGACAGCGGGCAGAGCACGGCGACCGCATCGGTTGCCGTACCGGTCGCGTCCAGGCCGAGCTCGCGAATCGCCTGGGTCTTGGCCTCGGTCAGCGTGGCGACGGCGTTCACCAGCGCGCCGTCGCTCAGCCGCCGCGGCACCCACGCCACGATGTTCACCGTCCCCGCGTGCGGCGCCACCTCGACGTCCGTCCCGGTGCCCGCACGTGGAGCCACGCCGGGTTGCGACGCCACCTCGACATCCGGTGCCGCGGCCTGGACCGGCGCGCCGAGCCCGACCGTCGCCCAGAGCCGCACGTCCTCGTCCTCAGCCACGACCACGTCGGCCACGTCGACGCCGGTCAGCAGACCGATCCCCGGACCGGAAAGCTGCAGCTCAGCGGCGATCTCCCGGAGGTGGTCGGCAGGGTCGTCACGGTCATAGGACATGGGTACGGTCGCATTCACGATCCACCGCCGCGGCCCGATCCCCCCGCCCAGCACCGCCGACGAGATCGCCAGCACCGGCTCGGGCAGCGTCCAGCTCAGCAGCGGCACCGCGCAGCCACCCTCGGCTCGGTACGAGTGCACCGGTTCAGCGATCACGAACGCACCCTAGCTCCGTTTGCGGAACGGGCCCTTGACGCAGTAGGTGATGCCGCCGGTGACCTTGCCGGTGCGGCCGCGTTGCGACGAAAAGTAGAGCCGGTCGCCCTTCGGGTTGAACGCGACCCCGCACAGCTCTGAGCGGTGGTGGCCGGTGACTCGTAGGAACGGCGACACCCCGCCGTCCGGAGTGATGAGGCAGATCTCCATGTTGCCGTTGTCCTCGGCGATGTAGAGGTCGCCCGATTCGGCGCCGGTCAGGTTGTCCGGGCCGGTGAGCGGCGGCGGCCCGCCCTGGACGAGGCTGTCGTCGTAGGCGAGTCGGTACCGCCCGGCGGTGAGGTCCAGTGCCCACACCCGGCCGTCACCCTTGGTGGTGAAGTAGACGGTGTCGTTGGCGTAGTAGCAGCCCTCGCCCCCGTCGAACGCTTTGGCGGCGGCGACCTGGCGGCGGGTCCGGGTTCCGGAGCCGCCCGGATCGGGGACCGACGCCCAGGTGAAGGCGCCTGAGGTTCCCGGGCCTGCGCACAGCACTTCCAGCCGGCCGGCCTTCAGGTCACCCCAGGTGTCGGGCACGAACCGGTAGAAGCACCCGTCCGGCTCGTCCTCGGTGAGGTAGACGACCTTGCGGACCGGGTCGGCCGCAGCGGCCTCATGCCGGAACCGACCCAGCGCCGGGCGGACCTTCGCCGCGCGGCCCGTCGGGTACGTCTCGTAGACCCGGCCGCGGTCGACCTCCTCGCACGACAGCCAGGTGCCCCACGGCGTACGGCCACCGGCGCAGTTCATGTCGGTGCCGCCGAGGATGCGGCGCGCCGCTACCGGCTTGCCGTCGGGGCCGAAGCTGATCAGCGAGGCGCCGCCCCCGTCAGCGGCCGGGACCTCGGAGTTCGAGACGTAGCACCAGCCGTCGCCCTCCGCGAAGGTGGCGCCGCCGTCCGGAGCCTGGTGCCACTTGTAGGTCGTGCCGGAGACCCGGCGGCCGGTCTGCGCCACGATCTTGCTGCTGAACCCCTTGGGCAGCCGAAGTCCGTTGGCGTCCGAGGCGCGCAGCGGCCCGTACGGCCCGGGTGCCGGCTGGGCCGACCCGTACGCCGCGGACCAGCCGGTGAAGGGCAGTGCGACCGTGCCCGCGCCCAGGACTGTCGCTCGCAGCAGCGCCCGCCGTTCCATCCGCACCCCATTTACTCCACGTGACCTCTCCGGGACGCAGCGTACGGGCAAAGCTCTCAACCTCCCCGCAACCGTGCCGATGGGGGGTGCCTTGCATCGCCCCAAGGAAGGACCCCCCGGATGCGTCTGATGTCCCGCGCGCGGTACCGCGGCTGGCTCATGGTGGCCGCCGCCGCACTCACCGCCGCCCCGGTCACGCTGACCGCCACACCGGCGTCGGCCGCGCCGAGCACCGGCAAGCTGCCGCACGCCGTCGGCGGGCTCATCACCAGCGCCACCCGGACCCCGGCCCGGGTGCCCGGCGGGGTGCAGGCGTTCGACGTGGTGCCCGACAGCGTCGACCTGCGGCAGTACGCCCCGGCGGTCGGTGACCAGGGCCAGATCAGCTCGTGCGTCGCCTGGACCATCGGCTACAGCATCATGGGCTACTACGCCAACCGGACGAACGGCAGCGGCGCCCCGTACGCGCCGCTGTTCCTCTACCAGCGCAACGTCGTCCGGGGCGGTGCGCCGAACGCGGGTCTGAACCCGGACAGCGTGCTGGCGAATGTGCAGTCCGCGGGCATCGACACCCAGGCGGACTACTTCCAGGGCACGACCGACTGGAAGACCCCGCCGACCCAGGCACAGATCGACAACGCCAAGCAGTACCGGGTCAGCAACTACCAGCTGCTGTTCAACGGCGCGAACCAGGGCACGGCCGCCCAGAACTCGATCAAGCAGGCGCTCGCCACCGGCGCCCCGGTCGCCCTCGGCATCCCGGTCTACAAGGACTTCATGAACCTGGGCGCGCACTCGCTCTACAGCACGACGACCGGCGGCAACCTGGGCAACCACATGATCGCGGCGTACGGCTACGACGCCCAGGGTGTGATCATCCGCAACTCCTGGGGCACCCGGTGGGGCAACAACGGCGACGCCAAACTGTCCTGGGCCTTCATCACCAAACAGGCGATGACCGGGTACGCCGTCAAGGGCACCACCACCCCGGCCACCCCGGTGACTCCCTCCCCCGCCGTAGCCGGACTGTCGGTCACCAAGGGCACTGCGGGCACCCAGGTCACCATCACCGGCAGCAACCTCGCCGACGTCACCGCGGTCCGGTTCGGCAACACCGCGGCCACCTTCCAGCCGCAGACGGCAGCGGGCATCACGAAGCTCGTCGCCACCACGCCGACGCTGGCCGCCGCGGGCCTGGTCGACGTGACGGTCACCAGCCCGGCGGGGAGCAGCACCGCGAAGACGAAGTTCACGTACTCGCCGCCGCCGCCCGCGGTCACCGCGCTCACCCCGGACCGCGGCGTTTTCTACGGCGGCACGGTGGTCACCCTCACCGGCACGTCCCTCATCGGTGTGACCGGCGTCAAGGTCGGCACCGCCGCCGCGCCGTTCAAGCAGGTGTCCCCGACGTCGCTGACCTTCACCGCCCCGGCGGTGAAGGCGGCCGGTCCGGCCACGGTCACCGTCACCACCAAGTCCGGCGTCAGCACCACCACCGGCCAGTACACGTACGTGAACCCGCCCGCGCCGACCGTCACCGAGCTGACGCCCGCGACCGGGCCGACCTACAAGACCACGCCCGTCGTCGTCACCGGCACCGGCTTCACCGGCGCGACGTCGGTCACCGTGGACGGCTCCGCGGTCAAGTTCTCCGTGGTCTCGGCCACCCAGCTCAAGCTCACCCTGCCCGTCCACGCGGCAGGGACGGTCACCCTTCGCGTCACCACCGCGGGCGGACCGTCCACGGTCGACGGCACCTTCACGTACGTCGCCCCGCCGGCGCCGGTCATCACGGCTCTTAGCGCGGTGACCGGCTCCACCAAGACAGCGACCGCGGTCACGATCACCGGCACAGGCTTCACCAACGCCACGGCCGTGCTGGTCGGCTCGACCAAGCTGACCTTCATCCGGGTGTCGGACACCCAGCTGAAGGTGTCCGTCCCGGGACGGGCCGCGAGCACGGTCGCCGTCACGGTGACCACGCCCGGCGGGACCAGCGCCGGGACACCGTTCACCTTCGTCGCTCCCGCCCCCGTCGTGAAGAAGAAGTAGCTCAGCGGGCGCAGGAGTCCAGGGTGGACAGCGGGCAGATGCGCGCCCGCGGGTAGTAGTCGCCCATCACCGCCTCCGCGGTGGCGGGCAGCCCGTCCGGCGGCACGTCCAGCACGGACTTGCCGAATCCCGGGACCGGCATCATGTTGCGCAACAGCACCAGATGCCGGGCCCGGGGGGACGTCAGCGAGAACGGTACGAAGGTCATCCCACCGACGGCCTCGATGCGGGCACGTTGTGCTTCCGTACCGATGACGAAGGTGTAGTTGCCGCCCAGGTCCAGCGAGGTCACGTCGTCGTGGCGGCACCCCGGATCGGTGTTCCCGTCCGGCAGGTCGTTGACCACCACCGGATAGTCCGGGACGCGCAGATTGGTGCAGAGCGACCAGTAGCGCATGTCGTCGCCGCGTTGGGGCCACGGGTGCGGGTGCGGCTGGTCCGGGCTGGCCGCCGCCCGGCCGCGCACCACCACCACGTTCTTCTCGCCCGGCGGGGTCACCCAGGTGCTGAGGTAGCCACTGTCCGGGTTGGGGAAGAGCTGGTCGTTGCCGGTCGGCCGGACAAAGGTCAGGTCCGGCACCGGAATTCTCGCCGCTGAGCTGCCCGCCGGAGCCGCCTGGGCGGCGGGCGCATGTCGGGTCGAGCACGGTGGCAAGGTCTGGCTCTGACCGCCGTCGGTGATGGTCAGCGTGGGCAGCACGACCGGCGCCGAGGGGCCACCCGTGGGCAGATAGATCCGATAGACCAGCGAGCCGAGGGCACCGTTGGGTGATCCTTCCGGCGCCAGCGGCAGCACGTTGGTGTCACCCGGCGCGACAGACCGCCGCAGCTGCAGTGTGTACGTCCCACCTGCCACGGCTGGCACCTGCCACGGGTTGACGGAACCCGGGTCCGGCGCGATCTCGTAGTCGGCCCGCGCCGACGAGACGCCGTTGCTGGTGAACGTGCCCTTGTACCCGTCGTAGACGGCGAAGGAAAAGTATCGGGCGTCCGGAAAGACGCCGGTGACGGTGATCTGCCGGCCCAGGTTCGCCTTGATGGGCATCACCCAGTAGCGGGCGTTGGTGTCGGGCAGAGCGACGTTCTCGGCCTCTGCCCCGACTTCCTCGGGCCAGGCGCAGGTCGGACCCGCAAGAGCGGCGCTCGCGCTCGCGGGTGCGGAGAACAGGGACCCCAGGAGGAGCAGCGCCATGGCAGCTCGGACTCGCCTCATCCGTTCAGGACAACATGACAAGATAAAGACATTGTTCAATGTTAAGGCCATCCCGATGAACATCACAGTAGGTGATCTTCAGGCGACCCTGGGCTGAGGCCCGGCGCGCACCGCCCCGGGTCTGCCATCATTGCCGGATGCTGGTGCCCGGCCGAATGCTGCGTGGTGTGCTCGCGATCGTCGCCGTGGCGACCTTCGCCGGATGCTCGTCGGACGACGACGAACCGGACGGCGGCAAGCTCACCGTCTCGATGATGCAGAACGCCTTCCTCAAGCCCGCCGACATCGGACCAACCTGGAAGGCGCCCACCGAGTCGGCACCGCCGACGACCCTGGTGAGCATCTGCGGCGGCGACACCGAGCCCGCCATCATCCCGGGCAAGCCGTCGGTCACCTCCGCACCGCTGGCCGACGAGGGCACCGAGGGCGCGCAGAGCATGACCCAGATCGCCCTGGTCTACGACGACATCATCTCGGCGTCCACGGCACTCGCCCAGCTGCGGACGGTCGCTGACGCCTGCCCCAAGAGCGTGCAGAAGCCCGCCAAGACCGGGGACCGCGAAGAGCCAGCCTACACCGAGACCGCCACCACCTCGGCACTGGAAGAAAGCGCCTGGATCGGCTTCGTCACCATCCGCAACAAGCAGTACGACAAGGCGCACGCGGCCACCGCCGACGTGGCGGTGGTCGCCCTGAGCCGGGAAAACGTCGTGCTCATCGACCAGTACGCCATCTACCGGCTGGGCCGCTCCGACGCGAGCGCCAACCCGCAGTTCACCGCCGACTGGCAGAAGCTGATCGGCACCACCCTCAACCGGGTGAGCTAACGCGCCCGGCCCTCGGCCAGCATCGCGACCGACTTGGCGATCCGCCGCTCCCGGGTCGCCTCGGACTTGGCGCCCGTGACCTGCAGGACGTGCCAGCTCTGATTGCTGAAGGAGAGCCCCGCCCAGAACGCTTGGGCGGCCGGCTCCGCGGCGAGCGCGGCCGCCAGGTCGGCCGGAACTTCCACCGTGCGGACGGCCGTGTCGAGTGCCACCTCGACGTCGAGCACGTCGCCCGCCGCAATCCCCGCCTCGGCCCGGCGCTCCGCGCTGACCCCGAGCCAGTAGGTGCCACCCATCCGCGCGATCGAGCCGCGCCACTGGTGACCGTTGACCTCCACGACCACCTTGGGCCGACCGCCGCCGCCCAGCTCGGCGACGACCTCGTCAGCGACCTGGAAGCCGGTGGTCGTGCCGCCGGTGGCCTGCAGCTCCGCCGTGAATCTCATGCCGCTGAGACAATCACGGATCCCCGACCGGGTCCAGGAAACACGCAGCTCAACCCCCGGGTCAGGCCACGGTCGCGGCGGCCGACTCGACGGCGGCGCGCAGGCACTGGGCGAGCCCGATCGCCTGGACGATCGACAACACGGGCGCGCGCAGTTCGAAGATCAAGCTCTGTTTCACGGCCGTCAGCCCGCCATGGTTGCGCAACTCGGCGACCGGAGTGCCGGCCTCGTCGGCCAGGGTGAAATCCCGCGCGGTCCAGGTGCCCTGGGTCGTGAGCACCCGCCCGTCCGGCAGCGACACCACGCCGCGTCCGGTCGGGCCGGTCCAGCCGCTGAACTTGAGCGAGAGCAGGAACTGCGACTGCGGACCCATGAGCTCGTACTTGTTGCCCCAGAACCCGGCCTGCCCGCCGGTGGCGAGCACCTCCTCGCCGGCCGCAGCGAGAATCTCGAAACGTCCGCGCGCGTTCCACGTTCCGCGCCGAATGGTGGCGACGGGCACGCCGTCGCCGGACGTGACACGGGAGGTGGTGCCGAAGAACGACGCGTCGGGGAGCAGCAGAATACCGACCGATGGCGTGAACATCCGTCAATCCTCGCCGGTCCGTGCAAGTGGTCAGGTGCTCTCATACCACCCGCAGTCGGAGCACACGTCGAAGCCTCGGAACTGGGCGAGGCGGCGACGGGCGCACACCGGGCACACCACCCGGTAGCGCTCGCGGCGGTGCCGGGCGCGGCCGGTCGGATGGACGATGGTGAAGAACATCCGGCGCTGCCACTCGCCGTCACCCGGGTCCGCGGCGACGACTCCGTAGTGGTGTCGGACGTCGACGCGGACGAGCAGCCCGGTGGCGGCGTCCGGCCTCGGCGGCACCAGCAACAGGGGCGCGACATCCGCCGGTTCCGCGTCGTCGACTCCGGAGATGATCGATGCGGCGCGGCGGACACCGCCGGTGCCGAGCGGACCGATCGGCAGGTCCCGACACCAGGGCGGGCGCGGCCCGGGGTCGGACTGCCCGAGTCGGGTCCGGAAGAGCACCCACAGGCCGAGCGGTGCCGAGCCGACCAGGCCGACCTTCACGTCGGCGCCCCGGCCGTCGTTCAGGCCCAGCACCTGCGGAATCCGGGCCGAGCGGGGCGCGGCCGCCACCGCGATGCCCATGCCGGGATAGAGCACTTCCGCGACCGCCTCGGTGAACCGCCACAGGGCACCCCGGGCGATCGGCCCGGCGATGGCCTCGCAGTCGGCGGCGGCCCACTCCGACACCCGCCGTTGCTGCGGCCGGTCCGGGAGCTGCACGCGCCGGGGCAGCGGAATCCCGGCGGGCTCGAACCAGGACGGTCGCTCGCTCGGTTGGTCTCGGTGGCCTGCACGCATTGACACATGCTGACACCGCACCGATCCGCTCGGCCACGACGAACCGGCGGCGGGTACCCCGTTAGGAGTACCCGCCGCCGGTCTCAAGGCGGGTCAGAAGCCGCCGGTGTAGAGGAGCCGGTTGGGTGAGCCGTTGCCGGGACTGGTCACGACGTTCGGGGTGGAGCCGGACACGATCGCCGTGTGCACCTGGGCCGCCGTCGCGGTGGGGTTCTTCGCCAGGTAGAGCGCCGCAGCGCCGGCCACATGCGGGGCCGCCATCGACGTGCCGCTGATCGTGCTGGTCGCGGTGTCGTTCGTCGCCCAGGCCGAGGTGATGCCGATGCCCGGGGCGAAAACGTCGACGCAGGTGCCCCGGTTGGCCCAACTCGACTTCTTGTCCACGTTGTCCACGGCGGACACGGTCAGCGCGGTCGGCACCCGGGCCGGGGACTGGGTGCAGGCGTCGAGCGCGAAGAGGCCGAGGAAGCCGTTGCCGGCGGCGATCGAGTAACTCACGCCGGAGGCGATCGAGCGGGTCACCGCGTTGTCGAGAGCGGTGTCGGCGCCGCCACCGAGGCTCATGTTGGCGACCGCGGGCTTCACCGCGTTGGCGGTCACCCAGTCGATGCCGGCGACGACCTGTGCCGTGCTGCCGCTGCCCTGGCAGTTCAGCACGCGTACGGCCACGAGCTGCACGCTCTTGGCGACGCCGTACGCCGTCCCGCCGACCGTGCCCGCGACGTGCGTGCCGTGGCCGTGGCAGTCGTCGGCTGTGCCGCCGTCGACGGCGTCGAAGCCGCTGGTGGCCCGGCCGCCGAAGTCCTGGTGGGAGGTACGGATGCCGGTGTCGATGACGTACGCGTGCACGTTCGCCGCACCGGTGGAGTAGGTGTAGGCCTGGTTCAGCGGCCGGTTGCGCTGGTCGATGCGGTCCAGGCCGTACGAGGGCGGGTTGGTCTGGGTGTCGCTGGCCCGGTGGATCTGGTCGGCCTGCACGTACGCGACCGCGGGGTCAGCGGCCATCCGGCGGGCCTGCTGGGCGCTCATGGTCGCCGCGAAGCCGCGCAGGGCGTGCGAGTACGTCTGCCGTACCGTTCCGCCGTGCCGGCTCGTGAGGGTTTTCGCCTGCCCGGCCACCGCCGCGCGGTCCTCGTGGAGGACGACGACGTAACTGTCCGGCACGACCTCGGCGCCGGGCGCGGCGAGGACGGCTTTCTCGGCGGGCGCCGCGGTTGCGGGCGCCGGCACGCCGAGAGTAGTCAGGGCGACGGCCGCTGTAGCTGCGATCGTCCACCGCACGGATTTCTGCATGAACGCCTCCCGATGTGACGGGTTGACTGCGTTCCGTGAAAGTAACAGTTACATCGATGCTTGAGAATGTTTCATGACTGTCCGAATTTCAGTCCGTGGCCGCGGGGCCCTCGAGGCCCGCCCGCTCGTCACGATCCGCCCATTCGAGCAAAGGGCGCAGGTCATGGGCTATGTCATCGATTCCGGCGTGCAGGTCACCCAGGTCAGCGAACCGCGCCGGAACCGTGACGATCGTGAAGTCGTCCGGCGCGGCAACATCGATCTCATCCCACCGGATCGGCGTGGAGACCGTGCCCCGCTGGTTGCCGCGCACCGAGTACGCGCTCGCGATCGTGTGGTCCCGCGCGTTCTGGTTGTAGTCCACGAACAGCTTCGAGGGATCACGGTCCTTGCGCCACCAGGTGGTGGTGACGTCGTCCGGCGCCCGGCGCTCCACCTCCCGGGCAAATGCCAGCGCCGCCCGCCGGACCTCGCCGAAGCCGTGCTCGGGCCGAATGCGGACGTACACGTGCAGGCCCCGCCCGCCGGACGTCTTCGGGTAACCGACGATGCCCAGCTCGTCCAGCACCTCATGGGCGACGTGCGCGACCCGCCGCACGGTGGCGTAGTCACAGTCCGGCATCGGGTCCAGGTCGATGCGCCACTCGTCAGGCTGCTCCGTGTCGGCCCGCCGGGAGTTCCACGGATGGAACTCGACCGTCGACATCTGCACCGCCCAGATCACCTCGCCGAGCTGGGTGACGCACAGCTCGTCGGCGTGCCGGTTGTAGCGCGGGAAAGTAACCCTGACGGTGGAGAGCCACGGCGGCGCGCCGTTCGGCACCCGCTTCTGGTGCACCTTCTCCCCGGCCAGGCCGTCGGGGAAGCGGTGCAGCATGCACGGCCGTTCCCG
Organism: Actinoplanes sp. NPDC051859; assembly: GCF_044452725.1. NCBI lineage: Bacteria > Bacillati > Actinomycetota > Actinomycetes > Micromonosporales > Micromonosporaceae > Actinoplanes > Actinoplanes sp. NPDC051859. The sequence goes on along the minus strand of NZ_JBITBX010000001.1, from coordinate 476,627 downwards.
CAGCGCCCGGACGATGCCGTCGCCCACGCTGCGGTAGTAGTTGACGAGGTCGAGCTTGGTCAGCCCCAGCTCGGGGAAGTAGACCCGGTCCGGGTTCGACACCCGCACCGTGTGCTCCCCCGCCTCGACCTCGACAGCGGGCGACTTAGCGGCCATGGATCACAACGTAGCGGCTGAGGTCTGTCCTGCGGGGCATGACGGCCTGCGCCGGGCCCAGCTTCCGCCTCGCTGCGCGGTCCGAACGGCCGAGTACAACACCGGTACTCGCCCGCCCGGCCCACTTGCTAGCCGAAACCTGGACTCCGTCTCGGCGTCGCCATGCCCCGCAGGACAGACCTAGGCCTCCGAGCGGTGCCGACCCACGTGGAGCAGGTGCCGCTGCTCGGGGATCGCCGCGTTCCGGCCACCACCGAGGTGCTTGATCTCGTACATGGCGTGGTCCGCGGCGCGCAGGGCCTGGTCCGGGTCGTCGGCGGCGTTCGCGACGTGCACGCCGACGCTCGCGCCGATGACCACCTCGTTGCCCTGGACGTAGAACGGCTGCTCGATCGCGAGCCGGACCCGGGTGCTCATCGCGTCGGCGTCCGTACGGTGATAGATGCCCGGCATCAGCACCACGAACTCGTCGCCGCCGACCCGGGACAGCACGTCGCACTCGCGGACGCAGGAGGCGAGCCGGTCGGCAACCTGGCGCAGCAGTTCGTCGCCCGCCTCGTGGCCGTGCGCGTCGTTGACCGGCTTGAAGCCGTCCAGGTCGACGAAGAGCACCGCCACCGGCTCCTGCCGCAGCGACGAGCCGAGTGCGTCCTGCATCCGGCGCCGGTTGGGCAGCCCGGTCAGCGCGTCGTGCTGCGCTTCGTGGGCCAGCCGCTCCTGGAAAGCACGGGTCTCGGAGACGTCCCGCGCGTTGATGACGATGCCGTTCAGCGCCGGGTTGTGCATCTGGTTGGACGCGGTGAACTCGAACCACGTGGCGTTGCCCGACGAGTTCAGCACCCGGCACTGCAACCGCAGCACGCTGTCGCGCTGGTCGAACAGCCGCCCGAACGCCTCCCGCATGCCCGGCCGGTCGTCCGGGTGGACGAGGTCGAACACGCTGCTGCCCTGCAACGACCCCGGCGGGAAGTGCAGCACGGAGGCCGCGCTCGGGCTGGAGTACGACAGCTTCCCGTCGGCGTCGAGCACCGCTACCATGTCCGGCGCGTGCTGGAACAGGGCCGCGAACTTCTCGTCCGCCCGACGACGCTGCACCTGGGTGCGGTAGCCGAGGATCGAGATGCCCACGACGCCGATCAGCAGCATCGCCAGCAGGGTCACGTTGATGGTCTGGCTGCGCCGGTGCACGGCGCCGTCGAACGAGGCGGTGGTCTGCGTCCGCACGTACGCCCAGCCACTCGGCAGCGGGTCGCCGGTGACCGCGATCGCCAGCATCTCGACGCCGTCCGACTCGTACTCCACGAAGATCGGGCCGGCCGGGTTGGCCCGGGCCGCCGCCACGATCGCGGGATCGATCCGTGAGCCGATCTTGCTGATGTCACTGCTGATCCCGACCACGCCGGCGCCGTCCACGATCTGGGTGGTGTGCGCGGAGGCCTTCAGCTTCGTCGTGTACGCCTGCAGATTCGTGTCGGTGAACTTGTTGAACCCGACCAGCAGCGCGACCGGTGCGCCCTCGACCTCGATCGGGATGGCCACGGCCTGGACGGCGCTCGCCACGCCCTTGGCGTCGGTCACGCTCATCACCGGCGAGAAGCCCGGCTTACCGGCGAGCAGCAGCTCCCGCATCGCCTGGTAGCCGGGGTCGTCAGCGTCCGGCAGTGGGTTGCGCCGGGTCGCATTGAGGAGCTTGCCGTCCAGCGAGGTCAGCGCCGCCCCGTACGGGAACAGCTCCGACTTGCGGATGTACTTCTCCAGGACCTGGCGGTCGGCGGCCGCCCCCGGCGCCAGCGTGAAGGGATGGCCCGAGGCGAACTCGCTCAGTTCCTTGGCGGAGAGCAGCTGCATCGACCCGGCCAGGGTGGCGTTGTTGACGGCCAGCGCCTGCGAGTCGGTGCGGTGCACCGTGTCGGCGGCACGCAGCGCCGAACGGTTCACCAGCACGCCGACGATGCCGACAGCCGCCAGCAACAACACGCTGACGACCACGGCGATCCAGTTGCGCAGCCGCATCGATTGCCTCCTCGCCGGGACTCAATCGGGCGGAGGCGGGCCGACTTAAAGGGTTTCCAACAGGTAGCAGGGTCACCTCTGCCCCATCGGCCCCACCAGCATCAGCGGGGTTTCCGCCACGGTGCAGAACGGCCTTGCAGCCACCACTGCAGAGAGCTGGTGAGTTGCGGCAGCACGAAGTAGGTCATCAGCGGCGTCAGGCACAGGGTGGTCGCCAACGTGCGCAGGACGAGGTGCTGCCCCTCCAGCGCCGGCGCGAGGGTGATCCCCGACAGCAGACTCAGCGGGAAGAATCCGATCCAGATCACCACGGCCTGCTTCCACCGCGGGGGCGGGCTGGCGGGCGGGGAGAGGTCGTCCACCGACAACTCCCGGGGCGGGTCGAACCAGCCCTCGATGCCGGTCCGCTTCTCCACCCGGGTGTGCTCCACCATGCCCTGCGCCGAGGACAGCCACCACCGGCGTTGCGGCGATTCCTCCCAGGCCCGCAGGGCTTCCGCGTCCGCGAAGCGGTAGAGCATGTGCCAGTCCGTCGAGCCCAGCACCGGCCGGACCCAGCCGACGCCGAGGAAGCCCGGAAAGTCTTCGGCCAGCGTGACGCCGGCGCGTACCCAGGCCAGCATCTCCGCGTTGCGCGACGGATCGGCCTTGCGGGTGATCGCGACGGTGACGGTGTCCATTCCCCCATGATCGCAATGTCGGCGGCGGCGAGGGCGGCGAGGAGAACATCCGCAGCCGGCGCAGGAGTAGATTCCGCAGACATGATTCGACAGCTTTCGATGGCCGCGCTCGGCCTGGCGACCCTCACCGCCACGAGCGGCCCCGCGGCCGCCGCCGACACGGCACCGTCCTGGCAGCTCACCGAGACCGGCGTCACCGCCCGCTTCCGCGGCCTCGCCCCGGTCGACGCGCACACCGCTCGGGTGGCCGGCTCCGGCGGCACGATCCTGCGTACGGTCGACGGCGCCGCCACCTGGCAGCGAGTCGACCCACCCGGCACCACCGACCTGCAGTTCCGTGACATCGAAGCGTTCGACGCCCAGCACGCGGTGGCCCTGACCATCGGCGAAGGCGACCAGTCCCGCCTGTACGCGACCGGCGACGGCGGCGCCACCTGGACCGAGACGTTCCGCAACGACGACCCGGCCGCCTTCTACGACTGCGTCACGTTCCTCGACCGCCGCCACGGCCTGGCCCTGTCCGACCCGGTCGACGGCAAGTTCCGCATCCTCGCGACAACGGACGGCGGCCGTACCTGGACCCCGGCCCGCGCCGAACCGGGTGAGTACCGCTCCGGCGCAGCCTGGTCGGCCGCCCGGACAGTGCTCGCCGTCGGCCCGACCGGCAGCGACATCAGCCGCGACGGCGGACGGACGTGGACAGAATTCGACCCGGGCAGCTTCGACGCGGTGCGCTGCGCCGGCGGGGCCTGCTGGGCGTCCGGCGAACAGGGCCGAGTAGCCCGGCTCCACTGATCAGCCGGGCTGGGGGTGGGGCTGCCCCCACCCCGCTTCGGGGGGCCAGCACTGCTGACGCCCAGCCGGCGCGTCGCAAGGCTGGACGCCATGACGACGACCACCTTTGCGCAACGCTCGACTGCCGGCAGCGACTTCGCCGAACTGGCCCGGCGGATCAACCGGGCAGGACTTCTCGACCGCAAGCCCGGCTACTACGCCGTCCGGCTCGGCGTCGTCACCGTGCTGCTGGCCGGCGGCTGGACCACGTACTTTCTCATCGGCTCCTCCTGGTGGACGCTGGCCGTGGCCGCCTTCCTGGCGGTGATTTTCGCCCAGGTCGCGCTGGTGGCGCACGACCTCGCCCACCGGCAGGTGTTCCGCACCGCGACGGCGAGCGCCCGCGCCGGGCGGATCGCCGGCAACCTCGCCATCGGCATGAGTTACGGCTACTGGATGGACAAGCACACCCGGCACCACGCCAACCCCAACCACGACGACCTCGACCCCGACGTCGGCCCGGGCGTGCTGGTCTGGTCCCCCGAGGCAGCTGCCGCCCGCCGCGGTCGCTTCGACCGCTGGCTCACCCGCAACCAAGCTTGGCTTTTCTTTCCCTTGCTCTCCCTGCTCGGGCTCAGCCTGAAGAAAGACAGCATCAAAGCTTTACGTACGGGCACAGTCAAGCAAAGCCGCCTGGAGAAAGCCCTCCTCGCCGCCCACCTGACCGGTTACCTGGCCGCCCTGTTCCTGGTGCTCAGCCCCCTGCAAGCCGTGGCCTTCCTCGTCGTGCACCAGGGCCTGTTCGGCAGCTACCTCGGCATGACCTTCGCTCCCAACCACAAAGGCATGCCCCACCCGACCGGCACCGAAGACTTCCTCCGCAAGCAGGTCCTGACGTCCCGCAACGTCCGCGGCAGCCGACTGACCGACATCGCACTCGGCGGCCTCAACTACCAGATCGAGCACCACCTGTTCCCGGCCATGCCCACCCCGAACCTGCGCAAAGCCCAGCCCATCGTCCAGGCCTACTGCGCCGAACTCGGCATCCCCTACGAAGTCACCGGCCTCTTCGAGTCGTACGGCATCGCGCTCCGCCACCTCCACGACGTCGGCGCACCCCTACGGACGCCTGCGGAATAGCTCGGCAGGCCGTGGCCCCGACCCGGCAGGCAGGTTCAGCGCGCCAGGCCGTGCCGTTTGTGGACCACCTTTTCGACGACGGAGGCGGGCAGGAGCCGGCGTAGGGCGAAGACGAGCGGGGCGTTGCTGCCCACGGCGTACAGCGCCTTGGGGCGGGGCGCTTCGATGGCTTTGACGATGGTGTGGGCGACCCGTTCCGCGGACACGCCAGCGCGTTCGTTGCGGTCGAGGGCGGTCAGCATGGTGTCGAAGTCGGCGCGGTGCGGGGAGTCGTCGGCCACGTACCGAGTGCGGCGCTCGCTGATGCCGGTGTTGATCGAGCCGGGCTCCACGGTGGTCACCCACACGCCGAACGGTGTTCCTTCCTGCCGGGCCCCGTCGCTGAAGCCTTTGAGGGCGGCTTTTGTTGCTACGTAGGAGGAGCGGTACGCGAGTGGGAACGACGCCAGCATCGAGCCGACCATCACCACCCGGCCGTGGCCGCGGTCCCGCATGCTGGGCAGGGCGAGTTGGGCGAGGCGGACCGGGCCCAGCACGTTGACCTCGAACAGCCGGCGCAGAGCGTCGCCCGGCAGTTCCTCGAACGGCCCGGACTGGCTCTCCCCCGCGTTGTTGACCAGCACGTCCACGGTGGCGAGCCGGTCGGCGAGCGCTTCGACCGACGTCAGCGAGGTGAGGTCGAGCGGCAGGTATTCCACGCCGACCGCGCGCTGCTCCGGAGCCAGGGACTCGGGGTTACGGCTCGTACCGAAGACGCGGTAGCCCCGTGCGACCAGCAGGGCAGCCGTCGCCCGCCCGATGCCCGACGACGCTCCGGTGATCAACGCACTGCGATCCATCGACGCACCATACCGGTGTCCCGGCCTAGGCACGGCTGGCTGGGCCCGCGGTCTTCTGTCTCGGCGGGCGCGGGCGGGGCGCGGCCGCACACCCGGGCGAGGTAGCGGTGCGGTGCGGCGGTGCCGGGGGCGGTAACGTGCCTGCGTGCTGCCTTTGACGCTTGCCGAGATCGCCGCCGCCGTCGGTGGGACCCTGCACGATGCCGACCCGCAGGCCCGGGTGACCGGCCTGTGCACGTTCGATTCGCGGGCCGTCGAGCCCGGCGGGCTGTATGTCGCGCTGCCCGGCGCGCGGGTCGACGGGCACGACTTCGCGGGCGCGGCGGTCGAGGCCGGGGCTGTCGTGGTGCTGGCGACCCGCCCGCTGGGACTGCCCGCCATCGTGGTCGAGGACACCTTGGCCGCGTACGGCCGGCTGGCTACCGCGATCGTCGCCCGGGTGCCGAGCCTGGGGGTGGTCGGGGTGACCGGATCGGTCGGCAAGACCACGGCCAAGGATCTGCTGGGGCAGGTGCTGTCGGCCCTGGGTCCGACGACCGCCCCGCCGGGCAACCGCAACAGTGAGAGCGGTATGCCGGAGAACGTCTCGCGGCTCACGGCGGAGTCGAAGTTCCTGGTGCTGGAGATGGGCGCGCGGCACGTCGGCGACATCGCCTATCTGACCTCGCTGGTCCGCCCGCATGTCGGTGTGGTTCTCAACGTGGGCACCGCGCACCTGGGCGAGTTCGGCAGCCGGGAGGCCATCGCCCAGGCCAAGGGCGAGTTGGTGGAGGCGCTGGCCGCGGACGGGGCGGCGGTGCTGAACGCCGATGACCCGATGGTGGCCGCGATGGCTCCGCGGACCGCCGCGCAGGTCGTGACGTTCGGTCTCAGCGAGCACGCGACGGTACGCGCGGAGGAGGTCCGGGTCGACGCGACCGGCCGGGCTTCGTTCACGCTGCGCGCCCCCGCCGGCTCGGCACCGGTGTCGTTGCGTCTCATCGGCGAACACCTGGTGCCGAACGCGCTGGCGGCTGCCGCGGCGGCGCTGCACTTTTCCGACGATGTGGCCCTGATCGCGCGGGCGCTGTCGGCGGCCGAGCCGGTGTCGGAGGGCCGGATGCAGGTGACGGACAGCCCGGCCGGGATCACCGTCATCAACGACGCCTACAACGCCGGTCCGGTGTCGATGGCCGCCGCCCTGCGGACGCTGGCTCAGCTGGCCGCGGGGCGTCGGGCCGTGGCGGTGCTGGGTCAGATGAACGAGCTGGGTGACACGTCTGTCGCCGACCACATCGGGGTCGGCGAGGTCGCCGCCGAGGTGGGCGTCGACTGGCTGATCACGGTCGGCAACGACGACGCGGTGCAGTTGGGCCAGGCCGCCGCCGCCCGTGGCGTGACCACGGTCCACGTCCCGGACCGCGACGCCGCCCGCAAGGTGCTGGCCGACCAGGCCCGCCCCGGCGACGTGATCCTGTTCAAGGGTTCGAACAGCAACGGCCTCATGGCCGTCGCTTCGGACCTGGCCCGGGAGTAGCGGGACCGCGCCCGGGGTCAGCCGGCCCGTTGCCATTGCCAGCCGGCCGGGCACGAGGGGCAGCCGAGCCGAGGCCCGGAGCAGCGGGGCTGTGCCCGTAGCTGACCGGGCCGCGCCCGGGGCTGTAGGGCACCTGACCGGCGGCTGAAGGGTGATGCCCCGGGGCTGCCCGCCGGTGGACAGGGCCGAACGGGCCAGGCGCGAACGGGCCGGGCGCGAACGGGCCAGGGGCGAACGGGCCGGGCCCGGCGGCGGGAGGCCCCGGCGCCGGGGTGACGTCCAGCGGCGGCGAAGCAACTCGGACGCGGTGGCCCAACAACCGGCAGGTCTGTTCATACAGGAATCGGGCTGGCCGCCGCAGCGTGTAGTACAGGACGGCGCCGGCTGCCGCGATCGCCCAGCCGAGCATGTTGCCCACCGCCTTGTAGAAGGCGTGGCGGAGCACGAGGAACGGCAGGACCAGGAGATACAGCCCGAGCGTGCCCGCGGTCCACAGCACGTGCACCCAGATCGGCTTGCCGGCCAACTCCCGCTCGAGAAAGTGCGGCTCAGGCGGCGGTGGCGGCTTCGGATGCCAGGAGATCGGCGGCGGCTGATGCATGGGGACTAGCGTAGGCAGCACCAGCAAGACGGGTCACCTAGGAATGGCCGCCACCATGCAGGCGTCATTTCATTTAGGTTGATGGATGACTTGACTCGGCTTTTGGATCACAAATCGGACATAGGCAGTGTCCGAGCGGAGCCCCGAGGCGTTGATGGGGGTTATGGTGCAACGCTCATCCCTGCAGGAGATCCGCGAGCTGACATACAAGCCCCGCGACGCGTGGTGGACGGTGCTGCTCGTCGACCCGGTGGCGGCCCGGCTGGTGCGGCTCGTCGCGCCGTACCGTCGGATCACGCCGAACGTGCTCACGGTGATCGCGATGATCCTGGGTCTCGGCGCAGCCGGCTGCTTCCTCATGCAGGGGCGCTGGTGGCTGGTCGCGGGCGCGCTGCTCTTCCACGTGAGCTTCGTCGTGGACTGCATGGACGGCAAGATCGCCCGACTGAACGGGACCGGGTCGATGTTCGGCGCCTGGTTCGACTTCATGTTCGACCGGCTCCGCGTCTTCCTGTGCGCAGTCGCCCTGTTCGGCGGGCAGTACGCCCGGACCGGCAACGAGGCTTATCTGTGGACGCTGATCGGGGTGACGTTCCTCGACCTGTTCCGCTATGTGAACTCGCACCAGATGACCCGCACCCGCACGGACATGCGGGAGCAGATCGAGCAGGCCCGGGGACCCGTCGCTGCCACCGACGCGGAGGACGCCGCCACGCCGCCACCGGTCCTGTTGCATGGCCCACGCGCCCGACTCCGGCACGCGCTGCAGTCGCGCCGGATCCGGACGCACCTGGTGAGTGGCATCGAGTTCGAGATGGCGGTGTTCATCGTCGGTCCGCTGACCGGCTGGGTGATCCAGACGTCCCTGGTTGCCGGCGCCCTGCTGCTGACCTTCGAGCTGTGGCTCATCCTGCGCCTGTGGCAGACGACCCGCGCGTTCCCGGTCGCCCTGGCAAAGGCGCACGCGGAAGCCGCGGTCACCGGCGCCGCCGCCCGCGTCAAGACCGGTGGGGAGCGCGCGGTCGAGGCCCAGCGCGAGGCAGCCATCTCCCAGTAACCTTTTAGTTAACAAACTATATTGACGTAGTTCACTGCCTGACACTGTACTGACAGGCATGACGCGGACCCCGAATCTGATCGCCAACGGCGGAGCGGAGAGCGACCCCGGCGGCACGGGCCAGCCGTCGGCGGTCACCGGCTGGACGACCTCGGAAGGCACCGCCGCGGTCGTCGCGTACGGCACCCCGGGCTATCCGACCGCAGGCGGACCCGGGCCCCAGGACCGCGGACGGAACTTCCTCACCGGCGGCAACTCGGCGCTGACCCGGCTGACGCAGGTCGTCACTCTGCCGGATCCGGCGCAGATCGACGCCGGGACCACCCGCTTCGACTTCACCGGCTGGCTCGGCGGGTACGCGGGCCAGGACGACGGGGCGCGGCTCTCGCTGGAGTTCCTGTCCGCCACGGGCGCACCCCTGGCTTTGAGTGTCCTCGGACCGGTGACCGCGACCCAGCGCGGCAGTGTCACGGGCCTGCTGGCCCGCTCGGGTTCGGGAACCGTCCCACCGGGGAGCCGGCTCGCCCGGGTGGTGCTGCTCATGACCCGCGACGGCGGTACGGCCAACGACGGCTACGCCGACGACATCTCGCTCGTCCTCACGGCGGGCGGCCGGTGATGCGCGTCGACCGTCGTACTCTGCTGCGGGCCGCCCTCGGCGCCGGCGCGGTAGCCGCCTGGCCGCTCACCGAAGGCCTGGGGCCGCGGGCCGCGCACGCCGCCGCAGCCGCTCTCGGCGCCTCCTGGGATGCGGCGCCGTTCACCCTCGGCGTCGGGTCGGGCGATCCGCTGCCGACGAGCGTGCTGCTGTGGACCCGGCTCGCTCCGGAACCGTTGGCCGACGTGCAGCCGCTGCCGGACATCGTGCAGGTCGACTGGGCCGTCGCCACCGACGCGGCGATGACGACGGTGGTCGCCGCCGGATCGGTCGCCGCGTCCGCCCTGCTCGGGCACAGCGTGCACGTGGTCGCCGACGGCCTCCAGCCGGGTCGGCGCTACTGGTACCGATTCGCCGCGCTGGGCCGGGTCAGCCGGACGGGCCGCACCAAGACCGCCCCGGTTGGCGCAGTCAGCCGCGTCCGGTTCGCGTCGCTCAACTGCCAGAACTACCAGTCCGGCGAATACCCCGGCATGCGGGACCTGGCCGCGGATGACGCGCTCGACTTCGTGGTCCACCTGGGCGACTACGTGTACGAGGGCTCCGAGCTCGGCGTCGCCACCACGCTGACCGACTACCGAAAACTGCACGCGCTCTACAAGGGCGACCCGCTGCTGCGCGCCCTGCACGCCGCCCACCCGTTCTATCTGACCTGGGACGACCACGAGGTCGTGAACGACTACTCCGGGTCGCGCGGCGCGGCCACCTTCGTCGCTCGCCGGTCCGCCGCCTACCAGGGCTGGTACGAGCACATGCCTTTACGCCTCGAAGGCGCCGACACCGCCCTGCCCGATCCGCGGATCTACCGCAACCGGCACTGGGGTGACCTGCTCGAACTGGTGGTGCTGGACCTGCGGCAGCACCGCTCGGCGCAGAACCTGGCCGACGGCACGATCCTGGGCGCGACGCAGAAGGCGTGGCTGAAGCAGCGGATCAGCGGCCGCGGTGCGGGCTGGCAGTGCTGGATCAACTCGATCTTCCTCAGCCAGCAGCGGGCGCCGCAGGGCGGCTTCATGTTCACCGACCAGTGGGACGGCTTCCGGGCCGAGCGAGCGGAGCTGCTGCACCACGTCCGAACCTCGGGCGGCCCGGACTTCGTCACGATCACCGGCGACTGGCACAGCGCCTTCGTCCAGGACATCCGGCCCGACTTCGACAATCCGGGCGCGCCGGTCATCGGTACGGAGTTCGTTGCCCACTCCGCCACCTCGAGCGCGTATTCGGCGAGTTGGAACGCGACAAACGGGCCGCTGCTCGGCGCCGCGAACCCGCACCTGCAGTACTTCGAGGGCAACCGCTACGGCCACGACCTGTACGAGGTGACCCCGCAGCGCTGGACCACCCGACTGCGCGTGGTGGCCGACCGCGCCGACCCGGCCGCCACGGTCAGCACCCTGACGAGTTGGCACGTGGACCGAGGCCGCCCGGGGGCGTACGAGGACCCGGCCACGAAGGGCTCACCGGCGCAGTACCGCCGCTGACATCGAAGTGAGACAGATCGGCCCCTGGTGTAACACACTTGAACGTGGTGAAGTGGGACCCATGACCGACTATGACGTCATCGTCGTGGGCAGCGGATTCGGTGGCAGCGTGACGGCGCTGCGGCTGAGCGAGAAGGGGTACCGCGTCGGCGTGCTCGAGGCCGGCCGGCGGTACACCCCGCAGACGCTGCCGAAGACCTCATGGGACCTGCGCGCGTTCCTCTGGGCGCCCGCGCTGGGCCTGCGCGGTATCCAGCGGATCACCCTGCTCAAGGACATCGTCGTGCTCTCCGCGGCGGGCGTCGGTGGCGGCTCCCTCGTGTACGCGAACACGCTCTACCAGCCGCCCGCGCCGTTCTTCGACGACGAGCACTGGTCGGGCATCACGGACTGGCACAGCGAGCTGCAGCCGCACTACGACCAGGCGTCCCGGATGCTGGGCGTGACCGAGCAGCCGTCGATGACCCCGTCCGACCGGGTCGTGGAGGCGGTCGCCAAGGACATGGGCGTGGGGCACACCTTCCGCCGTACGCCGGTCGGGGTCTTCTTCGGTGAGCCCGGCAAGACCGTGCCGGATCCGTTCTTCGGCGGCGCCGGACCGGATCGGACCGGCTGTTCGGAGTGCGGCGACTGCATGATCGGCTGCCGGTCGGGCGCCAAGAACCGGCTCGACCTGAACTATCTCTACCTGGCCGAGCGCAAGGGCGCCGTGGTGCACCCGGACACCGAAGTGACGAAGCTGCAGCCGGTGGCGGACGGCTGGCGGGTCGAGACGAAGAAGGGTGTCTTCACCGCGCAGCAGGTCGTGCTGTCCGCGGGCGCGCTCGGCACGCAACGACTGCTGCACAAGATGCGCGACACCGGTGTGCTGCCCAAACTGTCGCAGCGGCTGGGCTCGCTGACCCGCACCAACTCGGAAGCGCTGCTCGGCGCGCAGACCATGAAGGTGCCGGCCGAGCCGTTCTCGCAGGGCGTCGCCATCACGTCGTCGTTCCACCCGGACGAGGTCACCCACATCGAGCCGGTCCGCTACGGGCAGGGCAGCAACGCGATGGGCATGCTGACCACGCTGCTGGTCGACGGCGGCGGCAAGGTGCCGCGGCCGATGCGGTTCCTCGGCCAGGCGCTGCGTCACCCGGTGATGCTGCTGCGGTCGCTGTCCAACCGGCGGTGGAGCGACCGCACGATCATCGCGCTGGTCATGCAAACCTTGGACAATTCCTTGACCGTACGGCGCACCCGGCGCGGCCGGCTGACCACCGGACCGGGCCACGGTCCCGCCAACCCGACCTGGGTCCCGGTCGGCCACGACGCCGTCCGCCGGATGGCCAAGGAGATCGGCGGCCAGCCGGGCGGCGCGCTCGGGGACGTGTTCGACATCCCGATGACCGCGCACATCCTCGGCGGCGCCACGATCAGCGAGTCGGTGCAGACCGGGGTGGTCGACCCGTACCAGCGGGTGCACGGCTATCCGGGCCTGCACATCGCGGACGGTTCGGTGATCCCGGCCAACCTGGGGGTCAACCCGTCGCTGACCATCACCGCGTTGGCCGAGCGGGCGATGTCGTTGTGGCCCAACAAGGGTGAGGCGGACGCGCGGCCGGCGCTCGGTGCGGCGTACGAGCGCGTGACGCCGGTGCCGCCTCGTTCACCCGCGGTGCCCGCGCACGCGCCGGGGGCCTTACGGCTGATCCCGATTGCCCCGAAGCCCCGCGGCCCGCACGCGGACGAGACCACACCGGCCTAGACCACGTCCGCCGAGAAGTCGGTGACGGCCAGGCCGGCGCCGCCGATCCAGGGCTCGAACCCGGCCTGGAGGCTGGTGAGATACCAGTCGTCGGTGATCTTTCCGCGGGCCTGTACGTCGTCGATGAAGTCGAGGACGCTGAACGTCCAGCCGGTGATGGGCGCCGGGGCGACGTACGAGATGACGTCGTTGGCGCCGTTGTTGCCCTGCCAGACCGTCCAGGTGCGACCGCCGATCGTGGCGGTGCCGGCCGGGGCACCGATCGGCTGAATGGCGCCCTGGTGATGGAACCAGATCATGATCTCCATGGCGTTGACACCGTCGCGCCGCGGCGTGGGATCGAGCCAGATGTCATACGCCGCGTCATAGGTGGCACCGCTCACGTACGCATACGAGATACCGCTGGTCACCTGCGTGATCGCACCGACTCGGCGCGGCAGATTGGTGCCCGGGGAACAGTTCCCGTAATGGCAGCCGTAGTAGACCGCCGGGTACGACACGGGTGCCCCGGACGTGTTGCCGATGCCTTGCTGACTGGTGATGGTGAATCCATCGCCGGTGACATTGATGCACTGTTCGGCGCTGCTGCCCCAGCGGTTGTTCATCACCACGTATCGGTTCGCGATGGTGGTGGTTCCGAACTGATCGCAGATCTGCGGGTCCGCTGGTCCGGCTTGGCCTGGCGCGAATGCGGTAAGGCCGGCGGCGGCTCCGAGTAGGGTGGCGGTGAGGAAACGGAAGGCATGTCGCATGGAAGCTCCTCGGGGTGGGGACCTCGGGGGACAAGGTTTCTGGGAGCGCTCCCACCACCGTACAACATATTGATGAACCATTGAACTGTTGCCGAGAAGTTTCGCAGACTCCGCCCTGGCGGGCCCCACCGCCAGCACAGCCATGAGACGGATTTCGCCGCGATTTCGTCGGTAGCCGTTCGCGACATGCGCGGCGACAATTTGCTTCGGTGCGGTCGGACCGACAGAATGAATAGGCGAAATTATTCGAGACAATGGCACCGCCGTAGGAGCGACTACATCATGGCCAAGCAGGTAATCACCCTTCTGACCGACGACCTCGACGGCGGCGAGGCCGACCGCACCGTCGAATTCGGACTGGACGGGGTGAACTACACCATCGACCTGTCGGAAAAGAACGCCGGCAAGCTGCGCAAGGCCCTGGACCCGTACCTCTCGGCCGCCACCCGGGTCGGCCGCAGTAGTGCCGAGTCGCGGGTCACCCGGCGTGGCGGCGCGGCGGCCAGCACCGGCCGGGCCACCCGCGACCAGAACCAGGCCATTCGCGAGTGGGCCAGCAAGAACGGTTACGAGGTGTCGGAGCGGGGTCGCATCCCGAGCTCCATCGTCGAGGCGTACCACGCCAAGCGATAGGTTCTCCCCGGCCACGGAAAACGGCGTCGCCACTTCGGCGGCGCCGTTTCGGCTTTCCGGCCGTGCAACCGGCTGTACTAGGTTGAATCGAATCGCATCGAATCGAGCCGGAGGACGAATGCGCGTCATCATCGTGACCGGGGCGTCGAGTGGGATCGGTCGGGCGACCGCCGTCCGCCTCGGCCGCGCGGGCACCACCGTCGTGCTGGCTGCCCGCCGCGCGGACGAGCTCACCGAGGTCGCTGCAGAGGTCGAGAAGAACGGCGGCACCGCCGTCGCCGTTCCCACCGACCTGCGCGACCCGGCCGCGATCGAAGCACTGGTGACCCGGGCCCGGGCGGTCACCGGCACGATCGACGCGCTGATCAACAACGCCGGACTCAGCGGTCCCGAGACCGTCCTGCTCGAGGACGCGCCACTCACCGCCATGGTGGACGTCAACCTGCTCGCGCCGATCCGCCTCATGCGCGCGGTCGTGCCGCCGATGCGGGCGGCCGGTGCCGGTGCCATCGTCAACATCGGCTCGGTCGCCGGCGAAATCGGCATCGGCGGCGCGTACTCGGCGACGAAGTTCGCCCTGCGCGGCATGACCGACTCGGTCCGGCGTGAACTCGCCGGCACCGGGATCAGCGTGACCCTGATCGAGCCGGGCCGCATCGCAACCGCGATGAACGCCCGGGACGCCGACCGGCTGCCCGGCCCCGACATCGTGGCCGCCGCCATCGAGCAGGCACTGCGGAAGCCGCGGCGCCGGATCGTGGTGCCGCGGCGTTACCGCATCGCTATGGCAGCCTCCGCCGCCCTGCCCTGGATGACCGACCGCGCCTTCGCCGGCAAGGCCGCACCGCGCCCGCCGAAGAACGGCTAGAGCGGCCCACAGCGGCCGGGACCGAGGCTAGACCGGCTCCGGCACCCGTTCCTCGGCGACGGGCTGCCCCGTGCGCTCCGGACGCAGGGCGTAGCGGGCAACCGGGATACCGACCGCGACCAGGATGGCTGCCACGACCAGGCTGAACTGGTAGCCCTCGAGGTAGCGGTGCAGCTCGCTGCCGGTCGCCGCGGCCGAACGGTTGCTCAGGATCGCGCCCAGGATGGTGATGCCGAGGAGGCCGAACACCTCTCGGGAGACGTTGAGCATCCCGGAGGCGATCCCGGCCCGACCCGCCGGCAGCGCCCCGACGATGACGTTGTTCAGCGGGACCATCAGGCCGCCGCCGATGCCGTAGAGCACGAACCACGGCAGCAGGTCGAGGTAGACCGTGCCCTCACCGTACGTGGACAGCCCGGCCACCGCGACCGCCATCAGCAGCAGCGAGCCCGCCACCGTCCGGGCGGCTCCGAAGCGCTGCTCCAGGCGCGGGGCGAGGGTGGCGGCCACAGCCATGACCAGGGCCATGGGCACGAACGCGGCACCCGCCTCGGTGGGCGTGAAACCCAGCACGCTCTGCAGGTAGATGGCGGTGTAGAAGTAGATACCGAAGACGCCGAACGCCCACAGGCCCATGGCGAGCAGGCCGCCGCTGAACATCCGCATCCGCAGGAACGCCAGATCCACCATCGGGTTCGCCGACCGCGCCTCGATCACTACGAACGCCACCGCCGCCACGGCGGCAATCCCGAAGCCGGTCAGGATCGTGCCGGAGGTCCAGCCCTTCGACGAGCCTTCGATCAGCGCGTACGTCAGCGCGAACAGCGCGAGGGACGAGGTCGCCAACCCGGGCAGGTCGATGCCCCGACCGGCGCGCCGCCCGGCGGGCAGACTGAGGGCGCCGAGGACCGCGGTGGCAACGCCGATCGGCGCGTTGATCAGGAAGATCCAGCCCCACGAGACGTGCTCGCTGAGCCAGCCGCCGATCACCGGCCCGACGGCCAGCGCCAGCGCGCCGACGCCGCCCCAGACGCCGATCGCCATTCCGCGCTCACGCGGATCCGGGAAGAGCTCGGGCAGCAGGGCCAGGGAGGCGGGTGTCAGCAGCGCCGCGCCGATGCCTTGGACGGCTCGCGCGGCGATCAGGGTTTCCTGACTGCCGGCGAATCCGGCGGCCACCGACGCGGCGACGAACACCGCCAGCCCTGCGAAGAACGTGCCGCGCATGCCGAGCACGTCGGCGAGCCGGCCGCCGGCGAGGAGTAGCC
The DNA here is from genome assembly GCF_044452725.1 of Actinoplanes sp. NPDC051859. Taxonomy (NCBI): domain Bacteria; kingdom Bacillati; phylum Actinomycetota; class Actinomycetes; order Micromonosporales; family Micromonosporaceae; genus Actinoplanes; species Actinoplanes sp. NPDC051859. Next base: position 460,444 of record NZ_JBITBX010000001.1, on the reverse strand, counting down.
CGGCGAACACCAGGATGTACGCGCTCGCGATCCACTCCAGGCCGCTCATGGTGAGGCCGAGGTCCCGTTGGATCGACGGGAGGGCCACGTTCACCACGTTGTTGTCCAGGTACGTCATGAAGGTGCCGAGCGCCACTGCGACGAGCGCCCACCACCGTCGGTTGTTCCCCATCCGCTTCTCCCTTGTACGAGGTACACGTACGCCGTACATGTACGTCGTACATGACACCTGTACGTTGTATGGTTGTCAAGTGACAGTGGAACGACTCACCAAGGCGGCCGTGGCGCACCACGCGCTGCGGCTCGGCGACGAGGAAGGCCCGGAGGCGGTAACCATCCGGCGACTCGCCAAGGACCTCGGCGTCACGCCGATGGCGCTCTACTGGCATTTCAAGAACAAGGACGAGCTGCTGCTCGGCATCGTCGACTACGCACTCACCGGCATCCAGTCCGACCGGTCCGCGACGGACCCCTGGCAGGTGCAGCTCCGCGCGATGATCGAAGCCCTGGTCGGCGTCATGCGGGCACACCCGAGCCTGCCGGTCCTGCTGACCTCGGTGGAAAAAGAACAGGCCGAGAGCTTTTCCCGGGCCACCAATGACGCACTGGCCCTGCTCACCCAGGCCGGCTTCACCGTTGAAGAGTCCTACTGGGCCGCGTCCTACCTGCTCTACGGCGCGATGGGCCTGGTCGCGTGGCAGCCCGGCTGCCCGGCGCAGGTGCCGAAGGGCGAGGAGGCCGAGTGGCGCCGCCAGCGCCGCCTCGGCCTCGAACGCCTGCCCGAGGACCAGTTCCCCATGCTGATCGCGTTCGCGGGCACCTACGCCACCGAACCCGACCTCGACCGCTACTTCACGTTCGGCATCAACCTGCTGCTGTCCGCCATCGAAGCGACAGCGCCCGCAACGAGCTGACGATCAGTCGCCCAGGTGCGGCAACAGCTTGTCCAGGCGTACGGGCAGATCCCGGACCCTGATCCCGGTCGCATGCCATACCGCGTTGATGATCGCGGCGGGTGAGCCGACGATGCCGATCTCCCCGATGCCCTTGCTGCCCATCGGATTGAGCTCGTCGTCCTGCTCGTCGATCCACTCGGCGTCGATCCACTCCACGTCGGCGTGCACCGGCACGTGATACTCGCCGAGGTCGTGGTTGACCCACTCCCCCATCGCCGGATCGAGCACGCCCTCCTCGTGCAGGGCCATGCCCATGCCCATCGTCATGCCGCCGATGAACTGGCTCCGGGCGGTCCGCGGATTGAGGATGCGCCCGGCCGCGTACATGCCGAAGAGGCGCGAGACGCGGACCTCGCCGGTGTCGGCGTCCACGCGTACCTCGGCGAAGTGTGCGCCGTATGTGTGTTTACCCTCCGCCTCCAGCTGCTTGACCAGCTCGGTGGTGTCAAAGGTGGCCTCGTCGCGGCCGGAGTTGCGCAGCTCGCGGCAGGCGCCGGTCACCGCCCAGCCCCACGAGGCGGTGCCGGACGAGCCACCTGCCACCGAGGCCTTCGGCAGCGTGCTGTCGCCGATCCGGACCCGCACCTGCTCGGGTAGTAAGCCCAACTCGTCCGCGGCGATCTGGGTCAGGACGGTCCGCGCCCCGGTGCCCAGGTCGGCGGCGGCGATCGCCACCTCGACCGAGCCGTCCGGCGCCCGACGGACCCGGGCGGTCGACGGCATCGCCATGGCCGGATAGGTGGCACCCGCGACGCCGGTGCCGATCCACCAGGAGCCTTCGCGGCGGCGACGCGGCCGGTGGTCCCGGTCGGCCCAACCGAACCGGCGAGCACCTTCGCGCAGGCAGGTCAGGTAGTGCCGGCTGCTGAACGGCACGCCGCTCTCCGGCTCAGCCTTCGGCTCGTTACGCACCCGCAGCTCGATCGGGTCCAGGCCCAGCTCGGCGGCCAGCTCGTCCATCGCACATTCCAGGCCGACCATGCCGGGTGCCTCGCCCGGCGCCCGCATCCAGCGCGGGGTGGGCAGGTCGAGGCGGACCAGGCGGTGGCCGGTGCGCCGGTTGGGGGCGGCGTACATGTGTCGGGTGGCGACGGTCGTCTGCTCGGCGTACTCATAAATCCGGGAACTCTGCTCGACGGCCTGATGGTCGATCGCCGTGAGCGTGCCGTCGCGCTCGGCGCCGAGCCGGATGCGTTGCAGGGTGGGCGTGCGGTAGCCGACCATGCTGAACATCGCCTGCCGGGGCAGGGCCAGCTTGACCGGCACCCCGGCGACCTTGGCACCCATGGCGGCGAGCACGGCGTTGGCCCGGGCGGTGCCCTTCGAGCCGAAGCCGCCGCCGACATGCTCGCTGATGACGTGCACCTGCTCCGCCGGCAGGCCGAAGACGCCGCCGACAGCCTGCGCCACGCCGGGCGGGTGCTGGTTGGAGTCATAGAGCGTCAGCTCATCGTCGCCGGTCCACACGGCGATGGTCGCGTGCGGCTCCATCGGGTTGTTGTGCAACGCCGGCGTGCTGTAACGGACGTCCACCGTGACCGGCGCCGCGGCGAACGCGGCCTCGACGTCGCCGGCCTCGGTCACCGCCGGGAAGTCCGGGTTCACCGTTTCCGGCGTGTAGAGCTCCGGGTGGTCCACGCGCAGGATCGCATCGTGCGGCTCGGCGTCGATCTCCAGACGCACGACCTGAGCGGCCCTGCGGGCGGCTTCGAAGGTACGGGCGACGACCAGTGCCACCGCCTGCCCGCGGTAGCTGATCCGGTCCGACTGCAGCACCGCCAGCTCCGGATCGTCCGGCTGCACCAGCTTCGGCGCGTTGCCGTGCCACAGCACCGCGAGCACGTCGTCGGCCTCGGTCAACGGGTCCACCACCACCGACGTCAGCGTGCCGCGCGGGACGGGCGACTGGACGACCCATGCGTACGCGACGCCGGTCACCGGATACTCAGCGGCGTACTTGGCGGCACCGGTCACCTTCGCCGGGCCCTCGATCCGGGCAAGCGGACTGCCGACCGCCCGCGGCGTCGTAGTGGTCACGTGCACTCCCCCGTCAGTCGGGTCAGCACAGCCGACACCAGATTGCGGATCAACGAAATCTTGTACGCGTTGTCGCGGAGCGGCACCGCTTCGGCCAACTCCGCGTCAGCGGCGGCGAGGAACTCGGCCCGGGTCGCCGGCCGGCCGCGCAGGGACTGCTCCGCCGCGTACGCCCGCCAGGGTTTGTGGGCGACAGCCCCGAACGCCAGCCGGACGTCGCTGACGTGACCGTCCTCGACGGCGACCGCCGCGGCGACCGAGCCGACCGCAAAGGCGTAGGACGCCCGGTCCCGGGCCTTGCGGTAGGCGGACAGGCGCGCCATCGGCAGCGGTGGCAGGTCGACGGCGGTGATCAGCTCGCCGGGCCGCAACACCGTGTCCTGTTCCGGAGAGTCGCCGGGCAGCCGGTGGAAGCCGGTGACCGGCACCTCGCGCTCGCCGTCCGGGCCGCTGATCTGGACGGTCGCATCCAGCGCCACCAGCGCGACCGCCATGTCCGACGGATGCGTGGCGACGCAGTGCTCCGATGCGCCCAGAATCGCGAGATTGCGGTGATCGCCGTCGCGGGCCGGGCAGCCGCTGCCCGGCTCATGCTTGTTGCACGGCTTGGTCATGTCCATGAAGTAGCGACAGCGGGTCCGCTGCACCAGATTTCCGCCGGTCGTAGCCATGTTGCGGAGCTGGCCGGACGCCCCCGCGAGCAGCGCCTGACTCAGCACCGGATAGTCGCGGCGCACCGCCGGGTCCGCGGCCAGGTCGCTGTTGCGCACGCCGGCGCCGATCCGCAGGCCACCGCCGGGCAGCGCGGTCACCTCGCGCAGCGGCAACCGGTTGATGTCGACCAGCAGGTCCGGGGTGGCGACGCCGAGCTTCATCAAGTCCACGAGGTTGGTACCGCCGGCCAGGAACGTGGCGCCGTCAGTCCAGGCGGCCAGAGCCGAGGCCACATCGGTCGCGGGGGTGTAGGCGAAGGTTTTCACCGGCCGGCCGCCTCGGCGATGGCCGGGACGATGGTGGCGTACGCGCCGCAGCGGCACAGGTTGCCGCTCATCCGTTCCCTGATCTCCGCATCGTCGAGCGTCACCTCGTCGCCCTCGGTCACCGCGCTGGGCCAGCCGCAGGCGACCTCGTGCAGCATGCCCGCCGCCGAGCAGATCTGGCCCGGCGTGCAGTAGCCGCACTGATAGCCGTCCTGCTCCAGGAAGGCCCGCTGCACCGGGTGCGGCTCCTCCTGGGTGCCGAGACCCTCGACCGTGACGACCCGGGCATCTTGCTGGCTGATCGCCAGCACCAGGCAACTGTTCACCCGGCGCCCGTCCAGCAGCACCGTGCAGGCGCCGCACTGGCCGTGGTCGCAGCCCTTCTTGGCGCCGGTCAGGCCGAGATGTTCGCGCAAGGCGTCCAGCAGGGTGGTGCGCGGATCGAGGTCCAGGGTGCGCTCGACGGAGTTGACGACGAGATTCATGCCCGATGCGTACCCAAGGTCACCAGATTCAACCGGCTTGCCACCGGGTACCCCGGTCCTTATGCGTGTGGTGATCGTCGGAGCGAGCGGAAACGCCGGCACGGCCCTGCTGCGGAGGCTGCGCAACGAGCCCGGGATGGACCTCGCCGGGGTGGTTCGGCGGCTGCCCGCCACCACGGAACCGCCGTATGACGCGGTGGAATGGCACTCCTGTGACATCGGCGCCCCGGACGCGGCCGGCCGGCTGACCGAGCTGTTCCGCGGTGCCGACGCCGTGGTGCATCTGGCCTGGCAGATTCAGCCCAGCCACGACCAGCGCCTGCTGTACCGCACCAATGTCACGGGCAGCCGGGCCGTCGTCGAAGGCGTGCTGCGCGCGGGGGTCCCCACCCTGGTCTACGCGTCGTCGGTCGGCGTCTACTCGCCCGGCCCCAAGGACGCCTATGTGACCGAGGAATACCCGCGGTTCGGCATCCGCGGCTCGTCGTACAGCCGGCACAAGGCACTCGTGGAAACGCTGCTGGATCGGGTCGAGTCGGATCATCCGACGCTGCGCGTGGTCCGGTTGCGGCCGGGGCTGATCTTCCAGCGCGAGGTCGGCACCGAGATCGGCCGCTACTTCGCCGGCCCGCTGCTGCCGGCTCGCCTGCTGCGGTACGGCCGCATCCCGATCATCCCGTCCCACCCGGCACTGCGGGTGCAGGCGGTGCATGCCGACGACCTGGCTGACGCGTACGCCCGCGCGCTGACCGCAGACGTCCGCGGCGCCTTCAACGTGGCGGCGGGGCCGGTGCTGGATCCCACGGTCGCCGCCCGTGCCTTCCACGGCCGGGAGGTGCCGGTGCCGGGCCTCCTGCTGCGCGGTGCCGCCGATCTCAGTTGGCGGCTGCGACTGCAACCGGTGGATGCGGGCTGGGTGCGGCTGGGGCTGAAGGCGCCCCTGATGTCCTGTGACCGGATCGCGGCCGAGCTGGGCTGGCGGCCGCTGACCGACGCCGTGCACACGCTGAAGGAATTGGTCGCGGGCCTGGCCGAGCGTGCCCACACGGACAGTCCGCCGCTTTCCAGCGATCCGGAGCTGCCGGGCCGGCTGGGCGGGGTGCTGAGGGGTCGGTTGCCCGGGTCCGGGAATCCGTACTGAGTCAGGACACGTCGCGGCGATAGGTGCTCAGCGTCAGGCCGAGGACCGCCCGGAACTCGTTAGCCAGATGCGCGTGGTCGCTGTAGCCCAGTTCGGCGGCGAGATCAGCCAGCGTCGCCGCGGGATCGGTGCGCAGCCGGGCCGCGGCCTCCTGCAACCGGCGCCGTCGGATCATCGCCAGCGGGGGCAGGCCGACGTAGCGGGCAGCCAGACGTTGCAGCGTGCGAACGGACACCGACAAACGGTCGGCGACGTCCTCGACCGTACGGATGTCGGCGTCAGCGTCGATCAGATCCGTCATGGTGTTGGCCAGTAATGCTTCCTCGGACGGCGACCCCACAGCGGCCCTGATCCAGGCAGCCACGTCCGCGACCGCGGTGTGCGGATCGCTCGGCATGCTCGCCCGCACCTGCCGCACCAGGCCCGGGGCTTCGACGAGAACCGAAGCGTCGCGCAGCGTCTGCGGATCCGCGAGGAAATGCGGCACCGCCGCGGGTCGTAGCAGGGCACCGACGGCCCAGCCGGTGCCGGTGAGGTCGCGGTACGACGCCCGGGTGGTCGGCCCGGTGACCTCCGCCGAGTCCGCGTAGAGGACCAGGTTGCTGGCGGGATAGGCAATGACATGTTGGCGGGAGGTCCGGCCGGGCTGCAGGTGCCACCGCGGGATCCAGAACCAGCGCACCAGCTCGGCGGCGCCGGCCGGGGCGGGCAGCCGTGCAAAGGTGGGTAGCCGCGCGGGATACAGGACTCCGCGCGGGGCGTCCTGTCGCGAATCTTCAAGCCCGTCGCCGTCCGCCACACCTAGCATCGTGCCTTATGACAGAACGCATTCCCGCAGCTGACGGCAAGTACACCACGAACGGCACACCGCACGGCGCCACCAGCCTGACGCCGTTTCTGGCTATCGCGAACGCCCGCGACGCGATCGAGTTCTACGTCAAGAACTTCGGGGCGCGGCAGGTCGACGTGACCGAGATGGGCGGCGTCGTGGCACACGCGGTGCTCGACTTTGGCGCCGGCCAGCTCCAGCTCGGCGAGCCGATGCCCGGCTACGGGCTGATCGCAGCTCCGGAAGGCGACGAGGACTGCTATTCCATCGGCCTGTACTGCCCGGACGTCGACGCGGTGGTCGAGCGTGCGGTGGCGGCGGGCGCGACGGTTCGCGAAGCGCCGACCACCTTCGTGTCCGGCGACCGGTTCGCCAGCATCCGCGACCCGTTCGGCGTCCGCTGGTCCGTCATGACCCGGGTCGAGGATCTGTCCGAAGAGGAAAGCGCCCGCCGGGTCGCCGAATGGGCGCAGAGCCAACAACCCTGACGACCCGCAGAGCCGGTCTTGCGGAGGGCTTGAGCCTGGCGGGCGATGCTGGTGTCAGGAAGCCATCCGGGTCCGAGCGGCTGAGATCCCCAGGCCTGGCTGAGCGCATGTGACGGCCCTCCCCCGGGAGGGCCGTCGTGCTGTGCGGGTCAGGGGCAGGTCTGGCGCCATTCGCTGAGGCTGCGCTTCTTGCGAATCGCGGCGAAGCCCAGTTTGCGGGCCGGTGCGCAGAACGTCTGCACGGCCACCTCGTACTCGATCTCGAAGACCGGCTTGCCCGCCTTGACGAACGGCGTGAGCAGGTGGCACTCCTTGAAGTACGCGCACTGCTCGTTGACCGCGAAGTCGAAGGAGCTGACGAGCTGCGGCACCTGGTCCAGGTCGTTCTTGAGGCCGACGGCAAGACCGAGGCTGTGGGCGACCTTGGCGATCCGCCGGTTGTAGGTGAGCTGGTCGGCGGCGGTGAGGCCGACGCCGTTGTCGTTCGCGTACCCGTCGACGTTGTCCGGGTCGACCGCGTCGAAGCCCTTGTCCCGGCAGAGCCGCATGCGCTCCTTCATGATCGGGCCGAGGACGTCCCAGCGGCGGACGTCGAGCCACTTCTCGCCGGGCCAGCCGTCGAGGTCCTTGCCGAGCACGTCGGCCGGGAACTGGTTCTTGTCGGCGCGCCAGTCTTCGTACGAGCCGGCGCTGAAGTAGCAGATGACCTTAGCGCCGCGCCGGTGGAGCTGGGTGATCTGCTGGGCGGTCGTCGCGTCGCCGTCGAGGTCGTAGACGGTCGCGGGGACGGTGAGGTCGATCTTGCCACTGAACTGGATCTGCCAGCGCAACGCAGCCGACGCCTTGGGCTTCCACCAGCCAGAGGTGGCTGCCTGGGCCGGTACGGCAGTGGACAGCAGCAGGGCAACCAGGCCGGCAATCACACCGAGGCGTCGAAAAGTCACGGAGAGTTTCATCGGCGTGGTCGCGCCGATCCTGAGCAGATCGCCCGGCCAGCGAAGCACCAACCGGGCGGTCGCTCGCGTCCTACTTGCCGGCCGGCACGGTGATCGGCGGCAGCTTCTTCGCCAGCGCGGCAACATCCTGGCGGATGCCGGGCAGCAGCTCGTAAAGCTTGTCACCCGGGCACAGGGTGGCGCCGGCGTCCGGGTTGGCGCGGTTCCAGTCCTGGTGCGTGGTGATGGTGTTGAGGGTCGCCTTCTTCCCGGAGATCGGGTTGACGTACTCCGTGGTCGCCAGCGGGTCGAGCTTGGCGGTGGCGGCGAACCGGGCGAGCACCACCTTGAGCGAGCGCAGGGCGGCAGCGCTCGGCGGGGCCTGCATGTAGTTGCCGAGCAGGCAGATCCCGACGTTGCCGCCGTTGAAGCCACCGACGTGCGCGCCGTTGACCGCCAGCGGCAGGCCGTCCGGGCCCGGCGTCGGACCGAAGACCGGCACGGCGTCCGGGTCGGAATACGCGCCCTCGTACACCCGGCCGTCGGCGTCGATCAGCAGCTGGTAGCCGATGTCGCCGAAGTCCTGCGTGATGGCCTGGTTGTAGTAGATGCCCCGGATGTGCGCGATCGGGTCGGCCACCGGCACGTCCTCGCCGCTGTGGTGCACGGTCAGCGTCTGCACCTTGAAGTACTTCAGGTCCAGCTTCGGGGTGCCGTCCGGGTTGAACCGGTACGACTCGTCGGCACCCCACGCCGCGCGGCTCAGGTACTGCGGGCACATCTGCCGGGGGACGTTCATCGGCAGGCGGGTCTGCGCGGCGGCGACCGTACGTTTCGGACCGTCCACGGTGTTGATCTCGACCACCGAGACGCCCTCGCCGCGCACCTCGTAGTCCAGCACCCCATCGGCCTGGATCAGCATGTTGGGCTGCACGACCCGGCCATCGGGGCCGCCCGGGCACACGGACGGCGTGCGCCACGGCTGCCAGCCGTTCTCGGTGCGGAGCCGCACGGAGGCGGCGCCGTCGACGGACAGGTGGGTGAGCGGGAGCTCAGGAGCGATCGCAACGCCGGAGGGGACGGCACCACGACTCGCCGACAGCGTCTCCGGCACGCTCGCGCCGGCAGTGCCGGGGGCAGCGGAGGCTGAGCGGGACGCCGCGAGGGACAGGGGCGCGGCGACCGCGAGGCCGGTGGCACCACGCAGAAGGGATCGACGGGAAATCATGTGTGCCGAGCCTAGTGAACGCTCGCAAGGTTGCCGAGGACGATGCGTTCCGAGGTCAGCAGATACTCGCGGAGCAGCTGCGCGGCGCGGATCGCTTCGCCGGCCTCGTACATCGCGGTGATGTCGGCGTTCATCGCGACGAACGGGCGGTGCAGGGCCGCCAGGTCCGGCGCGGCGGCGAAGGACAGGCGCAGTTCCGCGGTGAGCTGCGCCATCCACGCGGTAAGGCGGGGACTACCGGCCAGCGCGACGATCTGCTCGTGGAAATGCATGTTGGCTGTGCCCACGGCCCACCAGTCGCCCGCCGCCGCGGCCCGGGCCGCTTCGTCGATCGCCGCCCGCATCCCGGCGGCCTGCGGTGGGTCGGTCGGCGCCTGCTCCAGCGCGGAGCATTCCAGCAGCACGCGTACGCGGTAGATGTCGGCGATCTGCGCAGGGCTGAGCGAGGCCACGAACACCCCCCGGTTTGGGTGCCGGACCAGCAGGCCTTCCTCGATGAGTGTGGAGAACGCCTCGCGCAGGGTGTTGCGGGAGACGCCGAGCGGCCCGGTCAGCGACGACTCGGCGAGTCGGGTGCCGGGCGCCAGCTCACCGTCGATCATCAACTGGCGCAGCTGGGCCACTGCCCGGGCCGCGGACCCGGCTCTCTGCACGGTCGGCACGTCCTTGAGTCAATCAGCCCACGGGGCCAGCGTGAACCGGACCGTCGCCCCGGGGCGAAGCTGGGCCGCGCGGTCCGCCGCTGCCGGGGTGAGCACCGCGAGCACCGGGTAGCCGCCGGTCACCGGATGGTCGGCCTGGAAGACGATGGGCTGCCCGTCCGGGGGCACCTGAACCGCCCCGCGGACGACGCCCTCGCTGGGCAGCTCGGCGGTTCGCGACCGGGCCAGCGCGGGACCGTCGAGCCGCAGCCCGATCGCATTGCCGGCCGGTGTGACGGTGTAGGTGGCACTGAGGAAGGTTTTGACCGCCGCGGCCGTGAACCAGTCGTCCCGCGGGCCCAGATCCACCTCGAGGTCGGTCGGCAACACGGCACCGGCCGGCGATGCGCCGATCGGAAGGATGTCCCCCGCCACCGGACGCGGCGGGCCCAGACCCGCCAGCAGGTCGGTCGACCGTGACCCCAGCACCGGTGCCACGTCGATGCCGCCGCGGACGGCCAGGTAGCTGCGCAGTCCGCGCTTCGGCACGGACACCGCAACGGTCACTCCAGCGAGCACCCGCGCCACTTCCCCGGCGCCGATGCTGACACCGTCCACCAGCAACACCGCGTCGGTCCCGGTCAGCGCCAGCACTGCGGGCTCGTCGAGGCAGAACTGCAAGCCACCGAGGGTGCATTCCAGGACCGCGGCTCCCGGCGGGTTGCCGACCAGGGCGTTGGCGCGGGCGTACGCCTGTCGGTCCACCGCCCCGGAGGGTGCGACGCCCTGGTGCGCGTGCCCCGGGCGACCGGCGTCCTTGATGACGGTCAGCGGGCCGGGGCGCAGGATGGTCAGGTTCACTCGGGCACCGCCGTAAAGGTCACCCGGACGCCAGGGAGGAGCAGCGCGGGCTCCGGCCGCGCGAGGTCCCACATCCGCTCGGTGGTGCGGCCGATGAGCTGCCAGCCACCCGGGCTGTCGTTCGGGTAGACGCCGGAAAAGCGGCCCGCCAGGGCGACCGAGCCGGCCGGAATGCGGGTCCGCGGCGACGCACGCCGGGGCACGTCCAGCGACGGGTCGTCGCCGGTGAGATAGCCGAAGCCCGGGGCGAAACCGCCGAACGCGACCGTCCACCGCGCACCGGTGTGCCGGGCGACCACCTCGTCGGTGCTGACCCCGAGTCGGGTGGCGACCTCGCCCAGATCGGGACCGTCGTAGACCACCGGGATCCGCACCCGACCGGCCTCGGCCGGCACCGCATCGCTGGGGCGGAGGGCGGCGGTCGCCGCCCGGACCGCCGCCGGGCAGGTGACCGCCGGGTCCAGCCGGATCAGCACCGTACGCGCGGCCGGGACGAGGTCGACCACGCCGGGCAGCCGGGCGGTACGCAGGGCGGCGTACAGCGCGAGGGCCGCGTCGAGATCGTCGACCTCCGCGAGCACGGCCTCCCGCCCACAGCGCAGGAACCGGGTCATTCCGATCCGCCGGCGAACGCCGTGACGGCCACGCCCGCCGCAGTGAGGGCATCGTGCACCGCGCGGGCGATGGCGACCGCTCCGGGCGAGTCGCCGTGCACGCAGATCGAGTCGGCTTCGATCTTGAGCAGGGATCCGTCGCTGGCGACCAGGGTGCGGTCGGTGACCAGTCGGACCATCCGTTCGGCGATCTCGGCCGGGTCGTGCAGCAGGGCTCCCGCCGAGCTCCGCGGCACCAACGTGCCGTCGGGCTGGTAGCCCCGATCGGCGAAGGCCTCGCGCACTGTCCGCAGCCCGGCATCCTCGGCGAGCCTGAGCAGGGCTGAGCCGGGCAGACCGAGCAGCGGCAGATCCGGGTCGTAGCGGCGAACCGCGTCGACCACCGCGGCCGCCTGCCGCTCGTGGTGGACGACGGCGTGGTAGAGCGCACCGTGCGGCTTGACGTAGAGGATCCGGTCTCCCGCGGCGCGGGCGAGGCCATCGAGCGCACCGAGTTGATAGATCACGTCGGCGACCAGATCCGCGGACTCGTAGTCGATGAACCGGCGGCCGAAGCCGGCCAGGTCGCGATAGCCCACCTGAGCACCGATGACCACGCCACGGGTTACCGCCTGCTCGCAGGTGGCGAGCAGGGTCCGCGGGTCACCGGCGTGGAAGCCACAGGCCAGGTTGGCGCTGCTGACGAGTTCCAGCAGCGCCGCATCGTCGCCGAGTGTCCAGGCGCCGAAGCCCTCACCCAGGTCACTGTTGAGGTCCATACCGTCACCCTAGGTATCGTTCAACGATCCTGCAAGAATTGTTCAACAATCTGGGTCACCGGGCGCTGCCGAGTACCTGCCACACCGTCGTCCGGCGCATCGGCACGCCCTCCAGACCCTCATGCACCGGCACGTCGTACTCGGCTCGACGCACCAGACCCTCAGCCGGCAGATACGCCCGTCCCGGATCCCCCACCAGCACCAGGACACCCCGCCCGGCCGCGGCGCGCAGGAACGGCAGCACCCGACCGGCCATCTCCCGGCTGTAGAAGACGTCGCCGGCGAGCACCACGCCCGATGGCTCGTACCCGCCGCTCAGGAGATCTCCCTCGACGGCCTCGACCCGCACCCGGTTGGCCTCCGCATTAACCAAGGCCGCGGCCAGCGACAGCGGGTCGATGTCGTTGGCGGTCACCGGCCGCCCACCGGCCTTTGCCGCGGCGACCGCGGTCACCCCCGAACCGGCAGCCAGGTCCAGCACCGCGCGCCCCGCCACCAGATCCGGCTCGTCGAGCACGTGCCGGGCCAGCGCCTGCCCACCCGCCCACGCGAAAGCCCAGAACGGCGGCGGCTGCTCCGCGCCACCCACCTCGGTGCGCTCCCACAGCGCGATCGGGTCCTCAGCCTGGTGCAACATCAGCTCAGGCAGCAACGGTACGGGAGCGAGCCGCGTATGCGCGCGGACGAAATCGGCAGAAGTGACCACCCCGCGATTCTGCTCAGCTGCCCCAGCGCGTAACCGATCAGGGTCCCAGAGTGCCCCATGGACGCGAGATGAGGAGGGAACGAGCATGCCGGCACGGTGGGCTGCCGCCCTCTTCGGTGCGGTGATGGCAGGTCTCGGCGTCCTCTTTTCGCTCGAGCCGGCGTTCCGGACGCCCGTACGCTTGCTCGCCGGCGCCCTCGCCGTGGCAGCCGTGCTCATCGGGCTGCGCTGGCACCGCCCGGCCGAACGCACCGGGTGGCACCTGCTGGCGATAGCGGTCGTCCTGTCCTCGGTCGGTTCAGCGGCCTACGCGCTGGGAACGGATGCACCCTGGCTGCGTACTGGCGGCACCATCGTTCTCCTGGGCTTCTATCCGGTGCTCGCCGTGGCGTTGTTCCTCTTCGTGCGGCACAGCACCAAGGGGCGGCGCGACCGTGGTGGGCTGCTCGACGCTCTCACGCTCACCTGCGGCGTGGGCCTGTTGGCCTGGACCTTCGTCATCGGCCCGCGGGTACGCGACGCGGACCTGGCCCTCGCCGACCGCGTTGTCCTCGTCGCCTTCCCGGTCGGCGGCCTGCTCTGCCTCGGCATGCTGGCCCGCCTGCTCATCAGCGTCCGCCGCCGACTGCCCGCCGTCCTCTGCCTCACCGCGGGCGTCGTGACGATGCTGGCCGTCGACGTGGTCACCGACCTCGCGGCGCTGAACCAGGACCTCGCCTACCTGGCCGTGTTCGGTCGGATCCCGCTGTACGCGGGCATCGGCGCCGCCGCCCTGCTGCCCTCCATGACCGAGCTGACCCGCGACGTAGTGCGGCAACCGGCCGAACTCAGCCGGACCCGGCTCGCCCTGCTGGCCCTGGCCTCGCTGGTCGCGCCCGCCGTCCTGATCTTCCAGGTCGGCGTCGACGGCCGGGTGCCCGACCTCACCGTGATCGCCGGACTGAGTGCGTGCACGTTCCTGCTGGTGCTCGCCCGGATGGCCGGGATCATGTCCAGCCACCGGCTGGCGCTCGCCCGCGAGCGAGGACTGCGCGAAGCCTCCGAGGCGCTGGTCTCGGCCGCAGATGCGGACGGGGTCGCGGAAGCGGTGCGCAAGGCCGTCGCCCAGCTCCTGCCGGCCGACACGATGCACCGCGTGGTGCTGGCGATGGCGTTCTCCGAGCCAGACCAGCCGGTCTCCGCGGAAACCGCGGCCCAGTCCGCCCAGGACCGTGCGGCGGGCACTTCCGCGCGGCTGGTCGCCACCCGCGACGTCGACTGGGCGGTCGCCGTCCGGATGACCCAGTTCCCCATGGTGCTGCGCTGTCCCCTGGTGCTCGCCGACCGCCCGACCGGCGACCCGCTGGTGGGTGTGCTGCACGTCGGCGCCCCCGCGAACGCGCTGCTCGGTCTGCAACGCGCGCTCGAAGTGCTCGCCACCCAGGTCGCGCTTGCGCTCGAACGGATCGCGCTGTCCGAGGAAGTCGTCCGGCGCAACAGCGAAGCCTATTTCCGGACGCTCGTGCTGAACACCTCGGACGTCATCCTGATCGTCGACGAGGAGGACCGCGTCCGGTACGCGAGCCCGTCCGCCGGTCACGTCCTCGGCGCCGACCCGGTCGGCGTCATGCTGCCCGACGTCATCCACCCGGGCGACCGCCCCCGCCTGTCCGGGGTGCTGGCCGGGGTACGCCGCGGAATGACCATGCCGACGGGCATCGACTTCCGCGCGGTGGGACGGCGGCGTACCGAGGTCATGCTCGAAATGCACTGCCGGGATCTGCGCGCCGACCAGACCGTTGCCGGCCTCGTCGTGACGCTGCGCGACGTGACCGAGCGGCGGCAGCTCGAACGCGAGCTGACCCACCAGGCGTTCCACGACGCGCTGACCGGCCTGGCGAACCGGGTGCTGTTCGCCGACCGGCTGCAGCACGCGCTGGCCCGCGGCGCCCGGGACGGCTCGGTGGTCGGGGTCCTCTTCATCGACCTCGACGACTTCAAGATCGTCAACGACACGCTGGGACACGCCGTCGGCGACCAGCTGCTCGTCGCGGTAGCCGAGCGCATCGCCGGCGCCCTCCGCGTCGACGACACCGCAGCCCGGCTCGGCGGCGACGAATTCGCCGCCCTCGTCGAGAACGTGCAGGACCCCGGTGCGGTCGAAGAGACCGCCGCCCGCATCCTGGCCGCGCTCGCCCACCCCATCATCATCGACGGCGAGCCCATGCAGGCCGTCGCCAGCATCGGCATCACCACCACCCCAGAGGCGGACAACGCCGACGAACTGCTGCGCCAGGCAGACCTCGCGCTCTACGTCGCGAAGGGCGCCGGTAAGAACCAGTGGCGCCGCTACCAGAGCCACCTGCACGGCGCGATGGTCGAACGCCTCGAACTCCGCTCGGCGCTGGACCACGCCGTCGCCGAAGGCAACTTCCTGCTGCAGTACCAGCCGATCGTGGACCTGGCCTCGGACGAGGCGGTCGGCTTCGAGGCACTGGTCCGCTGGCACCACCCCGAGCGCGGCGTCATCCCGCCCGACCAGTTCATCGAGGTCGCCGAGGAGAGCGGCCTGATCGTGCCGATGGGCCGCTGGGTCCTCGACCAGGCCCTGCACACGGTGGCCCAGTGGCGCCGCATCCTGCCCCGCACCCGCCAGCCGTACGTCAGCGTCAACGTGTCGGTCCGCCAGTTCCGCGAGGCCGGGTTCGTCGACCAGGTACGCGCGTCGCTGGACTTTGCGGGCGTACCCCCGCAGGCCCTCATGCTGGAGATCACCGAGACCCTGCTCATGGGCGACGACGAGCAGATCTGGTCCGACCTGGCGATCCTGCGCGACCTGGGCGTCCGCATCGCCATCGACGACTTCGGCACCGGCTACTCATCGCTGGGCTACCTGCGTCAGCGGCCGATCGACGTCCTGAAGATCGACAAGATGTTCATCGACGACATGGTCAACGACGACCAGCAGTTCGGCCTGGTCCGCGGCATCGTCAGCCTCGCGCACACCCTCAACCTGACCGTGGTCGCCGAAGGCATCGAAGACGCCACCCACCGCGAGATCCTGGCCCAGCTCGGCTGCCCCCTGGGCCAGGGCTACTTCTTCTCGTCACCCCTGGACGCCACCGAAGCCCTCAACTGGCTGCGTGCGCCCCAGGCGAGCATCGCCGCCGCGGCCTAACGCGCCTGCAGCGTCCAAGCCCGGACGCCACCCACAATGCCGGCGGTGTTCGGCACGACCACCACGTCGTCGCCCATCCGGGCCAGCTGCGCCGCGGTGATCAGGCGAGAGTTGCCGCCGCCCAGATAGAGGCGATCCCACAGGAAGACCGGCCGCAGCCCCTCCACCACGTTGCGGACCCGCCGCGACCACAGCGCATCCCCCAGCCGCCGCCGCTCGTGCTCCCCGATGTACGTGTCGTAACTCATCCCCCACCGCACCGGCGCCTGCGACATTTCCAGATGCGGCGCGAGCGACCCACCGTCGAACAGCGCGCACCCCAACCCGGTGCCCAAGGTCAGGATCAGCTCGCATCCGGTCCCCGCCACCACGCCGGCGCCGTGCACCTCAGCGTCGTTGAGCACCAGCGTCGGCAGCCCGAACGCCTCGGCCAGGGCGGTCCGCGCGTCATAGCCGTGCCAGGCGTCGACCAGCTCCGGATCCACCTTGGTCCGCGGCCCACTCCGCGTCACATAGTGCGGCGTCGCCACCACAACCCCGTGCCGCAGCATCCCCGGCATGCCCACGGTGACCCGGTCGGCGCTTGGCAACTGCTCGCCCAACTCCACCAGAGTCTTCACAAACAGATCCGGCGGCAGCGGGTACGGCGTGGGCACCCGCAACGGCTGCGCCCGCATCGTGCCGGCCTCATCAAGCACCGACCCCTTGATGCCTCCGCCGCCACAATCGATCGTCAGAGTGAAAGCCACCCGTGCAGTCTGACAGTTCCCGTCGCGAACAGAACCGCGGCGCTCAGAACCGGGCAAAGCTCCGAATCGGCATCCGCGGACCGAACTTCGGCGCCACGATGCCACCCAGGGCGAACAGCTCGCAGACCCGACCTCGCTGACCGGCGTACGGCGCCAGCAACTCCAGCATCCGGGCGTCCGTACCGCGCGTCTCCCCGGCCAACGCCCACGCCACCGTGTTCGGGATGTGGAAGTCGCCGACGCTGACCGCATCCGCGTCGCCGTACGCGGTCCGCACCACCTCGGCCGCAGTCCACGGCCCGATCCCGGGAATCGCGGTGAGTCGTCGAGTGGCCTCGGCGCTGTCCACGCACTGTTCCAGTCGGGCGGCTACCAGCGCACAGCGCAGCAGTGCCTGCGCACGGCGCTGCTCCACCCCGAACGGATGAAAGACCCAGTACGCCGTCGCCGCCACCGCTTCCGGGTCCGGCGGCAACAGCAACTCGGCCGGGCCCGGCGCCGGCTCCCCGAAATGCTTGACGAGCGCTCGATAAGCCCGATGCGCTTCGATACCGGTCACCTTCTGCTCGAGCACCGCCCGGATCAGGCGATGAAACAGCAGGCCAGTGGCGGGGAACCGGACCCCCGCGAAGGTTTTCGCCAGCCGCGCGACCAGCGGATGCTGCGCAGCCAGCTCGGGAAACGCGGTGACGTCATCTCGCAACCCCGCGAAAGCGTCAGCCCGCTCCACGATCCAGTCCGCGCCGGCTCCGTGCCCGGTCGCGGTCAGCTCCGCCCCCACCCTTTCCAGGTGCAAGGACGCCGGACCTTCCGGGGTACGCGCAGACAGCCACAACACCCCGTCAGCGATCCGCCCGCACGGGTCCTGCCGCACAGCAAGCAACGACCGCAGGGTACGACTGAAGTGATACCCGTCCGGCAGCCGCAGCCGGCGCGTCACCGTCGTCACCGCGCCACTATACGACCGTCAGCCGCCTTCTCCCAGGTCACGAGCCCACACCCGGCCGTTCGGCCCGCTTCCCTTGGCTTAGTTGCCCGGACCTCGCATGAGTTGGGCTGCGGTGCGCTCCTTCAGACGTGCGATCGACGCTGGGTCCAGCTGGGCCGAGGGGTCGGCAGCTGGTGCAGCATGTCCAGTAGCGGGAGCACCGGGCACCGTCGGAGTGGCCAGCGGAAACGAGCCGACGACCGGACCCGCCGACGCGCCGCTATTCGAGGGGTCAGGGTTTCGATGCGCTTGAGCCGACGCGGAGGCTGCCACGACAGCGGCGACCACTGCCGCACCCAGAATCAGTGAGCTGGTGATCCGTCGTTTCGGCGGCGGTGCGGTGCTGGCCCGATCCGGTGAGCTCCACGGTCCCATGCACTGATCGTGCCTCGCGCACTGTGGAGGGTCAACGGAAACGCACATAAGCGTAAATCTTTACACCCGCCCGCGCCGCTCGTCCGCCCGGCACACTGTCGCCGATCTTCCAGCGACGAGCGGTTGACGCCACCCGTTCAATTGAACAAGATCGATCTATGCGATTACTCAAACCAAGCCTGACAGTCGTAGCCCTCGTCGCGGTGCTGACGACACTGACGGGCCCAGCGGCACAGGCAGCGC
This sequence comes from Actinoplanes sp. NPDC051859, assembly GCF_044452725.1. Classification (NCBI taxonomy): domain Bacteria; kingdom Bacillati; phylum Actinomycetota; class Actinomycetes; order Micromonosporales; family Micromonosporaceae; genus Actinoplanes; species Actinoplanes sp. NPDC051859. The sequence goes on along the minus strand of NZ_JBITBX010000001.1, from coordinate 442,273 downwards.
CCCGTGCCGAAACCCCGGCACCTTCCTCCACCTCGATTCCACCGACTCCGATGCCGTCCGGGGCGCCCTCATCCTTCCCGGTTGCCAGGCCGACAGCCGACGGGGGAAACAACAACGCGGCGAAAGAGGACAGCTCGCCGGCCCTCAGTCACGCAGAGATCATGCGCCTGAAGGCCCGCGTCGCGACCGAGGCGTCAGCGTCGAACAGGCAGCCTGCCGCCGACCACGCGGAGGGGTCGGCGTCCATGGCAGCTCTCTATCCTCGCGACTATTGGGTTTCCGTCCCGGACGGAGTCCCGCTGCCGTCAGAGGCTCCCGTTGTCGGCGTCAACACCTGGCGGCTCGTCGGCAACACATTCCTGTTCGGCGACATCAACGGCAGCCTGCAGCAGTACGTTCAGTGGGGCAAGGCCCTGCTAGTCATGCAGTCTGACGGCAACCCAGTGCTCTACGACGAGAACGGTCGCGCCCGCTGGGCCTCGAACACCAACGGCAACTGGGGCGCCTACGCCTATTTCCAGCCGGATGGAAATCTGGTCGTCTACAGCGCGAGCGGGAGAGCACTGCGCGCTTCCAACACCTGCTGTCACAGCGGATGGAACCTCCACGTGCAGTCCGACGGCAACATGGTGATCTACGCACCGGTGTGGGCCCCCAGGTGGGCCACCAACACCGCCCACTGAACCAGCAGATCGAACTCCGCTTCACGTCACTCTGACCGCACACGATAGCGCTGACATGCCCACATACGGCAGCGGCCGGCGCGCCCCAGGAGCGCCGGCCGCTGTGGTGCCGGGCGGTCAGGAGGGAAGGCCACCGCCTACCTGCTGGCTGACCCAGGAGCGGATGGCGGGGAGGTCGCCGTAGATGGACGGTCCGGTGGCGCACACGGGGTTGTTGTTTCCGGCGCGGCTGGTGACGCCGATCAGTGACCAGCGGCCGTTGATGGTGCGAACCTGCGGGCCGCCGGAGTCGCCGTAGCAGGCGCCGGCGTTGCCGTTGGTGTTGTTGGTGCAGATCTCGTAGGCGGCGTCGATGCCGGAGCAGCGGCTGTCGGCCAGGATCGAGGTGTCGAGCTCATTGGCGATACGCGGTGCGGAGCCGCAGCCGGGGCTGGGACAGGTCTGCCCCCAGCCGATGATCCGGGTGGCGGTGCCGGTCGCTCCGGACGAGGTGGGGATGGGTGCCGGGGCGTAGCTGACGGAGGTGGCGAGTTCGAGCAGTTTGATGTCACTGCGCGGGTGGTTGACGCCACGACGGACGGAGACGACGGTGCCGCCGCTGGTGCGGTCGACGCTGCCGACGCGGACCGAGCTGGGCGTGGGGCAGTGCTTGGCGGTGACAGCCCAGTTGGCCTTGATGAGGGAGCCGGTGCAGCCGGAGACGTACACCATGAACGGGTAGTTCTGGGTGGCGGGACGGCCGCCCACGACGCGGTCAGCGCCGGGCGGAGGGGCGGGCGCGGCGATCGCGACGGCCGGGGTGAGCAGGCCGGCGACGGTGGCGGTGACCGTGAGCAGGGTGCGGGCGAGGATGCGCATGTGGTCGTCCTGTCTGTGCCGTTGGGGGTACGGCGGGCCGGGAGCCCGTAACAATGTATCCAGGTGTTTAAATTATTCGATACATATTGAACAGGGGCGTATCCCGGCGTGATGGGACTCTGGCCCTTGGCCGGATCTCGACCGGGCTCGTCTTCCACTGGGCGGTTCTAGGCCTTGGCTTCGCGGAGTGGTCGCCAGGCGAACACCATGATCACCGTCAGGACCAGGGCGGCGATCCAGAATGGAGTCGTGATCTCCCAGACGGCGGCCAGGAGCCCGCCGAGGAGCGAGCCCAGCGCAGCACCGCCCAGGTCCAGCAACGCATAGACGCTGCCGACCCGGCCGCGGAGCTGATCAGGAACCGCCCGCTGCCGCACGGATGCCACGGTGATACCCCACACCGAGACGCGCACGCTGAAGACGACCAGGACGACTGCCGCCACCCACGGCGTCGTCGTCACCGCCAGGACGAGGCGTCGAGGCCGAACGGTACGGCCGCCGAGACGACGAACAGCCAGGCGCCCAACGGCTTGGCGACGAATTGGTTGCCGACGGTGAAGGTGGCGTACAGGCGCGCATTGGCACTGGGCAGCCGATCCGGCGCGACGACGGACGGCAGGAGGGCTCCCATCGCGGTGTCGGCCAAGGTTTCGCCGCTGCCGAGGAGGAAGAGCACGGCGTAGATGGCGGCGACCGTGACCGTGTCGGTGGCGACGGTCACGGTCAAGGCGGTCAGCGCGAGCGCCCGCACCAGGTTCACGGCGATGATGAGCCGGCGCCGGTCGACGCGGTCGACGTAGGCGCCGCTGATCAGGGCGAACAGGAGCCACGGCAGTTGCTGGACGAAAACGGCGCCGGCGATGAGGGCGGGATGGTGGGAGACCGACGCGACCAGCAATGGTTCGGCGGCCATGGTGACTCCGTCACCGATGTTCGACACCGCCGAGGCGGTCCACAGTTTGGTGAAGTCCGCGCCGAGCCGCGCGGAGACATGGGCCCGCAAAAGAGCTCCTCGAGCCAAGGAAGGGAAACGGTCGTCTCAAGGACCGCTCCGCGGCGAGGAGCACGCGCCGCCGGGACGCCCGGCGGCTACTGGCCGGTCAGCGCGCGGTGTGCTCTCGCAACGAAACGGGGACCGTCACCAGGCAGAGGCGCATGCCAACTCCCAACTGTGGATCGATGGACTGTGGATCGATGGAGCCCCCGAAGAATATCCCCGGGCATGCCGATGGCCCTGACCGCGCTCCCGGTCAGGGCCATCGGTGCGGTGAACGGAGCCGGCTAGGTCCGTGTCACCCGGTACTGAAGCTTGCTGCCCCATGCCGCCCTCAGGGGGGTGGGTGGCTTCCCGGTCACCGATGGGGGGTCCCCCGTGGGCACGCAGGAGAGTCAGCGCGACCTGGTGGGGTTCGGTTTCCGGATGAGGCAGGGCTTCGTACCTACATGTTGTCGTCGTTACCGGCGGTTGTTGTTGCGGCCGCCATTGTTGTTCTGCTGGTTGTTGTTCTGGCCGTTCTGGTTGTTCTGGCCGTTGTTGTTGTTGCCACCGCCGACCTGGATGCGGACCGCGTCGAAGGCCGGGGTCTGGTTGGCGCGCTCCATCATCGGGATGCGGTGCGAACCGTCACCGGCCCACGAGGCGCACTGGGCGAGGCCGTTGTCGGGCAGGCCCGGCACCTGGATGGTGACGACGTCCGGCTGGCGACCGCCTTGCTTGTCCTCGGTGGCGACGAAGAACGCCGGGACCGGCTCCGGGTTCGGTGCCGCGTTGGTGTTGTTCAGCATCCGGCAGGCGGTGTGGAAGTGGCCGCGGACGATGCCGTTCTGCAGCACCGAGGACTCCACGTAGTACCCACCCTGGCCGGCCGCGAGGAACCGGTCGCGGATCAGGTTGCGGGTGCTCACCTTGAGGGTGAACGCCTGGCCCCGCTGGACCTGCTGCGGCGCCTCGGTGATCAGCAGCGACGGGTTGTTCCCGGCGGCGCCGACCTCACCGAACTCGGTGGAGACACAGCGGTTGCCGTTCTGGAAGCCGTCGTGCGGCTGCAGCCGGCTGGTGTTGCAGCTGTTGGTCAGGATGCCCAGACCGGCACCGGGGGGCGGGTTGTTGTTCCCGTTGTTGTTGCCCCCGTTGTTGTTGCCGCCGTTCTGCTGGCCGCCGTTGTTGTTCTGGCCGCCGTTGTTGTTCTGGCCGCCGTTGTTGTTCTGGCCGCCGTTGTTGTTCTGGCCGCCGTTGTTGTTCTGGCCGTTCTGGTTGTTCTGACCGTTCTGGTTGTTCTGGCCGTTGTTGTTCTGCTGGCCGCCGTTCTGCTGGCCGCCGTTCTGCTGCTGGCCGTTGTTGTTCTGCTGGTTGTTGTTGCCGCCAGCGTTGGTGTTGTTGTTCGTGTTGGTGTTCTGCGACACCCACTGGCGACACCGGGCGCGCATCTGCTCGGTGGTCGGCACGCTGCCGCCGCCGTCATCCGCGTGCTGGGTGACCTTGCCGTTGTTGGTGGTGTACGAGCCCTTCCGCGTCTGCGTGGAGAGCTGCGACTGCTTCGGCGCCTGGAGGTTGTTGCATGCGGTCAGAGCTCGCTGGGTCTGCCGCGACTTCGTGCTCGCGTCGGACACCTGCGTGACGGTGACGATGCCGCCGAAGGCAACCAGGGTGGCTACCGCGGCGATGATCCGGCGCCGACCGGTGAACCACTTGGAATTCTTGGATTCGCGCCGGTACTGCGACCTTCGCATTGCTGACACCTTTCTCTGTCCACACACATGGCGGGCGGTGGATCCGCCGGGGGTGTTGCCTGACGGCCTGGTCGTCTTGGCCAGGTCGATCCCGGGAACGGGGTTACCGTGTCCGGAAGATGCGCATGGTGGTGACCACACCGGCGATGAGTGCTCCGGCGAGGACGATGAGGATGACGGGAGTGCTGACCCCGGGCATGGCACCCGAGTTGCTCGCGGCCGCGACCATCGCGGTGTCGACGGCCGGTCCACCGGCACCGGCCGGCGCGGGAGCCGTCGGCAGCGCGCCGTAGTCGACGATGCCGCTGCTTTCCAGCAGCGACATGTGGGTCATCACGAACTGGTTGGCTTCCTGCGCCAGTTTGCGGATCTCGTCGTTGCGGGTGCTGGCACGGATCGTCGCGATCGCCGGGAAGATCTTGCCGTGTGCCGCCCGGAGCCGGTCGATGTAGATCTGGTCGAACTGCTCCGACGACGGAGCGGTCTCCATCTCGTTGAGCCAGCCCTGCTGATCGTTGTTGGGCAGGTTCGGCAGAGCGATCCCGAACTTCTTGGCGACCGCGACGTCAAGCCGGTCGAGCACCACGTGCTGCGCCGCGATCGACTTGCCGATCTCCTGGACCCGCGCGTCCTTGGACTTTTCCATGGCCATGTTGCCGGCCGGAATCTCCCAGAGCCCGGCGAGCCGGACCTTGATGACGAAGTCCCGGTCGGCCAGGGACAGCGCCCCCTTGCCTTGCGCCGTCAGGCCCGGCGGCACCGGCACGCCGGGCTCGGCGGCCGTCGCGGTGCCCGCGGGGGCCAGCATGAACGCCAGGGCCGTGGCCAGAGCGCCTACCAGCCAGCGGGGAGACCGGCGGTAAGAGCGGTTGGCGATCATTTCTTCAACACCTCCGACGAGGGACGGAATCGGTCCGGGAATTCGTTGAAACGCTAGGAGCAGGCCATGCGTGTCGCAATGGAAAACGAACTTCTTACGCGCGACTTAAAACAAACTTGAGACCGCGGGAATGCGGTCAGCCACGGCGGGCCGGCACCCGAGAAGGCACCGGCCACACCAGCGGTCTCACTCAGTAGCTGTAGTCCGACCCACCGCTGCCTTCGGGGCTGTCGCCGGCCTTTCCGCCATCCTTCGGCGGAGCGACGGGCTTCGAGATCGCCGGCAGGCACTCGAGGTTCTTCTTGCCTTCGGGGGTGATCACGAACCAGGTACCGGCCACGTTCTGGCCCTTCCACTGGCCCGGCTCCTTGTCACCGATGTAGGTGTAGAGCGGCCACTTGTCGAGGGTCAGCTGCAGCGTGCCGTCCTTGCGCTCGACCGTGCCGACCAGCTCCGCGTCCACACCCTCCACCTTGGGCTTCTCACCCTTGTTGATCAGGGCGGGCGGCCACACCTTCTCGCAGTCGTCGTTGCAGTTCGAGACGACCTCGGGCGAGATCTTGTCCTTGTCGAACCGGTACAGCACGAAGCCGTCCTGGTTCTGGACGGTCGAGCCCATCCGCTTGACCGTGGCGGCCTTGAGCTCGCTGGTCACCTCGTCGTCGCTGAGCTCGGGGCCCTCGGCGCCCTCCTCAGCCTCCTCGGCTTCCTCGGGCTCGGCGCCCGGGGTGGCCTCCGGCGTCGCGCCCGGGGTGGGCTCCGACGTTGCTCCGGCCTCGACTGCGTTCGACGCCGGCTGGGCGCCGTAGTCACTGCTGTTGTAACCCGCAGGGGCACACCCGGTCAGCGCGAACGCCGCCGCGATCGCCGCGCTGACGACGGTCAACTTCCGCTTCTCCGGTACCACGAGAGCCCTCCCACTGATTTCGTCATCGTGTTCCGCGCAGTAGTACGCGGGGCAGGGCGCCGGGGTTGAAGAATCGGCCCAATCAATTTCCCGGAATTTTCTTTGAACCCTTCCGCACCGCGGTACGTGATTGACAGGCCCTACGGCGCATTCCTCGCTGACCGTAATTGCCTTATTCCGTACCGTGAAAAAGCAGTAAGCCCGGCCGCGACGGCGACCGGGCTTACCAACGTGCGAAGGGTGTTACTAGGGAACGCGGACCAGATTCTGCTTTTCACCCGTCTTGGGATCGACCGCCCGCACGATGACGTGCGCGATGTCCTCGGGTGCCAGCGACGTGACCCCCACCAGACCGGGCACCTCCCGCGCGGCAGCCGTGCCCCAGCCCTTCTCCCCCACGACCCAGGTGGACAGCACCTGTTCCTGGCCCTTGACGGGGACAGCGACGAGCTCGCAGAGCAGCGGACCGTCCTTGCCCTTGACGTTGGAGACCATGAAGGACACCTGAGTTCCGAAGTCCTTGGGCTCGTAGCCCACCGCTGCTGTCACACCGGTGCGGGCGTCGGTGGCGGTGAGCACCTTGCCGGGGAGCGGTGTGCCACCGATGCCGATCCCACCGTCGGCCAGCGGCAGCGGATCGATGCTCTTTGTCGACTTCGTCGCCGCCTGCTGATTCGTGCCCGGGCTCGCCGGCTCCGTGCCGAGCCACTTGCCGCCGGCGAAAAGCGCGCCGATGGACAGCATCGCGAAGACCACGACCGCCGCGGCCAGCGAGTAGAGCCGCCGGCTGTTCGCCCGGCGCCGCTCCCGCTTGACCTCGCCGATCATCGACTTGAGCATCAGCCCGTCGCGGCGGGACTGCTCGGTCGCCACCAGGGCGTCCGCGTCGACGTCCGAGAGGATGTCCACCACCGGCAGCAGTGACTCGAGCTCGATAGCGCAGGCCGGGCAGTCGATCAGATGGTCCTCGAAACGCTCCGCGTCCCGCTGGTCGAGTACGCCGAGGGCGTACGCGGCCACGTCAAAGTGTTGTTCCTGCGTCATTACTCAGTCACCCCCCGCTGCTGCAGAGCCGTACGCAGGGCCCGCAAGGCGTAGTACACACGCGATTTAGCCGTACCCAGAGGCAGGCCGAGGATCTCCGCCGCCTCCGGAACGGTGCGGCCGCGGAAGTAGGTCTCGACAAGGATCTCCCGGTGCGACTGGCTCAGCGTACGCAGTGCATCGGTGACCGTCATCAACTGGAGCACCCGGTCGGTGTCGTCGGCCGTGCTCGGGAAGCTCTCGAGCTCCCGGTCGTACGTTTCCGGCGGCCGGGCGCTGGCGCTGCGATGGTCGTCGATCGCGATCCGTCGGGCCACCGTCACCAGCCAGGGCCGCAGCGACTGCTGCCCTTGCGCGCCGAGGCGGTGGGCGTTGCGCCATGCCCGCAGCAGCGTCTCCTGGACGATGTCCTCGGCCCGCTGCCGGTCGCCGCCGGTCAGCCGGAGGACGAACATCAGCAGTGGACCCGCATGCTCCTCGTAGAGCATCCGGACCAGCGTGTCTTCATGACTGGCGGTCGTCGACCCGCCGTCATGGCGTGCCTGCCGCCCTGTCACGGTGTCACCAATCTCCGCACTGCGGCCTCCGTCGAGTGCCTGCCACCGGCCATCGGAACGCTGCTGTGTCATGCCGCGCACCTCGTAAGTGCGCCGCTCCATGACCGTCGCATGCATCGCTTCCTCCTGCCGGTGCCTTCCCCGTCGCCTGTCATACGGCTGGGGAGGCCCGCCAGGATCAACGCGGCCGGGAAAATTTCCTGGTCCGTCGTGGAAGCTGAGGCGGCGGCACACACACGCAAGAGATTCCTCCGGTTCCCGGCGCGCTGGCGCGCTCGACCGCCCGCGAAAAGCGGGAGGTCGGAGCGCACGTGGGGCGCAACAATCATCCATAGGTGCCGATATGCACCCAGGGGCACGCGAATAATACTCAGCGGATTGCTGCCACCGACAGACGCGCAGTGCGTACTCGAGACGGTCGGATGATGTCCGGTCAGCGCGGCGTCAGCCAGCACTAACCCAGGGTAGTTCTAGCGCGTTTTTCCACCAACACAGCGTAGTTTTCTGGGCACGTTCAGCGGGACCGACACGGAGCGTGAAAAAGCATCAACCGGTCATCGGGTACGCCCGCAGCCCGTCACCGGGTCTGCGCGGCCGCCAACGTCAGCGCCCGATGCAACACCCGCGCGTCACCCAACAGCCCGCGCAACCGGCGTTCCAGCCCCGCGATCGGCACCAGATTCTGCGGCGCCCGCGGGTCCTTGTAAGCGGACGACGCGAACCGCGGCAGCGTCGCCCCGGACACGTCAGCAAGCTCGATGGCCTGGTCAGGAGTCAGATCCGGCGAGCACTCGATCCGGACGATGCCGGACCATGGCGCCCCCGAGCCGCCGGGCAGCCGCAGATACCAGGACCAGCCGCCCCAGACCGTGCCGAGCGCGAAGACCGGGGTGCGTTGCCCCGGCCGCAACCCGGTCACCACCGGGGTGAGCTGGGCCGGAAGGTACTGCTTCTGTTGAGTCTTCACGTAACCGATCGTGCGGGGGAGCTGGCGGCGGTTCCGCAGCGGCCCGTCCACGACCAACAGGTCCGCGCCGTCCGAGCCGTGCTGCCGAGCCTCGCCCGAAATCTCGATCTCGAGCGCCGTCAGCGGACCCTGCACGGCAGCCGGCAGCTTGCTCGCCTCACCCGTGCCGCCGACCCGGTGCACTTCGTACCGCACGGTGCCGGCCTGCACGTCGGCGGCGGACGGACTCGCGGTGAACAGGCCACGGGCCACCCGGGCCCCGGCCAGCTCAGCCACCCCGCGGCGCAGGTCGCAGCGGACCACGCCGGCGGCGTACGAGGCGGCCAGGCCGGCGTACGACTGGCCGTCCTCCTCGGCGGTCCACAGCCCGGCGTCGTTGCGGCGCACCCCGTCGACCAGGAACACGACGTCAGGACAGCGCACGCCGGACGGCACGTCGATCGGCGCCCACTGAGCCGCCGGCACCTCGACGTCGACGTCCACCTGCGCGCTGCTGGGCGAGGCCGGGCCGTCCGAGGCGTCCCCGCCCTCGAACGACGCGCCATAGGCGGGATCCCAGGCGTCGACAAACATCTTCACAGGCCGACCCTCTTCACGTGTGCGCTGCGTGCGTCCTTGTGCACCTCGAACCGGACCGGCACCCGCTCGGCGAGGGCGTGCACGTGGGTGACGACCCCGACCATCCGGTCGCCGCGGGCGGCGAGATTCTCCAACGTTGCCGCCACCACGTCGAGCGTCGCCGCGTCGAGCGTGCCGAAGCCTTCGTCCAGCACGATCGACTCCAGGCTCGCCGCCGTCGTCGACATCCCCGCCAACTGCTCGGACAGGGCCAGGGCCAGGGCCAGCGACGCCTGGAACGTTTCACCGCCGGACAGGGTCCGCACCGCCCGGCGTAGCCCGGCGTCGTGGTGGTCGACGACGAAGAACTCGCCCTTGTCGTGCATGAGGTCGTACTGACCGCCGGTCAACTCGCGCAGAATCCGCGAAGCGCCGTCCACTAGCAGGTCAAGGGCCTCCTCCAGCAGCCAACGCTCGAAGTTGTTGGCGCGCAGGTGCCCGGCGAGAGACTTGGCGACCCGGCCGGCGCGCACCAGATCGGCGCGCTGCTCGGCGTATTCGCGGGCCTGCTCGCGGCGGTCTTCCAAGCGCTGCCACGCCGCCTCGGCCCGCTCGGCAGCAACCGCCGCCGCGCGGATCAGGTCGGCGTCCGCGCCGCCCGCCGGGGCCGGCAGCTCGCGCTTGGTGAACAACGCACCGACGGCCGTCACCAGCTGCCGGGTGTCGGCCTGAGCAGCCTCGACCGCGGCAGCCGCCTCCGCACGGGCCGCAGCCCGCTGCTGCGCCGAGGAGGACGCCCAGTCCACCAGCGTCGACCAGGCGCCGGCCAGGTCGTCCCGGTCAGCCGGTGGCGGCCCGAACCGGGCCACCCCGTCCCGGACCGAGTCAAATGACCGCCACGCCGTGCGCTGCTGCTCCTCGGCGGCGGCGACCGCGGTCTGCGCCCGCCGGTGGGCCTCCCGCGCCGACCGCACCTCGGCACCAGCCGCATCGAGGCGCCGCTGCAGCTTGGTCAGCTCGGCCAGCCGGGCCTTCAGCGCGGCGACGCCGGGCGAGTCGGCAAGCCCGGCAGTCACCTCGGCGAGTCGAGACTTGTGCTGCTCGAACTGGGCCCGTTTGCGGTCCAACCCGCGCTCCAGCTCGCGGGCGACCGCGTCGCGCTGTTTGAACGCGGTCGACGCCACGTCCGAGGCCGCACGGGCCGCCTTGCCCTGCTGCTCGGCCACCTTCACCGCCGAACCGGCGGGCATCGCCGGCACCACTGTCACGCGCTGCTCGCACACCGGGCAGTCGTGCCCCGCGGTGAGCTGCGCGCGCAAGGCCGCGGCCCGATCCAGCGCCTGCGCCTCGGTGTAGTCCAGCCGAGCCCGTTCGAGGAGCTGCTCGGCGCCGAGATGAGCCGAGCGGGCCAGCTCCGCCGCGGCGACCGCGTCCCGATGCTCGACCTCAGCGACCGAGACCTCGCCCGCGAACCACTCCGCCTGGCCGGTCAGCCGGTCATGCTCGACGTGCCGGTCCAGCAGCAGGCCCAGGGAACCCGCGTCACCAGCGGCGGCGAGCTCCCCGCGTACCTTCTCTTCGCGCTCTTCCGCGGCCCGGACGGCCGTCGCCGCGCCTTCGGCCGTGACCCGCGCGGCGGCCGCGGCCTCGGCCACCTGGGCACTGCCGGAAGGCATGGTGACCCGCGACAGCGCGGCCAGCTCCGCGGCAACGGCGTCCCGGGCGACGGCTAGTTCGGCTTCGCGTTCGCGAGCGGCACGCAGGCGCGGCATCGCGGCCTCCACCTCGCCGGTCAACTCTCGCATCGCGGCCAGCCGGGCGGCGGCCGATTCCACCGCAGCGTCGTCGGCATCGGCCAACGCACCCAAGGCCTGATCGACCACGGCGAGCTGGGCTTCCGCCTTGGTTGCCCGGGTGGACGCGCGCGTCTGCACCTCCTCATAGAGTTGCAGGCCGAGCAAATTGACCAGGATCTGCTGCCGGGTGGCCGGCTTGGCGTGCAGGAAGTCGGCGAACTGGCCCTGCGGCAGCACGACGCAGCTGGTGAACTGCTCGTAGGGCAGGCCGACCGCGTCCACGATGGCCCCGTCCATCTCGGCCGGGGTCCCCGCCAGCACATCACCGAGGTCGTCCAGGCTCATCCCGGTGTCCAACCGGGTGACGTCGAAGCCCGGCGGCATGAGCTGCAACCCGGCGCCCGCCGTCTTCACGTTGCCCCGGCCGTCGCGGCGCACCACCCGGGTCGCGACATAGCGCGAACCCGCCGACTCGAAGACCAGGCGCACCCGGGCCTCGGTCGCCGACGGTGCGAGGGCGTTACCGATACCCCGGCTGCCGCCCCACCGCGGCACGGTGCCGTAAAGGGCGAAGCAGATGCCGTCGAGGACGGTGGACTTGCCGGAGCCGGTCGGGCCGACCAGGGCGAAGTAGTCGGCGTCGGTGAAGTCCACGGTCGTCTCGTCGCGGAACACCGTGAACCCGGCCATATCTAGCCGTAGCGGCCTCATTGCTGCGTGCTCACCTCGTCTAGCAGCTCGTCGAAGAGTTCCCTGACTCCGTCCTCGGTGGTGCCGCGATGATCCAGATAGTCGCCGAACAGCTCGCGCGGCGACCGCCCGGCCCGCTGGGCCAGCTGCGCCGTCTTCTTGTCCGGCATCATGTCCGGGTCGATGCGCACTTCGAGCGCGTGCGGCAGCAGCTCCTGCACGTCCTCGCGCAGGCCCACCCGCGGCGCCTCCCGGACGAACACCCGCAGCCACGCGTCCGGCAGGTTCACCGTCGCGAGCTGTTCCAGGCTGCCGCGGACCGTGCGCAGGGTGCGGGCCGACGTCACCGGCACGTCCCGGACCTGCGCCGCCTTCTCGGTGGAGACGTCGACGATCGCGACCGAGCAGACGTTCTCCTCCTCGCCGAAGTCGACCGCGAGCGGACTCCCGCTGTAACGCACCGGGCACGGGCCGATGACCCGTTGCGCCCGGTGCAGGTGCCCCAACGCGACGTAGTGGGCATTCGGCGGAAAGACCGTCGCCGGAACGGCATAGCCCATGACGGTGTGCGCCTCGCGTTCGCCACCGCCCGCACTCGCGCCGACCACGGTCAGGTGGGCGGTCAGCAGGTTGATCACCCCGGGCTCGCTGAAGCCTTCAGCGAGGCGGGCGATCACCCGAGCGACGTGGTCGGCATAGGTCTGGGTGGCCTCGGCCGCGGTCAGGTCGTACATTTCGACCGCGCGAACCGCATAGCGCTGCGACAAGAACGGCAGAGCAGCGAGCTGCCAGCGCTCGCCCGCTTCCGTCTCGCCCTTGATGAGGAGATCTTCGGGCTTGTCGCGTACGGACCCGCGCAGCTCAATGCCGGCCGCGTCGGCCCAGGGGCGCAACGCGTCCAACGCCGGACCATTGTCGTGATTGCCGCCGATGGCGACGATCCGCGCGCCGGTCTGCCGCAGCGCGGACAACGCCCGAGTGACCACCCGCGTCGAGTCCGGCGACGGCGCCGCCGTGTCGTAAAGGTCGCCGGCGACGATGACCAGGTCCGGCCGCTCGCGGCGGGCGATCTCCACGACCTGGCCGAGCACGCGGATGTGTTCCTCGTGGCGGGAGCGCCCTTTGAGGACCTTGCCGACGTGCCAGTCGGACGTGTGCAGGATGCGCATCGCTCATCTTTCGCCGTTTTCGATCTTGCTCTGCGCCGAGGGCGCCCTGGCAGGCTAGAACGGAATGTCGTCGTCTTGCGAACCGCCACGGCCACCCACGACCGTGAAAGGGTCGACACCCTGCACGATCGAGCGCTGGGTCCCAATCGGCGGCGGACCGGACTCGGACTTGCGAGTCGCCCAGGCGGGGAACGGGAATTCCACGCAGAGCGGCACCGGAATGTCGGGCTGGTTGACGAACATCGTGCCCGGCCGGGCCAGCAACGCACGTTGGCGCATGGCCGGCGGCAGGAAGCCGTACTCCGGGCGGGACGCTTCGGCCGGGTCGAGGCGGCCGACCACCCGGATCGCGGAGTTCGTCACGATCCGCCGTTCGACCTCGCTGGCCGTCTGCTGCGCGCCGATCAGGATGACGCCCAGCGAGCGACCGCGCTCGGCGATGTCGAGCAGGACCTCCTTGATCGGCGACGAGCCCTCCCGCGGGGCGTACTTGTTGAGCTCGTCGAGCACCACGAACAGCAGTGGGCGACCGGTGCCCGACTTCTCCTTGTCGTCGAACTCCGTCTTCAGCGTCACGCCGACCACGAACCGCTGCGCGCGGTCCGGCAGGTTGTGCAGGTCGACCACCGTCACCTGGGCGCTCTCCGCCGTCTTGATCCGGTGCGGGCGCCGGGCGGCGAGGTCGCCGCGGATCAGCCGGGCCAGGTCGCGCTTGCTGCCGATGAGCCGGCGGGCGAAGGCGTTGACCGTGCCCATGTTGACCGCGCTGCCCGCCCACATCGACCGGGTCTCGTCGTCGGTGAGCTGGTCGACGACGTGATCCACCAGGTCGCCGTAGGAGCCGAGCCGGCGGCCGTCGATGCTGATCCCGCCCTCGGCCGGAACCGCGTGCCGGGCCAGGTGCGCGGTCACCGAATGGACCACCATCGTGTACTGCTGGCGCTCGTCGTCGGCGTCCGCGAACACGTACGGCAGGAGCCGGTCGGCGCAGAACTCCTCGAGCGTCCAGTAGAAGCTGTCGACCCCGGTGAGCCGGCTGCTCACATCCGGGGCACCCGACGAGTCGTTCGCCCGCGGCGGCGCATAGACCCGCACATCCGGGAAGGCCGTCGCCGGCAACTCCAACAGCTTGTACGCCGCGGTCGTCGACTCGTCCAGTTTGGTGTTGGAATGGTCGAGGAACAGCAGGTCCTCGCCCTTCACGTTGAAGATCAGCGCCCGCGCGTTCGCCCCGTCGGCGCCTAGCGACCCGGACCGGAACACCGAATAGAGCAGGAACGTGGCAAAGCTCGTCTTGGTCGCGACGCCCGAGATGCCGGAGATGGACACGTGCGCGCCCCGGGTGCCATCGAGGAAGTCCGCGTTGAGGAACACCGGGACGCCGTCACGCCCGGTGCCCATCGGCACCCGGCGCTCCATCCGGTCGAAGTGCAGCGCCGCGTCCCGGGCCTCCCCGATCGCCCGATGCACGACCGCGCCCGGCTGCGGCGGCACGTAAAGCTCCGGGTCGACCCGGGTCGTGGTGATCTCAGCCGCCTCCTGCACCAGGGCGGGCAACGTGCCCTCGGCAATGGCGAACACGTCGGAGTCGAACTGGGCGCCCTCGTGCCGCGCCCGCACCTGGGTCACCACCCCGGCGATCTTCACCGGCTCCCGGTCGGGCAGCTCACGGCTGGTCACCACCACGTCGTCGAGCTGCAGGTAGCTGCCCGGTGTCACCGCCGTCCAGAACTGCAACGGGGTGGCGTCGGCGGTGCCCAGGACCCGCCCGACCGGCTCGCTCGCTTCGCTTGCTTCGACAGACACGCCGATCATGTTGCCTCAGGCGTACGACAGTTGTCGGACCGCGTGTCCCCCGTCAGGGTTTCGGGCGTACTTTCAGGGTGTTCGCGCGTACCTCACGAAGAGCATGTCGTCGGCGGCCAGGACGCTTTCCAGGGCCATGCGCCGGGGCGCGTGACCGTCGGGACCAGCGGAGATGCGGCCCGCTGTGCCCCCGGCGAGCAGCGGTGACACGGTGAGACAGACCTCGTCGACGAGGTCCGCGGCGAGCAACGAGCCGAACAGCCTTGGCCCACCCTCGCAGAGAATCTGGGTCGCACCCCGCCGGTGCAACTCGGCGACCATTCCGGCCAGGTCCACCTCATCGTCACCCAGCGCGACGATCTCCGCGACCTCGCTCAGCCCCGGTGGCGGCACCCGATCCGCGCGGGTCACCACCAGTGGCCGGACCGGCGCGTCGGCGAAGATCAGCTGGGCAGGGTCCAGGTCCAGCGAGTCGGAGACGACCACCATCAGCGGGAACTCCGGCAGGCCGTGCTCGAGCCGCCAGGCCCGGCCAGTCTCGTCCAGTCGCAGTGCGTCGTACTTCTCGGTGCGTACCGTGCCCGCCGCGACAACCAGGGCGTCGCAGCTCGCCCGCAGCAGATCAAAGATCTGTTTGTCACCCGGGCCGCCCAGCCCGCCGGACAGGCCGTCGACCGTGACCGCCCCATCCACACTGGCGATGAAGTTGACCCGCAGCGTCGGCGCCGCCCGCCTCGGGTAGCGCTCCCGCAGGTCATCGAGGATCATGGCGAGGCCGGACCGGTCACCGGTGGCACCGGCACGACCGGCCGGTGCTGGCAGTCGCACCAGGACTTGCCCTTGCAGTCCTTGTGCCGACGCTCGCGACACGCACGGCAGATCATGCCGTCCAGCCTAGGCTGTCCGGCGCGGCATGGATGGCAGGAGAATAATGCGGCCATGACGAGGCAACCCGCCCCCTACCCGGGACGCCCGACCCTCGACGCCGTGGCAGCCCGCGCCGGAGTGGGCCGAGGCACCGCGTCCCGGGTGCTCAACGGCTCCGCTCAGGTCAGCCCGCAGGCGAAAGCCGCCGTCGAAGCGGCGATCGCCGAGCTGGGTTATGTGCCCAACCGCGCCGCCCGGTCCCTGGTCACCCAGCGCACCGACTCGGTCGCCCTGGTGGTGTCGGAGTCGCAGGAGCGCGTCTTCGGCGAGCCGTTCTTCGCCGGAGTCCTGCGCGGCATCAACGCCGCCCTCCTGGAGACGCCGCTGCAACTGTGGCTGGCCATGGCCGCCTCCCCCGAGCAACGGGAACGCGTCGAAACCCACCTGACCAGCCAGCACGTCGACGGTGTCCTGCTGCTCTCCCTGCACGACGACGACCCGCTGCCCGGGCTGCTGCGCGACCGCGGCATGCCGTTCGTGCTCGGCGGCCGCCCCGCCGACCCCCACCCCGACGACTACTTCGTCGACGTCGACAACGCGTCCGGCGCCCGCCACGCGGTCGAATACCTGATCGCCAACGGCGCCCGCCGCGTCGCCACCGTCGCCGGACCCCAGGACATGGAGGTCGGCCGGGCCCGGCTCGCCGGTTACCGCGCGGCGGTGCACGGCCCGGAACTCATCGCGTACGGCGACTTCAGCGAAGAAGGCGGAGCGGAGGCGATGCGCGCCGTGCTCGCCCAGGAGCCCGACCTCGACGCAGTGTTCGCCGCCTCCGACCTCATGGCGAGCGGCGCGCTGCGGACCCTGCGCGATGCCGGACTCCGCGTGCCCCAGGACGTGACCCTGATCGGCTTCGAGGACGCACCGGTCGCCCGCCAATGCGAGCCGCCGCTGACCACCGTGCACCAACCCGTCGACGAGATGGGCCGGCGGATGGCCGAGCTGCTGGTGAGCCGAATCCGCCGCGAACCGGTGCCGAATTCTCACGTTCTGCTCGACACCCACCTGGTCCGTCGCGCCTCCGCCTGACGCGCCATACCCTCGCGGTGACGCCAGCTCGCGCCGGCCTCGCCTGACGGCCGGACCCGGCTTCGGGCTGGCGCATGCTTTGACGGCGGGCTCGGCTTCGGCCGGCCCGTGCTTTGACGGCGGGCACGGCTTCGGGCCAGCCCGTGCTTTGACGACGGGCACGGCTTCGGGCCAGCCCGTGCTTTGACGGCGGGCACGGCTTCGGGCCAGCCCGTGCTTTGACGACGGGCACGGCTTCGGGCCAGCCCGTGCTTTGACGACGGGCACGGCTTCGGGCCAGCCCGTGCTTTGACGACGGGGACACGGCTTCGCAACCGGTGCGAAACGACGTCCGGGCAGGCTGAGGCCATACGGGAGGGCACGGCTGTGCCGTCCACGGACGGGAGGAGTCGCATGTTGCTGCGCGTACGGGTCACTCTGCCGGACCGCCCGGGTGCCCTCGGCCAGGTGGCACGCACGCTTGGCGTCGCCGGCGCCGACATCGTGCAGGTGGTGGTGCTGGAACGGCTCGGTGGCCGCGCCGTGGACGACTTCACCGTCGTGTGGCCGGGCGCTTCCCGCGTCGACCGGCTCCTCGCCGGTCTGGCCGCCATCCCCGGCGTCCAGGTCGACGGCGTCTGGAAGGCCATCGGCGCACCCGTAGCCGGCGGCCACGACGCGGAGCTGTTGGCACAGATCGCCGCGAACCCGACAGATGGGCTCGCCACTCTGGTCGATGCCGTACCGGCCCTGCTCGCCGCCGATTGGGCTGCTGCCGCGATAGTCCCGGCCGACTGGGCCGCCCGTGCGGCCACACCCCGGCTGGGCGCGGAGCCCCTGGCCGCCGAGCCGACAGTTGCGTACGCGAGCTGGCGCGCCCCGGTTCCCCTGCACCTGCCCGAGGTGACCCCGCTGCGTCCCCGTCCGCTGACCGACACCGGCGGCACCCGCTATGCGGTGGCCCCGTTCGGGCGCGCGGGTCTGGTGCTGGTCCTGGCCCGCGCGGACGAGGACGACCTGCCCACGGCGGCGTTCCACGTCACCGAGGTCGACCGCATCGCCCAGCTCGTCCGCGCCGCCGCCGTCATCCTCGGCGACCGCCTGGACCACGCCACCGTCGCGTCACCGGTGACCTAACCAGCGCCGGACGTCCGCCATTCACTCGTGACATGACAACGGCGCCGGACGTCCGCCATTCACTCGTGACATGACAACGGCGCCGGACGTCCGGCAGTCATTGGCGGAATGCCGGCGGGTGCTCCGGCCGACGAACGCCTTCGCGGCCGGGCCCACGCTGGTTGCCACGCCATGACCGGCCTTTCGCCGGTTCCGAGTTCGTCGGCGCCGACTGGGGCCGGGTTCAGTGCCGGATCAGTTCGGCGGCCAGCAGGTCCATGAGCAGGCCGTCGTGCCACGTGCCGTCGGCGCTGCGTTCGTACTGGCGCATAACACCGACCGGCCGAAATCCGACCTTGGTGTAACACCGAATCGCGGGGGTGTTGTCGGCCGCCGGGTCGATCACCAGCCGGTGGAAGCCCTCCTGGTCGACCAGGTGCACGGCCAGCGTTCGCACGGCGTCCTCCCCGACGCCGCGGCCGTGCACCGCCGGGTCGAGAAAGATGTCCATGTTGGCGTGCCGGTATTCCGGGTCTTCCTCGGCCGCCCACTGGATGGCCCCGACCACCCGGCCGTCGAGCACCACCGCGAGATAGCGCAACTCCTTGTCGGCGATCGCCTCGCGAATCTCCGCGGCAAAGTCGTCGCCCCGCCACCGGGCGACGACTTCCGGCGTGCTCCGCACCGCGACCAACGCCGGCACGTCCTGCTCCATGGCTGGCCGCAGCGTGACCACCTTGCCGCGCAGCTCTAGAAAAGCACCAGGCACAGCGTCATCCGCATTCACCGACCCGGCAGCTTCCGAAACACCGGACGCAGCGTCCTCGAAGAAGCCGGGCGCGGCGCCGTCCACCGACCCGGACGGCGCGCTGTCAGGAATGTCGGGTGCCATGTTCCACGCAGGTGGCGGTCCAGCCGGTCGGTACGACTTGGACTTTCATGCGGCGGCGGCAGTCCGGGCAGTAGCGCGGCGGTTCCAGCTCACGAGCGGCGGCGCAGGCGCGGTGGTCGCCCTCCGCAGCCGCCGCACCACACCGGTCGCACCACACGAGGACCGTCACAGGGTTGCCGACAGCGCCTTGACGGGCATCTTGAGCTCCTGGAGCAGCTCGATGTCCGAGGTGGCCGGCCGGCCCAGCGTGGTCAGGTAGTTGCCGACGATCACCGCGTTGATCCCGCCCAGCAGACCTTCCTTGGTGCCCAGGTCGCCGAGGGTGATCTCGCGGCCGCCGGCGTACCGAAGGATGGTCTTGGGCATCGCCAGGCGGAAGGCGGCGATGGCCCGCAGCGCGTCCTTGCCCTCCACGACCGGGCGGTCACCGAGCGGGGTGCCCGGGCGGGGGTTGAGGAAGTTCAGCGGGACCTCGTGCGGATCGAGCGAGGCGAGCTGCGCCGCGAACTCGGCGCGCTGTTCGATGGTCTCGCCCAGGCCGAGGATGCCGCCGCAGCAGACCTCCATGCCGGAGTCGCGGACCATGTTGAGCGTGCTCCAGCGCTCCTCCCACGAGTGGGTGGTGACCACGTTGGGGAAGTAGGACTTGCAGGTCTCGAGGTTGTGGTTGTAGCGGTGCACGCCCATCTCGACCAGCTCGTCGACCTGCTCCTGGCTGAGCATGCCCAGGCTGGCCGCGACCTGGATGTCCACGGCTTCCTTGATGGCCGCGACGCCGTCGCGCATCTGCGCCATCAGCCGCTTGTCCGGCCCGCGCACGGCGGCGACGATGCAGAACTCCGTGGCGCCGGTGGCGGCAGTCTGCTTGGCCGCCTCCACCAGGGAGGGAATGTCCAACCACACCGAGCGAACGGGTGAGGTGAAAAGACCGGACTGCGAGCAGAAGTGGCAGTCCTCGGGGCAGCCGCCGGTCTTCAGGGACACGATGCCCTCGACCTCGACCTCCGGACCGCACCACTTCATCCGCACGTCGTGGGCGAGCTGCAGCAGCTCCGGCAGGTCCTCGTCCGGTAGGCGCAGCACCTCCAAGATGCTCGCCTCATCGAGCCCGACACCGTCAGCAAGCACCTGGGCCCGGGCCCGGTCGAGGATCTCTGGCATGCCCGTACCCTACAAGGCATTGCGCCACCGGGGGATCCCGGTGGGAAGTGATAGTTTCCCCGGCGAAACGGTCGGATCGGTGATTGCGAGGACACGCGTGACGGGCTGGTCGGAGGCGCTGGAGCGCCAGGCCCACGCGCGGGCGAAGGCCGGGCTCACCCGCACACTGCGGCCGCGCGCAGCCGGCGACACCGTCATCGACCTGGCCGGCAACGACTACCTCGGCCTCGCCGTCCACCCCGCGGTGGTTGCCGCGGCCAGCGCAGCCCTGCACGCGTACGGGCTGGGCGCCACCGGTTCGCGCCTCGTCCGCGGCTCGACGACAGAACACGCCGACCTCGAGTCGGATCTTGCACACTGGCTGGGTTTTCCCCGGGCGCTCGTCTATTCGTCGGGCTTCCTCGCCAACCTCGGGGCGGTCCGCGCCCTGGCCGAGCCCGGCACGCTGCTGGTCTCGGACCGCTACAACCACGCGTCCCTGATCGACGGTTGCAAGGCCTCCGGCGCCGACGTGGTCGTGGCCCCGCACGCCGACCCGGCAGGCCTCGCCGAGATCCTGGCCGCCCATCCCGGGCGCCGCACCGTCTTCATCACCGAGTCGGTCTTCTCCGTCGACGGCGACCTCGCCCCGCTCGCCGAGCTGCACGACGTGACAGCCGCCCACAGCGCACTGATGCTGGTCGACGACGCACACGCCCTCGGCCTGCTCGGTCCCGAAGGCGCCGGCGGCGTGGCCGCGGCAGGCCTCGCCGGCGCCCCCGACATCGTGGTCACCGCGACCCTGTCCAAGTCCCTGGGCGGCGCGGGCGGCGTGGTCGCCGGCCCCGAGCCGCTGATCCGGCACCTGGTCGACACCGGTCGCACCTTCATCTACGACACGGCACCGCCCCCGGCTGTCGTCGCCGGAGTCCGGGCCGCCCTGCGGATCACCCGCAGCGCCGACGACCGGCGCGCAAGGCTGCAAGACCGGGCCGATCTGACCGTACGCCGATTGCGTGCGGCCGGGTTCGAGATCTCGGCACCGGCGGCCGGTGTGCTGTCGGTCCTGGCCCCCGGCCCGGAGGCGGCGCTGGCCTGGGCGGCCGACTGCCGGGACCGCGGCATCGCGGTGGGCTGCTTCCGCCCGCCGTCCACACCGGATGGATCGTCCCGGCTCCGGCTGACCCTGAACGCGGGCATCACGGCGGAAGACTTCGACCGTGCCCTCGACGTGATCGTGGAGTGCGCCCCATGACGACCGGCGACCAGACCGCACCGCCCCAATCCCCCGAACCGCCCGCACCGTTCCCCACCGTGCCGGACACTCCCGCGCCCCTCGATCCCGCGCCTCTCACCCCCGCGCCTGTTTCGCCAGTGCCACTCGCGCCTTCGCCCGTCCCGCCATCGCCCGCGCCACCGACACCGGCGCCCATCTCCCCTGCGCCGCCATCGCCCGCGCCACCGACACCGGCGCCCATCTCGCCCGCGCCGCCATCGCCCGCGCCACCGACACCGGCGCCCATCTCGCCCGCGCCGCCATCGCCCGCGCCGCTCACGCCGGGCCCGGGTGTGCCGGGTTTGCCCGAAGCGCCGGTGTCGCCCGGGGTAGGGCCGGCGGATCCGGCCGACGCCGACATTGCCACGCTCACCACTGCGGTGCCCGAGGCGATCGACCCGACCCCCGAAGCCCGGCCCGCGCCGACGCAGCCTGGCGAGTGGCGCGGCATCGTGCTCATCACCGGCACCGACACCGACGTGGGCAAGACCATCGTCACGGCTGCCATCGCCGCGGCTGCGCAGGCGGCAGGGCTGCGGGTGGCCGTGGTCAAGCCCGGGCAGACCGGCATCGCCGACGGTGGCCCCACCGATATCGACCGGGTCGTCCAGCTCGCCGCCCCGCACACCACGCGGACACTCGCCTCCTACCCCGAGCCGCTGGCGCCGCTGCCCGCGGCCCGGATCGCCGGGATGGCGCCGCTGGAGCTCTACGAGGTGGTCGACGCCGTGCGCGCCGAATCCGCCAAACACGACCTCGTGCTGGTCGAGGGCGCGGGGGGCCTGCTCGTGCCGATGGGCGTACGACCCTCGGGAGAGGCGTGGACGCTGGCCGACCTCGCCACCACGCTGGGCGTGCAGACGATCGTGGTGGCCCGCGCCGGGCTGGGCACCCTCAACCACACGGCTCTGACGCTGGAGGCTCTGGAGCGCCGCGGCGTACCCGCCAAGGTCGTCCTCGGCGCCTGGCCCGCCGAACCCGAGCTGGTGCACTGGGCCAACCTGACTGAACTGGTCCCACACCTGGTCGGCGCCCTGCCGGACGGCGCGGGCCGGATGGAACCCGGCGTCTTCCAACGTTCAGCGCCCGGCTGGCTCACCCCCGCGCTGTACGGCGTCCTCGACGACTGGCGCGTCTGGGCGGACGAGGCAGCCGAACCCCCGGCATAGTGCCTCGTTCGTCGCTAGCGTGTGGGTTTCGTGATCCGTACGCGGAGGAGCTGTCGTGGATGGCATCGGCGGGCAGCTCGTGCTCGTGCTTGTGCTCGTAGGAATCAACGCGGTCTTCTCCGGCAGCGAGATGGCGCTGGTGTCGCTGCGGGACAGCCAGATACACAAGCTGGAGCGCACGTCCCGGTCCGGGCCGGTGCTGGCCCGCCTGACCCGCGACCCGAACCGCTTCCTGGCGACGATCCAGATCGGCATCACCCTGGCCGGCTTCCTCGCCTCCGC
Organism: Actinoplanes sp. NPDC051859; assembly: GCF_044452725.1. NCBI lineage: Bacteria > Bacillati > Actinomycetota > Actinomycetes > Micromonosporales > Micromonosporaceae > Actinoplanes > Actinoplanes sp. NPDC051859. Next base: position 419,818 of record NZ_JBITBX010000001.1, on the reverse strand, counting down.
GGCGGCCGCCGTGTCCCTCTCCCAGCCCCTGATCGAGCCCCTCGGCTTCCTCGGCGCGGCCGCCCAGCCCACCGCGATCGTCCTGGTCACGATCGCGCTGACCTTCGTCACCCTGGTGGTCGGCGAGCTCGCGCCGAAACGGATCGCGATGCAGCGTACGGAAGGATGGGCTTTGTTGGTCGCCCGCCCGCTGGACCTACTCTCGACGGTCTCCCGACCGGCGGTCTGGTTGTTGAGCGCGGCCACCAACGTCATCGTCCGCCTCGCCGGCGGCGACCCCCGCGCCCAACGCGAAGAGGTCACCACCGAGGAGATCCGCGACATGGTCGCCGCCCAGCAGGACTTCTCGGTCGAACAGCGCACCATCATCTCCGGCGCCTTCGAAATCGCCGACCGCATCCTCCGCGAAATCCTGGTCCCCCGCCGCGACGTCGTCTCGCTGGCGACCGGCCTGCGCTGCCCCGAAGCCCTCGACCAGCTCATCGCCGGCGGCCACACCCGAGCCCCCGTCGTCGGCCCGGCCGGCCTGGACGACGTCATCGGCGTCGTCCACCTCCGCGACCTGGTCAGCGCCACCGGCCCGGTCGACGCGGTGGCCCGACCCGGCCTGTTCCTGCCGGAAACCCTGCGCGTCTCCGACGCCCTCCGCCAGATGCGCGGCGACCGGCAACAGCTGGCGATGGTGGTCGACGAGCGGGGAGCCATCGACGGCATCGTCACCATGGAAGATCTGGTCGAGGAGATCGTCGGCGAGATCTACGACGAAACCGACCGCGATGTGCAACAGGTCGTCAAGGAACCGGACGGCGGGCTGCTGATGCCCGGCTCCTTCCCGATCCACGACCTGCCTGATATCGGCTTCGACGGCAGCCAGAGCGACGAGGGTGACTACACGACGATCGCGGGCATGGTGTTGGCAGTGCTCGGCCACATCCCGACGGCGCCGGGTGAGGTGGTGACGCTGCCGCAGTTCACGGCCGAGGTGGTGGAGGTGACGGGGCGGGCGATCACGCGGGTCCGGCTGCGCGCCCTTCCGCACAACGAAGATTGAACGCTGCTACCTCATCCGGCAGCTGAGCGAGAGATGCGATGCGCAGCGTCGCCAATCGGTCCACCTCCGGGTCGTCGCGCTGGATCGTTGCCCACGGGCCGCGCAAGATCAATGCCGTCAGGAAACCCGCTGTGACGGCCGGCCTGATGTCGTTGTCAAGACGATCCCCCACATAGACAATCTCGTGCGGAGCGAACGGAGCTTCCTGCGCCAGCGCTGCGAAAAAGCCCGGATCCGGCTTCGCCACGCCCCAGTCGTCCGAGGTGGCGATCAGGTCGGCGGGCAGACCGAGCGCACGCAGAATGCCGCCCGCTCGCACGGTCTGATTGCCAGCAATCCCCACCCAGAGCCCCGCTTCCCGAAGCGCGGTCAACGACGGACGCACGTCCGGATACAGATCGTCCTCGCCAAACCACTCAGGCCGGCCAGCCGCCGCCCGCTTCTCCCGCTCCTGCGTCAGGTCGAACCCGGGCTGGAAGACCTGGAAGGTCTCCCGATAGTCCTGGCCGCGGGCGATAACTGCGCCGAACACCGCCGAAAAGGTATGCCGAGGCACGCCGAGCCAGTCCGCCCAGGTGCTGTACTCCCGCGTTTCGTCGACCAGGCATTCGCCGACGTCGAAGACCACCGCACGAATCACGACCTCGACCCTACGATGTCATGCACCATCGACTGTCGACGGACTGGTCGAGTCGCCTCGGCTCAGTGGTATGCCCCACTCCCGCAAGACGTCGTGGACGTCGCCCGGGTGGCATTCGAGAGCAACGAACTGACCCTGGCCCCACTCCGATATCTCCGATATGTCGAGGCTGGCATCGCCGAACCGCACTCCAATCTCTGCGTCGGCAGGCAGGGACGAGAGCTTCTTGAGCAGGTCATCTCGCTTCATCTGGCGGCAACCCTTCTCGACGCACTTCGCTGATTCGAACCTAACAACTGATATGCATGCAGGTCAATAATCCATTGGGGCGTCGCCGGCGACCCAAATGAGGGCAAGTCCTGTTAGGTCATTGATATGCTTCGCCGACACAGCTGAGCAGGAGGGTGTCGGATGAGTTCGCAGCCTCGCCTGACCAGGCCGGAGCCACTGCACCAACAGATCGCCCGGAAGCTTCGCAATGACATCGCGGCAGGAGTGCTGGCTGACGGCGCGGTACTGCCAGCAACACGCGATCTTGCAGTCCAGTACGGAGTCAGCGTCTTCACCGTCAGCGAAGCGATGAAGCTGCTCGCCGCAGACGGCCTGATCCGCAGTGAGGCGCGATCACGGCGCACCGTCACCGCATCCGATCAGATGCGCCGAAGCGAGATCAAAGCGCGCATGCCCCAGGTGCTGCTGATCGGCGGATACGCCGGGAGCGGGAAGACCGAACTCGGTCGGATCATAGCCAAGGAAACCGGATGGCCCATCCTGGACAAAGACACCTTGACCCGGCCCGTCGTCGAGGCAGCCCTCCAGATCCTCGGGCAGTCACCCAACGACAGAGAATCCCCGACCTACCTGGAGCAGGTTCGGCCACGGGAGTACGAGGCTCTTCACGCCGCCGCAGTCGAGAATGTGGAATGCGGAAACAGTGCCATCGTCACGGCGCCGTTTCTGCGGGAGTTCGCACATCAAGCCTGGCTGAGTCGTACGCTCGCCCGCTTCGCTGATCTGGGAGCGATGACGACGCTCGTCTGGGTCTACTGTGACCTAGCCTCGATGCACACGTACCTGCGGCAGCGGGGAGCCGCTCGGGACGCAGCGAAACTCGCCGACTGGAAGTCCTACACGGCGGCAGTTGATCTGGAGCTCCGACCCTCCGGCCGGCACTACGTTATCGACAACTGCACCTCCAGCGAACCACTCACGGATCAGGCGAAGCACCTTCTCAAGGTGGTGCTGGACGGAGACTCGGAATGAGCCGTGGTGTGATCCTGTACGGACCGCCAGCCTCGGGTAAGGACACCGTGACTGCCGCGTTGCGTACGCTCGACCCGACTTTCACCTTGTTTGCGCGGCTCAAGGCGGGCCCGGGTCGTACCCATGGCTATCGCATGATCGATGACTCCGAGCTCGAGCGAATCCGCCACAGCGGCGAAATCATTTGGGCAAATGAGCGCTATGGCGCCACCTATGTCGTGGACCGCGGGGCTCTCGCCGATTCGCTCGTCCGCGGAGTCCCCGTCCTGCATCTCGGTCAAGTCGAGGCGATCGCCGAAGTGCTAGCGGCAACGCCGGGCACTCGCTGGACGACGGTGTCGCTGCGCTGTCCGCGGGAGGTCGGCGAGGCACGGATCGCCGCCCGGGCCACCGGCGATCTTCCTGCCCGGATGATCGCCTGGGACCGCACCGAACCGCTGCCGAATGCGGACCTCGTCATCGACACCGCCCTGACCACACCGGGAGAAGCAGCACGCCTCATCTTTGCCGCCGTGAGTAGGACGCATTCGAGCGACTCGAACCGCTACACCCAGCCACAACCCACTGACGCCTGGGCTGCCGAGGCTGCGGCGCAGGGAAAGGTCGGCACTCAGCGGCTCCTCGTTGTCGAAACCGTCCCGGCGTCGGATGAGGTGCGAACTGCCCTTCGGATTTCCGCCGGCGCCCACGTCGTGGTCCGGCGCCGGCTGATTCTGGCCGACGAGAAACCGGTCGAGGTTGCTGCCTCGTTCTATCCGGCCAGCATCGCGGCGGGCACTCCCCTGGCGGAGAACAAGAAGATCCGGGGCGGCGCAGTCCGGATTTTGGCGGATGTGGGTTTGCCGCTCGAGGAATCGATCGAGCGGGTCACCGCGGAACGGCCCACCGCCGAGGACGTCGTCGTCCTGAATATAGCCGCGGATGAGCCGCTGATCGTTATCCGCCGGGTGAGTGCTCCGCAAGGCCGGGAACCCGTTGAGTACGCCGTCAATCGCATGGTCAGCAGCCGGGTGACCCCGCTCGAATACCGCATGCGCACCGACTGATCAGCGGGGGTCCGTCGGGGCGGTGTGCCGGGCAGCCTGACGCAGGTCGATGTCTTCGATCATTTCGCGGGCCAGTTCCTCGGTGATGACCCGGTCCCGTACCGCGCGGCCCAGAGCCAGCCGTTGGGCTTCGAAGGCGGCGTCGATGTCGGCGTCTTTCGTCGGCCGGACCGTCACCTCGGCAACGATTTTGCGGGCTCGGGCGCGCATCTCGTCTTCCTCGGCGCGTTCGGCAGCGAGGTTGAACTTGAGGCGTTTGGCGAGCCAGCCGATCGTGGTGCCCTGAATGAGCAGGGTGCCGAGGGTGACGATCAGGGCGATCGCCTGGATGGCGTTGCGGCCGGGGAACGGGTCGCCGGACGTGGTGTGGGTGGGCACGGCGGCTGCCGCCACCAATGTCAGAATGCCGCGCATGCCGGTCCAGCCGACGAGGACGGTTTCCTTCATGGTCGGCGGCGGCAGGGGTTCGCCGCCGCGGCGGCGGGCCATGTGCTCCGCACGGCCTTGCCGGAACCGCGGGTCGCGGGCGGCGCGGCGTTCGATCATGCGGCTCTTGACCGTCCACCGCCCGAACAGTCCCAGCACCGCCACCAGCCGAAAAACCATGGCGGCGAGCAAAAGCACACCCGCGGCGATCAGCGTACGCGTCAGATCAGGGTCTTCTGCCTCGGCGAGTTCCCCGACGACGAAGCGGAGCTGCAGTCCGATGTACGCGAAGACGAACGTCTCGAGGAGGAAATCGACGACCCGCCACACCTGTTCCTCTTGCAGGCGCGTCCGGTAGAGGCCGGGGTACTGGTGCTTCGGGTCCAGCGTAAGGTTGATGCTCATCGAGAACGCCGCGGTGACCACGGCGACGATTCCCGAGGCGTGCACCTCCTCGGCGGCGAGGAATGCGGTGAACGGCAGGAGCAGCGACAGCGAAGTTTCCAGCGTCGGGTTGCGCAGGTTGCGGCGGATCAGCAGCCCGGCCACGGCGAAGAGGGCACCGATTCCCATGCCGATCGACGCCGTACGCAGCAGTTCCAGGATGCCGCCGGACCAGGTGGCTTCCACCCCGTTGACGGCGGCGACCGCGATGCTGAACAGGGTGAGCGCGGTCGCGTCGTTCACCAGGCTCTCGCCGGTGAGGATCGAGGTGGCCCGCTTCGGCAGGCCGATCTCGGCACCGTGCGAGACCGTGGTGATGGTGTCCGGCGGCGCCAGCACCGAGCCCAGCACGAACGCCGCAGCCAGACCGATCGACGGCAGCAGCAGCGTGGAAAGCCACCCGAGCACGGCAGCACTCAGCACTACCAGGGCGACGCCGAGCGTCACGATGGCGCGCAGATTCGCACCGAAGCTGGACAATGAGGCCGCCCGGGTCGCCGAGTAGAGCAGGGGCGGGATCACCACCGCGAGGATCAGATGGCTGTCCAGCTCGAGGCGCGGCACCCCGGGAATGAACGATGCTCCGGCGGCGAGCACGACGATGACCCACCCGGGCTCGATCCGGTGGCGCCGGGCGACTGCGGTGACCGCGATGCCGACCCCGACGATGAGAAGTAGCTGAACACCATTCACCGCCTCACCCTAGAACTCTGAAGATCCACTCACACTCGCGCCAGCTCCTTCGGTGCCTGCCTTTACCTTCCGCTCCGCATTCCTGCGCTCCGGCGGTCGGGGTGTCGGCGGTGCGGATTGAGTCGCTCCTGGCTCCAGCGGCAGGGTGATCGTCTCCCCCGCCAGCACGGTCAGCTCTTTGCCGTGGTGGGTGAAGGTCAGATCCGAGCCGGTTACCGCGTACGTGACGTCGGCCGGCGTGACGACGACTCGGATCGTGCTCGCACGCCACCGCAGGCTGAAGCGTAACCGCGGCAGGCTGTCCGGCAGCTGAGGGGCGAACGCCAGGTGCCCGCCGTGGTCGCGCAGCCCGCCGAAGCCTTGCACCAACGCGATCCACGCACCGGCGCACGCGGCGATGTGCAGGCCGTCGCCGCTGGCCTCGCCACCGGAGCGCAAGTCCAGGAGCGCCGCCTCGGCCAGGTAGTCGTGGGCCAGGTCGAGATGGCCGGTCTCCGCGGCCAGCACCGCCTGCGCCGGGGCGGACAGCGACGAGTCCCGCACCGTACGCGCCTCGTAGTACTCGAAGTTGCGCCGCTTCTCCTCGGCGCTGAAGGCGTCACCGCGCAGCAGCATAGCCAGCACCAGGTCGGCCTGCTTCACCACCTGCCGGCGGTAGAGGTCGAGGTACGGGAAGTGGAGCATCAGCGGGTAGTCGTCCTCCTTGGTGTCCTCGAAGTCCCACTCCTGCAGGCGGGTGAAGCCGCTGTGTTGCTCGTGCACTCCGCGGCGGGACGCATACGGAAGGAAGAGCCGCCGCGCCGCCGTCCGCCACGCGCTGATCTCGTCGGCGGTGACCCCGGCGACACCGAGCCGTTCCGCGACGTCGGCCGCGCCGTGCAGGTTGAGCTGGGCCATCAGGTTGGTGAAGATGTTGTCGTCGACCAGGGCGGTGTACTCGTCCGGGCCGGTCACCCCGTCGATGTGGTGCACTCCCTCGTCGTCGGCGTGCGTGACCCGGCACCACAGCCGCGCGGTCTCCACCAGGATCTCCGCACCCGCCTCACGCAGGAACTCCTCGTCGCCGGTGGCCGTGACATAGCGCAGGACCGCGGCGGCAATGTCCGCGTTGACGTGCAGCGCAGCGGTCCCGGCCGGCCAATAGCCCGAACATTCCGCGCCGCTGATCGTGCGCCACGGATAGGCAGCCCCGGCGAGCCGCAACTCCCGGGCACGCTCCCGCGCGGCATCCAACGTCGCATGCCGCCAGCGCAGAGCAAGACCCACACAAGCCGGATGCGTGTACGTCAGGACGGGCAGCACGAAAGTCTCCGTGTCCCACAACACGTGGCCGTCATACCCGTTCCCGGTCAGCCCTTTGGCGGCGATCGGGTGTGGCCCCGCCTGGGCGCCCGCCTGCAACACGTGGAACAGAGAGAAGCGCACCCCCTGCTGCACCTCGGGATCGCCGTCCAGCTCGACATCCGCCGTCTCCCAGAACTCGTCGAGATAGTCCCGCTGCCGCCTCAGCAGCTCGTCGAAGCCCCACCGTACGGCCTCATCCCGAGCGGACAGCGAGTTATCCACAGGGGACTCCGAACCCCAGCAGTACGCGAGAAACTTGTCCAGGCGCAGGGGTGCGCCGGGCTCGACGGTGGCACTCACCACGGCCCGAATCCGATCCGGTTCAGCTGAGGTGGAGACAGGAGGACCGACATGAGCCACAGCGGACGCAACCTCGATTCCGCTGCGCCGGGTGCGATGCCACAGCACGTCGGTCGAATGCGACAGCGACCGCAGCGGCGCTTGCAGTGTCGCCGAGGCGCGGGGATCGTCGCGCTGATCCGGCTGTTCCTCGTTGGCAACCAGGTCCGACTCGATCCGGATCCGCACCGGGCGGTCGAGCGCAGCCACCTCGTAGCGGATCGCCGCCACCGCCGGGTGGGGAAAGGAGACCACGCGAATACTGCGAACCCGAACGGCCGCCCCCGACGCCGACACCCACTCCACGTCCCGGGTCAGCGTGCCGGCCCGCAGGTCGAGGCAGCGCTCATGGCGGCGCAGCGTCCCGGTGCGCACATCGAAGCGCTCGCCGTCCACAAACAGCGCGATCGGCTTGCCGTTGGGCGCGTCCACCACGGTTTCCGTCTGCTCCGGAAAGCCGTATCCCGCTTCCGGATAGACCAGGTCGCGCTGCTCATACAGCGAATTCAAATAGGTGCCGGGCATCCCGCACGGCCCCTCGTCCAGGTTTCCCCGCAGGCCGATGTGGCCGTTTGCCAAGGCAAAGACCGACTCCCGTTGGCGCAGCACCGACGTGCTCAGCGCGTCCCCCGACAGCGAGGTTTCCCGAACGACCCACGGCTCAGCCGGCCCCAGCTCACTCACCGGCGGTCCCTCGCGCCCGCTGGCGGTCAACGACGGAGCCGTCCTGTGCCGGTCCGGCTTGCTCGAGCTCCTGCACCCGCTTATGCACATCGTCCATTCGCAGATTGGGTCTTCCGCTCGGATGGCCTACCGTGGCACCGGCCGCGGCCACCGCCCACTGCGCCGCGGTCCTGCAGTCGTCGCCGCGCAACAGGGCCATCGTCAAGGCCGCGGTGAAAGCGTCCCCGCCACCGGTCGTGTCGACCACAGGCTCGTCGCTCAGGGGCAGCCACACCTGCCCGCCGCTAGCGTGTTCGGCAGTCAGGGGCAGCAACTCCTGCCCATCGCTAGCGTGCTCGGCAGTCAGGGGCAGCAACTCCTGCCCATCGCTAGCGTGCTCGGCGGGCAACGGCAGCAACTCCTGCCCATCGCTAGCGTGCTCGGCGGCGAGCCCACGCTGGGCTTGGTCGGCGTTGCGCCAGACGAAGAGGTTGCCGTCGCCCGTGCCGAGGGCGACAAGGCGCGGACCTTTGGCAAGCAGGGTTCGCGCGCTTTCCACTGTCGGCGGGCCGCCCAGCAACAACTCCGCCTCTTGATCGTCTGCGCGCAGCACGTCGGCCACAGCCAGCAATTCGTCTCGGCACTCATCCGGCATGCCGTCGAGGACGACCAGCCGGCCCGCGTCGTGTCCGATCCGGGCGGCTGCCAACGCGGCAGCGGCCGGTTGCTGCAACTGCACCAGTACCGCGTCTGCGCTCGCTAGCACGTCCTTGACGGCGAGCACGTCGGCTTCGGTGAGCAACACCGCAGAAGGCAGATGCTGGACGTACCGCCACGTGCCAGCAGGCTCCAGCAGCTCCACGATCAGGCCGGTGAGGGTGTCGCGCCGCCGAACCACTGCGGAGACGTCCACCCCGTCCTGGCGGGCCTGGGCGAGCAGCACGTCGCCGATGACGTCGTCGCCGGCCACCGCCACCAGCCGGGGCCGTACGCCCAACTGGGCGAGCGCCACGGCTTGGTTGGCGCCCTTCCCGCCCAATTGTTCCCGCCGTGCGCCGGCGTCACCGGCGGTTCCGACTGCGGGGACGGCATCGACGGACAGGACGAGATCGCGCGCGAGTTGCCCCACGACGGCCGCTACCGGAGTACTCATTGCGATCTAGTACCCGACAGTTTGTGCGACATTCCCCCGTACGGCGCTCGGTGAAGGTGATTCATGGCGGTTGACCATTGCGGGCGCCCCGGGGCTCCTCACTAGGCTCACAGTGACCACGAGCGATCAATGGACGACTATGAGCGATCAAGACGACGATGAGCGATCAGGCCTGAGGGGTACCCGATGACAAACAGCAGCCCGGTGTCCGGCGGCGCGTACGAATACCTGGACAACGTCAGCCCCGAGGAGCAACGCCGACTCGATGCCGTCCGGCGTTACCGCCTGGTCGACCAGCCGGTCGAGGACGCCTACGACCGGATCGCCTTCGTGGCGGGCGCCATCTTCGACACGCCGATCGCCACCGTTTCGCTGGTGGAACGGGATCGGGTGTGGCTGGCGGCCTGTCAGGGCCTCTCCGGTGTCCGCGAGGTGGGCAAGGAGCCGGGCCTGTGCGCGTCGGTCATCGCCCAGGACGACGTCTACGTGATCAACAACGCGGCGGTCGATCCGCGTACGCTGGAACATCCGCTGGTCCGCGGCGATTTGGGCCTGCGCTTCTACGCCGCGGCGCCGATCCGCACCCATGACGGCTACCGGCTGGGCACGGTCAATGTGATCGACAACCGGCCTCGCGAGGCGACCCAGCGCCAACTGCAGGCTTTGGAACACCTGGCATCGATGGTCTCGGACGAGCTGGAGCTGCGCCTGATGGTGATCCGCAGCGCGGCCGCCGAACAACGGATGCGCGACACGGTGTCCTGAACAGCGGGGCTAGCCGGAATGGTCCATGAGAGCGGGGCTAGCTGGAATGGTCCACGAGCACCTGGCATCTGGCGGCGTGCGGTCGGTCAGGCGAAGGCCCTGACATAGGGTCACGCCATGATCCGTGGCGTACTGTTCGATGTCGGCGAATGCCTGGTGGACGAGACGCGCGCATGGGGCGCCTGGGCCGATTGGCTTGGCGTCCCGCGGCACACCTTCTCGGCCGTATTCGGGGCGGTGATTGCTCGCGGCGAGGATTTCCGCGAGACCTTTCAGGTCTTCCGACCCGGTTTCGACTGGGTGCAGGAGCGGGAGAAGCGGGCCGCGGCCGGTCACGCCGAGTGGTTCGGCGAAGAAAACCTCTATCCCGACGTACGGCCGGCGCTCGGCACGCTGCAGGAGGCCGGGCTCTGGGTCGGGATCGCCGGCAATCAGACCGTGCGTTCCGGTGGCATCCTGCGCTCCCTTGACCTGCCCACCGACCTGATCGCCACATCGGACGACCTCGGCGTCGCCAAGCCCGACCCCGGCTTCTTCGCCGCCGTGGTCGCGCAGACACCCTTCGCACCCCACGAGATTCTGTATGTGGGCGACCGGCTCGACAACGACATCCGGCCGGCTGCCGAGGCGGGTCTTCGGACGGCACTGATCGTGCGCGGGCCGTGGGCGATCATCCAACGACACGACCCCGAGGCGGACCGCTTACCCACCATGCGCATCGATTCACTCACCGAGCTTCCCGAGCGGATCGCGGCGGCTACTCCGCGTCGGTGAGCGCCGTCTGCATGCTGGCTGGCCTGTTCAGCGGGCAGGCTTGGGAAATCGGCGGTGTGGGTATCGGCCGGGCATGCGGACTCCCCGGAGAGTGGCTGTGGTCGCTCATCAGCGCAAGAACCTCGGTGGTGGGCTCGACGAGTTGCGCCGCCGCATCACTGATGAGGGCGTGGACGAGCTTTTCTGGTACCAGGTGCCGAAGAGCAAGAAGGCGCCCAAGCAGGTGCGGCGGGCGCTGAAGGAGAAGCCAGACCTCCTGATCGTGTGGGGTGGGGACGGCATGGTGCAGCGCACCCTGGACACCATCGCTGGGGGCAAGCGGGGCGGGAAGGTTCCGGTCGGGATCATTCCTGCGGGTACGGCGAACATGCTCGCCAGCAATCTCGGAGTTCCCGACGACATGGCCGGGGCGGTGCGGATCGCCTTCCACGGGCGGCGGCATGCGCTGGACCTCGGCGTACTCAATGGTGAGCATTTTGCCGTCATGGCCGGGATCGGGTTCGACGGGGCGATGATCCAGGACGCCGACGGCAAGCTGAAGGATCGGCTAGGCAAGCTTTCGTACGTGTACACCGGCCTGCGCCACATCGACGACCCGGCACCGAAGGCACGGATCACAGTGGACGGTACGCCGTGGTTCTCCGACGATGCGACGTGTGTGCTGGTGGGCAACGTCAGCATGATCACCGGCGGGATCACCGCGTTCGACGACGCGAAGCCGGATGACGGGTGGCTGGATGTCGGGGTGGCTACGGCGCGGGGTGCGGTGCAGTGGGCGCGAACGATGGGGCGGATGGCGGCAGGGCGGTCTGCGGACTCACCGTTCGTGCACATGACGCGGGCCCGGCAGATCGACGTGAAGCTCGAGGAACCGCTCATGTACGAGCTGGACGGCGGGGCTCGCGAGGCGGTGAAACGGATCCGGGTCGAGGTGGCTCCGGCTGCTGTCAAGGTTTGTGTGCCACGGCAGCGATCGGATAGCTGACACTTCGGTCCGTACCCTGAATAGCTTTTTATGGTGTTTTAGCGCTCTCAATCCTCTGGTATCGGACAGTCGGCGCCCCCACACTGGGTCCGTCCGGCACCGCTACGCCTCTCCAGGGGGTTCGCATGACGTTCCACCAGAGTTCCGCAGTGAGCGTCGCCACGGTGATGACCGCCGTCACCGTGATTGTCATCGGTTATCGGGTCGGGCGGGCCCACGCGGCCTGGCGAGACTTTCGCGCAGCGAAGCGCGAAGTCCCCGCCCGGCGCAAGATCGCCTGGGGCCACACCCGGCCATTGGTCCTAGGCGCCGCATTCGTCCTGGCCACCTTGTTCGTCGCCGCCTACGACGCCGGACGATAGGGGTGCGTTCTGCCGATCACGGCGTCGCCGAGCCGTAAGGCATGTCCATCAGCAACGTGGCTCCGACTCGGCAGGGAGCCACGCCCCGGAAGGTGACCCCGGGAATGCCCGGCAAGGCGTTCCCGGGGTCATCCCGCTCAGAGCTGCTGCCACCAGCCGTCGACGGCGGGCGGGTTGTCGACGTCGACGCGTTCGCCCGGCCGGGGCACCGCCAGCTTTACGCCGCGGGCCTTGGCTTCGGCCCAGGCCCGGTCCGCGGGCTCGGCCCAGTCGTGCAGGGCGAGGTTGAACGTGGCCCAGTGCACCGGAATCATCAGTCCGGCCTGGACATCCACGTGCGTGGCGACGCCGTCCTCCGGGGTCATGTGGATGTCGGGCCAGGCGTCACCGTACGCGCCGATCTGCACCAGGCTGGCGTCGAACGGCCCGTGCTGCTCGCCGATCCGGGCGAAGCCCGGGAAGTAACCGGTGTCGCCGGAGTAGAAGACCTTGCGGTTCGGCCCCGCGATCACCCATGAAGCCCACAGCGTTTCGTCGCGGGAGAAGCCGCGCCCGGAGAAGTGCCGGGCCGGGGTGGCGACGAACTCGATGCCGGCGACCGTGGCGCGCTCGTCCCAGTCCAGCTCGACGATCCGGGTGGCGGGCACGCCCCACCGCTCCAGGTGGGCGCCGATGCCCAGCGGCACCAGGAACGGGGCGGCCTGCAGGTCGACCAGCGTGCGGACCGTCTCCATGTCGAGGTGGTCGTAGTGGTCGTGGGAGATCAGCACCGCGTCGAGCGGCGGCAGCTCGCGCAGTGGCACCGGCGGCTCATGCAGGCGCTTGGGGCCCTGCAGCCGGGACGGCGAGCAGCGGTCGCTCCAGACCGGGTCGACCAGGACCCGGCGACCCTCGAGCTCGATCATCGCTGACGAGTGGCCGTACCAGGTGACGTAGAGGCCGTCGCCGCCCGTTTCGGGAGTGCGCACCGGGATGGGCCGGGCCGGATAGCGGTGCTCGCGGCCGGTCAGGGCCGCCGCCAGCAGGCGCGGCATCGAGGCGACCGCCACCTGGGCGGCGGGCACCGAGTTGCGGAACTTGCCGTCGGCGAACTGCGGGGAGCGGTCGTAACGGGCACCCCGGACGCCGTCCGCGCGGGCGCCGATCCTGCGGGAGCCCATCTGCAGGGGAATGTCCCGGGCGGCCCACACCGCGGCCGCGCCCAGAGCCAGGGCGATCCATGCCCCTTTGTGCCCGCGACGCCCGTCTGCCTGCTTCGCCATGCGCCGTGCCTCCTGCAGTCGGTGAACAATCCCGGCAGCCCAGTCTGACGCTGTCCGTACCGTGGCCGCCACCGGACGGCGGGTTTGTGCCACACTGCCGCCGTGACGATCAACACTCTCCAGGAACAACAGCAGCTCATCGTGCGTCAGCGCGTCCGGCTGATGGTCAACCAGTACGAGGTCTGCGCCGCGAACCCGGACGGTTCCGAGGGCGCGCTGCTCGCCTTCGCCCAGCAGAAGCGGATGGCGTTCAAGGAGCAGGTCACGATCTACTCCGACGACACCAAGACCACCCCGGTGTTGGGCTTCAAGGCGCGTCAGGTGCTCGACCTGGGTGCCACGTACGACGTCACGGACGCGTCCGGCAGCAACATTGGCCTGTTCCGCAAGAACTTCAAGGAATCGCTGCTGCGGTCGACCTGGCACCTCGAGCAGCCCGGCCACGGCGACATGGTGGGCCGCGAGACGAACCTCGCCGTGGCTATCCTGCGCCGGTTCGTCGACGCGCTGTCCTGGCTGCCGTACCACTTCGACTTCGTGCTGGGCGACCGTACGGCCTTCTCGGTGGTCAAGAAGTGGGGCCTGCGCGACCGGTACGTGGTCACCATCCACGACCCGCAGGTCGACCGCCGCCTGGTCGTGGCCATGGCGGTCGCCCTCGACGCGTTGCAGGCGCGCTGACCGGCGAGGATCCGTCGTGTAATAGCGTCGGGCGCATGGAAGATCTCCGCGCCCGGCGCTTGTTCGGTGACGGCCTGGTCGCGCCCGGCGACCTGGCGGCCAGCCCGTTCCGGGTGGACCGGGACCGAATCGTCAGCTCGCCGTTCTTTGCCCGGCTCGCCGGCGTCACCCAGGTGATCAGCCCGGGCGGCGCGGGCCTGCTCGTGCACAACCGGCTCACGCACAGCCTCAAAGTCGCCTCGGTCGGCCGGGCCATCGCGGAACGGCTGATCCGCGATTACGGCGACCTGCTCGACAAACTCGGCGGCTGCGACCCGGACGTGGTGGAGGCCGCTGCCCTCGCCCACGACCTCGGCCACCCGCCGTTCGGACACCTCGGCGAGCGCGTCCTCGACAACCTGGCCCGCCAGCGGCTCCGGCTGCGCGACGGCTTCGAGGGCAACGCCCAGTCGTACCGGATCGTGACCAGCACGGAAATTCGCGGGCAGACGACGCTGGGGCTCAACCTGACGGCGGCCACCCGCGCGGCGATCCTCAAATACCCGTGGACCCGCCGCACCCATCCGCTGCCGCACCCCCGGCTGTTGGACCCGCCGCCGCGCGGTGCCGCCGCTCCCCCGGACGACCCGGACGGCGGGTCGCTGAAGTTCGGGGCGTACTCGACCGAGGTCGAGGACATGACGCAGGCGCGGGCGCCGTTCAACGACCGGGTCGCCTACTGGCAGCAGACGCCCGAAGCCTCGGTGATGGACACGGCCGACGACATCGCGTACGCGATCCACGACCTGGAGGATGTGCACCGGGTCGGCGTCCTGCAGCAGGGTGCAGTGGCCGCGGAGCTCATGGCCTGGCAGCGGAAGTCGCTGCGGGACATCCCGGACGAGGAGCTGATCGTGCGGCGCCCGGGCGGCTCGATCGAGGCCCTGCGCCGCCAGCTGCACCGCAAGGACGGCTGGGTGGCCGACGACGACGCGTTCGCCGCGGCGGTCGAGCAGGTCCGCGCCGAACTGGTCGACGGCCTGCTCAGCGCACCCTTCAACGGCTCCCTCGAAGCGGAAGCACAGGTCGCGGCGTTCTCGGCGACCTGGACCCGACGGCTGGTCGAGTCGATCACCGTGACCGAAACCCCGGCTGTGCGATCCGGGCACGTGCTGCTGGCTCCCGCGCAGTGGCACGAGGTGCAGGTCCTCAAGTTCGTCCAGAACCGGTTCGTGCTGGCCCGGCCCGACCTGGCCCTGCACCAACGCGGCCAGGCCCGGCTGCTCAGCTCGCTGGTCAGTGCCCTGCTCGACTGGCTAGCCGACCCCGACGAAGCGGAACGACTCCCGCGCCGGCTCCGCGACCTGGTCGAACTGGCCGAGCTGGAGCTGCCGGACGGCACGCCGGACGCGCTGACCCGCGCACGCGGCCGCGCGGTCATCGACTTCGTGGCGGCGCTCACCGACAGCCAGGCCGTGGCGCTGATGGAGGCGCTGTCCGGGCGTACCCGTCAGCTCTGGACCGACGCTTTCGTACTGTAGAGCCGTGCTACCCGAAGTCACCGCCGTCCGATACGTCACCGCCCTGCGCGAAGGCGGTTCGCTGCCGGGCATCGTCGAAGCCGGCAACCTCGGCACGTACGTCGTGAAGTTCCGCGGCGCAGGTCAGGGGCCGAAAGCGCTGGTGGCCGAGGTCATTGCCGGGGAGCTGGCCCGCCGACTCGATCTGCCGGTCCCGGAGCTCGTCGTCGTCGGCCTCGACCCGGTGGTGGCCCGAGCCGAGCCGGACGAGGAAATCCAGGAGCTGATCAAGGCCAGCGCCGGGGCAAACCTCGGCATGGACTACCTGCCCGGGGCGCTCGGCTACGACCCCGTCGCCCACCCCATCGACGCGGAGCTGGCCTCCCGGGTGCTGGTGTTCGACGCGTACGTGGAAAACGTCGACCGCAGCTGGCGAAACCCCAATTTGCTGATGTGGCATGGCGACCTGTGGCTCATCGACCACGGGGCCACGCTGTACTTCCACCACAACTGGCCGCGGGCGTCGGCGGTGGTGCACCGGCCCTACAAGTGGGACGACCACGTGCTGCGGCCGTACGCAAAAAAAGTGCCGGAGGTGGCCGCGGACCTGGCCCCGCGGTTGACCGCGGACCTGCTCGACGAGGTTCTGGCCTTGGTGCCGGATGAGTGGTTGGCCGAGTTCGATTTTGCGTCGGCGGCCGAGGCCCGCGCGGCCTACCGGGATCATCTGGTTGCTCGCGCGGCCCACCCGGAGGCGTGGGTGCCGGCATGACCCCTTATGAGTACGCGCCGATTCGGGCCGTGCCACGCGTGGAGCGCGGTGAGCTCATCAACGTCGGCGTCATCCTTTACTGCCAGCGCCGGGATTTCCTCGAAGCCCGCACTCATCTGGATGAGCGGCGGCTGCTGGCGTTGGACCCGAACGCTGACCTGGACGGGATCCGCGCGGCGCTGAAGTCGTGGGAGACGACGTGTGCGGGTGGGGTGGATGGCGGGGCCGCGCGGGAGATGAAGCAGGGGGAACGCTTCCGTTGGCTGGTCGCCCCACGGAGCACGATCCTGCAGGCCGGCGCTGTCCACATGGGACTGGCTGAGGATCCGGCGGTCGAACTCGACCGGCTCGTGACACTACTCGTCCGCTAACCGGGAACTGAATTCCGGGCTGCGGGCAAGAAGGGGTGTAACGACCGACGGTCGAGAGGCTTGAAAGAGATGTTCAGAACGACCGAGGGGGCACCTGCGCCGCTCACTCCGCCGGCGGAACCGGCGGATGCGGCCATCATCGTGCGCTCCCGGGATGAGCCCGAGCAGTTCGCTCTGCTGTTCCGTCGGCACGCCCCCGAGCTTCACCGCTACATCGTCCGCCGGCTCGGCCCGGACGCGGCTGAGGACGTGCTCTCCGAAGTGTTCCTGGTTGCCTTCCGGCAACGGGACCGCTACGACGTGGCCCGCCCCGACGCCCGACCCTGGCTCTACGGCATCACCAGCAATATGGTCGGCCGGCACCGCCGCGACGAAGTCCGCGCCCTGCGCGCCTTCCAGCGCACCGGTGTCGACCCCGTCATGCAGAGCTTCACGGAGCGCAGCGACGCCCAAGAGGACGCCGCCGCGGTCAGCCGTGACTTGGCAGCGGCATTGGCCGGTCTGCGCGCGGTGTACCGCGATGCCCTGCTGCTGGTGGCCTGGGGAGAGCTGACCTATGAGGAAGCGGCGTGCGCACTGGATGTTCCGGTGGGCACGGTGCGATCCCGGATCAACCGGGCACGGACGAAGATGCGAGCGGCACTCGGCGGGGTCGACCCGACCGCCTTCCAGGAAGAGATCCGCCATGCCTGACCACAATTCCCTCGAAGCCCTGCGGCAGGACGTGCCGCCGCTCACCGGCGAACGACTCGACCGAGCCGAGGCACGGTTTGTCGCCGCCCTGCGCGCTGAGAATGTCAAGTCGCCAGCCCGCACCCGGTCCGCGTCGCTTTTCTGGCGGGTGGGGCTCCCCACCGCGGTCGCCGCGGCCGTCGCTGTCGCCGCCGGGGTGACGATCAGTCGTGAACCGGCCGACCGGCAGCAGGCCGGTGCGGGCGGGCCCGCGGTCGCCACGCCGTCCCCGACCGCCCCGTCCAGCAGTGCGGCTCCCCGCCTGCGGCTGACCTCGGCTGCACAGGTGCTCGACCGGGCCGCCAAGGCCACGGAATCGGAACAGGAGCTGGACCCTCAACCGGGCCAGTTCCTCAAGTACGAATCGCAGACGATGGATCGATCGATCTCCGGCGACGACGTTTGGCTTTATCGCACAAAGCGCACGCTGTGGCGGTCCGTGGACAACAGCACCGGACCGGTGCTGCGGATCGAGCACCTTGCACCGCTGCCGCTGCCGGGCCGGACCGTGCCGGCCGACGGGCTGGCGGAGGAGGGCCAGGTGGAGACGATGGCGCCACATTTCATCTGCGGCGCAAAGCCCACCGACTACATCTTCAACCGCGCCCTGCCGGTGACGCCCGGAAAGATGCTCGACCATCTCAAGCACTCGGGCTACGACATGGGCACGCAGAAGCAGACCGTGTGGTTCAACGCCTGGGAGCTGATGAACGAGTCGTACCTGCCGCCGGCCCAACGGGCTGCCGTGTTCCGGGCACTCAAGTCACTGCCCGGCATCGACGTGCGCAACGACGTCGTGGACTCGGTAGGCCGACCGGGAACGGCCGTGACGCTTGTGGACCCGAAGGAGGGGGTTCGGCAGGAGCTGATCTTCGACGCGGTGACATTCCGGTACCTCGGCGGCCAGTCTGTGGCCGTCGACGCGAAGAAGACCGGAGTTCCAGCTGGCACGCAGGTCGCCGCTGATGCCGAGCTGTCGGTCACCCTGACCACCGACACTCCGAAACCGGCCAAGCCCGCGAAGTGCGGCTGACAGACGGCTCTCACCGAACTGATCCTGGGCGCGTGAACGCCGGATCGAGACATGGATCTGAGTCTCCGAACTCAGGACCGGGATGCCGCCTGGTGCATATCGTCGCCGCGTGACGAAACCATCGGTCAGTCGACAGTGGCCTCAGGCTGTTTTAGCGGTCCTTACCGCGGTCTGGCTGTGGGCGGTCCTGCGGTCGGTCCTGCTCTGGGCTTTTGCTGGAACGGATGGCATCTTCGGGAACCAAGCGAACGGAAACGCAGCAGTGGAAGCTGCGCTCCAGCAAGAGAAGGCCTCGGCGACCATGGTCTTGTTCAGCGTCATGGTGGGCGGGCCGGTGCTGATCGCCGTGGTGGCGTTCGCCTGCCGGATGTCGCGGACCGCGGCAACCTATTTGGTGCTGGCGCTAGCGTCCAGCATTCTCGCTGCGGTGCTGGGTGCCCAGGCCAATCGGATGTCGCCGTCGTCTCCGACACCACCACCCGCGCCGGTCAGATGCCAGGAACATAGTGGCGGCGAAGCTGAATGCCCGGGCGGATAGAGCGGCGCTTACTTCACGGGGCGTTGCCCGTGAAGTAAGCGCAGCGTCAGATCGACCGTGCTGACCGGTCCCCGCGGTGAGTGGCTCTGGACCGTCCGGCCGGGGTGCAGGCGGTCGTCGGCGGCGTACCACTGCTCGAGTTTGCGGTCGGCGGCCTCGTCACCGTCGTCTGCGGCGATGAGGAGTGCCGCCACCTCGTCGATCAGGGAGAGGTCGCCGTCGAGGTCCATGGACATCGTGCCGTACATGTCCCAGAGGAGGAGCTCGTCGCCGTAGCGGTGGGCGGCTTCGTGCAGGACGTAGTTGCGGATGAACCAGGCGCCGCCGACCGGGACGTCGGGGTGCACCCCGTAGCTGCTCGGGTCGAGGTCACCACGGCGGTAAGCGGTCCAGAGCTGGGCGGCCGGGACCAGGCCGCCCGGGCCGAGGGGGACGTCGAGCGGGTCGACGGGAAGACCCCAGGACGGATCGAGCTGGGTGTCGGCGGCCCGCCAGCGGTCGCCGTCCCACCACTGCGTGACCACATGGTCGAAGTGGAAGGACGGGTCCAGGTAGTCGGCGAACCCGATCCGGCTGCGGGCCGGGATCCCGTGCTGCCGCAACGCGGCCACCGTCAGGAGGGTGTAGTCGCGGCAGCAGCCGGCGATGCGGTTCTCGGGAGCGCGCTCGGGGGTGAGCAGTGAGCCGGGAAAGCGACGCTGGTCGTGAGCGAGCAGCCGGTCGAGCCAGCGGCTGTCGATCTCCGCGAGACGGTCCGGCGGGAAGTCGATGCCGGAGCCGCGGTAGTGCACGATCAGGTTGCGAACGGCCGAGCCGAGGGTGGGCAGGTCCGCGGGCAGCTCGGCGAGCAATGCCGCGTACTCGCGCGGAGCGGAGTAGGCGCTGTGCCGGGAGTAGTCCATCTCAAGACTCCTGAAGGGGCTGGGCGACGTCGACGAACGGGTCGGCGCCGGCGATGTCGTGCCAGTCGGCGAGGTAGATCTCCCGGGGCGCGCCGACCGGACGGCCCGGGTGGGCTTCCAGCGCCGCGTACGCCTGGAGGATCCGCGGGTAGTAGCAGTCGTCGCGGGTCACGGTCACGTACGCCTCGGTGTGCGCCGGTTCGATCCGCACGACGATGTCGCCGGTGGGTTCGACCGGGCCGGTCACCGGCACGCAGACCTCGATGGGCGCGTCGTTTTCCGGAGTGACGACGCCGTGGTAGATCACCCAGTGCGGGGCGGTGACCGCGGCGCCGAAGGCCGCGCTCAGCTCCCACGCGCCGTGCAGGATCCGGTCGAGTAGGCCCTGCTGGTCGGTCTCGTAGCGAATCGACGCGATCTTGACCGCGGGTACGGTCCGCTGTCGGACCTGATAGCCCGGGTCGGGGCGGTCCGCGGCGAGCAGGTGCGCCCGGAACCAGCTCATGCTGCTGCGCCGCGCCTGCATGTCCCGCTCCTGGGCATCCCACCAACGGTCGAGCCGGGCGGCCGCCTCGTCGTCACTGCCGGACAGCACCTCGGCCACCACGGCGAGCGGCATGTCGAGCTGGCGCAGCAGGCTGATCCGGCGGGCGCGGTCGAGCTGGTCCGTGGTGTACCGGCGGTAGCCGCTGCCCGGGTCCACCGCGGCAGGCGGCAACAGGCCGGAAATCTCGTACAGTCGCAGGGCCTTGATGGACAGTCCGGCCCGGCGGCCGAACTCGCCGATCGTCAACCCCTGCAGGTCACGGGCGTTCATGGGAGCAGTCTGCACGCTGCCCCAGGGGACGGGTAAAGCGTTATTGCCGGCGTTTTCGCAGTGCGAGGGCGCCCGCGGAAGTGAGTGCGACGGCTCCGGCGGCCGCGAAGCCGACCGCCGTGCGGCCCAACCGGGCGGGGCCGCCGTCCACCCGCGGGGTGCAAGTGAACACGTTGCCGTCGTGGGGTGCGGTGGGGGTCCGGGAGATGCCGAGTCGGCCCATCAGCGGCCCGACCAGCGCGTCGTACACCGGTGGCAGGGCGCCGAAGCCGAACTGCACCAGGCGGTTGGCCGCGCCCACCGACAGCGCCCGGCGGGGCCGGTCCGCGAGCCGGACGATGGCCGCGCCCATCCGCTCGGCGCTGTCGACCGGCGGGGGCGGACGGCCCACGAACCCGGCGTAGTTCGCGGCGCTGGTGTAGATCGGGGTGTCGACACTGCCCGGCACGAGCTGGCAGACGTGGATGTCTCGTGCGTCGCGGGTCTCCTGCCGCAAGGTCCGGGCCAGCGCGCGCAAACCCCACTTCGCCGTTGCGTACGCGGACATGTTGGGTGCGGTGATGTGCCCGACGAGCGAGCTGCACAGGATCAGCGTGCCCCGGTCCTGCGCGCGGAAGACTCGCAGGGCGGCGCGAGCGACGTTCGCCGGTCCGAGCAGGTCGGTGCCGACCACCTGGTCGAACACGTGCGGCGGCAGATCCTCGAACCGGCCGTACGCCATGACGGCGGCGGTGTCGGCCCACACGTCGATCCGCCCGAAGCTCTCCAGCGCCGCTGTCGCTAGTGCGTCGACCTGGGCCCGTACCGAAACATCGGTGGGCACGACCACGACGGCGCCGCCGCATTCCGCAGCGACTTTCTGAAGGTCGGCGAGGCCGCGCGCAGCGAGGACGAGTTTGTCGCCGCGGGCGGCAAAGGCAAGAGCTGCGGCCCGGCCTATTCCGCTGGATGCGCCGGTCAGCACCACTACCCGTGACGTCATGGGGATGCATTTTCCCGCTTGATGCGGCGACCTAACGGCACTTCGCGCTTTCTTTTTCGGGTTCGGCGGGGAGACTGTCGGCATGGACCTGCCTGTCAGCCCGCCCGTGAAGCCGATGCTCGCCAAGCCGGTCGCCGAGATCCCGCCGGGGCAGCTCTACGAGCCGAAGTGGGACGGTTTCCGGTCGATCATCTTCCGGGACGGCGCCGAGGTGGAGATCGGCAGCCGCAACGAGAAGCCGATGACCCGCTACTTCCCCGAGGTCGTCGAGGCCGTCCTGGCGAACTTCCCGGAGCGGTCCGTGATCGACGGCGAGATCATCGTGGCGGACACCGCGCGCAACACGCTCGACTTCGAGGCCCTGCAGCAGCGCATCCACCCCGCAGCGAGCCGGGTCAAGCTGCTGTCCGAGCAGACGCCGGCCGGGTTCGTGGCCTTCGACCTGCTGGCGCTCGGGACTGAGGACCTGACCACCCGGCCGTTCGCCGAGCGGCGGGCCCGCCTGGAGGAATGCCTTGCCCAGGCGAAGGCACCGATCTACGTCACGCCAGCGACGGACGACCTGGAGACGGCCCGGCGCTGGTTCGCCGAGTTCGAGGGCGCCGGGCTCGACGGACTCATCGCCAAGGGCAAAGATCTGGGCTACGAGCCGGACAAGCGGGTCATGACCAAGATCAAGCACAAACGTACGGCGGACTGCGTCGTCGCGGGCTACCGAGTGCACAAATCAGCGGACAACCGGATCGGCTCCCTGCTGCTCGGCCTGTACGACGAGCGCGACGTGCTGGTGTCCGTCGGCGTCATCGGCGCGTTTCCGATGAAGGTGCGCGAAGAACTCTTCGAGGAGCTGCAACCCCTGGTCACCGAGTTCGAGGGACACCCGTGGAACTGGGCGGCCCACGAGTCCGGCGAACGCACCCCGCGCAAGAACGAGGTGAGCCGCTGGAACAACGGCAAAGACCTGTCGTTCACGCCGCTGCGCCCCGAACGCGTCGTCGAGGTCCGCTACGACTACATGGAGGGAATCCGCTTCCGGCACACCGCCCAGTTCGAGCGGTGGCGCCCCGACCGGGACCCGCATTCCTGCACCTACGAGCAGCTGGAACGACCGGTGCGGTTCAAGCTCGCGGACGTGCTGACGAGCCGCTGAGCGATCTTGTCAGGGTCACCGCGTAGCCTCGTGCGCGGAAGACTCGATGAGCAGAAAGGCCGTGCACCGTGCCGCGTACCCCCCGTTCGGTCCTGGCCGCCCTGCTCGTCGCGATCGTGACCACCGCAGGCTGCACGCTGCCGGTCTTCGCCCCCGAGGACTCGGACAACGCCGCTCCTCCGTCGACCACCGGCAAGAAAGCGCCGCCCGCGGTCCCGGGCACCGAGGCGCAGTGGACTCCCTGTCCCGAGGTGCCGCGCGAGCTCGTCGGCCGCGCCGCGCAGGGCATGACCTACGACTGTGCCTCGGTGGCCGTGCCGCGCGACTGGAATGCGCCGCAGAGCGGGCAGACCTACGAGGTCGCGATGCTGCGCATCAGGTCAGCCACCCAGAAGGACCGGATCGGCTCGCTGCTGATGAACCCGGGCGGCCCCGGCGCCTCCGGCATCGACATCGCGGTCTACTACTCGTTCGGTCAGGCCCTCGGCGGCCTGCCCACCGAGATCACCGACCGGTTCGACATCGTCGGCTTCGACCCGCGCGGCATCGGTCGGTCCAGCCCGGTGACCTGCATCAGCCCCACCGACCAGGACGCGAGCTTCGCCGCGCCGCCCGACCCGCGCACCGATGAGCAGTTCCAGCAGGCCGTCGCGCTCAACAAGCGGATCGCGGAGGGCTGCGGCCGCAAGTACCCGAACCAGCTCGGCACCTTCAGCACCGAGCAGGCAGCCCGGGACATGGATGCGGTGCGCGCCGCGGTCGGCGACGCCAAGACCACCTACCTGGGCTATTCGTACGGCACGCTGCTCGGCGCGACCTACGCCCAGCTGTTCCCCCACAAGATTCGGGCCCTCGTCCTGGACGGGGCTGTGAACCCCAAGCAGGACTTCGTCGCCGGCTCCGAGGCGCAGGCCAAGGGGTTCGAGCGCGCCTTCACCAACTTCAGCACCTGGTGCAAGGCCACGCCGGCCAAGTGCCCCATCGCCCCCGACGCGCGCGGTGCGGTCACCGCCGCACTGGCCGAGGCAGCGACCTCTCCCGTACCCGGCCGCGACGGCCGGGACGCCACCTCGGGGTGGATCTTCGTGGCCGTGATCTCGTCGCTCTACAACGAGGCCGGGTGGGAGAAGCTCGCCCAGGCCGTCGCCAACCTGCAGGCCGGTAACGCCGAGGGCATCTTCGACCTCGCCGACCAGTACGCCGACCGCAAACCCGACGGCTCGTACTCCAACCTGTTCGACGCCAACCTCACCGTGAACTGCGCCGACAGCGACGAGACGCCCTCGGTCAAACAGATCCGCAAACTGCAGGGCGAGTGGCGCACCAAGTACCCGCTCTTCGGCGCGGCGCTCGCCATCGGCATGCTGCCGTGCGTCGACTGGCCGGCCAAACGCGACCCGTACCCGGCGGGAGCCGCAGCCGGCGCCCCGCCGATCGTCGTGGTCGGCACCACCGGCGACCCGGCCACGCCGTACGAGAACACCGCCGAGCTGGCGACCATGCTCGGCACCGGACGTGTGCTGACCTGGGAGGGCGAGGGCCACACCGCGTACCCGGCCACGCCGTGCATCGTCAGTGCCGTGGACCAGTACTTGCTGGACCTGACGGTGCCGCGGGAGGGTCTGCGCTGCCCGGCGAAATGATCCCCTCGCGGGCCGCCAGCTCCTCCAGCAGCCGGCGGACAACGCGCAGGTTGTTCTTCAGCTCCTCCTGCTCGTCATGCTTGAACGCATCGGTGTCCACGATCAGCTTGCTGGCGAAATGCGCCGTGATCAGCGGCACGACCACCAGCACCATGATCGAGATGAGCAGCCCGGCCATGATCCGGCCCGGCAGCGTCGAAGGCGCGATGTCGCCATAGCCGACGGTGGAGGCCGTGACCACCGCCCACCACAGCGAATCACCGATCGATTTGCCCTCGATGAAGTGGTAGAGCACCGCACAGATCGCGATGAGCAGCGAATACGACAGCATCAGCGTCTTCGGGGAGTTCGCCAGCCAGACGAGTCCCCGGTAAACCTGCCGGAACGGCAGCAGCAGCACCTGCATAGCCGTCATCGTGCCCCCGCCCGGGTGCAGACCGGCTCAGCCCGACGGGCGTGTCAGGATGGCCGCGTGGCCGAACCGATCTTCCGTCTCGCATCCCGTGCGGACGTTCCCACGATCCTGCGCCTGCTCGCCGACGACGACATCGCCCGCAGCCGGGAAGCCGCTGCGGACCCGCAGCAGATCGACCCGGCTTACTGGGCAGCCTTCGAGGCCATCGACGCCGACCCGCGCAACGAGCTGATCGTCGCGGAGCTTGCCGGCCAGATCGTCGGCACGTGCCAGCTCACCTACACGCCGTCGCTCAGCCGGCGCGGCACCGAACGGATGACCATCGAGGCCGTCCGGGTGCGCGCGGACCAGCGCGGCCAAGGCCTCGGCCGCCGCATGATGGCATGGTCCCTGGACCGAGCCCGCGACCGAGGCTGCCGACTGGCCCAGCTCACCACGGACAAGCGCCGCTCCGACGCACATCGTTTCTATGCGGGGCTGGGCTTCCAGGCCACCCACGAAGGCTTCAAGATCTCCCTCTGATCCTGCACTCCGGCTCGGGCAACAGCGGAGGTAGGCCCCATCTACGGAGAACCGATCTACCTTGACGTCGGCTGCTAGTGCTTGTCGGTTTCCCAGTTGGCGGCGTTTTTGCGGCTCGGCTGGACCCGCGGCGGCTCCCCCGGCATCTTCGGATGGTCCGGCGGGTACGGCAGGTCGCCCTGACCGTCACGCTCGTCGCGCTCCGACCATTCCAGCAGCGGCGTGAGGTCGTGCGCGACGTCGTCGATGCCCGCGTGCGGGTCCCCCACCTTCGCGAACCGTGCCGGGACCGTCCGCAGGTCGAAGTCGTCCGGTGTCACGTCGGGCAGCTCGGCCCAGGTCACCGGGGTCGACACGGTGGCCCGGGCGTTGGCACGCAGCGAGTACGCGCACGCGATCGTCCGATCCCGCGCCATCTGGTTGTAGTCCAGGAACACCCGGTCGCCGCGCTCCTCCTTCCACCAGGAGGTGGTGATGGTGTCCGGGCTGCGGCGCTCGACCGCACGGGCCAGGGCGATCACCGCGCGCCGGACCTGCACGAAGGACCACTCGGGCCGGATGCGGACGTACACGTGCACACCCCGGCCGCCGGACGTCTTCGGATAGCCGACGAAGCCGAGCTCGTCGAGGACTTCGTGGACGACCTCGGCCGCCGCCACCACGTCGCCGAAGCCGAGGCCGGGCTGCGGGTCGAGGTCCAGCCGCAGTTCGTCGGGGTTGTCCGGGGCGGCGCCGCGCACCGGCCACGGGTGGAAGACGATGGTGCCCATCTGCGCGGCCCAGGCCACGTGGGCCAGGTCGGCGGGGCACAGCTCGTCGGCCGTACGGCCGCTGGGGAAGCTGATCGTGGCGGTCTGCACCCACTCCGGGACTCCCCGGGTGGGGATGCGCTTCTGGAAGAACGCTTCGCCTTCGATGCCGTCGGGGAAGCGCTGCAAAGTGGTCGGCCGGTTGCCGAGGGCACGCATGATGCCGTCGCCGACCGCCAGGTAGTACTCGAACACGTCGCGCTTGGTGTAGCCGCGCTCGGGGAAGCAGACCTTGTCGGGGCTGCTCAGCCGTACGGGATGACCCGCGACCTCGACCTCGACGGCGGGTGACCGGGAAGCTGCCATGCGATGACCTTATGCGCAGACGGCGACGGCCGTCCCCTCCGCGGAGGGGACGGCCGTGGCGAGTCGCGCAGATCAGGCGTTGCGGCGACGACGGGTGTAGAACACCGCGCCGGCACCGGCGGCGACCAGGACGGCGCCGAGTCCGACGGTCATGCCCATCGGCGCGCCGGTGAGCGGCAGGGTGCCGCCCGCGCTGACGCCACCCGGGGTGGTCGGGCTGGGGGTCGCGGGTGCCGAGGACGGGAGCTCGCCGCCCGGCGGGACAGTGTCGACGCTGGCGGTCGGAGTCGCCGGCGTCGTGGTGGGCGGCGTGGTGGTGGTCCGCGACGGGGTCGGGGTCGGGCTTTCCCCGCCGTATCCGCCGTTGCCCCGGGTCGGGGCGGTGTTGGCGGTGCCCGGGCTCGGGGTGCTGCCGTACCCGTAGTCGCAGTCGTCGCCGCGCTCGCCCTCGGCGCACGGCGTCGCCATCACAGCGGGGTGCGGGGCGCGGGCCGCGGCCTCGCCAGCGTTCGCCGCGGCCGGAGCCCCGGTCAGGGCCAGCGAGGCGAAGACGGTGACGCCGGCCGCGGGCAAGACGGCGGCCAGTCGGCGCGTCAAACTCATGAGGAGCATCCGTTCTGTTGCAGTATGTAACCGGTCTAGGTCCGCACGGAGTTTAACGTCTTACGTCCGATTTGCACGCAACGCCCCCGTTTTGCCCTCTCTGTCAGGACGGGACCCCGCCGATCCGGTGGCTCCGCCACAGATGCGAGAGCGCGAAGACCTTCGACTCGAACTGCGGATCCGCCGCAAACAACTCCCCGCTGTACGGCGCCGCGAGCTGCACACTCGCCCCGGTCTCCAGATAAACCGACACGACCTGCCGCGCACCCCGCCGCTCGGCCCGCAGATCCACCACCCGGCTCCACGGCTGGACCCCGGCCCCGAACGGCGTCACCGTCCGAATGCCGTCCCGCCCGATCTCGGTAGCCACCCGCGGACGCAGCAACACCCCACCCACGGCCCCCGCCACCGGCGGCGAACCCCCCAGCCACGCCCACACCGCCCCCGGCGGCGCCTCCCCCAGCAGCACCGCGCCGATCACCCCGGCGGCCAACGCCACCACCGCCAGCACAACACCGAGATAAAGACCACGCCCGAGGGCCTGCAGCCAAGTGGGCCGGAACCGCGCAGCTTCCATAGGTGTCTCAACTGCTTCAGGTACGCCCGTACGCCGCACTCCCGGTCCGCCACCCGACGTACGGTGGACCAATGACACCCGATCTCCCCACCGACGGCCTCCCCACCACCGAGGACGAATGGCGCGTCCGCCTCAGCCCCGACGAGTTCCGCGTCCTGCGCCAAGCCGGCACCGAAGCACCCTGGTCGGGCGAATACGTGAACACGAAAGACGCCGGCACCTACCGCTGCCGAGCCTGCGGCGCCGAGCTCTACCCCAGCGACACCAAGTTCGACAGCCACTGCGGCTGGCCGTCTTTCGACGACGCCATCCCCGGCGCCATCAAGGAAATCGAAGACCGCACGCACGGCATGGTCCGCACAGAGATCCGGTGCGCCCGCTGCGACAGCCACCTCGGCCACGTCTTCAAAGGCGAAATGATGACGCCGAAGAACACCCGTCACTGCGTCAACAGTTTGTCCATCAAGCTCGACCCGAGTTCGTCCTGACTCCGGCACCACCGACTGTCGTGCCGGCAGTCACATCACCTGGCAGCATCTTCCGCTTCTTGGGCGGCCGCGGCGGCGGGTACTGCGGCAGGGGGACGGTCATCCTGAAAACTCCTCGACTGGAGAGCTGAACTGGCGAGCGACGCGTGAACCCTGCGCCCTGCTCTCCGTTCACCGTCTGCGGTCGAGCCGCTAGCACCGGGAACGTGGGACGCTCAGAAGCACCTGCGTCACGGCGACCTTCGCTCCAACGTGCGCCACACACGAGGGGCCGAATGCCCGTTTCATCCGAACTTGCCGGTCTAGCATCGGCACTCGCCGCTGAGGGTTGGCAGGGCCATCAAGCTCGACCCACGACAGTCCTAACGCGCCGGAGACAGCCGCTCTCCAACCCCGTCTGCCGGTGGGGCGCGCTACGGGGTGGGTGCGACGGGAACGGTTCCGCCCGACCGCCTCGAGCCGCGATTGCGGAAGTAGTCAGTGATCGCGGCAACCACCACGGCCCCGCTGCCGAGGCCGATCACCAGCATCCCGGCGCCGATCGCGAACATTCCGGAGTCGTCCATCTGCATTGCCCGGAAGGTC
The DNA here is from genome assembly GCF_044452725.1 of Actinoplanes sp. NPDC051859. NCBI lineage: Bacteria > Bacillati > Actinomycetota > Actinomycetes > Micromonosporales > Micromonosporaceae > Actinoplanes > Actinoplanes sp. NPDC051859. The sequence continues at coordinate 391,183 of NZ_JBITBX010000001.1, read as the reverse complement.
CAGGGCACGGTGAATGCCACGGTCAGGACCGCGGGCGCCGCCCAGCGGTTCACGCCGGCCAGGACCGCTGCCACCAGGAGTGCGACGAGGGTGACGACGCAGCCGATGACCTGGATTGCGGTGTACGGGCCGGACTCGACGCCGGTGGCCGGGTCGAGCTGGTAGGTGGTGTCGTGGCCGAGCCAGGCGTACCAGGTGATGACGGTCGCGGCGGCCAGGAGGGCGGAGCCGAGAACGGTGCGGGAGATCTTCATGGGGTGAATCTACGAAGATCTTTTTTGATCAGCGTGAGTGTGCGTACCCAGATCGGTGAGTTCTTCGACTCGATAGCGCACGCCGGTCGGGGCGGTCTGCCAGTCCCCGGTGGCGGTCACCTGCCACTGCGGGCCGAGCTCCGGCGCGTAGGTGTCGCCCGCGGCGTCGAGGTCGATGCGGGTACGGACGAGGTGGCCGGCGTGGGGCAGCAGCGCCGTGTAGACGGACTGCCCGCCGATCACCCAGAAGTCGTCGTGGCTGTCGAGGAGTTCCTGCACGGAGCCGACGACCTGCGCGCCCGGGGCGGACCAGGAGGGCTGGCGGGTGAGGACGACGTTGGTGCGGCCGGGCAGGGGTCGGACTTTCGCCGGGAGGGAGTCCCAGGTGGTGCGGCCCATGACGACGGTCGTACCCATGGTGAAGTCTTTGAAGATCTTCTGCTCGCCGGGGACGTGCCACGGGATGTCGCCGTTGGCGCCGATCACGCCGCCGCGGGCCTCGGCCCAGATCATGTGGATGGTCATGGTCAGACGGCGACGGGAGCGCGCAGGGCCGGGTGGTGTTGGTAGTCGACGAGCTTGAGGTCGTCGATGCCGTAGTCGAAGAGGGAGGCGGCGGAGGCCAGCTCGAGTCGGGGGAATGCGTAGGCGTCCCGGGAGAGCTGCTCGCGGACCTGGTCGACGTGGTTGCTGTAGATGTGGCAGTCGCCGCCGACCCAGATGAAGTCGCCCGGGGTGAGGCCGACCTGGGCGGCGATCAGCTGGGTGAGCAGGGCGTAGCTGGCGATGTTGAACGGTACGCCGAGGAACATGTCGGCGCTGCGCTGGTAGAGCTGGCAGGAGAGCTTGCCGTCCGCGACGTAGAACTGGAACATCGCGTGGCACGGGGCCAGGGCCATCTCGGGCAGCTGGGCGACGTTCCAGGCGGAGACGATCATCCGGCGCGAGTCGGGGTCGGCCTTGAGCGTGGTCAGCAGGTCGCTGATCTGGTCGACGTGGCCGCCGTCCGGGGTGGGCCAGGAGCGCCACTGCTTGCCGTAGACGGGGCCGAGGTCTCCGTTGGCGTCGGCCCATTCGTCCCAGATGGTGACGCCGTGGTCGCGCAGCCATCGGGTGTTGCTGTCGCCGCGGAGGAACCACAGCAGCTCGACGGCGACAGACTTGAAATGCACCCGCTTGGTGGTGATCAGCGGGAAGCCTTGGGAGAGGTCGTAGCGCAGGCGTTCACCGAAGAGGCTGACCGTGCCTGTCCCCGTCCGGTCCGATTTCGGGGTTCCGGTCTCGAGGACTCGGCGCAGGAGGTCTTCGTACTGGGTGTCCGCCATGGCCGACACGGTAGCGCGTGCCCGGGACGTTCGACGCCCCGGGCATGGCTAGCGAAGCTCAGTGCGACCAGGACTCGCTCATCGCGGAGATCTGCTGGTTGAGCTGGGCGAGGTCGCGGTTCGGCTCGTCGTCGTCGGCGCCCTTCTCGGCCTTGAAGCCGAGCGGGGTGCCGAGTTCCGACCAGCGGTCGAAGAGGATGGACTGGGTCAGAACGTCCTTGACGTCGTCGTGGGCGGCTTTGAGCTCATGTACCGCGTTCTCGTACCGCTCCACCTTTTTCAGCAGTTCAGACTCGCACTTGGTCATGCACGCACGGTAGCGAGAAATGAACCTTCTTCGGGTTGATATGCGAAAAGCCGGGTTAACCCCGGCTCTTCACGCTAAAGGTCGAACTCGCCGTCTTTGGCCCCGCCGACGAAAGCGTCCCATTCTGCGGGGGTGAAGAACAACACGTCACCGTCCGGCTTGCGGGAGTCGCGCACCGCCACGCCGCCCTCCAGGAGAGCGACCTCGACGGCCGCTTCGTCGGACGTGCCACTACGACGCCACACCGCGTCGGTCAGATCCAGCTCGAATTTCGCCACGGCGGTCAGTCTGCCATCCGCGGCGGACGCCGGCCACGGTCCACTTCCCCGATCCGGTGACCCCCGGCCGAGTCAGTCCCGGAGCTTGCCGGCGATCGACACGATTCGCTGGGCCAGGTGGTCGAGCGCGGCGAACTGCACGTCGGTCAGCGGGGCGTCGTTGCTGCCGCCGGTGACGTGCGAGACACCGTACGGGTTGCCGTCGGCGAACTTCAGCGGGTCGGTGTAGCCGGGCGCCACCACGACGCCGCCGAAGTGGTAGATCGTGTTGTAGAGCGCGAGGATCGTCGACTCCTGGCCGCCGTGCGCGGTCATCGTCGAGGTGAACCCGGCGTAGGCCTTGTTGGCGAGCAGACCCTGCTGCCACTGCGGGCCGAGCGTGTCGATGAACTGCTTGAGCTGGCTGGCGATGTTGCCGTACCGGGTGGGGCTGCCAAACAGCACCGCGTCGGCCCAGACCATGTCGTCGGCCGCCGCCCTGGGCTCGTCCTTGGTCTGGTCGAAGTGCTGGCTCCACGCCGCGTTGGAGGCGATGGCCTCCTTCGGCGCAAGCTCGGACACCTGCCTCAGGCGTACCTCTGCGCCGGCCTTCTCACCGGCTTGGGCGAGACGTTCCGCCATGTTGTGGACTGTGCCGGTAGCCGAGTAGTAGATGACGGCCAGCTTGACGTTCGCCACGAGAACTCCCCTGAAGTTAATTGCAGTGTCAACTAACCGTAGGAGGGTTCCCGGAGCCCCGGAGGCGAAACGTCAGAGAAGCAACTCGCTGCCGTGCGGACCTACCGCGTCGGCGTGGTCGTCGTCCAGCCACACGCCGTCGCTGGCGAGGTAACGGAAACGGTAATGCCCCGGTTCGAGGCTGACCGTCACGGTACGGGTGCCGTCCCGCCGTACCTTCAGCTCGTGCAGTCCGGGTTTCCAGTCATTGAACGTGCCGACCACACTGACCGGGCCGTCCGGCGCGTCCTTCGGCAGGCAAAACGTCACCCGCGTCTTGCTGCCGAACAACTTGCTCCGCTTGATCATGTGTCCCCCTGGAATCCCGCGCTCCATCGGAGACAACGGCCGAGGACGCGAGAAGTGACGCTTACGATGCTCCGATGCATCCCTCCGAGAAGATCCACGTCGCCACGTTCGCCGACCTCGACAACGCCGACCTGTACGCGATCCTGAAACTGCGCGTCGACGTGTTCGTGGTCGAGCAGGCGTGCGCGTACCCGGAGATCGACGGCCGCGACGACGAAGCCGGCACCCGGCACGTGTGGGTGACCGGCGACGGCGCGATCCTCGCCTACCTGCGGATCCTCGACGTGGACAGGGCGCCGCGGATCGGGCGGGTGGTGACCGCGGTGAGCGCGCGCAAGGGCGGCTACGCGAGCCGGCTCATGGCGCACGCGCTCACCGTCGTCGGCGAACGGACCGTCACCCTCGAAGCGCAGGAGCACCTGACCGGGTTCTACGGCCGGTTCGGCTTCGTGGTGGCGGGGGCGGGATATCTGGAAGACGGCATCCCGCACGTACCCATGATCAGGGAAGTGCCGCCACGATCTCGGTGACCGAGCGGCGGCGGCCGGTGTAGAACGGCACTTCCTCGCGGACGTGCCGGCGGGCGGTCGAGGCGCGCAGGTCCCGCATCAGGTCGACGATGCGGTACAGCTCGTCGGCCTCGAAAGCCAGCATCCACTCGTAGTCGCCCAGCGCGAACGACGCGACCGTGTTCGCCCGGACGTCCGGGTAGCCGCGGGCCATCTTGCCGTGCTCGGCGAGCATCGCGCGGCGCTCGTCGTCGGGCAGCAGGTACCACTCGTAGGACCGCACGAACGGATACACGCAGATGTACGGCCGCGGCTCCTCATCCGCCAGGAACGCCGGCAGGTGGCTCTTGTTGAACTCGGCCGGCCGGTGCAGCGCCATCTGCGACCACACCGGAGTCAGGTGCCGGCCCAGAGCGGTACGCCGGAACAGCCCGTACGCCTCCTGCAGCGCGTCCGACGACTCCGAGTGCCACCACACCATCACGTCGGCGTCGGCGCGCAGGCCGGCCACGTCGTACGTCCCGCGCACGGTGACGTCCTTGCCGGCGAGCTGCTCGAACAGCGCGTCCACCTCGCCCGCCACATCGTCGCGCAACGCGGGCAGCGGCGACGAGGCGCGGAAGACCGACCACATCGTGTACCGGATCGTGGCGTTCAGCTCGTTGATCCGGGCGGCGTTGGACTGCTCGCTCACAATTCCTCCAGGTGTTTCACCACATCGTCGGCGGCCTGCTCACCACTGGCTACACAGGCCGGAATGCCCACCCCGTCGTACGCCGCCCCGGCCAGCGCGAGCCCACCCCGGCCGGCCAGCGTGGCCCGGACCCGGGCGACCCGGTCGAGATGGCCGGGGGCGTACTGGGGTAGCCCGCCGCCCCAACGCTGCACCCACGAAGCCACCGGCGGCGGCAGGTCGTCACCGATCAGGCGCCCCAGCTCGGCGTGCGCAGTAGCGGTGAGCAGCGAGTCGTCGAGCTGGAGCCGCTCCTCCTCGCCGGACCGCCCGAGCGAAGCCCGCACGATCACCGGGCCACCCTCGCGGCCCAGGTGCGGCCATTTCCGGGTGAAGAACGTGGCCGCCTTGACGAGGGTGCCCTCGGCGGGCGGCACGAGGAAGCCGGACAGCTCGGGCAGCGGCGTGCCCGGTGGCAGTGCCAGCGCGGCCAGGGCAACGCTGGCGTACCGCAGCTGGTCGACCACGGCGGCCGTGATCGGGTCGACCCCGGTCAGGATGCGCGCTGCCGGCTGGGCGGGCACGGCCAGCACGACCGCGTCGACGTCGTCGGTCTGGGGGGCGGGCACCGGGCCGAGCAGCAGCCGCCAGCCGTGTGCCGTGCGGGTCAGCTCGCGCACCGGCAGGCCCAGGCTGATCCGCGCCCCGGCCGCGGCGGCGGCAGCGCCGATCAGGCGGCTCATTCCGCCGTCGACCGCACTGAAGATCGGGCGGCCGGGCACCCGCGGCGAGGCCGACTGCGCAGCCCGGACCGCGGCGCTGAGCGTGTGCTCGGTGCGGGCAGCGCGGGCGAGGGCCGGCAGGGTGGTCGCGAGGGACAACTGGTCGGCACGGCCCGCGTACACGCCGCCGAGCATCGGGTCGACCAGCCGGTCGGCGATCTCGTCGCCGTACCGGGCGCGGACCAGCGCGCCGACCGTCACGTCTTCGCCTGCGGCGAGCAGCGGGCGGCCCTCGTCGCGGTCGGCGTCCGCGGCCGGCCGCGCGACCGCGCCGAGCACACTCAAGTCTCCGGGTACGCCGACGAGCGTCCCGCCGGGCACCTTCTCCAGGCGGCCACCAATCGCCAGCGCGGCGGGAACGGCAGCGGGATGCACGAGCTTGCGGTCGAGGCCCAGGCGCCGGACGAAGGACACCGCCGCGGACTCGCCGCCGTCCGGGCCACCGGTCAGGAACGACTCGGCGCCGCGCTCCACAGTCGTGCCGGCGAGCTCGTCCGTGCGCAGCTTGCCGCCCAGGCGACCGGACTGCTCGTACACGATGATGTCGGTGTTGGCAGGCGCCCGATCCCGGACACGCACCGCGGCAGCAAGCCCGGCTATCCCGCCGCCGACGATCGCCACCCGCATCCGCACGCCCACCACACTCTCAGGTCCTACGCTCCCCCGACCACCGGGGTCCATGGATGTGATCCCGTTCGGGTAAACGCCGCCGGACGCCCGCCGGCCCGGCCTAGCCTGACGCCGTGGACTATCAGGTGAGCGTGACCGTCGAACAGTTGGCCGAGTGGTACGTGCGGCTGAAGGGACTCGCCGACGCCCATCACGGGCAGCCGACCGGCGACCGCCTCAAAGACCTCGCGCAGGAGATCTACGAGTCGGTGCCGTCCGAGTGGTGGGCCACCCAGCCGGAGCCGATCAAGAACTAACGAGCGCTCGCCGTGTGGATCAGATCCACCAGGCGGGTCAGCACCTCAGGGTCGGTCTCGGGCATGACACCGTGCCCGAGGTTGAACACGTGCCCGCGGGCCGCTCTGCCCTCGGTAAGGACCCGGCGGGCTTCCCGCTCCACGGACTCCCACGGCGCGAACAGCACGGCCGGGTCCAGGTTGCCCTGCACCGAGCGGTCCGGGCCGACGATGCCAGCGGCCGTGCTCAACGGCGTACGCCAGTCGACGCCGACCACGTCCGCCCCGGCCTCGCCCATCGCACCCAGCAGCACCGCGGTGCCGACTCCGAAGTGGATCCGCGGAATGCCGGCGTCCGCCAGCCCGGCGAGCACCTTCGCCGAATGCGGCATGACGTATGCGCGGTAGTCCGCCTCCGACAGCGCGCCCGCCCACGAGTCGAAGAGCTGGATCGCACTGACACCCGCGCCGACCTGCACGCGCAGGAACGCGAGCGTAATGTCCGCCAGCCGGGAGCACAGGTCGTGCCAGAGCTGCGGGTCGCCGTACATCATGGCTTTGGTCTTCAGGTACGTGCGCGACGGGCCGCCCTCGACCAGGTAGCTGGCCAAGGTGAACGGCGCACCGGCGAAGCCGATCAACGGCGTCGCGCCGAGCTCCGGCAGCAGCAGCCGGATCGCCTCGGCGACATAGGAGACGGCACCCGGCTCCAACGGCAGCACCCGGTCGACGTCCGCGCGGGTCCGGATCGGCTCAGCCACCACCGGGCCGGTGCCGGCGACGATGTCCAGATCGATCCCGGCCGCCGCCAGGGGCACCACGATGTCGCTGAACAGGATCGCGGCGTCCACGTCGTGCCGGCGCACCGGCTGCAGCGTGATCTCGGTGACCAGGTCCGGCCGGCGGCACGACTCGAGCATGCCCACCCCCTCGCGGATCTTGCGGTACTCCGGGAGGGACCGGCCCGCCTGCCGCATGAACCAGACCGGGGTGTGCGGCACGTCCAGGCCACGGCAGGCGCGTACGAAGGCGGAATCCGCAGATGAGTTGGTCACCCGGGCCATGGTGCCACGTGAGTGAACCGGCCCGTGCGGCGCGCCGCGCGCGGACACAAGGCAGTGATCGGCATAGGCTGCCTCCATGGCGCCCACCCCCGCACCACCCGAGGCGTTCACCCGCGCTGTGGCGGGGTTGCGAGCATCCGCGCCGCGTGAGGAAATCCTGCTTGAGGAGATCACCGCACCGCAGCGCCTGGCCCCGTACGGCTTTGCGCTCAGCGCCACGGTCCTGCGCGACGGCGACGAGGTCGCCAGCGGCCGGCTGATCCTGCTGCACGACCCGGCCGGCCACGACGCCTGGCAGGGCGACCTGCGCCTGGTCACGCTGATCACCGCGGAGCTCGAGTCCGACCTGGCCGGCGACCCGTTACTGCCCGCAGTCGCCTGGACCTGGCTGACGGACGGCCTCGACCAACATCAGGCGGCCTGCACCGCCATCGGCGGCACCATCACCCAGACCACGTCGACCCGCTTCGGCGAGCTGTCCGGCCCAGCCCCCACCGCCGACCTGGAGATCCGCGCCTCCTGGACGCCCACCTCCGACGACCTCGGCGCCCACCTCCTCGGCTGGTGCGCCATGCTCGCCAGCACAGCCGGCCTCCCCCCGCCCGGCGTCACGGCTCTAACATGGCCGGCCTCCGGCCAGCGGGCAGTGCGCCCCTGAGGAGCTGGTGTCGAGGGCGACTTTGGTCGCGCATCTCAACAGATCTTGAAGGCGTCGCAGGCGGTCTTGATGGGGACGGCCAGGCCGATGCCTTCGGCGTCGCGGGCTTTCGCCGTGGCGACGCCGATGACCTGGTCCGAAGAGTTGACGACCGGGCCGCCCGAGTTGCCGGGGTTGATCGGGGCGTCAAACTGCAGCGACGGGCCGCCGCCGGCACGGGTGGCGCTGACCACGCCGGTGGTGACGGTGTCTTCCAGGCCGAGCGGTGCGCCCACCACGACGACCTGCTGACCCGGCTTGACCGTGCCCGGCGCCGAGGCGAGCCCGGCGATCTCCCGGTTGGCGCGCAACAGGGCCAGGTCCTCGCCCTCGTTGACGCGGACGATCGTCGCGGCGACCCGGTCCTTGCCGCGCTCCAGGAACACCTCGCGGTCGCCGGACTTCCACACCTGCTCGATCACGTGGTAGTTGGTCAGCAGGTTCGCCTTGTCGGCGCCGGCAGCATCACCGATCGAGAACGCCGTACCCGTGAAGTCGCCGGCCCGGACCCGGAAGACACTCGGCAGCACCGACGAGGAGATCGCCTCGGGGTCGAAGACCCCGGCGAGCTGCTGCTCGAGCCGCTCGGCGCGGGCGGTGAGCGCCGTCTCCCGCTGTTGGGCCGCGGCGAGCCGGCTGGTGAGCTGGCTGTCGGCCCGTTCGAGCCGCCAGGCCATGAAGCCGGTGCCGCCCAGCAGCGCCAACACCACCAGGATCGGCCCGAGCCGGCTCCGGCGGCGGCCCTCGACCGGCTCCGCCACCACCGGGTACGGCGCCCCACCAGACCCCGAGGGCAGGTACGGGCCGCTGTCGCGCCGGGCCGGCCGGGGGTGGCCGATGGCCCGCGACGGAGCCGGCCGGCGGGACGCGGTGGCCCACTCGCCGGACGGATGGTCGGGCAGGCTGAGCAGCGGGTCCAGCGGCGGCCGGCGCTGGCCCGGCACCGGAGTCTGTCCCGGTCCCGGGACCCCGAACGGGTCGTAGGCGGTGGTCAAGTCCGGATCTCCGATCGTGAGGCTCCGGAGGTAGGTACGGATGAAAGGCACCCTCCGGACGGGTCGTCGGCCATCCGTTTTCCGCGATCAAGTGGATCGAGCTTCGACGCGCCGGTACCCGGCTGCACACGCGACAGGGAGTACCCCCGTACGGTTACGGAGTGACCGACGACGCATCCCCAGACCGTCGGGACTCGCCGGACCACGCGATCGACGGACCGCACGACGCGCCGACCGACACGTCCGGCGGTTCCGAGCCTGCCCGTGAATCTGTTCCGCTGACCGCGCCCCGGGACGGCACTCCCCGGCCGGTGGAGACCGCCGATGAGTTGGCTGAGGTGGTGGCCCGGCTCGCCGCCGGCTCCGGCCCGGTCGCCGTCGATGCCGAGCGGGCGTCCGGCTACCGCTACACCCAGCGCGCCTATCTGGTGCAGCTGCGCCGCGAAGGCGCCGGCACGGTGCTGCTCGACCCGATGCCGCTGGCCGACCTGAGCACGCTGGACGCCGCGCTGGCCCCCACCGAATGGGTGCTGCACGCCGCCAGCCAGGACCTGGCCTGCCTCGCCGAGCTGGGCATGAAGCCGCGGAAGCTGTTCGACACCGAGCTCGCCGCGCGGCTGTGCGGGTTCGAGCGCGTCGGCCTGGCCGCGCTGACCGAGCAGCTGCTCGGCTACTCGTTGGAGAAGCACCACTCGGCCGCCGACTGGTCGACCCGGCCGCTGCCGGAGTCCTGGCTCACGTACGCCGCTCTGGATGTGGAACTGCTCACCAACCTGCGCGACCTCCTCGCCGACGAGCTGGCCCGGCAGGGCAAGGCCGACTGGGCGGCAGAAGAGTTCGCGGCCCTGGTGGCAGGCGCCGACAAGCCGCCGCGCAGCCGACCCGACCCGTGGCGGCGTACGTCCGGCATCCACCGGGTCCGCGGCGCCCGCGCCCAGTCCCGGGTCCGCGCCCTCTGGTACGCCCGCGACGGCGTCGCCGCCCGCCGCGACTCGGCACCCGGCCGGGTGCTGCCCGACTCGGCGATCATCGCGGCCGCCGAGCTGGACCCGAAGGACGAGAAGACGCTGCTGGGCCTGCCGGGGTTCGGCGGCCGCTCGGTGCGCCGACTGGCCCGGGTCTGGCTGGACGCACTGGACGCCGCCCGCGCCCTGGGCGACGACGAGCTGCCGGTGAACCAGCCCGTCGAGGGTCCCCCGCCACCGCACCGCTGGGCCGAACGCGACCCGATCGCCGCAGCCCGACTGCAGCGCTGCCGTCAGATCGTCATCGCCACAGCCGAAGCACACACCCTTCCGCCGGAGAACCTGATCAGCCCGGATTTCGTCCGTAGGCTGGCCTGGTCGCCGCCGGAGGACGTGACCCCACAGGCGGTCGGCGACGCGCTCCGCGGTTTCGGCGCGCGTGACTGGCAGGTCGGGCTGATCGCGGACGCACTCGCCAAGGTGCTCCCGGAAGCCCCCGCTGCTACCGACTGACCAGGCATTTCATCGAGGTAAACACAGCTTTGCCACACGCACTGGCCGAGGTAGTTACCGGCGAGTAGCATTGCCTCGTCAAAAGCCCTGGGTTCACGCCTGCAAGGAGGCTTGTTGTGCCCCGAGTAAGCCGCGAGGTCGTCTTCGTCGACGGCGTACGCACCCCATTCGGCAAGGCCGGCGGCATGTACGCCGAGACCCGTGCCGACGATCTGGTGATCCGGTGCATCCGAGAGTTGATGCGCCGTAACCCGCAGCTCCCGCCCGAGCGGGTCGACGAGGTCGCCATCGCGGCCACCACCCAGATCGGCGACCAGGGCCTGACCATCGGCCGCACCGCCGCGCTGCTGTCCGGCCTGCCCAAGACCGTTCCCGGTTACTCGATCGACCGGATGTGCGCCGGCGCCATGACCGCGGTGACCAACGTCGCCGGCGGCATCGCGATGGGGGCGTACGACGTCGCCATCGCCGGTGGTGTCGAGCACATGGGCCGGCACCCGATGGGTGAGGGCGTCGACCCCAACCCGCGGATCCTGGCTGAGAAGCTGGTGGACCCGTCGGCGCTGGTCATGGGTTCCACCGCGGAGAACCTGCACGACCGCCTGCCGAACATCACCAAGGAGCGGACCGACGCTTACGGTCTCGCCTCCCAGGAGAAGACCGCCAAGGCGTACGCGAACGGCAAGCTGCAGCCCGACATGGTGCCGGTTGCCGTCCGCAGCACCGAGGAGGGCTGGGGCCTAGCCACCGCCGACGAGGCGCCCCGCGCGACCTCGATGGAGAAGCTGTCCACGCTGAAGACCCCGTTCCGTCCGCACGGCCGGGTCACCGCCGGTAACGCGGCCGGCCTCAACGACGGTGCCACCGCGGCGATCCTGGCCGACGAGGAGACCGCCCGCGAGCTGGGCCTCCCCATCGCCATGCGGCTCGTCTCGTACGGCTTCGTCGGCGTCGAGCCGGAGATCATGGGCTACGGTCCGATCCCGTCGACCGAGCGGGCCCTGAAGCTCGCCGGCCTGACCATCGACGACATCGGCCTGTTCGAGCTGAACGAGGCGTTCGCGGTGCAGGTGCTCGCGTTCCTCGACCACTACGGCATCGCCGAGGACGACGCGCGGGTCAACCCGTGGGGCGGCGCGATCGCCATCGGCCACCCGCTCGCTTCCTCGGGCATCCGCCTGATGACGCAGCTTGCCCGCCACTTCGCCGAGCACCCGGAGGTCCGCTACGGCCTCACCGCGATGTGCATCGGCATCGGCATGGGCGGTACGACCATCTGGGAGAACCCGAACTGGGAAGGTGCACAGAAGTGACGGCGCTGCCTGAGTACCCGAACGAGGTCGTGACCAAGGCGCTCGTCCGCATGGTCACCGTGCCGGGGCTGGACAAGCCCGCCGCGCTGATCACCCTCGACAACGGGCTGGACTACAAGAAGCCCAACAGCTTCGGCCCGGGTGGTCTGAAGTCGCTCGACGAGGCGATCACCAAGGCGACCGAGGCGGAGCCGGCGTTCATCGCGCTGACCGGCAAGCCGTACATCTTCTGTGTCGGCGCCGACATCACCGGCATGCCGCTGATCAAGCAGCGGGAACAGGCGGTCGCGCTGGGCAAGCTGGGCCACGAGGTCCTCGCCCGGCTGAAGAACTCCACCATTCCGACGTTCGCGTTCATCAACGGCGCGGCGCTCGGCGGTGGCCTGGAGTCGGCGCTGCACTGCCACTACCGCACGGTCTCCACCGGTGCGGCGGCGCTCGGCCTGCCCGAGGTCGCGATCGGCCTGGTGCCCGGCTGGGGCGGCAGCCAGCTGCTCCCCAACCTGATCGGCGCGCCCGGCGCGGCGCAGATCATCCTGCAGAACCCGCTGACCCAGAAGGTGCTCAAGCCGAAGCAGGCGGCCGAGATGGGCGTCGCGGACGCCATCTTCGAGGCGGCCGACTTCCTGGAGAGCTCGCTCGCCTGGGCTGCCGGAGTCGTCAAGGGTGAGGTCACCGTCGAGCGTCCCGAGATCGACCGGGACATGTGGGACGGCGTGCTGTTCTTCGCCAAGCAGCAGCTCGACGAGCGGCTGCACGGCGCGGTGCCGTCGGCCAACAAGGCCCTCGAGCTGCTCGCCCTCGCCAAGGAAGCTTCGTTCGAGGACGGCACCGCCGCCGAGACCGAGGCCCTGGCCGACCTGATCATGGGCGACGAGTGCCGGGCCAGCATGTACGCCTTCGACCTCGTCCAGCGCCGCGCCAAGAAGCCGGTCGGCGTGCCGGACAAGGACCTGGCCCGCAAGGTCACCAAGGTCGGCATCGTCGGCGCCGGCCTGATGGCGTCGCAGCTCGCGCTGCTGTTCGTCCGCCGCCTGCAGGTGCCGGTCGTGCTGACCGACATCGACCAGGCCCGGGTCGACAAGGGCGTCGAGTACGTGCACGGCCAGATCGACAAGCTGGTCGGCAAGCGCCGGATGGACGAGGGCACCGCGGCCAAGCTGCGCGGCCTGGTCAGCGGCTCGGTCGACAAGTCCGTCTTCGCCGACGCCGACTTCGTCATCGAGGCCGTCTTCGAGAACCTGGATCTGAAGAAGCAGATCTGGGCCGAGATGGAGAAGATCGTCGGGCCGGAGACGGTGCTCGCCACGAACACGTCCTCGCTGTCGTTGACCGCGATGGCGGCCGACCTCGAGCACCCCGAGCGGGTCGTCGGCTTCCACTTCTTCAACCCGGTCGCCGTGCTCCCGCTGCTGGAGATCATCAAGGGCGAGCGCACCGACGATGCCACCCTCGCGACCGCGTTCGCGGTCGGCAAGGAGCTGCGCAAATCCTGCGTGCTGGTCAAGGACGCCCCGGCGTTCGTGGTCAACCGGCTGCTGACCCGCTTCACCAGCGAGGTCTTCAAGGCCATCGACGCCGGCACCCCGCTGGCGACGGTGGACTCGGCGCTGGACCCGCTGGGCCTGCCGATGCGCCCGATCGCGCTGCTGCAGCTCGTCGGCCCGGCCGTGGCCTACCACGTGGGCGGCACGCTGCACGAGGCGTTCCCGGACCGCTTCGGCGACAGCCCCAACCTCAAGAAGATCGTCGACGCCGGCCTGCCCCTGATGGTCGACGACGAGATCAACCCCGAGGTGGTCAAGCTGGTCGAGGGCGGTGACGCCCCGCTGACCGCCGATGAGGTACGCCAGCAGGCGCTGGACGCGCTCGCCGAGGAGATCCGCCTCATGCTGGACGAGGGTGTGGTCGCCGAGGCGCAGGACATCGACCTGTGCATGATCATGGGTGCGGGCTGGCCGTTCCACCTGGGCGGCGTCACGCCGTACCTGGACCGCAGTGGCACGTCCGAGCGGGTCACCGGCAAGCGGTTCCTGCCGCTGGGCGTCGCGAACGTCCCCGCCTGACGCTTCATCCGCTAAATGCCCTCCGTGCCCGTTGCCGGGCGCGGAGGGCGTTTTTGTGCACCCCGACAGTGACGGGCCGGTGACACTACCTGCAACCAGCAGTGGGTACGCTCCCCCGGCCGACGTCTTTGAGTAACGGAGTTCGCATGTCACAGCCGCCCTACCCGCCCCAGCCCGGCCAGCCCGGTTCCGAGCCGGGTGGCGGCTACCAGCCGCCGGCGGCTCCCGGCTCGTACCCGCCGCCCTCGTCCGGCGCTGGTGGCTACCCGCCGCCGCCCGGTGGTGCCGGTGGCTACCCGCCGCCGCCCGGTGGTGCCGGTGGCTACCCGCCGCCCCCCGGCGGTCCCGGGGGTTACCCGCCGCCGCCCGGTGACGCGGCGTACCCGCCCGGCGGTGCCGCACCGCAGTTTGGTGGGCCCGCGCCGAAGAAGTCGTCGGCACTGAAGATCGTGCTGATCATCTTCGCCGTGCTGGCCGTTCTCTGCGTCGGCGGCGTTGCTGTCGTCTACTTCGCCGCCAAGGACACGGTCGACAAGGTCGTGGACGCGTCGAAGATCAAGGTGGTCGAGCCGGCCACCCTCGGCGGCCGTCCGAAGGCCAACGACCCGGCCCTGCAGAGCAACGTCGACGGCCTGAACGGCGCGATGTCCAACGTTCCCGGTGCCACCAGCTCGGTCGGCGCGTTCTACGGCGACCCCAAGGAGCAGGACGTCGTCATGGTGGCTGCGGCCTCCTCGATCACCGGGTCCCCGCAAGAGCGGTACGACGAGCTGATCAAGGGTCTGAACTCGGGCGGCATGCAGGTCGAGAACATGACCGACACCGACCCCGGCCCGCTCGGTGGCATCGCCAAGTGCGGCGACAGCGACACGAACGGCCTCAAGGTCGCGGTGTGCACGTGGTCCGACAACGGCAGCGTCGGCATGATTCTGATGCTCTTCAAGGGCAAGGCAGCGCTCGAGAAGGAGTTCATCTCGATGCGGGGCGAGATCGAGAAGAAGTCCTAGACCGTCCGTCGAGCCCCGTCGCACCGGCGTCCGTCCGGTGTGGCGGGGCTCGCGCCGTCCCGACCGCCCAGCAACCCCGGGATACGGCTAAGCTCGCCCCAGCCTGAGCTGGAGGAGCCTCGATGTCGCAGCCGCCCTACCCCGGTGGTCAGCCCTATCCGTTCGAGGGTCAGCCCCCGCCCACGCAGCCCTATCCGGTGCAGCCCGGCTACCCGGGGTCGCCCTACCAGGGCCAGCCGAACCCCGACGTGCCGCCCTCGGTGCCGCCCGGCTATCCCCCGCAGCCTGCGTACGGTGCGCCGCAGCCGGAATACGGTCCCGCGCCTTACCCGCAGTCCGGACCCCCGATGGGTGGATATCCGCCGCCGCTGCCACCACAGCCGAAGTCGCGGACCCTGCCGATCGTGCTCGTGTCGGTCGCCGTCTTCCTCGTGCTTTGCGTGGGCGGCAGCGTCGCGCTGTACCTGGTCGGCCGGAACGCCGCCGACGACGGCACCACCGCGCGGACGGCCGCACCTGCCACCCCGACGACCGGCACCCCGCAGCGGACTGAGGCCACCCCGGCGCCGGTCGCCGAGATCACCGTCGTGGAGCCCCGGACGCTCGGCGGGCGCCCCAAGCTGACCGACCCGCAGTTCGCTTCGGCGGTCTCCCAGCTGAAGTCGGAGCTCCAGACCATCCCCAACGCGACAGAGACGGTCGGCGCGCTGTACGGCACCGTCGCCAAGCAAGATCTGGTCATCGTCGCCGCGGTGGCAGCTCAGGTGCCGAACCCGGAGCGCGAGCTCAACGCCACCTTCCTCGGCGCGGGCGTCAGTGGCCTCAAGCTCACCGGCATCACCAGCACTGCACCGGGCGACCTGGGTGGTGTTGCCAAGTGCGGCAAAGGCGAGGCGGGCGGCGCGCCCGTCATCCTCTGCGCCTGGGCGGACGAAGGCAGCGTCGGCTGGGTCCTCTGGTACTTCGAGAAGATGAGCACCGCCAAGGCGGAGTTCACCGACCTCCGCGGCCAGGTCGAGAAAAAGAGCTGAGCTGAGGAACCTCAGCTCGGTGCGACGCCGAGGCCCTTGGCACGGCGTACGGACACCGAGGCGGCCACCACCGGGGTCTTGTCAGCAGTCGGCAGGCTGACGGTGACTTCGAGGCCGCCGCCGGGCTGAGCGACCGCCGACACCGTGCCGCCGTGGGCGTCGCAGACGGCGCGGACGATGGACAGGCCCAGGCCCGAGCCGCGGGAGCCGGTCCGCTCCCAGCCGCCCCGCCGGAACGGCTCGAACAGGCCTGGCACGTCGGCCGGGTCCACCTCGAAGCCGGTGTTGCCGACCACCAGCTGGGCCTGGCCGCCGACGATGCCGGTGCGCAGCCACAGCTTGCCCATCAGATGGTTGTAGCGGATCGCGTTCTCGATCAGGTTGCCCGCGAGCCGGTCGAGCAGGCTCGGATCGCCCACCACGGTGGCGGCCTCGAGGTCGGTCGTCACCTCGAGCTTGAGCCGTTCCGCTTCGGCCTTCACCGCGGACAGCGCGTTGTAGACGCTGGTCGACAGGTCGGCCGGGACCTTACGCACCAGGCGTCGGCCCGACTGGGCTTCGCTGCGGGCGAGCACCAGCAGCGCGTCGACCAGGCCGTTCGCCCGCTCAGAGGCGTTGCGCACCACCTTGGCCATCCGGCGGTACTCGGCGACGTCCGCCTCGTCGTCGCTGAGCGTCACGTCGATCTCGGTCCGCATCACCGCCAGCGGGGTACGCAGCTCATGCGACGCGTTGGCGACAAACCGTTTCTGCGACTCGAACGCACCAGCCAGGCGGTCCAACATCGCGTCGAAGGTGCGGGCCAGCTCGGCCACTTCATCATCCGCGCCGGAGTAGCGGATGCGCTGGTCCAGCGTCTCCTCGCCGAGCCGCCGGGCGGTGGCGGTCACGTGGTGCAGCGGTCGCAGCGCGCGCCCGGCTACGGCGTACGCGCCGGCGATCCCGATGATCCCGATGGCGAAGAGCGCCAGGAGGCCCTTGACGAGCACCTCCCGGGAGGCGTCGTTGACCATCCGGTCCTGCCAGGCGGCAGCCTCGTAGGTCTGCCCGTTAGCGAGCAGCACCTGGCTTCCCGCCCGCAGCTTGTCCTCCGGGCTGACCGCGTCGACGAGCAGCCAGGCGAGCAGGATGAGGATGCCGCCCGCACCCACGAGCAGGATGCCGTTCAGCAGGGTCAGCCGGAGCCGCAGGGTGGGCCGCAGCTTCAGCAGCTCGCGCCGGGTGGCATAGACGGTCACGCCGGGCCGCCCGGGCTCACCACGACCGGGTCGGGTACGCGATAGCCGGCGCCGACCACCGTCTCGATCAGCGGAGGATCGCCCACTTTCTTCCGCAGGGTCATCACGGTGACCCGTACGGTGGTGGTGAAGGGGTCGGTGTTGGCGTCCCAGACGCGTTCCAGCAGCTCCTCGCTGGAGACCACGCCGCCGCGGGCCTTGATCAGCTCTTCGAGGACGCCGAACTCCTTGTTGGTGAGCTCGATCGGCGCGCCGCCCCGGGTGACCACGCGGCGGGTCTGGTCGAGGACGAGGTCGCCGACGGTCAGCACCGGCGGCGCGGCCGGGGTGGCCCGCCGGCCCAGCGCCTGGACTCGGGCAACCAGCTCGTCGAAGGCGAACGGCTTGGGCAGGTAGTCGTCGGCGCCGAGCTGGAGGCCCTCCACCCGGTCGGCGACGGTGCCGCTGGCGGTGAGCATGAGCACCCGGGTGAGGGCGCCCGATTCGACCAGAGCGGCGCAGATCTCGTCGCCGTGCATGCCGGGCAGGTCCCGGTCCAGGACGACGACGTCGTACCGGGTGACATACGCCATCTCGTGGCCGCTCGAACCGTCGTAGGCGACGTCGACCGCCATGCCTTTGCGCCGTAACCCCCGCGCGATCGCGTCGCAGAGGTTCCGCTCGTCTTCCACCACCAGCACGCGCACCTGCGGGTCCTCCGGATCATTCGCAGCCCGCCGCCCAGCTTTACCGCAACGGTGTGAAGAGGCTGTGAGGGCCAGGCTACCCGTGGGTCACGATCTGGCACGAGCACCAGCCGGCCGACATCAGGGCTGGTAGCGGTATACCGTCGCGCCTTTCTCCACCATGCAGGCGACGTACCGGTCGCCGAGTTGGCAGTCACCGACGATCCCGGAGATCCGGCCGAGCGGCTGCACCGCCGAAGCGTCGGGCCGCAGCACCCCGAGAGCCTTGTCGCCGCCGTGTTCGAGCCTGCTCAGCAAGAGCGTGGTCCCCTGGTTCCACGAGCCGGTGAAGGTGAGCCAGGCGGACAGATCGGCCCGGGTGCTTCCGGTCTGCCGATCAGCCAGCCGCACCGGCCGGGCTTCCGACTGCGACACGAGGACCGCATCGTCTCCGGTCGCGAACAGTTGGTCCTCGGCGCCGGCGGACCACAACGGCTGGCCGGTGCGGGAGTCCAGGACAATCAGCTCCGTGGGGCTGCTCTGACACCACAGCAACATGCAGCCGCCGGGACTGCCTTGCGGGTCCGGCTGTTCGCCGGTCCAGAGCGGTGCGAAGCCCCCCAGCGCGTAAGCCGCGATCGTGCCGCCCTCGCCGTAGCCGTCGTAGTGGACCAGCACGCTCGAGCCGTCCACCTCCACCCACTGCGGCAGGGCGCCGTTCACCTTGGGCAACGCCCGCTCGTGCACCACCGCGCCGGTCTCGGCCGAGCGCTCGACGAGGCGGCCGGCGGCGAGCACGACAAGCGCCCCGCGCGGCTCTCTGCTCCATTCCGCCACGATCGACCCCGGCTCGGTAGCCGTCCAGAGCTGGCGACCGGTGGCGAGCTCGATGCCGGCCAGGGTGGTGCGCTGGGCGGGCTCGGTGTGCTTGCTGTCGCCCAGGCCGAACAACTGGCCGGGATTGCCGGAGCTGGGATCGTATTCGGTGCCCGGCCGGAATTCCTCGCGCTGCACGAGTCCGATCCGGTTGCCGAGCGGCTGGATGTACTCCGTGGCGGTCCAGCGGGTTTCGCCGGTCCGCGCGTCGAGGACGAGATAGTTGTCCTTGCCGCCCAGCAGGACAAGGTCGGCGCTGAGGGGATAGACCGCGTAGGGCCAGTCGGCGTCGGTTGGTGGGACCGGCACGTCCCACAGCTCGCGCACCGGCTCGATCGACCACCCGCGGACAGTGGGCCGTGCACTGTTGCCGTCGACGGTGACGACCCGATCGCCGACGAGCGCCATCTCGGTGCCGGCGGCAAACGGCACGTCGCCGACGTGCTCCCAGTGCAGTGAGCTCGCCGGCGCGGCGCCGCCGAGAACAAAAACCAGGATGAGGACGAGAAGCAGACCGAGCCGGCGATACACGTACGCGGGCGGCGGGCTGGCCGGGGGCTGAAGGAGCGGCTCAGTGCTCAGCTCGATCAGCGCCACCGCTCAACTCCTTCGTTCGTACGCCCAGACCGTCAGCCCACCCGATGACGAGCGGCAGACCAGGCGGTCCGACCCAGTCTGGCAGTCTCCCGTGCCGACCGGCAGCTCGGCCAACGGTCGCGGCCGGACGTCCCGCGGGCCGACGACCGCGACCATGGTACGACCCTGTGTCCCGGTGATCCGGGTGAGCACCAGGTGGTCCCCGCTCGTCCCCGGCACGAGCCGCCAGCCCTGCAGATCGGTGCGTACCAGGCCGTTGGCGGGATCGATGACGCCGGCAGGGTCGCCCTCGCCGGACGCGGTGCCGTAGGCGAGGGTCAGGCCGCCGCGTTGCTCGACGGACCGCCACCCGGGCCGGAGCCACACTTCGGCGCCACTGGCCGGATCGATCGCCCGGACCCCGTCAGCTCCGGCGACGCAGGTCAACGCTCCGCAGGCGGTGGCCCCGTACGCGGTGTCGCCGGGCCGGCTCCAGCGACGTTCCAGCGTCACCGGGTCGTACGCGGACACCGCGCGCCGCGCTGGCTCGTTGACGGGCGCCGATGCTCCTTGGCCGCCCCGATCCGGGTCGGCGGCCGACGCGGTCCAGCGGCGATCAGCGGGTCGGCCGAGCGCAGCCGAGGCGGAGGAAGCAGACGGGGCTGCGGGCGACGCAGCAACGGCTTCGCCGGCCGGGACCGGGTGGCGCAGGATCAGCTGGCCGCCGGAGATGACGGGGTTGTCCGGGCCGTAGTCCGCGGGCGGCAGTTCGGCGCTGGCGAGGATCGCGCCTGTGGTGAGGTCGTGCACCGCGGCCGTACGGTCGTCGTGCAGAAGCAGCATGCGCGCCGGAGCGTCGGCCGGGCCGGGCACGCCGAGCAGCACGGCCGTGGAGGGCACGGGCACCCGCCACTGGGCGCGGCCGGTCGCCGGGTCGATCGCCTCGACCGCGCCCTGCACGCGCCGGCCGGGGCCGGAGAAGCTTCGCACGGTCGAGACGGCCAGCAGGGTGGGGGAACCGGCGATGGTGACGACGCTGCCGGCGCGACGCCAGCGGGCGTGACCGTCGGTCAACGACACGGCTGTGGTGCCCCGGTCCAGCCGGGCTCCGCCGGAGTAGGGGCGCAGGAGCACCAGGTCCGCACCGGTCCGTAGCCGGAAGCTCGGCGCCTCCGCGCCGGCCTGCCAGCGCCGCTGCCCGTCGCCCAGGTCGTAGGCGGCGACCCTGCCGAGGCTCTGGACGAGCAGGTCGCCGCCTTCGGTCAGGACGTACGGGTCGGCGGCGGCGGCTTCCAGCGTCAGGACCGGACGGAGGGCGGGCGGCGGCGGTGCGGCCGACGCGGCGGTGCCGAGCAGCACGGTCACCGCGACGAGCATGGGCGCGAACCACCGGGGCACGGTGGGGCGCTGGGGCGAGGTGTAACTGTCGGGCTCGCCGCGCTCCAGGCCGAGATCGATGACTACCGTCGCGCCGCCGTACGTCTCCGCCGCCATACCCTCAAAGATAACGGCTTAATAACGCCAGTCGCCCACCACGCGTCACGATGTGGGCTGGTGCTCCCCGGCCGACTCGTGCTTCGAGGCCCACTCGGTCACGTCCCGGGCGATGTCCTGTGCGGTGAGGCCCAGCGAGCCGAGAATCTCGGCACGGGTGCCGTGCGGGTGGAAGCCAGCCGGGACACCGAAGTCCCGCAGCGGCACGGCCACGCCGGCGTCGCGCAGCGTGCTCGCCACGGCCTCGCCGACCCCACCGGCGCGGATGCCGTCCTCCAGGGTCACCACCAGGCGGTGCGCATCCGCGAGGCCGGCCAGCTCGATCGGCACCGGACGCACCCAGCGCGGGTCGACGACCGTGACGCCGTACCCCTGCTCGGCGAGCCGCTCGGCGACCTCCAGGCCGAGCTTGGCGAAGGCACCCACGGCGACCAGCAGCACGTCCTTGCGGTCGTCCTCGCGCAGCACGTCGACCGGGCCGACCCGGCGCAGCGCGGGCAGGGCGGCGGCGACCGACCCGCTCGGGAACCGCACGATGGTCGGGCCGTCGTCCACGGCGACCGCCTCGCGCAGCTCCTCGCGCAGGGTGGCCTCGTCGCGCGGTGCGGCGATCCGCAGGCCCGGGACGACGCCGAAGACGCTCATGTCCCAGATGCCGTAGTGGCTGGGGCCGTCCGGGCCGGTGACCCCGGCGCGGTCCAGCACGAAGGTGACCGGCAGCCCGTGCATCGCCACGTCCAGCAGGACCTGGTCGAAGGCACGGTTGAGGAAGGTGGCGTACACCGCGACGACCGGGTGCAGCCCACCCATGGCGAGACCCGCCGCGGAGGTCGCCGCGTGCTGCTCGGCGATGCCCACGTCGTACGTCCGCTCGGGGTACTTCTTCTGCAGCGCGGCGATGCCGGTCGGCTCGGCCATGGCTGCCGTGATGCCGACGATGTCGGGGCGCTCGTCGGCGATGGCGACGAGTTCCTCGGCGAAGACGTGCGTCCACTTCACGGTGGGAGCGGCCAGCAGCTTGCCGGTCTCGACGCTGAAGGCGCTGCCGGGCCCGTGCAGGCAGTCGGCCTCGTCCTCCTCGGCGGGCCGGTAGCCGTAGCCCTTGCGGGTCACCGCGTGCACGATCACCGGGGCCTGGAAGCCCTTCGCGCGGCGCAGCGCCGACTCCATCGCCTCGGTGTCGTGGCCGTCGATCGGGCCGATGTACTTGATGCCGAGGTCCTCGAACATCGCCTGCGGGTTGACCGCGTCCTTGATGCCCTTCTTGACCGCGTGCAGCACCTCGAAGGCGGGCTTGCCGACCAGCGGGGTCGAGCTCAGCGCGTTCTTGACCAGGTCGAGCACCCGCTCGTAGCCCGGGTTGAGGCGCAGCGTCGACAGATGGTCGGCCAGGCCGCCGATCGTCGGGGCGTACGACCGGCCGTTGTCGTTGACCACGATGACCAGCGGGTTCTTCGCGGCGGCGATGTTGTTGAGCGCTTCCCAGCACATGCCGCCGGTCAGGGCGCCGTCGCCGACGACCGCGACGACGTGCCGCTGTTCGCCGCGGAGCGCGAAGGCCTTCGACATGCCGTCGGCGTACGACAGGGCCGTGGAGGCGTGCGAGTTCTCGATGAAGTCGTGCTCGCTCTCGGCGCGGCTCGGGTAGCCGGTGAGCCCGCCGCGCTGGCGCAGCAGGTCGAAGCCGTCCTGGCGGCCGGTCACGATCTTGTGCACGTACGCCTGGTGGCCGGTGTCGAAGAGGATCCGGTCGCGGGGCGAGTCGAAGACCCGGTGCAGGGCGAGGGTGGTCTCCACCACGCCGAGGTTGGGGCCGAGGTGACCGCCGGTGCGGGACACCTTGGCGACCAGGAAGTCACGGATTTCGGCGGCGAGCAGGGTCACCTGCTCGGGCGTCAGGCGCCGGAGATCACCGGGGTTCTCGATGGTGCCGAGGATGCCGGCTGCCGGCTGATCGCTGCGCTCGCTCATGGGGCGTCAGTCTATCGGGGTCGGGCCCGCGCGCATCCGCCCCGATGCATTACTGCGATGTCCTCCACAAAACCTGCACATCAGCCGGACAGAGACTCACGTCACAGTGACATCGTCGGTGACCAGCAGCGCCACGCATTCCACGTGCTGAGTCATCGGGAAACAGTCGTACGCCCGGAAGCTTTCGACCCGCCAACCCGCCCCGGCAAAGGTCTTGATGTCCCGAGCCAACGCCGCCGGGTCACAGGCGACGTAGACGACCGCCCGGGGCTGTGCCGCGGCGACCGCCCGCACGACCCTGGCGCCGGCCCCGCTGCGCGGCGGGTCCAGCACGACCAGATCGACCGGCCCGGTGATCCGCCGCCGAGCCAGCGCGGCGTCGACCTTGGCGGCGACGACCTCCACCCCGGGCACGTCGGCGAGGTTGCGCCGGGCGGCCGCGACGCCCACCGGCGAGGACTCGACGACCGTGGTGCGTGCGCCAGTCCGGGCCGCCACTGCCGCGGCGAACAGGCCGGCTCCGCCGTACAGGTCCCAGCAGATCTCGCCGGGCTGCGGATCCAGCAGGTCGAGCACAGCGGTCACGAGCGTGTCCGCGGCAGCGGGATGGATCTGCCAGAAGCTGTCGGCGGGCACCTGCCACTCACGCCCGGCCGCCACCTCACGCACCTCGGGCGAGCCGGCGATGAGCGAGGTTTCCCCGTCCGCTTCAGCGAGCACCGATTCGTCCGGCGCGGCCGACCGGCGCGCGAGCACGGTGACGTCCCCACCGGTCGAGGCGACGGCCTCGACCGCGTCGACGCCAGGCCAGGTCCGGGCCGTGATGTCCAGCTCGTGCAGCCGAGGATGGGCGATCCGGCAGAAGTCGATCGGCACGACCTCGTGCGAGCGGTGCTTCAGCAACCCGGGGCGGTCCGCGGCGTCCACCGCGTAACGGATCCGCGAGCGCCAGCCCAGCGGTCCACCCGGCAGCTCCCGGACGGTCGGATCCAGCGCGTCGATCCGCTCACCACTCAACCCGCCGAGGCGGGCGAGCAGATCCCGGACCACCGCGGTCTTCCAGTCACGTTGCGCTCGCGGGGCGACGTGCTGCACGTCGCACCCGCCGCAACCCCCGGGATGCGCGTACGGGCAAGGCGCCGCAACCCGATCCGGCGACGCCTCGTGCACCTCCACCGCGTCCGCACGCAGGTAGCCCCGGTGCAGCTCGGTGATCTCCACGGTGACCCGCTCCCCCGGCAGGGCATGCCGCACGAACACCACCCGGCCGTACTCCCCGCCGAGCCGCGCCACACAGTGCCCGCCGTGTGCGGGAGCTCCCACTACCAGCTCGACCCGGTCCCCTTCGACCAGGTCGTCCCCGGCCACATCCACCGCCGCGGTCATCGGGCCTCATCCCGCTCGGAGGTGCCGACCGTGCCGGACTCCACCGGAGTGTCGGTGTGCCGGGTACGCGGTCCGCGGGCGGGCACCCTGGTGAAGTTCTTGTCGATCCGGTCGAGGTCGCGGTCCTGGCTGGAGCGCAGCTGCCAGGGCACGCTGGTCACCATCACGCCGGGCTCGAACAGCAGCCGGCCCTTGATCCGCAGCGCGCTCTGGTTGTGCAGCAGGTTCTCCCACCAGCGGCCGACCACGTACTCCGGGACGAAGACGGTGACCACGTCTCGGGGTGAGCCACGACGCACGCTCTTCACATAGTCGATGATCGGCTTGGTGATCTCCCGGTACGGCGAGTCGACCACGGTCAGTGGCACCGGCACCTGACGCCGCTCCCATTCCTCCTGGATCCTGCGGGTGTCCTTGTCGTCGACGTTCACGGTGACCGCGGTCAACGTGTCCGGCCGGGTGGCCCGGGCGTACGCCACCGCCCGCAGGGTCGGCAGGTGCACCTTGCTGACCAGCACGATCGCGTGGTTGCGCGAGGGCAGCACCGGCCGCTCGTCGGTCGGTTCGAGCTCCTCGGACACCCGCACGTAGTGCTTGCGGATGCTCAGCATGAGCACGTAGATCACGATCATCCCGACGATGGCGATCCAGGCGCCGAGCAGGAACTTGGTGATCAGGACGACGATCAGTACGGCCCCGGTCAGCGCCATGCCGACGGTGTTGATGCCGCGCGACCGGTACATCTGCCGGCGCCGGTTCGGGTCGCGCTGGGTCCGCAACAGGCGGTTCCAGTGCCGGATCATGCCGGCCTGGGACAGCGTGAACGACACGAAGACGCCGACGATGTAGAGCTGGATCAGCCGGGTCACCTCGGCGTCGAACGACACGATCAACACGATGGCCGCGATGGCGAGAAAGATGATGCCGTTGCTGAACGCCAGGCGGTCGCCGCGGGTGTGCAGCTGGCGCGGCAGATAGCGGTCCTGGGCGAGGATCGAGCCGAGCACCGGGAAGCCGTTGAAGGCGGTGTTGGCGGCCAGGAAGAGGATCAGGGCGGTGACCGCGCCGACCACGTACAACAGGGCCGAGCCGCTGCCGAAGACCGTCTCGCCGAGCTGGGCCACCACGGTCTTCTGCACGTAGTTCGGCGGGCCGGCGACGATCTGCTTGGCGTCCTCGACGAACTGCAGGCCAGTGGCGTGGGCCAGCATCACCATGCCGACCAGCATCATGATCGACACGCTGCCGAGCAGCAGCAGGGTGGTCGCGGCGTTCTTGCTCTTCGGCGCCTTGAAGGCGGGCACGCCGTTGGAGATGGCCTCGACGCCGGTCAGCGCGGCACAGCCGGACGAGAAGGTCCGCAGCAGCAGGAACACGAAGCCGATGCTGGTCAGATGGTGTTCCTCGGCGTCGATGGTCAGGTCCGCGCTGGGCGCCCGCAGGTCGTGGCCGAGCACGTAGACCCGGACCAGGCCGGTGAGCAGCATGCCGACGATGACCACGATGAACGCGTACGTGGGGATCGCGAACGCCGTCCCCGACTCGCGCAACCCGCGCAGGTTGAGCGCCGCCAGGATGGCGACCGCGCTGAGGGCGATGAGAATCTTGTGCTCGGCCACGAACGGGATGACCGAGCCCAGGTTGGTGACGCCGGCGCTGATCGACACCGCGACGGTGAGGATGTAGTCGACCAGCAGCGCGCTGGCGACCGCCACCCCGAACCGCGGACCGAGGTTGACCGTCGCCACCTCATAGTCGCCGCCGCCCGACGGGTACGCGTGCACGTTCTGCCGGTAGCTCGCCACCACGACGACCATGACGACCGCGACGGCCAGCGTGATCCACGGCGAGTAGATGAAGGCGGTGGCACCCGCGATGGACAGCGTCAGCAGGATCTCGTCGGGCGCGTAGGCGACGCTCGACAGCGCGTCCGACGCGAACACGGGCAGCGCGATCCGCTTCGGCAGCAACGTGTGTTGCAGCCGGTCGGAGCGGAAGGGCCGGCCGAGCAGCAGGCGCTTAGCTAAGGAGGTCGAACTCGCCACAAGCGCCAAGACTACGGCTGGGCACCCAAGGCTGTTGCCCGCCCCGGCCACCGCCCGCCGATCCGGCATGGCACGCTCAAGGCGAGAAGGCATCCTCCTGGGAGGCGCGAAAACCTTGCACGTGGTGATCATGGGCTGCGGGCGGCTCGGCTCGACGCTCGCGCACAAGCTCGATGCCCGCGGCCATTCGGTCGCCGTCATCGACCAGAATTCCGACGCCTTCCGCCGGCTCGGCGCCGAGTTCGACGGCGAGACCGTCACCGGCATCGGCTTCGACCGGGACGTCATGCGCCAGGCCGGTATCGAGCGGGCGGACGCATTCGCCGCCGTCTCCAGCGGCGACAACTCGAACATCATCTCGGCCCGGC
The DNA here is from genome assembly GCF_044452725.1 of Actinoplanes sp. NPDC051859. Lineage (NCBI taxonomy): Bacteria > Bacillati > Actinomycetota > Actinomycetes > Micromonosporales > Micromonosporaceae > Actinoplanes > Actinoplanes sp. NPDC051859. The sequence goes on along the minus strand of NZ_JBITBX010000001.1, from coordinate 364,854 downwards.
TGGCCCGGGAGACGTTCGGCGTGTCGCGGGTCGTGGCCCGCATCTACGACGCTCGGCGCGCCCTGGTCTATGAGCGCCTGGGCATCCCGACCGTGGCGACTATCCGCTGGGCTGCCGACCGAATGGTCCGGCACCTGGTGCCGGAGGGCACCGTCGAGGTCTTCCGCGACCCCACCAGCGCCGTCTCGATCGTCGAGGCGCCGCTGCACCGCGACTGGGTGGGCAAGTCGCTCGCCGCGCTGGAGGACGCCGTCGGCACCCGGGTCGCCTATCTGATGCGCTTCGGCATCGGCTCGCTGGCGACGCCATCCACCGTCATCCAGGACGGTGACCAGGTGTTCCTCCTGGTCACCGACGACATCGTCGATGCTGTCCTCGCCGCGGCCGCGAGCGTTGGGGTGGGGGGACACTGACCATGCGAATTGCCATCGCGGGCGCCGGCAACGTGGGCCGGTCCATCGCCCAGGAACTCATCGGCAACGGCCACCAAGTGATGCTGATCGAGCGCCAGCCTCGCCAGTTGCGCCCGGAGCGGGTCCCTGCGGCCGATTGGGTGCTGGCGGACGCGTGCGAGGTCAGCAGCCTCGAGGAAGCTGATGTGGCCGGCTGCGACGTGGTCATCGCCGCCACCGGGGACGACAAGGCCAACCTGGTGGTGTCGCTGTTAGCCAAGACCGAGTTCGCGGTCAACCGGGTGGTGGCCCGGGTCAACCGCGCCGAGAACGAGTGGCTCTTCACCGAGCAGTGGGGTGTCGACGTTGCGGTGAGTAAGCCGCGTCTGATGGCCGCCCTGGTCGAGGAGGCGGTCACCGTCGGCGACCTGGTCCGGCTGATGACCTTCCGGCAGGGTGAGGCCAACCTGGTCGAGATCACGCTGCCCGCCAACGCACCGTACGTGGGTCAGCCGGTCCGTGACGTGCCCATGCCCCGCGACTCGGCGCTGGTTGCCGTGCTGCGCGGCAAGCGGGTGCTGGTGCCGACGCCGGACGACCCGCTGGAGGCCGGCGACGAGCTGATCTTCGTCTGCACCTCGGAGGTGGAGGACGCGGTCCGCGCCGTCGTCCTCGGCAAGATCGGCGAGGTCAGCTAGTCGGCTGCTGCTCTTGCTCCGCTGCCTGGGCCGCCGTCACCCGGTGCACGGCCCAGGCGGTGAAAGCCAGGGTGGCGGCGTAGATGGGCCAGCTGATCAGCACCCGGACCAGGCCGATCGCGTTCGCCTCGTCGGCAAGCCAGAGCCAGCCCTGCACGCCCGCGCGCACGAACAGCGAGGCAGCCCAGACCAACGTCAACCATTGAAACGTACGGAACAAGCGCGGGTTGTCGAACCAGTCGTGCTTGCCGCCGTTCGCCAGCACGCCCCACACGTACCCGATGATCGGGCGACGGACGGCGACCGAACCGATCAGAACGACCACCTGGCCCAGGGTGAGCAGGATGCCCGGCAGGTAGAAGTTCTTGGCGTCGCCGGTGCGCCAGGCCAGGAAGGCGCCGATCGCGATGCCGAACAGGCCGTTGACCGCGTGCCGGATCGGCTCCTTGCGGCTCAGCCGGTAGGCCCCGATGACCAGCGCCGAGCCGACGCTGCCACCGATCGCCCAGGCCAGCGCCGTCTTCTTCGGCAGGTCGAGGACGCTTTCGCCCAGCAGCACGTTGAGCAGCACGAACGCCAACACCGGCACGCTCGACTCGATGAGCCCGCGGACCCCGCCGAGTTGCTCGGAGATCTGCTCGCTCATCGAGGGAAGCGGTTCCTCCTCGTCCTGCGCCGGCTTGACCGGGTGCAGGTCGAGTTCCTCGACAACCTCCTCGGCGACCCGCTCCTCGACCGTCTCGTGGGCGGCGTGACGGGGTTCGCTGCCGGGTGTCACCGGGGCGCCTCCAGCTCGTAGTACGGGTTGTAGATGACCTTACGGTCGTCGCGGATAGCGATCCGGCCACGCGCGGTGAGCTGACGCCCCGGCTCGATGCCGACGATCGATCGGCGACCCAGGAAGACGAGCGTGACCACGTCACTGCCGTCGTAGAGGTCGGCCTCCACCGTCGGCAGGTTGGTGCGAGGAGTGTATGCCACCGTCCGCAGCCGTCCCGACACGGAGACGACCTGACCACGCTGGCACTGCCCGGCCGGCATGGCCCCGCACTTCGCGCTGTCTCGTTGCAGATCCTGCGCGTCGAGTTCCTCCGCGGAGGCCGTCAGCCGGTCCAGGAACCGGCGCAGTCCACTGGTGCGCTCATCGGTCGTCATGACCTCGTGCCACCTCTGTCGGCGAGATCCCACCGGCGGGGGTACCGGCGGACGGCCCCAGTGTGATCAGGGACCGTCCGTCCACGGTACGCCGGAAGCGCACCAGGTGACCTAGGTCACGGGAGGCAATTTCGATCTTCCGCCGCCCGCCCAGCCAGCACTCTCAGCGCTTTCTCAGCGGGGCTGCCGGCCGTTGGGCGGTACGTCCGGAGGTGTCGGATCCTCGTGCACGTGATCGTGGTGGTCGTGGTCGTGGTGGTCGTGGTCGTGGTGCCCGTGGTCATGCGCGTGCTGCTCGGCGGCCTCAGCCATCTCCCGCGGCAGACGCAGCGGCAACGCCTCGCGCACCGGGCGGGCCTCGTCGTCACGCACCACCACCAGACCGCGCAGGCACTCGCCCAACACGCCCTCCTGGCTCGGGTCAGCCGCGGCCAACCCCTGGAACAGGGCACGGACCATCCACCGCGGCCCGTCCACCCCGACGAACCGCACGTCAGCCGGGCCGTCGGGCGTGTTGACCCGCGCCGCCAGCTCCACGCCGTACGGGCCGTCGAACTCGCGCGGGGAGGCGCCGTCCGCCTTCATGGCGCCCGTGATCTCCTCGCGGATCTCGTCCCAGATCCCCTCGGACCGGGGCGCGGCGAACACGCCGACCTGAAGGGCGCTGTTGTCGTGCACCAGCACGATCTGCTCCACGCCGCCCTCCGGGTTGGCCTGCACCCGCACCTCGACGCCCTCGACCGCGGGAATCATCAGGCTGCCCAGGTCGAGCAGCTGGACCCCGCCGGGTGCCTGCGCACTGTCCCAGGGACCGAACTCGGGGGCCGGCGGCAGGTCACCCATGCTCTGGGCCAGCGCCGACGTCTGGGGCGCGTCGTCCGGGCGTTCGTGCCGCGGGCCTCCGCGCTTGCGGGAGAACATCTACCTGCCACCTTCCCGATTCGAAAAGACTGCTCCGGGTACGCTCGCGGCCCCCGCATGCCCGCCGGTGGAACCGTGGCCGCCGGTGCCGCGCGCGGTGTCGCCGAGCTCCTCGACAACGTGGAACACGGCCCGTTCGACCCGCTGGACCACGAGCTGGGCGATCCGGTCGCCCCGCGAAAGGGCCACCGCTCGCTCCCGATCATGGTTGATGAGATTCACCAGGATCTCACCGCGGTAGCCGGCGTCGACCGTACCGGGCGCGTTGAGCACCGTCACACCCAGGCGGGCTGCCAATCCGGAGCGTGGATGCACCAGTCCCACGTACCCGTCCGGCAGCGCGATAGCCACCCCCGTCGGCACCAGCTTCCGCTCGCCCGGTGCCAGCTCCACATCCTGAGCCGCGTACAGGTCGGCGCCCGCGTCACCAGGGTGCGCGTAGGCCGGTACCGGCAGGCCAGGGTCGAGCAGACGGACCTGGATGTCCACGGGCAAGAATCCTCACGTCGAGCGGATCGGGGCGGCACCCACCCTGCCATCCTGCCGTTCTGTCCGCCGGAGGCGCGCCGTACCCTCACCAGCGTGACATCCGCGCCCTCCGCCCGCACGGCCGAGCCCGCCGCGTACGCCGAGCGACTGCGCACGCCCTGGTGGATGTGGCTGACGGCCATCGCACTGGGCGGCCTGCTCAGTGCGGAGATCTGGATGGGCTACGACGGCCTCCGCGCCTGGGTGCCGTTCGTCGTGCTGATGCCGCTCTCGGCGCTCCTGCCCTGGTGGCTGGGCCGCCTCCGAGTAGCCGTGACAGCGACTGAGTTCCAGGTCGACGACGCTCGGCTGCCGCTCGGGGTCGTCGCGGACGTCGTTGCGCTGGACGCCGACGGTCGGCGTGAGGTGCTGGGCGTCGGGTCGCACCCGCTGGCCTTCGTGGTCCAGCGACCCTGGATCAAGGGCGCGGTGCAGGTGGTCCTCGACGACCCGACCGATCCCACCCCGTTCTGGGTGGTGAGCACGCGGCGCCCGGTCGAGCTGGCGACCGCCCTGCTTGCCGCGCGACGCGCGCAGGGCTCGGCCTAGCCGGCAATTTCCTTGCGCTTCTTGCGCAGGTCCTTGATCAGGCTGTCGCCCAGGTTGCGGGTGGCCCGGCGATTCAGATAGCTGGCGACCGCGGCACCGGTCAGCAGCGGACCCAACGTGGTGAGATTGCGGCCGAACCGCTTCAGCAGGCTCTGCTGGAGCTCCTTGCGGGCCGCGGTGCCGAGCACCGTGGCAATGCCGACGCCGGGGACCAGCGGGTTGACGCCACGCTGGCCGGACCACGCCTGAATCAGGGCCGCAGCGCGCTGCCCCGCGGTGCCGGTCACCGGGTGGCCGTACACCTCGTGCAGCTCACCGATCAGCTTGAGCTCGATGGCAACCACACCGACCGTCTCGGCGGCCAGCAGGACCGGAGCCGACAGCAACGTGGGCGTGGCAACCCACTCCAGCGAAGCCACACCGCCACCGGCAGCGCCCACTCCGGCGGTGGCTCGCGCCGCGTTGCGCACCAGCCGCTCGGCGAGCTCGTCACCGTCCAGGCCGGCGAAATGCCGGCGCAGCGTGGCCGCATCACGGATCGGCACGTGCGGAGCGACATCGGCGACCACGTCGGCCATCCAGCGCAACGCCGCCTTCGGGCGGAACAGCCGGCCCAAGCCGCTGCGGCGGACATCGCCCGCCAGCCGGCTCAGCAGGTGCCGCCGCTTGTCGGGGGCCAGATCGTCGGCCGTCAACGCCGCCACCGTGGCCCCGATGCCGTCGTCCCCGGCCGGGACGGCGGCATCCGCCTGCGGTCGTACGGAATCGGGATCTGCCGGCGTCCCTGCCGGGTCGACCTCGATGAGCTCACGCCCCGGCTCTGCGGTCGGTGCCGAGTTCTCGTCTGGGCGGCTCATAGTGGTCGACCTCCCGATCGTCTGCCGTCAGTGACCCCTCTACCCAAAGCGTCAGCCGGGCACACGGATCACTCGTCGCACGATCCCTGGCGAACGCTAGGGGTCACACGACGCCCGGCCGTCGACGACGACCGGGTGGCTCCCACACCGCCAGTACGCCGGTCAGGCGCACTCGCGGCAGATCAGTTCTCCGTTGCGTTCCACCGCCAGCTGGCTACGGTGGTGGACGAGGAAACAGCGAGCGCAGCGGAACTCGTCGGTCTGCATCGGCAGGACCTTGACGGTGAGTTCCTCGTCGGCCAGGTCAGCGCCGGGGAGCTCGAAGCTCTCCGCCACCTCGACCTCGTCGACGTCCACTGCGCCCGACTGCGAGTCGGCGCGGCGGGCCTTGAGCTCTTCGAGGCTGTCCTCGCCGAGGTCGACCTCGTCGCGACGCGGGGCGTCGTAGTCGGTGGCCATCGGTCTTCACTCTCCTGTATCGATGTGTCACTTGGCGTAAGTAACGCCGGCAGCGACGTTTCGGTTCCCGTTGTGACGGACTTTTCTCCCCGGCCCGGACAGCAGGGAACGATCGTCCGCCGAGGCGCCCACACCCCCTTGCGAAACAGCCCCGGCAAACGCGGCACCTTACCGCCCGGGTGCGAGGCTTGTACGTCCATGGGCGGCCAATTGTTCCCGATGTGACTGAGGCGACATCAAGGTAGGGGGCACAGCCCGAGGATCATCGTCGGCGCGCCGGAAACATTCCCGGTTTCCGCGCGCGTCGGGACTAGACGCTAACCTCACCGGCAGACCCGTCCGTCACTCCACCACCTCACCCGGGAGTTCTGGCCCATGAGCTTTGCGCGCGTCCGAGCGCTCGTCGTCGTCGGCGTGCTCGCCGTGGCTGCGGTGGTCTTCGTTGTGGTGGCACTGGTCCGCGACACCCAGGGGGACGCCGTCGCTGACGGTGGCTGCCCGGACGGCTCCGTCCACGCCGACGTGAACCTGCCCGACAAGGCGCAGGAAGTCACGGTGAAGGTCTACAACGGCACCGACCAGCCGGGCCTGGCGGACAACGTCACCAACGAGTTCAAGAACCGCCAGTTCCAGACCCAGAAGCCCGCCGAAAACGACAAGAAGGTCGACGGGGTCGCGGTCATGCGGTACGGCCCCGAGGCGGTCGGCTCAGCCTGGCTGCTGCGGGCGTACTTCCTCAATCAGGCCGAGGTGCAGTACAACCCCAAGCGCAAGGGCAAGGTCGTCGACATAGCGATCGGCAGCCAGTTCTCGCAGCTCGCCACGAGCACCGAGGTCAACCAGTCGCTCGTCGAACTGGGCGAGCCGCAGGTCCCGGCGGGCGCCTGCGCGGCACCGGACAAGAAGGACTCCTGACGGCGTCAGGGGCCGCCCGCGGCGTCGAGCTCCACCAACGCGTCATGCAATGCGGGGAACAGGGCCGGGGGCGCGGCCACCAGCATGTCGACGCCCGGTGCCCGTCCGTCGAGTCCGGACACTCGCAGGCCCGCCTCGGTGGCGATGAGCCCGCCAGCCGCGTGGTCCCAGGGCTGCAGACCCTTCTCGAAGTAGACGTCCACGCTCCCCTCAGCCGCCGCGCACAGGTCCAGCGAGGCCGCACCGAAGCGGCGAATGTCCCGCACCCGAGTGATCAGCCCGGCCAGCACGGCCGCCTGGTGCGCGCGCCGAGCCGGGTCGTAGCCGAAGCCGGTCGCCGCCAGCGCCTGGTCCAGATCCGTGCGTACGGAGCCGCTGAGGCGCCGCTCGCCGCGCCACGCGCCGCCACCCAGGGTTGCCGTCCACTCGTCGCCCGTCGCGGCGTTACGGACCACTCCAGCGACCACCTCGCCGTCAACTTCCGCGGCGAGCGACACCGCGTACTGCGGGAGGCCGTAGAGGTAGTTCACCGTGCCGTCGATCGGGTCGAGGATCCACCGGACCCGGCCGGCAGGAGCGGGGCTGTCGCCGTACTCCTCGCCCAACACGCCGTCGCCGGGCCGCTCGCGGCGCAGCGCCTCGACCACCTCGCGCTCGACGGCCTTGTCAGCCGCCGTCACCACGTCGGTATCGGTACTCTTCGTCTGCACGTCGGTGATCGCTTCCGCGCGCATCCGCCGGGCCGTCTCCGCGGCCTCCCGCGCGATCCGTACGGCGATTGCCAGCAGTTTCTCCGGCGCCGGCACCTCGGCGTTCTCAGCCACTCCACACCGCCCTCTCAGCGGCTACCATTCTCCCGCCCGGCGTACGAAGCGAGGTCGGCGACCCCCCGCGGCGTGCTGCGACGAGAGGATCTCGCTGGACGGCGCTACAATTCACCCCTGCCCTCGCTTCACGGACACCCGCCTGCAAGCCTCGTCCGCGATCCGCGGGCTCCCACACCACACCGGCCAGCCTCGTTTGCCGCGTGCTGCGCTGGGCCCTTGGCCATTGTTTCTCGCCCTCCGGAAGGTCATTCGTGACAGAAGCCCACCAGACCGGTGCCGACGTTCGCTCTCTCACCGAGGCCCTGATCGCCCACGCGCAGGGTGCGGGCGGGCAGATCACGTCGGCCGAGGTCGTGCAGACGGTCGAGTCCGCCGAGGTGACTCCGGCGCAGGCCAAGAAGATCCTCCGCGCCCTCGTGGACGCGGGCGTCACGGTCGTCGTCGACGGCTCGGCCAGCACCCGCCGCCGGGTCGCCGCCGCGCGCGCCGCCACCCCCGCCTCGAAGGCCACCACCGCCAAAGCCACCCGGGCCCCCGCGGCCAAGAAGGCCGCTCCGGCGCCCAAGCAGGCGACCGAGGGCGATGGTGCCGCTCCGGCCGCGCCCGCCAAGAAGGCCGCCGCGAAGAAAGCCGGCCCCGCTGCCAAGAAGGCCGCTGGCCCGGCCAAGGCCGCCAAGGGCAAGGACGGCGAGCCCGTCGAGGGCGAAGAGATCGATCCCGAAGAGCTCGCCGCCGACATCGAGGACGTCGTCGTGGAGGAGCCGGCCGCCATGGTGCAGGCCGCCGCCACCGACGCCGCCAGCTCGGCCACCGACGGCGACTTCGAGTGGGACGACGAGGAGTCCGAGGCGCTCAAGCAGGCCCGCCGCGACGCTGAGCTGACCGCCTCGGCCGACTCGGTCCGCGCCTATCTGAAGCAGATCGGCAAGGTCCCCCTGCTGAACGCCGAGCAGGAGGTCGAGCTCGCCAAGCGCATCGAGGCCGGGCTCTACGCCGCCGAGCGGCTGCGCGCCTGCGACGAGGGCGAGGAGAAGCTCGACCGCAACTTCGAGCGCGACCTGCGCTGGATCGGCCGCGACGGCGAGCGCGCCAAGAACCACCTGCTCGAGGCCAACCTGCGCCTCGTGGTGTCGCTGGCCAAGCGCTACACCGGCCGCGGCATGGCGTTCCTGGACCTCATCCAGGAAGGCAACCTGGGCCTGATCCGCGCGGTCGAGAAGTTCGACTACACCAAGGGCTACAAGTTCTCCACGTACGCCACCTGGTGGATCCGCCAAGCCATCACCCGCGCCATGGCCGACCAGGCCCGCACCATCCGCATCCCGGTGCACATGGTCGAGGTCATCAACAAGCTCGGCCGCATCCAGCGCGAGCTGCTCCAGGACCTGGGCCGCGAGCCCACCCCGGAGGAGCTCGCCAAGGAGATGGACATCACCCCGGAGAAGGTGCTGGAGATCCAGCAGTACGCCCGGGAGCCCATCTCGCTGGACCAGACCATCGGCGACGAGGGCGACAGCCAGCTCGGCGACTTCATCGAGGACTCCGAGGCGGTCGTCGCGGTCGACGCGGTCTCGTTCTCGCTGCTGCAGGACCAGCTCCAGCAGGTGCTCCAGACGCTGTCCGAGCGGGAGGCGGGCGTGGTCCGGCTGCGCTTCGGCCTGACCGACGGCCAGCCGCGCACCCTCGACGAGATCGGCCAGGTCTACGGGGTGACCCGGGAGCGGATCCGGCAGATCGAGTCGAAGACGATGTCGAAGCTGCGGCACCCGTCGCGCTCGCAGGTCCTCCGCGACTACCTCGACTGACGCCTCCCTCAGCCCGCAGCGTGTTGTTCTCGGGCGGCAGATTCGCTGACCGCCTGGGAAACCCGCTGCGGGTAAGGAAGGGCGGCGCGGACTTGCCGAGGCGTTCGACGCGCGCGGGCTGCCGGTTTTCGCTGTCAGCGAACCAAGATCAGTTTTCCGGGTAGAGACACGGACAGCTTGATGAATACCGGAAAAGCGGTCAGGTAGTCAACAGTCTGTGCCCTTTTGGTCACTACCCGTACATCATCGAGTGGTGACCAGACCGTTGTGCAGAAGTGATCGTTGACGTGGCACCCTTGGGGCACGGCACACTAGCCCGACCACGTGTGACTTGGGTCCCCCCGGGGCACAGTGGGAAGGTCGCAGCGGCCAAGGATGTTGCACGATGGGTGAGCAGTAGCCGAGGAACATGTTCATCGGTGACGACCAGAGGAGGAAGGCGATGACCCCGACTCTCACGCCGCCGGCGGGAAGCGTGGCCGGAACAGCAGCCGATGAACGGTGCGACCGCTGCAATGCAGCTGGAAAGCTCCGTCTGACCCTGGCTGGTGGTGGCGAGCTGGTGTTCTGCGGACACCACGCCAACAGGTACGCCGAAGACCTGGTGAAGATCGCGGTGCAGTACGCGGCCGACCCCGAGTTCTCGTGGCGCGGCGCAGATATGATGTCTAACTCCAACTAACCCCCAATAGGCAGCGAAAGGGCGTCCCGCCGCCGGGACGCCCTTTTTTCCTGCCCCGAACGGGGGAACCCGACCGCTCCACCACCCCGGAATCCAGCACGCTCCGTGATCACATCCGGTCTTCGCGCCGCCGGGGGCGACCCCAGCCACGGCAACTCTGCCCGCCCACCGCAAAAACCCGCCTACCCGAAATTTCCCCCGACGACCGACGACGTGGCATTCAACCCGCCACTGCGCCGAGCTGCCGAGCTATTCCAGACTCGGCCTGAATGCCGCAACCGCCAGATCCGCGGAATGCCCCGCGCTGCCCGGGTCAACCGAAGGGCGCGCCATAGAGCCGTCAGGGTGTATCAGAGCGCCGCAGCGTCCCGCGAATCACCGGGCTCACCCACGAACACCCGCACGCTTCCACCGACCGGCTCAGAGAGTCTGAACCGTGGCTATGCGTTCTTCGAGCTGCTCGATCGTGGCTTGCGCACTCGGCGGCCCACCACACAACCGCCGCAGCTCGGCGTGAATCTTGCCGTGCGGCACATTGGTGCGGTGGTGGTGCGCCGCGACGAGGGCGTTCAAGCGTCGGCGCAGCGACACTCGCCGCTCGGCAGCGCTCATCGACGCCACCGGTTCGCGCGGAGCTGGGACAGCCTCGCTGGCGGGAGCCGACGCCGCTGCCTTCTTCTGGGCGGCCAGCTGCTCCGATTGCCGCTTGGTCAGCAGCACAGCGATTTGATCCGAGGTCAGCAGGCCCGGCAGGCCCAGATATTCCTCTTCCTCGGGCGTACCGGTCCGGGCGCCGGTGCCGAACGAGGCGCCGTCGTAGATCACCTGGTCGAGTTCGGCGGTGGCCGACAGGGCCTCGAAGCGCTTCTCCAGCTCGCCGGCGGCGTCCTCGGACTGCTGGGCGCGGTCGAGGAGGGTGTCGTCGAGGCCGTCCGGATCCTTGGGAGCGCCGAGGATGTGGTCGCGTTGGACCTCCATCTCGCTGGCCAGGCCGAGCAGGTGCGGCACGCTGGGCACGAACACGGTCGCCGTCTCGCCGGGGCGGCGGGCCCGCACGAACCGGCCGATGGCCTGGGCGAAGTAGAGCGGAGTGGAGGCGCTGGTGGCGTACACGCCGACAGCGAGGCGGGGAATGTCGACGCCCTCGGACACCATCCGGACGGCGACCATCCAGCGCTCGTCGGAGGCGGCGAACTCGCCGATCCGGGCCGAAGCGCCGTCGTCGTCGGAGAGGACCACCACGGCCGGCCGGCCGGTGATCTCGCCGAGCAGTTTCGCGTAGGCGCGGGCGGTCTGCTGGTCGCTCGCGATGACCAGGCCGCCGGCGTCCGTGATCCCGTGTTCGCGCAGCTTCGACAGCCGGGCGTCGGCCGCCCGCAGCACCTGCGGCATCCAGTCACCGCGGTGGTCGAGGGCAGTGCGCCACGCCTGCGCGATCAGGTCCTTGGTCATCGGCTCGCCGAGGCGGGCAGCCAACTCGTCACCGGCGCTGGTACGCCAGCGGGTCTCCCCCGAGTACGCCAGGAAGATCACCGGCCGGACGACACCGTCGCGCAGGGCGTCGCTGTAGCCGTACACGGAGTCGGAGCGGGAGCGTTGGAGGCCGTTGTCGCCGCGCTCGTACTCGACGAACGGGATGGGGTTGTCGTCGGAGCGGAACGGGGTGCCGGTCAGCATCAGCCGCCGCTCGGCCTCGTCGAAGGCCTGCTTGACCCCGTCACCCCAGGTACGCGAGTCGCCGGCGTGGTGGATCTCGTCGAGGATCACCATCGTCGGGCGGGTCATCGTGCGCCGCCGGTGCACGGCCGGCGCCATGCCCACCTGCGCGTACGTGAGCACGGCCCCGTGGAAGTCCCGGGAGCTGTGCACGTCGGAGTTGCGGAACGCCGAGTCGAGTTGAATGCCCACCCGGGCCGCGGCTTGCGACCACTGGGTCTTGAGGTGCTCGGTGGGGCAGACCACCGTGACCGCTTCGATGGTGCCGTCGCAGAGCAGCTCGGCGGCGATGCGCAGCGCGAAGGTGGTCTTGCCGGCGCCGGGAGTCGCGACCGCCATGAAGTCCGCGGAGCGTTTGCGCAGGTAGCGCACGAGCGCCTTGCGCTGCCAGTCACGCAGGGCTGGGAAGGTTTCGAGATTCGGCAACGGCGGGCTCAAGCTGCGGAGATCCCTTCCATTCACACAAACGCCCCCGCGGAATGCCGCGGAGGCTGCGCCAAGCATAGCGGCGACAAGCTGGATCCCGTCGCGGCGTGACCGTCCCGGGCGCCGGATGGGCACCTGCTACGGCACGGCCACCGGGGCCGACCATCGGCGGTACAGGGCGAGCAGGCGTACACCTGTGACGCCGGCCGCGGACAGCGCCAGGGTGATCGGGTCGGCGACGTTGAGCCAGCTCAGGACGGTGACCGCGACCGCGCCGCAGAGCGCAGCAACCGCGTAGATGTCGCGTTGCAGGACCACGGGGATCTCCCCGGTGATCAGGTCGCGGGCCAGGCCGCCACCGATCGCCGTGAGCATGCCCACTAGGCAGGCACCCACCGGCGGCACGCCCGCGTCGATCGCCTTGAGCGTGCCGGTCACGGTGAACAGGCCGAGCCCGGCGGCGTCGAGCAGCAGCACCGTGCGGCGCAGGCGGTTGAGCTGGGGGTGCAACCAGAACACAGCCAGTGAGGCAACGATGGCAGTCACGGCGTAGCGCCAGTCGGAGAAGGCCAACGGCGGCACCGCGCCGATCACGAGATCACGCAGGATGCCGCCGCCCAGCGCTGCCAGGAAGCCGACAAACGCCACGCCAAACAGGTCGAGCCGCTTCGCCACGGCCGCGCTGGCACCGGAGGCGGCGAAAACCGCCACGCCGATCAGGTCCGCGACGAGCAGGCTGTAACTTCCCGTCACGCCCCCGCTACTCCGCTCAGACCTTCATCGACTCGTAGATCTCTTTGCACTGCGGGCATACGGGGGAACCCGGCTTCGGCGACTTGGTCACTGGGAATTTCTCCCCACACAAAGCCTCCACGAACGTGCCCATGACGGCGCTCTCGGCGATCTTCTCCTTGCGCACGTAGTGGAACATCTCCGGCCCGGTGTCCGCGTCCTTCGTCTCCGGGCGCTCGAGGATCTGCGTGCTCACGGCGGCTGCCTCTCGTCGGTGTCAGACTCGTCGGTCTGAGCCTCGTGGATCTAGGTCTCGTTCCCGCCGCTCGCCCCCCGGCCTCCGCGGCGGAAGCTCCAACCTGCAAGTCTGACACCTCACGCTTGGTCGGTCCAACGACAACAGCCCGGGCCAGGGCCGTACCGTTGCCATCGTGACCGATTCCACGCGGCCGGTGGGCCGCTTCACCATCCGATACGGCGATCATGTGACCCGGGCGCGCCGCGACGGCCGCCCGGTGGTGGCGCTGGAGAGCACGATCATCTCCCACGGGCTGCCGCACCCCGACAACCTGCGCGTCGCCCGCGAGATCGAACAGACCGTCCGGGACCACGGCGCGGTGCCCGCCACGATCGGCATGATCGGCGGCGAACTGATCGTCGGCCTCGAAGACGCCCAGGTCGAGCACCTGGCCTCCGCGGACGGGGTCGCCAAGCTCTCCGTCCGGGACCTGGCGATCGCCGCCGCCACCGGCGCAGACGGTGCCACCACCGTCGCCGCGACCAGCGCAGTTGCGGCGGCCGCGGGCATCGGCGTGTTCGCGACCGGCGGGCTCGGCGGCGTGCACCGGGAGGCGAACACCACGTTCGACGAGTCCGCCGACCTGACCACGCTGGCCCGTACGCCGATTGTCGTGGTCTGCGCCGGCGTCAAGTCGATCCTCGACGTGGGCGCGACGCTGGAGCGCCTGGAGACGCTGGGCGTGTCCGTCGCCGGGTACGGCACCCGGCGCTTCCCCGGCTTCTTCGTCACCGATGGCGGGTTCGACGTCGACTGGCAGCTCGACTCCCCCGAGGCGGTCGCCGCGGCGATGGCCGCCCGCGAAGACCACGGCGTCGGCGCGGGTGCGCTCGTGCTGGGCAACCCGCTTCCGACGGACGAGCAGCTGGACACCGACCTGCACGACCGGACGCTGGCGGAGGGCCTGGAGCTGCTGGCCTCGAACGGTGTCACGGGCAAGGCCGTCACGCCGTTCCTGCTGTCCCACTTCCACAGCAGCACGCAGGGCAAGAGCCTGGAGGTCAACGTCCGGATCATCCTGCGCAACGCCGCTCTGGCCGCGCAGATCGCCGCGGCGGCCGTACCGGCCCACACCGCGCTCGGGTTCGCCCTGCCGCAATGAGCACGCCAGCGGGGGCGGGACTGATCGTCGTCGGCGACCTGGTCACCGACGTGCTAGTGGTGCGGTCCGGGCCGCTCGCCGACGGCTCGGACACCGACGCCCAGATCACCATCGGCGGCGGCGGGCAGGCGGCCAACACGGCCGCCTGGCTCGCCCACGCCGGAGCCGCGGTGACCCTCATCGCGGCGGTCGGCGACGACCACGCCGGCCGGGAGCGGGTAGCCGAGCTGGCCGACGCCGGAGTGCACTGTGCGGTCGGCTGGCATCCAGGAGCGGCGACCGGCAGCGTCGTCGTGCTCAGCAGCCCTGACGAGCGGACGATGATCACCGACCGCGGCGCGGCCCTGCTGCTCGCCCCGATCGACGTCGCCGCCGCGGTCGAGGCCGCCGAAGACGTCGCCCACCTGCACCTGTCCGGCTATCCCCTGCTGCACCCGGAATCCCGGCAGGGCGGGCTTGCGGCGCTCGCGGCGGCCCGCTATCGCGGCCTGACAACCAGCGTCGACGCGGCCTCCGCGGCCCCGCTGAGCCAGGCGGGAGCTTTCCTGGATTGGGTACGCGACGTCGACCTGTTGCTGTGCAACGCCGACGAAGCCGAGGTCCTGGCTGGCCCCGGCACCGCGGAGGACCAGGCGGCGGTTCTCATCCGGAGCGTCCGCAACGTGGTCGTCAAACGCGGGGGCGAGGGTGCCGTCTGGGGATCGCGGGACGGGGTGTTGCGGTCGGTGGCGGGTGTCCGCGTACCGTCGCTCGATCCGACCGGCGCGGGTGACGCTTTTGCGGCGGGCCTGCTCAAGGCATGGTGTTCCGGCGCCGAGCCGGAAGCCGCGCTGACGGCCGGCGCCGCTCTCGGCGCCGCGGCGGTGCAGAAAGTCGGCGCTCGCCCCTAGGGCTCGACGTCGATGGTGCGGGGCGGGGTGGGCTGGTCGGCGGCCTCGTCGAGGGCGCGCGGGGTCGACTGCGGCTGTGGGGCCGGCGGGTGGGCTTTGCTCTTGGGTGGGCGGTCGTTGGCGATCAGGACCGCGGCCCAGGGCAGGAACACCATGCCGGCCGCGCACAGGATCAGCCAGAGCGGGAGCAGCGGGGCCTCGGCGCTGATGAGCACCGCACCCAGGATCAGACATCCGGCACGGATGCCCATCATCGTCACATAGCGGAGCTGTCGGCTGCGGAGTTGATCTTCTTGGCTGCGGGCGGCGTCGGTGATCAGCACCGGCCGCTCCGGCTGCTTCTTCACCGAACCATCCTCGCACTGCCGCAAACCCACATACCACCCGGCGTTCCTTCAGTACGGCGCACAGCGGCCGATCAAAAGCACGTGCCGACGATGTCCCTCGTCCCGAAGCGGCGCCGGTGGTCCGGCGTCGCGCTCGTGGTCGTGGTCGCCCTGGTGGGCGCCGCGGCCTCCTGGGGTGCCGCCATCGGCGCGGGCAACACCGAGCAGCGCTACACCGCCCAGCTCATGGACCGCTACACCAGCGACCTCAACCGGGCCATCTCCACCGAGCTGCAGCGGTACGGCGACACCCTGGCCGACGTCGCCATCGCCCTCGGCGCCCAGGACGACCTCAACGCCGAACACTTCAACTGGATCACCTCGAAGGTGAGCAACCGCCGCCTGCCCGGCGCCACCTCGCTGAGCTTCGTCGTCTCGTCGCAGGACACCGGCGTCGCGATGCTGGAGGAGTACTGGCGCGGCAAGGGCGCACCCGACCTGCGCCTGCAGCCCGTCAGCAAGGGCGTCGAGCACACGTTCGTCGTGTTCAACAAGTCCTTCGACGGCGTACCCGTCACGACCGGCCAGGACCTGACCAGCATCCCCGAGACCGACGAGACCCTGGACGAGGCCCGCATCGTCGGCGCGCTCGCGGTGAGCCGGGCGTACGTGTTCCCGGCCGACCGTGCCCTGCCGGTCGAGCAGCAGCAGCTTTCGTTCACCCTCGCCATGCCGGTCTACTTCAAGAACGGCCCGATCCGCGGCTGGCTCAACCTCGGCGTGCACGGCGGCGACCTGCTCAACGAGACCATGCGGGCGCAGGCGCACGGAGCGGTGACCGCCGAGCTGTCCGACCCGGACGGCGTCAAGGGCCGGGTCGTGGCCCAGGCAATTGCCGACGAGGCGCGCCCCTCCACGACGTTCAGCCGCACCTCGTGGATCACGGCCGGGCTGCGGCAGTGGAAGCTGCAGGTGCACCCCACCGAGCGGCTGCTCACCGAGACCGACCGGGGCATCGTCAGCTCCGCGTGGGCGCTGGGCCTGACCATCACCATCCTGCTGACCGCCCTGGTCGGCATCCTCACCGGCGCCCGCAACCGGGCCATGAGCAAGGTCGACTCGGCCACCGCCGCGCTGCGCCTCGACATCGAGCGCCGCCAGCAGGTCGAGACCAAGCTGCGACAGCGCGAGTACGAGCTGCAGCAGATGGCCCTGCACGACCCGCTGACCGGGCTCGCCAACCGCGCCGGCCTCGACGACCGCCTCGCCCGGACCGTCGGCGTCCGCGACGACGTGGCGCTGCTGCTCATCGACCTGGACGACTTCAAGCTGGTCAACGACGCCTACGGGCACGCTGCCGGCGACCTCATGCTGACCCGGATCGCCGAAATTCTCGGTTCCTCCGTACGGGCCGAGGACGTGGCAGCCCGAATCGGCGGCGACGAGTTCGTCGTCCTGCTCACCGACGTCCCGGACGCCGACTCGGCACTGGCCGCCGCCCAGCGCATCCTCGCCACCGCCGCGGCCTCCCCGGTCCAGCTCGGCGACGACGTCATGCCGGTCCGCGCCAGCGTCGGCGTCACCACCGCCCGCCCCGGCGACACCCCCAAGGACCTCCTGCGCCGCGCCGACATCGCCATGTACCAGGCCAAGAACCTCGGCACACACGGCGTCCAGCTGCACGACCCGTCGATGTCCGACGCCCGCGCCGCCGAAGCCCAGCTCGGCGACGACCTGGCCGGCGCCCTCGAACGCGGCGAGCTCACCGTGCTCTACCAGCCGCTGGTGGACCTGTCCGACAGCCGCCCGATCGGCGTCGAGGCGCTCGTCCGCTGGCACCACCCCGAGCTCGGCATGGTCTCCCCGAACCGGTTCATCCCGATCGCCGAACGCAACGGCCTGATCAACACCCTCGGCCTCTGGGTGCTGCGCGAGGCCTGCCAGCAGGTCGTGGGCTGGGACAGCGACACGTACGTCAGCGTCAACCTGTCACCCCGGCAGCTCCAGGAACAGACCCTGGTGGCGGACGTCCTCACCGTCCTGCAGCTCACCGGCCTCGAACCGGGCCGGCTGGTCCTCGAAATCACCGAATCCGCCCTGGTCGACGACGTCGCGGCCATCACCATGCTGGCCGAGTTCCGCGCCCACGGCATCCGGGTCGCGATCGACGACTTCGGTACGGGCTACTCCTCGCTGCACTACCTGACCCGGCTACCGGTCGACATCCTGAAGATCGACCGCAGCTTCGTGGCGGAACTCAACGGCACCCCGGAAGGCGCGGGCATCACCGAAGCCATCCTGCGCCTGAGCCACGCTCTGCACCTGACCACCGTCGCCGAAGGCATCGAAACCACTGAGCAGGCCACCGAGCTGCAAATGCTCGGCTGCGGCATCGGCCAGGGCTACCTCTTCGCCGAGCCGCTGCCCGTCGAGAAAATGGCCAGCCTGCTGGCCCGCTCGTCGCAGCCGCCGTCAGCGCTTTCCTAACCGTCCGCTGCCGCCTTCGCCGCCGCCTTCATCTGCTTCTTGTACGCCCGCACCTTGGTCAACGACTCGCCATCCACGATGTCCGCGACCGACTTGAACGAGTCCACCTCGCCGTACCCGCCAGCGGCTTCCCGCCAGCCCGGCGGCTGCACCCCGTACTGCTTGCCGAGCAGCGCCACGAAGATCTGCGACTTCTGCTTGCCGAAGCCGGGCAGGGCCGCCACCCGCTTGAGCAGCTCCTTGCCGTCCGCGGCATCGCGCCACAGACCGGCCGCCTCCCCGTCGTACGCGCCCACAAGCGCTCGACAGACCTCTTGCACCCGTACCGCCATGGCTTTGGGGAAGCGGTGCAGGGCGGGCGGCTTGGCGAAGATGGCGATCAGCTCATCGGGATCGAACTCGGCCAGCTCTTCCGCGGTCGGCGCATGCCCCAACCGCTGCGCCAGCACCCACGGCGAACTGAACGCCTTCTCCAGCGGAATCTGCTGGTCCAGCACCATCCCCAGGAGCAGAGAAAGCGGGTCGCGGTTGAGAAGTTCGTTCGCTTCCGGCGCGATCGGCAGCGACATACCCATGGGCGATCCTATTCTTCCCCGACGGTCACCGGACGCGTGAGCTTCTCGTCGCTGCCGATGGATGGCATCCTCGTTCCGCGACGCAGCCGGGGCCGCCGAGGGACGGAGACAACTACAGCATGCCTCAGTCGGTTGTTCCAGCCATCAGCGATCGGTGGATCTACCACTTCACCCACGTTGACAACCTCACAGCGATCCGAGCGTCAGGCCACCTCCGCTGCGACACCGTCGCTCGCGAAGGCCTGACGAGAACTGAAGTCGGGGCCCCGGACATCAAGGAGTCAAGGAGGCGGCGCACCATCCCCATCGAACCTGGTGGCCGCGTCGGGGAATATGTTCCGTTCTACTTCGCGCCCCGCTCCCCGATGATGTACCGAATCTCCTGCGATCGCCGCGACAGCATTCCGAACCGCTACGCTGGCGGCGACAAGCCGCTGGTCTATCTAGTGACGTCGGTGGGAGCAGTGGTCGCCGCCGGTGCTACATGGGTGGCGACAGACGGCAACGCAGCGACGGCGACGACCGAGTTCACCTCTGACCTGGACGACCTGTCCAGAATGGTCGATTGGCCGCTCATGACGGCGGATCGATGGAACAACACACAAGAGGATCCGGATCGTCAGCGAAGGCGGCAGGCGGAGCTACTGGTGTACGGCGAATTGCCGTTGAGCGTCATCCGATGGGTCGCTGTGCACGACCACGATCGAACGTCTCAGGTCGGTAAGATCCTGGCGGATCACGCGCTTGAACAGCGAATTATCGTCAGACCGCACTGGTACTACGGGTACGAACGGGGGTGAAGGACATGATCGAACGGGGCACAGGAAACCTCCTAACCGCGGATGTGGATGCGCTCGTGAACACGGTGAACACTGTCGGCGTCATGGGTAAGGGAATCGCGCTGCAGTTCAAGCGGGCGTTTCCGGCAAACTTCCGCGCTTATCAGGCAGCTTGTCAGCGTGGCGAGGTGAGACTTGGCCATGTCTGGGCCTTCGACACCGGCGTGCTGGGCCCCGGGCGTTATGTTCTCAATTTCCCGACCAAGCAGCACTGGCGAAGCTCATCCCGACTGGCGGATATCGAGACTGGCCTGGAGTCTCTCGTCAGAACGGTCGAAGAGCTCGGCATCAGATCCGTAGCCATGCCGGCCCTCGGCTGCGGCAACGGCGGCCTGTCTTGGAGTGACGTCCGGCCGTTGATTGAACAGGCGTGCGCTCGGATGCCTGACGTGCGGAGTGTCGTCTATGCGCCCGAGGGTGCACCGTCCCCCGAGACGATGCCGAACGCGACGTCGCGGCCACCGTTTACCCTGCCGCGCGCACTGTTGGTCGCTGCTACCAGCCGATACCTGGAGCGGGCACGCCTCCAGGAGGTGCGTGACGGTGTCAGCGAACTAGAGATCCAGAAGCTGGCCTATTTCCTGCAGGTCCTCGGTGCGCCCTTGAAGTTGAACTTCGTCCGCGGAACCTACGGGCCGTACGCGCCGAAGCTCGGGCCAGCGCTGGATGCGATGGAAGGGCACTACCTCACTGGCTTGGGCGACCGGTCAGCGCGGGTGACTGCGCTCGTCCCCATCAATGCCGTCCCCGGAAGCGCCGACGCGGCGGATGAGTTCCTGAGTCGCCACAGCGATGATCAGGATCGCCTGGCCTCATTGCTTCGCCTGGTCGATGGCTTCGAAACCCCGTACAGCCTTGAGCTGCTTGCGACTGTGCACTTCGCGTCGGGCCACAATCCCCGAACAGCCGATCCCGACGCACTTGCGGATCGAGTCGCGGCCTGGAGTCTCCGGAAAGCTCGAATGTTCACCGTCAAACATGTCGCTCTCGCGACTCGGCGACTCACCGAGCTGCGGCTTCTGCCGGCGTCGATCCCCGGAATCTGATGCCTGCGTCCGCATGGTTTTCTAGTTCTCCAGCGGAATCTGCTGGTCCAGCACCATCCCGATCAGCAGCGCCAGCGGATCCCGGTCGAGCAGCGCGTTAGCCTCGGCGTCGATGGGCAGCGAGAGCGTCATGCCGCCATCTTGCTACACGAAGCGCCGGGCCTCGTCCCACTCGGCGCCGACGGCTGCCTGCCAACCCGCGAGCGGCGTACGCCACATCCTCTAGACAACCTAGGCATCCATCCGGCAACCTCTAGGTTGTCTAGATGACCTGGAGGAGCCGATGGCGAAGACGCCGCTCTACGTGCAGATCGAGCGGGCCCTCAGAGCTCGCCTCGTCGGCGCTGAGCCGGGCGATCTGGTGCCTGCGGAATCCGCGCTCGCCGAGGAGTTCGGCGTGGCCCGGATGACCGTCCGCGCCGCGCTGAACGCGTTGGAGGCGGACGGGCTGATCGAGCGGGTGCAGGGCCGCGGGACCTTCGTCAGGCAGCGACCGGCTCCGCGCGCCGCGGCCACTCTGATGAGCTTTCACGACCAGGTGCTGAGCTGGGGCCGGCGGCCGGCGTCGCGGCTGGTGGAGGCCGAGCTGCGGCCCGCCAGCGACGAGGAAGTCACCGCGCTGCAGCTCACTGCCGCTACCCCGCGGGTTATCTCGATCGTGCGGGTTCGGCTGGCCGACGACATGCCGATGGCTATCGAGTACGCCAGCTTCCCGCCCCACCTCACCGCCCTGCTCGACGTCGACCTCGAAGCCGGTTCGCTGCACCGGAAGCTGCACGAGCTGGGGCTGCGACCGACGCTCGGCTCGTCGACGCTCAGCGCCCAGCTCGCCGGCGCTGATGGCGGGCACCTGCAGGTCGCCGCCACCGAGCCGCTACTCGTGGAGAGCCGGGTCATCGTCGACCAGCACTCGCAGCCGCTCGAACATTCGATCAGCCGCTATGTCGGCTCCCGCTACTCGCTGCACGTCACCTTCGACGTGCAGCCGCCCCGGACAGGAGATTCGCTATGAACGTCGCCAAGCTGATCGACCACGCGCTGCTGCGTCCCGAGCTGACCATCGAGGATGTCCGGCAGGGTTGCGCGCTCGCCGCGCGCTACGGCACCGCGTCGGTGTGCGTACGGCCGGGTGATGTGGCGCTGGCCGCGGCGGAGCTGCGCAGCACCGGCGTCCTGGTCGGCACGGTGGTGGGTTTCCCGCACGGCAGCACGCCGACTGCGGTGAAGGTGGCGGAGACGCGGGCCGTGGTCGAGGCGGGCGCGGACGAGATCGATGTGGTGCTAGCCATCGGCATGCTGCGCAGCGGTGAGCTCGACTATGTGCGCGAGGACCTCGCCGCGGTGGTGGCCGCCGCGCAGGGACGGGTGGTCAAGGTGATCTTCGAGACCGCGTACCTGTCCGACGCGGAGAAGGTGACAGCTTGCCGGCTGTCCGAGGAAGCGGGCGCGCATTTCGTCAAGACGAGCACGGGCTTTGCGCCTTCCGGCGCCACGCTGGCTGACGTCACGCTGATGCGGGCGAGCGTGTCGCCCGCCGTCGAGGTCAAGGCTTCGGGCGGCGTCCGTACGCTGGACGAGTTGCTCGCCTTCGCCGAGGCCGGGGCGACCCGCTTCGGCACCACCGCGACCGAGTCGATCGTTGCCGAGCAGTCCGCGCTGGAGCGCGGCGAGCGCCTGTCCGTGGCGCCGAGCGCGCCCGGCGACTACTGAAATCCCGCACCGTCCCGCAACACCGTCCCGGCCCGGCGGCTTGTGGTCCAGCACCGCCCCGACGTAGGGCCTTGTAACCCGGCGCCGACCCGGCCCGAAGGCCTTGTCATCCAGCGCCGTCGCGACTGGGCGGCTTACTGGTCCAGTGCTGCTACGACTCGGGCAGCCAGGGACCGGTCCGCTGCCAGCACATCGCGGGCGTGCGGATCGGTCAAGGCAGCCTCCACGCCGGGGGCGAGGTTGGTGCGTAGGTAGGCGGCGGTCCGGGGCGGCAAGGGTCCGCGCAGCTCGTGCAGGGCGGCGAGGACGCGGAGTTGGTCGATCGGGGCGAGCTGCAGCCGGAGCAGGTTCATCTCGTCCACGAGCGCTGGCAGCTCCGGACCGCCCGGCACGCGGGCGGCAGCGAGGCATTCCAGCACGTCGGGGACGAGGCGCCGAAAGTAGGTGCTGCGGACGAACGCGCGTAGCCAGCGCAGCACCTCGGGAACCGGAAGCCGCCCGGCGTCGCGGGTCAACATGCCCAGCAGCAGCCGGGCGGCCCGACCGAAGTGCAGTTGCGAAGCGGCCTGCTCGGCACCGCCGCCGAGGAGTGCGTCCACCGCGCGTGCGTAGCCGGTAGTCAGACTCTCCGGGTCACTCGCCGCGCCGACCCACACCCCGACCAGGGCGTGCGCCACGGATTCGGCGTCGTCGTCGCCGACGCCAACCACGGTGGTGACCGTGTCGGGCATCCACCGGGCCAGCGGCTCGACGGCCCACCTGATGAGGTCTTCGCCGGCGTCCGCGGTGAGGTGGAGCCGGTTCGCGGTCCGGTCGAACGGCACGCCACCCCAGGTGCCCTGGCGGACGCCGACCACGAACCACGACAGGTCCACGGCCGGGAATCGGCGCTCGCTCGTCGGATCCAGGACGAGGTCGCGGCGGTCGCCGTCCCAGGTGCGGATCACCGTCAGGGTGGCGATCAGCTCGGCCCACATGCCGGACGGAATCGCCGCCTCCCACTGCAGAGCCGCGCCGCGCAACCAGGCGGCCGGGTCCGCCGCGTGCACGAACAGTTCGGACGCCCGCAACGGTTCGTCGCAGGCCAGCGCGAGCAGGGTCAGATTCAGCGAGTACGTGGCCATCAGATGGTCCACCCGTTTGTCGGCGGGCTGATAGGCCTGGGCTGGGAACTCGGGTCGGGTCAGCGCGGCGCGGAGGGCGGGCACGAGCCACGCGCGCACCGCAGGCCGGTCCTCGCCAGCGAGCAGCGACGTGACGAACGGCAGCACGGTCGCGCGGGCGGACAGGGGTGCGTAGCCGAGCAGAGTCCTCAGCAGACCGTCGTCCCGGGCGGCACCGAGCGCGAGCGTAGAGACGGCTGCCTGCGCCGCTGTGTCACGCAACGCCCGGACCACCAGGCGGGCCACCAGAAACTCGCCGAACGTGGCGTGCAGGAACTCGTACGTCTGCAAGGTCCGATCGTCCTGTGTGGCACGCGAGCGCTGGATGAAGAAGAAGCGGCCGATCAGCTCCTCCCCCGCGGTCAGTGGCCGGTGGAAGGCCTCGGTGTGCCCGGCGCGCACCCGACCCAGGCCCAACGCGGCGAGGTCGGCGTCTAGTTCCTGCTCGGTGACGGACTGCCGGAGCCGGTTGAACATGGCGAACGCCACCACGGACAGCCGCACGAGTTCCTGTTCCACCAGTGCCGGGACCGCTGCCTCGGGTTCGCGCGGGTGCAGCCGGCGCACCTCCCGCTCGGCGAAGCTCCTGAGCAGGCGCTCGTACAGCTCGGCGGTCTCCAGAGAGTCGGCGTTCTGCAGGGCGAGGGTGGCGGCGTCGTAGAGCGCGAGCATCAGCAGCAGCAGCGGCTGTTCACAGAAGTCCGGGAACCGGGTGAACACGAGATCCGGCAGCGGGCGGTGGCCGGGGCGCTCCGCGTTCACCCGGTTCCACGTGGTCAACCAGGCGGAAACCTGGGCCTCGTCGAAACCCTCCAACCGGACGGCGAGCGCTCCGGCGGGGAGGCGGGCGCGGTCGGCGACAGAAAGCCGGCTGGTGACGACGACCGCCACCGGCCGGCCGAGTACGGCCTCACGCTGCTGGAATGCCGCCACCCGCTGCAGGTAGTCGGACTGGTGGATGCCGGTGGCCTGGATCAGCTCGTCGAAGCCGTCGAGCAGGATCACCGGCAGCGCACCTGCGGCGGCGCGGGCCAGGTCGGGCCAGGCGACGGTCTCCCCGATCGCCGCGCGGACGGCCAGTTCGACCTGGTCCTGGACGGGTGCCTCAGCCGGCACTTCACGCAGCACTACCCGGGCGACCAGGAAGTCCTCGGCGGGCAGGCGGGCCGCCAGCACGCGGGTCAGCGCCGACTTGCCAGCGCCGGGCTGGCCGAGCAGCACCAGCGGTGCCTCGATCGCCTGCGGCGTGGTCAGGTAACTCGCTAGAAAGACGGCCAGGTCGGTGCGTACTTCCCCGGTCCACCACGACTCCTCAGCCGGGGTGGCGTTCGCCGCGGCGTCCTGCACCCGGAACCGCGGATCGAGGTAGGCCTCCGCGAGCGACGGGGTCCGCACGTCACCCGCCTCAGCGCGCAGGACCGGCAGATCCAGATCGGCGCGGTACGCCGCGGCGAGAGCAGCCCGCCAGCCTTCGGCCTGCCGGCCAGAACTGGCCCGATCCAGCAACTCGCGCAGCTCTCCCAGGCTGTGACCGATGGCCCGGCGTTCCGCACGCTCGACCCACAGACCGAACTCGGGGACGTCACCGGCGAGACGCAGACTCATCTCCTCATAGCGGCGCAGGGCCAGCGCCGGCAGCCTCGTCGTGATCAGGTGGCGGGCGGCCCGGCGGTCCCGATCGGTGGCCTTTTCCCAGACCGCCAGATTTTCCAGGAAGCTGTGCAGGCGCCCGCTGACCATCACGAAAAACGTGCTGAGCTCGGCATGCGGGGAAAGCACCGCGGACGGGACGGGGACCTGTGCATAGAGCAGGCCGGACAGCCAGTGTCCGTCCACGCGGGTGCCAGTCGAGAGCATGATCTGCTCGTTGCGGGTCAGCTCCGGGGAGTCCAGTTCGGTCTGGGCCACCACCTCGTCGAAGGCTTCGAAGTAGGCGGCCAGCACCAGGACGCTATGGGCAGCCTGGAGCCGGGTGCTGCGGTCGTGGCGCGCCAACCCCCGTACGGAATCATGGATTTTGGTCGTGACGACGTGGCCGAGCCGGACCATCTCGGTCTTGGCGTCGAAGAGCGAAAGAGCCGCCGCCGAACCGCCCGCGGTTGCCACCGACAGGGCGCCGCCGGCGAGGTCCTGCAGCGCGCGGGCGGCGGGGCCAGCCCCGTCGAGCAGCTTGACGGCATCGATGTAGCGCAATCCGCGGGCCATCGGACCATGATGTCGGCTGCGCCGCTCGGGGTCGACACCGGTACGCTCACGGGGCGATGAGGGCTTTGATACAGACCGTGAGCCGGGCCAGTGTGACCGTGGGCGACGAGGTCGTCGGCAAGATCGAGGACGGCCTGCTCGTCCTGCTCGGCGTCACCCACACCGACACGGTCGAGACCGCCGCAACGATGGCCCGCAAGGTCCATGAACTGCGCATCCTCGACGACGAACGCTCGGCGGCCGACGTCGGGGCGCCGCTGCTGGTGGTCAGCCAGTTCACGCTCTATGGCGACGCGCGCAAGGGTCGGCGGCCAAGTTGGCTGGCGGCCGCCCCCGCGGAGGTCGCCGAACCACTGGTCACCGCCGTGATGGACGCGTTGCGCGCCCGCGGGGCGACCGTGGAAACCGGCCGGTTCCGGACCCACATGCTCGTGGAGAGCATCAACGTGGGCCCGCGAACCGTCCTACTTGATCTCTAGAAGAAGCCGCGGCGCTGCGCGGACTGCTGCAGCCAGCCGTTGAGCTGCGCGGTCCAGTCAGTCTGGTCGACCGTGCGGTAATCCACGTCGAAGCGCCCGAACGCGTCGTGACCCTCGGTGAACAGCCCGCCGCGCTTGTCGACCTCCAGCACCACCTGCAACTGGTGTGGCGTCGGGATGAACGTGACCTCGAGCTGGGTGATGCCGTGCGCGAACTGCGGCGGCGGGTAGAACTCGATTTCCTGGTAGAACGGCAGCTGCTGCTGCACGCCATACACCCGGCCACTCTCCACGTCAGCCCGGCTGAACCGGAAGCCCAGCCGCAGGAACGCGTCGAGGATTCGCTCCTGGGCCGGCAGCGGGTGCACGGCCACGGCGTCCAGGTCACCCTTGTCGACCGCGCGGGCCACTTCGAGCTCCGTACGCAGCCCCATGGTCATGCCGTGCAGGTGCTGCCCGTACACCTCGGTGATCGGGGTCTCCCACGGCACGTCGAAGCGGAACGGCACGTCATACCGCGCGCCCGCGTCCAGCCGGAAGGAGCCGGTCAGGCGCTGGCGGTGGAACTCCTGGTCGGTGTTGTACTCGGTGTCGCCGCTCTCCACCTCGACCCGGGTCAGCAGCCCGATCGCCACGTACTCGATGTCGACGGCATGGTCGCCGCCCATGACATGCACCTGGCCCTCGAGGTAGCCACCGGGGCGGCAGTTCGGGTTGGCGAGCACCGTCTCGACGGACGGACCGCCCACGCCCATCGCCTGCATCATCCGTTTGAAGACCACCGAACCTCCTCGTCGACCCGTTGTTCTGCGAGATTACCGCTCCGCGCCCCCGTATTCGGAATTGCACCGGCTTCGGTTATGTCCGATCAATCCGGACGCCTGTCACCCTCGGTGACCTCAGCGTTCTCCCTGATTCATGCCACCGCGCGATTGCCTTACCTCGACTTAACGCCCCGCCGTCCACACTTCTCATCACCAGCCACTAATGCGGCGGGAAACGCACGACATCGGTTTGAGCGGGGAGGGGACTGAAAGATGGTCCTGGAGATGAAGGCGACGGAGCCGACGATGGCTACCGAGAACATCATGACCGACGGTGTCGAGGCCCTGGCCGACTTGGACGCCGTCGACGAGCGCGGCATCTCCGCCGACCTCGTCCGGGCATACCTCAACGGCATCGGCCGGACCCGCCTGCTCACCGCGGTCGAGGAGGTCACCCTCTCCAAGCGGATCGAGGCCGGCCTCTACGCCGAGGAGAAGCTGGCCGACGCGGGCCCCGACCTGGCCCCCCTCTTCAAGGTCATCATCACCGAGGGCCGCGCCGCGAAGAACCACCTGCTCGAGGCCAACCTCCGGCTCGTGGTCAGCATCGCCAAGCGCTACACCGGCCGCGGCATGGCGTTCCTGGACCTCATCCAGGAAGGCAACCTGGGCCTGATCCGCGCGGTCGAGAAGTTCGACTACACCAAGGGCTACAAGTTCTCCACGTACGCCACCTGGTGGATCCGCCAAGCCATCACCCGCGCCATGGCCGACCAGGCCCGCACCATCCGCATCCCGGTGCACATGGTCGAGCAGGTCAACCGGATGGTCCGCGCCCGCCGCGACCTCGCCGCCCAGCTCGGCCGTGAACCCGTCATCGCCGAAATCGCTCAAGCCATGGGCGTGCCGGAGTTCCAGATCATCGAGCTCATCTCGTACGACCGCGAGCCGGTCAGCCTCGACCAGGCCGTCGGCGAGGACGGCGAAAGCGCCCTCGGTGACTTCGTCGCCGCGGTCGACCCCAACGCCGAGCCGGGCAGCACCGTCGCCCAGGGCGAACTGCGCAGCGAGGTCGAGATCGTGCTCGCCACGCTGTCCGAGCGCGAGTCCGCGGTCATCCGACTCCGCTTCGGCCTGGACGACGGCCGGCAGCGCACGCTCGACGAGGTGGGCCGCGAGTTCGGCCTCAGCCGCGAGCGGATCCGGCAGATCGAAAAGGTCACGATGTCCAAGCTGCGGGACCCGCAGCGGGCGTCGCGGCTGGAGGCTTACGCCAGCTGACTTTGTTCCGAACCCTGAGGAAAAGGCCGGTCGCCCTCGTGGCGGCCGGCCTTTTTTCGGTGCGATGCACTGTGGGGTGGATGCGAGTGGTGTCTGTGCTCCGTAATCACCGGCAGGGCGACGCATCGACGGCTTCATTCTGTGCGGGAGTCGATCGTGGCTGATCCGTGCGGGGATGCTGTGGCTAACTGCGGCGCTGACGCTTGGGCGTTTTGGCGGGGAGCGCCGCTCTCCGGGCGGTCAGGCTTGATCCCTGCGTGCGGCGATCCCCGCCAAAACGCCGTTGTGGTGCTGCTGAGTCGCTGCGCTGCCGTCCTGTGCTCGTCCGCGATGCCGCCGCCTGGCTCGGCCGATGAGCTTGCGTCGCCATCTTGCATCGCCGTCCTGCGTCGCCGGTCGGGTGTTCAGGCGGTTTGGAGGCGGCGGGGGCCGGTGTCGGGGCGGGGGCCTGGGTTGCCGATTTCGATTGCCGCGTGTAGGACCGTGAATCCGCCGGGGCGGGCGAGGACCGGGTTGAGGGACAAGGCCCGGACGCGGGGGTGTTCGTCGGCGAGGCGGCCGACGCGGAGGAGGAGGTCGACCAGCGCGGCGCGGTCGACCGGTTCCGAACCGCGGTAGCCGTGCAGCAGTGGCGCCGCGCGCGGTTCGTCCACCAGGGCTTCGGCAGCCCGGTCGGTGAGTGGGGCCGCGCGCCAGGCCAGGTCGCCGAGGAGTTCACTGGCTACGCCGCCCAGGCCGAAGCCGATCACGGGGCCGAATGCCGGGTCCTCGACCACCTCGATCGTGCAGGCCACGCCGGGCGCCACCATGGATTGCACCAGCACCTGGGGACCGAAAGCGGCGGACAGTTCCGCATAGGCGGTGCGTACCTCGCCCACGCCGGATAGGCCGAGGCGGACGGCGCCCAGGTCGATGCGGTGGCGCAGCGCCTGACCCGCTGCTTTCAACGCGACCGGAAAGCCGAGGGATTCCGCTGCGACCACCGCTTCGGTGAGGGTCGCGGCTGCGGTGGACGGCTGCATCGGGATTCCGTACGCGGCCAGCAGCTCCGGCAACGGCCCATCCACCTCCGCTGCACCCGGGTCCACATCGGAAAGGACCGGCATGATCCCCGGCGGCCGGCGCAGCCAGTCGGCGTACGTCGCGACGCGGCCGAGCGCTCGCACCGCCTCCTCCACTGACGGGTATGCCGGCACCTTCGCGGGCAACGCCCCGAGCAGGAAGGTCGCCACCGTGGGCTTCTCCCCGGCCAGCGCCACGCTGCCGAGCGCGGCTGCGAAATCTGCGTCCTCGTCGGAAAGCTGGCCTGGCAGCGGCGGCGCGAACACGACGACGAGCGCGTCGACCCGGTCGTCGACCGCAGCGTCGGCCAGTGCGTCGGCAAAGTCGTGCGCGCCGGCCTGGGGGCTGATGTCGTGCGGGTACCCGTCGGCCACCACCAGCCCGTTGACCCGGCATGCGGCGACCGCCAACCCCGACAGCGCGGAGGAGTTGCCCACCACGGCGACCCGGCGGCCGGTCGGCAGGGGCTGGTGCGCGAGCAGGACTCCCACGTCGAACAGCTCCGCGACGGTGTCGACCCGGATGACCCCGGAGCGGGCGAACAGCGCTGTGACCGCGTTCGTGTCCGGGCCGGGGAGGTCACCGGCCAGACCGGGCGGGCGGCTGGCCGATGCCACCGCGACGACGGGCTTCACCCGACTCATCCGCCGGGCCAGCCGGGCAAACTTGCGCGGATTGCCGAACGTCTCGAGATAGAGCAGCACGGCATCGGTGCCGGGGTCCTCCTGCCAGTACTGCAGGAGGTCGTTGCCAGAGACGTCGGCCCGGTTGCCCGCAGAGACGAAGCTCGACAGGCCCAGGCCTCGCCGGTCGGCCTCGGCCAAGAGCGCCACACCGAGCGCACCGGACTGGCTGAAGAAGCCCACCCGTCCGGCGGCCGGCAGGTGGGGAGCAAGCGTCGCGTTCAACCGTACGGAAGGGTCGGTGTTGGCGATGCCCAGACAGTTAGGGCCGACGACGCGCAACCCCGCGGCGTGAGCCGTGTCGACCAGTGCCCGCTGCGCGAGCGCGCCCTGCGGCCCGGTTTCGGCGAAGCCGGCCGAGATGACGACCAGGCCACCCGCTCCCGCCGCGGCCGCATCAGCCACCGCCTCGGCGACCCCGTCCGGGGGCACGGCGATCAGCGCCAGATCCACGTCGGCACCAGCGGCGGCCGCTGACCGGTACGCCGGGAGACCCGCCACCCGCTGCGCATTGCGGTGCACGGGCACGACTGTCCCGGTGAAGCCTCCGTCGCGGAGGTGGGCGAGCAGCGCTGCGCCGATGCCCTGCCCGCTCGCACTCGCCCCGTAGACGGCGATGCCCCGCGGATGGAGCAGCCGCGCGATGGACCGCGCCTCCGTACGCTGCTCGCGGCTCTCCTGCACCTCCCGTGACTTTTCCGTGGGCGCGATCGGGAAGCTGAGATGCACGACCCCGTCCGCGTACTGGCGTTGAATCTGGTAGCCGAAGTCGCTGAACACCCGCAGCATGCCGCCGTTTTGTGGCAGCACTTCGGCAACGAATCGCGATATTCCGTTGTCCTGCGCGGCGTCGGCAAGGTGTTCGAGCAGCACCGACCCGATGCCGCGCCCCTGGTGTGCGTCCTCGACGACGAAGGCCACCTCGGCTTCGGGAGAGTCGGGGCCCAACCGTTCATAGCGGCCGACTGCCATGATCCGAGGGCCGGACACGATGACGAAAGCTTCCCGGTCCCGGTGGTCGACGTTGACGAACCGGTCGAGGTCGCGTTGCGGAATCCTCGGGTACGGCGAGAAGTAGCGCAGATAGCGGGTGCGGTCACTCATCCGCGAATGGAACGCCACGATGGCGGACGCATCATCCGGCCTGATCGGCCTCAGGTGCACGGCGCTGCCATCGGACAGCAGCACGTCGACCCCTCTGCTCACCGCGGTCAACTCCTCAATTTGCGCCGTCGGTCTTGCGTACTTATCGCCGTCGGTCCTGCGTACTCATTCGGTCGGCCGGCTCGGGCCGATCCCAAGGTCACACTCGTTGTTCGGCATCGACATGCTGCTCAGTCGCGGGGGTCGTGCGGGTCGAGGCCGTGCAGCGGAAAGATCGCCATCCGGGTGGCGATGATGGCCTTGTCCACCGGGTCGGGGGCTGTGCCTGGCTCCCACCGCTCGATCGCGGGCGGCGATCCGTCCGTCATCGTCGCCGGAACCGTGCCGCCCGGACACCGATCAGCCGCGAGCCGACGCCAGCCCGGCGGCGTCGCCGTCGCCGGGTCCAGGGGTTCTCCGGTAGCCACCGCGAGCAGATGCGCCCAGGCTCGGGGCACCACCTCCACCAGCGCATATCCCCCGCCGCCTGTGGCAACCCACCGGCCGCCGGTTACCTCGTCGGCCAAGGCACGCAGGGCAATGTAAGCGGCGCGCTGGCCGTCCACCGACAGCCGGAGGTCGGCAAGGGGGTCGAGGCGGTGGGCATCCGCGCCACACTGGGTGAACAACAGCTCCGGCTCGAACGCCCGCACAACCGACGGAACGATCGCATGGAAGGCACGCAGCCAGCCGGCGTCGCCCGTGCCGGGCGGGAGGGCGATGTTGACCGCGGTGCCCTCCGCCCCGGGACCGCCCGTCTCGTCCGGGAAACCTGTGCCCGGAAATAGAGCCAGCGGGGACTCATGCAGGCTCACGGTAAGCACGCGCGGATCGTCATAGAAGGCCGCCTGAACCCCATCGCCGTGGTGAACGTCGATATCCACATATGCGACCCGGCGGGCACCCAGGTCGAGCAGGCGCGCGATGGCGACTGCGGGATCGTTGTAGACGCAGAATCCCGCGGCCCGGGCCGGCATGGCGTGATGGAGCCCACCGGAGACGTTGACGGCACGGGTCGCCGCGCCGGTCCAGACCGCCTCGACGGCCGCCATCGTGGCTCCGCAGATCCGGGCGGACGCCTCATGCATATCGTCGAAGACCGGATTGTCCGCGGTATTGAGCCCCCACCCTTGAAAGAAAGGATCGATGGGCGCCATCCGCACCGCGTCCAGGTAGTCGGCGCGATGCACCCGGGTCAGGTCGGCGTCGGTGGCCGGCTTCGGCACCACCATGTGCACCCCCGGCCGGTCGAACACACCAAGCTCGCGCGCCAGCGCCATCGTCAGCTCGACCCGCACGGGGTTGAGCGGGTGATCACCCATGTCGTAAGCGAGCAGCGCCTCGTCCCAGATCACTGCCGTCGTCCCGTCCGCCATGCCCGCCACTCTGCCACGCCGGGGTGACGAAAATTGGGTTGTCCACAGGTCGCTAGTTTGTCCACAGGCCAAGAAATTCGGGTGGCTTCCGACCTGTCCACAACGGACCATGGATCCAGTCGGCTCGCGTTGCCGGCACCAGCACACCCGCATAAGACGCTCCTGCAGCCGAGCCCGCGGTCAGCAGCACCGAACGCCTGACCAGCCCAGCGTCGAACGCCCGACCGGCCCACGTTGAGCGCTTGACCAGCCCAGCGTCGAACGCCCAACCGGCACACGTTGAGCGCTTGACCAGCCCAGCGTCGAACGCCCAACCGGCCCACGTTAAGCGCTTGACCAGCCCAGCGTCGAACGCCCAACCGGCACACGTTGAGCGCTTGACCAGCCCAGCGTCGAACGCCCAACCGGCCCACGTTAAGCGCTTGACCAGCCCAGCGTCGAACGCCCAACCGGCCCACGTTGAGCGTTTGACTAGCCCACGTTGAGCCCCTGACCGGCCTCAGCGGCTGGGTCTGCCAGGCGGTCTGGTTAACCAGCCAGACCATGCATCAGCCCGCCATCGCTGCGACCGCCGCGATCGGCTCACACCGGTAGGTCGTCGGTCGGGCAAGGCAGGTCCAACGGACTCGTCCGGTCTTGCGGGGCGAGTCACCTTGTGGTGATCCGTGATCGAGATAGGTCGCGCCAGCGCCTTGGAGGTGAATGTGCCCAGTTTTGCCAGCCTCACGAAGCCATTAAGTCGGACAATCAGCGCGAGGTGGGCACATGTGCTTGACATACAGGCTGTACCATGGCGTCCAACTCGGGACTTCGCCCATGTGCACGGGGCACTGGCCGAGATGCCGCTGTCGATGCGGACACCTGCGCATCATGACCGCTTTGCGCGGTCGAGATCGCAACAGGCGCTTCTCCAGGTCGCGGCTCCGTTCCTCACCGCCCTCACGGCCCGGGGAGATTCGGCGGCGATCGCAGGCTCGATTACGCTTGACCAGCACCGCGCAGCTCCGAAGGGTTGAGATCGATGGCGACCAGGACACACAACACGAGCGGCACGAACGCCCACAAACACGACCTCGTGGACACGACCGAGATGTACCTGCGGACGGTCCTCGAGCTCGAGGAAGAAGGCGTGCCCCCGCTCCGTGCTCGGATTGCGGAACGACTCCATCAGAGCGGACCCACGGTCAGCCAGACGGTTGCCCGGATGGAACGCGACGGGCTCCTCACCGTCGAAAACGATCGGCACCTGCTCCTCACCGAGCAGGGTCGAGTGGCAGCGGTCGCCGTCATGCGCAAGCACCGGCTGGCTGAGCTGCTCCTCGTCAACGTCATCGGCATGCCCTACGAGGAGGCCCACGAGGAGGCCTGCCGCTGGGAGCATGTGATGAGCGACGCCGTGGAGAAGAAGGTCTACGAGCTGCTCAACCGGCCGACCCGTTCGCCGTACGGCAACCCGATTCCCGGGCTCGAAGTGCTGGGGCCCGCACCCGAGGAACCGGTGAACACGAGCACCGCAGCGTTGAACGCTGGCGAGCGCAACCTGGCGTTCCCCGGACTCACCGGCAGCGTCGTCGTCCGCCGGATCTGCGAAAGCGTCCAGACGAACGCGGATGTCCTACGCCAGCTCCACACCGCAGGCATCGACCCCGGCGCAACGGTCACGGTGGCCCAGGAACGCGACGGCGTCACGATCGACCGGTCAGGTGACAAGATCCGACTTCCCCGTGAGGTCGCCTCCCGGGTCTTCGTCGACGCCCGCTGAAGCTTTCGACCAACCAGCGGCCCAGAGCCGGATCAGCGCTGAACCGCAGCCGGCTCGGGCCATCGCGGCCCAGCGAAAGGCTGCGGGGACTTCGCAGCCTTGAACGGGCTGGGAGGCTGCGACCTTGACGGAC
The DNA here is from genome assembly GCF_044452725.1 of Actinoplanes sp. NPDC051859. Classification (NCBI taxonomy): domain Bacteria; kingdom Bacillati; phylum Actinomycetota; class Actinomycetes; order Micromonosporales; family Micromonosporaceae; genus Actinoplanes; species Actinoplanes sp. NPDC051859. The sequence goes on along the minus strand of NZ_JBITBX010000001.1, from coordinate 330,868 downwards.
GGTGGATTCCACAGTCCTGGAGGTCGGTAGTGCATGCGGCAAGCGGAAGCTGCCGGGTCGATTCCTGCCCTCGGAAGTCGACACACACGGGTAGGGGCGCCGTTCGCCTCGATGCCGAGATGCCGATCACCTGGGAAAGCCAGCTCGACGACTTCGTGGGTTCAGCCGTTGGTCGTGCTCATGGCTTTAGCCAGGTCGAAGAGTTTCGTTTGCATCTGTTCGACCTCGTCGGCCTTCGCGTCTTTGGCAAAGGTGAATTGCAGGGTCTGCAACTGGTCAGCCTCGCTCAGCCAGCCAATCTCGATCTCCGGGCCATGGTCACCGGATGCGGTGGAGACCAAGCGGTAGCCCGCCTGGCCCAGCCCCTTCAGCTTCTTGGCTTTCGCGGGCTTCAACTCGGCGAACAGCTGCGCGTCCGCCTTGGTGCTCTCCACCACGGACAGCACGAGGTACGGCCATTGCCCGGCGGTGGTCTGCACTACACAGGTGGAGGTGATGCCCACCGCGTCGGAGGCGGCAACGCTGAACTTGACGCCGATCATCCGCTCGAGGAAGGCGTAGTCCCAGAAGATGCAGGCGCCGCCGGCCGTGGCCGCGGGTTCGACGGGGATCTCTACGGGCGGCAGCGGAACGTCAGGTTGCTCGCTCGAGCAACCCGCAAGCAGCGCCATGGCGGCGCCGAGGGCGATGAGACGCGTCCGCACCAGGGTCCTCCCGAATATTTCGGGCACACCGTACTGTGCGCGGCGGGCCGGCGGAAGACCGGCTCAGGCATCATCCACGTACGGACAGTGACGGCAGCCGCGGCCGCAGCAGGTGCCCCGCTTGGCGAGAAATCCGGCGGTCAGCACGAACAGTCCGGTTTCCGGGTCGGAGTAGCCTGCCTGCCCGGCCGCAAGCGCCGCAGAGTGTGCAGCCAGAATGTCCGATCGGCGCGGATGCCCGGGGGCGAGTCGGGACGGATGCGGCTCGGTGAGGGGTCGTGCCGCCGGCTGGTCCACGGTCCGACCCTAATGGGTGAGCCGATCAGGCTGGCGCCGCGCAGGGCGGTCGCGCCGGCGCCAAGCAGGTCGGTCGCGCCGGCGCCAAGCAGGTCGGCGCACCGCTGCAGCAGCCCGGCGAGCAGCGCGACCGACACCGTCCGCCCATCCGTCGATCTACTTGACATTGCGCGTCAAGTAGTCGAGGGTTGCGGAGTGCCCACCCGCGCAGACCTTGCGGAGCAGATTGTCCGACTGCTGGATATCCGGCTGCTCGACCCGCTCGAGATCCTGCTGGAAGGCGACGACACCGTGCTGGCCTTGCGTGAGATCATCCGCGTGCGCGCCGGCGGCTGGGCTGATCTGCTCCGTTCGGCTGACGATCGAGTCGCTACCGGGACGGTGATCCGCCTGGTCGCCACGCTGTATCCCGGTGACCGCGCCTTCGATCCGCCGGTCGATTGGTGGCGGACCCCGCTGGGGCGGGTGGTGGCGACCAGGGTGGGTCATCCGGCTGCGGAATCGGTGACGTACGCGACGGCGGGAGCAATGCTCGGCATCACCCGTCAGGGAGTGCACGACTTGGTCCGCCGCGGCAAACTGCCCCGACACCCCGACGGTGGCGTGCCGTCTGCCGCCATCCGCGACCGGCTCCGCTCCGCCGCACACCAGAGCGAAGCCGCCGCACACCAGAGCGAAGCCGCCGCGCATCAGAGCGACGCCGCCACACACCAGGGCAAAACCGCCACACACCAAAGCGACGCCGCCACACACCAGGGCAAAACCGCCACACACCAAAGCGACGCCGCCACACACCAGGGCAAAACCGCCACACACCAAAGCGACGCCGCCGCACATCAGAGCGAAGCCGCCGCTCACCTAAGCGACGCCGCCGCACATCAGAGCGAAACGGCCGCGCACCAAAGCGTCCACGACCGTCAGCACCGACGCGACCAGCACACCGACCTCAACGACCAGGGAGAAAATCGATGATCAATGACCGACTGGTCGACGCTGGGGAGCTGCCGGTGGCGGTTCGGGACTTCGGCGGTGATCAGCCTCCGGTGCTGCTCCTGCACGGTGCCGGCGGGAATTTGGCGACGATGACGACGTTGGCGCGGGCGCTGCGGCCGCGGCACCGGGTGATTGCGATGGATTTGCGGGGGCACGGGCGCTCCGGGGATGGCCCTTGGTCGTGGGATGCCGCGCTGGGGGATGTTGCGGCGGTGACCGTACAGCTGGAATTGGATCGTCCTGCGGTTGTTGGGCATTCGCTGGGTGGGATGTTGGCCGTGTTGTGGGGGCAGCGGCATCCGGAGACGCCTGGGGTGGTCAGTTTGGACGGTAATCCGCCGCCGACGCGGGCTGAGCAGCTGCCGGGGTTGGCGCCGGACGAGGCTGCCGCGGAACTTGCCCGGCTGCACGGGGTGTTCACCGCGGTGCAGGCGCAGCTGGCGCAGCCGATCACGGCCACTGAGCTGCCGGATCTGGTGGAGCGGCAGCGGATGGCCGCCCGGGACATGGGTGCCAACGAGAAGGTGTGGATCGAGGGATTTCGGCGCAACCTGGTGCAGAAGGACGGGGAGACGTCGGTGCGACCGGATGCGGGGACGGCTGCTTCGCTGCGTACGCTGATGAATGAACTTGATCTTGGTCCGGTGTTTGCCTCGACGCCCACGCCGACGCTGTCCGTGCTCGCCACGCGAAACCTGCCGGAACAGGAGCCGTTCGCCAAGCTCTATGCCGCGCATCGCCGCTACCTGCTGGAACAGGCGGAAACCGGGGCCAAACTGAATCCGCGGATGAGCCATTTGCAGCTGGCGGACGCGTCGCACGCCATGGTGCTGGAGCGGCCGGACGTTCTCGCATCGGTGATCGGGGACTTTCTACAGCGCTGAGGGTCGGGCGGCGGCCGACGCGAGCACACCGAGTGCGATCGCCGCACCGACCACGAGCAGTGCGCGCAGCACACCGAAATGCTCAGCTAGCAGGCCGATGAGCGGCGGACCGGCTAGGAACGCGCCGTAACCGATGGAACCCGCCACCGACACCCGGATCGCCGCCCGCACCGGGTCGTCGGCCGCGGCGCTCATCCCGATCGGGAAGCCCAGCGACGCACCGCCGCCCCACAGCAGCGCGCCGGCGAGGACCGCCGGCACGCCGAAGCCGGCGACCACCAGGAGCAGACCGGCCAGTGCCGATGCTGCGGTCAGTCGGAGCGTGCGGACGCGACCCCACCGCTCGATCGCCACGCCACCGAACATGCGGCCGAACGTCATCGCCGTCACGAAGAAACCGAAACCGACCGCGCCGACCGTCTCGCTCGCCCCATAGCCATCCACGAGCCCGATAGCGAGCCAGTCGTTCGCCGCGCCCTCCGTGAAGCCGAAGCCGAGCATGATGAGACCGATCAGAAGCGTCCGCGGCTCCCGCCAGGCGTCCCGGACCCGGCCCCCGGCCGGTCGCTCACCGTCCTTCTCGGGTACGGGCAGGAAGCGCCGCACGGTCAGCACCATCACCACCGCCGCCACGGCAGCCATCAGGAAGACCTGCACAGTCACGGTTATGTCGGCGGCGGCCGCACCGGCACTCACCCCCGCCCCGGCCACCGTGCCGAGGCTGAAACCGGCATGAAAGCGTGGCATCAACGTGCGGCCGAGCCGCCGTTCCACGTCCGCGCCCTCGACGTTCATCGCCACGTCCCACGTGCTGTTGCCCATGCCGATGAACACCAGCCCGGCTCCCGCCAGGACCACCGAACCAGCCGCCGCGCCCACGCCGAGCCCCACCAGGCCGAGCACGACGGACATGCTGCCGAGCAGCACCGCCCGCGCCGGACCGATCCGCTGCACCACCGGCCCCGACAACGGAATCGCGGCCACCGCCGCCCCGGACAGACAGAGCAACAACAAACCGAAACCCGCCGGCGAAAGACTCAGATCATCACGTACGGCCGGAGCCCGCGCCAGCCATCCCCCGAACGCCAGCCCGTTCGTAGCGAACGTGACGCCGACAGCAACCTTGGCACGCTCCAGCCGACGGCGATCCAGCACCACGGAGGTCATCACTCGACGGTAATGCGCAACCACCTCCGGCGCCGCCCTTCACTCTGAGGCACCGTCTACGTTCGGCGAATGCGTATCCGATCCGACTATTCCCTGCGCCTGCTCCTCAACAAGTCCATCGATCTCGGGCTCTCGACACATGTCCGGAATTTGGTGGAGGACGTGCTGCGGCACATGGGTGATCGCAGCCCGTATCGCGGCGGCAAGGTACTCACCGATCTGCTGCGCCAAGCACACGCCGCCGCCCGTATGGAAGAGGACGAGGACACTGCCGAACGTCTGGAAGACGCACTCTCCTATGCGATGAACGTCATGCTCAGTCCCGACCTCGAGGTCAAATATCAACTGCTCGGGAACGCACGGCGCAGAAACGGTCAGTTCATCGGTTCGATCGCTACACAGGCCGCGGCCTTCGTCGCCACGGAAGCGCGCTCATTCGTGGCGGAACATTCGCAGGTCTCCGTCGACGAGCTGTTGGCGCACCTCGACAGCCTGCAAGGCTTGGTGGTACGCATGCAACCCGAAGCTCCCGGAGTCTACGAGGCCCTTCGCGGCACTCGCGAGAGAGTCGCTTGGATTGACGAGGTGTTCCGGGACCGTCTCCAAGTCACCGACGCTGACACTGCAGTCCCTGGCGACGACCCGCACATCGGTACAGCTTCCGCCGTGGAACTTGCCGATGCGGTACTGCTGAGGGCCCGCCGCAGCGCGCTGGATGATCTCGCGGCGGTCGTCCTCAACCGCCACAGCAGCGAGCGGGACCTGCAGAGCGCCATCGAAGCTAACCTGTGGATCTTCGGTGGCCGACAGCTGTCAGGTCTCGGTCCTCGCCGGATCAGTCTCGGTATCGAGCTGGACCTCACGCTGCTTCGACCAGACGGCACAGTGCACGTCGTCGAACTCAAGCGAGCCTGCGTGCCGGTGCTCACCCATCAGCGCCGCCGCAACGTCCCGACGAACGACGTCCACCGGGCGGTAACCCAGGCGATGAACTATCTGGTGGTCCTGGACGAGGACCGGGCTCGGCTCGCCGGACTCGGACTCGACGTCCGGCGAGCCTCGGCCACGGTCATCATCGGCCACGCCAGCTTTGAGCGCGGCGCAGGAGAAGCCGAAATCGACGAAGCGCTGCGTGTCTACAACAGACAGCCACCTGTCGCGAGTGGAGGTGGTGACCTACAAACAGGTTCTTGACCGGGCGGCCCGCTCGCTGGATCTCGCCTAAGCCCGGCTCCTACGGCAAGGTGCCTCTACCCGCAGAGAGAGGCACCTTGCAATTCACCGTCAGCTGCAGCCGGAAGTTGAGCCGCAGCCCTCGCACACGTAGCAGCTGCCGGCCGGGCGCATCTTCGTGCCGCAGGTGAAGCACAGCGGCGCGTCCGCGGACGTGCCGAGCACGATCTCGAGCAGCTCGGTCGACGAGTGTGCCGGCTTCTCGACCTCGGCCGCCGGGACCTCGACGGACTTCACCTCGGCCTTGACCTCGGCAACCGGCGCTGACGCGGCCATGCCGGCCAGGTCGACGTTCCCGGCTTCCGCGGCCGCCTCGGCGGCGACCTGGGCCGCGCGCTCCTTGGCGGTGAAGATGCCCAGCTCGGCCCGGGTGTCGTAGGGCAGGAAGTCCAATGCCAGGCGACGGAAGATGTAGTCCATCACCGAGGCGGCCATGCGGACGTCCGGGTCGTCGGTCATGCCGGCCGGCTCGAAGCGCATGTTGGTGAACTTGCTGACGAACGTCTCCAGCGGCACGCCGTACTGGAGCCCTATCGAGATCGCCACCGAGAAGGCGTCCATGACGCCGGCCAGGGTCGAACCCTGCTTCGACATCTTGAGGAAGACCTCGCCGAGACCGTCGTCCGGGTAGGACGACGCGGTGAGGTAGCCCTCGGCGCCGCCGACGGAGAAGGACACCGTCTCCGACGGGCGCTTCTTCGGCAGACGCTTGCGAACCGGCCGGTACTCGACGACCTTCTCCACGACCTTCTCGACCTGCGCCGGCGCCTCGGCCGGGGCCGCCGCCTTGTTCGGCTTGGCCGCGGACAGCGGCTGGCCGACCTTGCAGTTGTCGCGGTAGATCGCGAGCGCCTTGAGGCCCAGCTTCCAGCCCTGGAAGTGGATGTGCTCGATCTCCTCGACGGTCGCCGACTCCGGCATGTTGACCGTCTTGGAGATGGCACCCGAGATGAACGGCTGCACGGCCGCCATCATCCGGACGTGACCCATCGGGGCGATGGTCCGCTCGCCCATGGCGCAGTCGAACACCGGGTAGTGCTCCGGCTTGAGGCCCGGCGCGTCGACGACGTTGCCGTGGTCGGAGATGTGCTCGACGATCGCCTCGACCTGCTCCTCGGGGTAGCCGAGGCTGCGCAGGGCGCGCGGGACCGTCTGGTTGACGATCTGCATCGAGCCGCCGCCGACGAGCTTCTTGAACTTGACCAGGGCCAGGTCGGGCTCGATGCCGGTGGTGTCGCAGTCCATCATCAGGCCGATGGTGCCGGTGGGCGCGAGCACGGACGCCTGGGCGTTACGCCAGCCGTTCTTCTCGCCGATCTTGATGCCGTCCTGCCACTGCTTGGTGGCTTCCTTGACCAGCGCGGTCGCGACCGGACCGTTCGGGCGGATCTCGTCGTTCGCGGCGGCGTGCTTACGCATGACCCGCTTGTGCGCCTCGGCGTTGCGGGCGTACCCGTCGTACGCGCCGACGACCCCGGCGATCTCCGCGGAGCGACGGTAGGCGGTGCCGGTCATCAGCGAGGTGATGGCGGCGGCGACACCCCGGCCGGCCTCCGAGTCGTACGGCTGACCCGACGCCATCAGCAGCGCGCCCAGGTTCGCGTACCCGATGCCCAGCTGGCGGTAGGCCCGCGTGGTCTCGCCGATCTTCGGGGTCGGGAAGTCCGCGAACGCGATGGAGATCTCCATCGCGGTGATGACGAACTCGACGCTCTTGACGAACTTCTGCACCTCGAAGCCGCCGTCGGCGTTGAGGAACTTCATCAGGTTCAGCGAGGCCAGGTTGCAGGACGAGTCGTCCAGCGACATGTACTCCGAGCACGGGTTCGACGCGGTGATCCGGCCGGTCTCGGGGTTGGTGTGCCAGTCGTTGATGGTGTCGTCGTACTGCATGCCCGGGTCCGCGCACTCCCACGCGGCCTTGGCGATCTGCGTGAAGAGCTTCTTCGCGTCGATGGTCTCGATGACCTCGCCGTGCAGGCGGCCGCGCAGGTCGAACGTGCCACCCTCCTCGACGGCGCGCATGAACTCGTCGCTGACCCGCACCGAGTTGTTCGCGTTCTGGTACTGCACGGACACGATGTCGCTGCCGCCGAGGTCCATGTCGAACCCGGCGTCCCGCAGCGCGCGGATCTTGTCCTCTTCGCGGGCCTTGGTGGTGACGAACTCCTCGATGTCCGGGTGGTCGACATCGAGAATGACCATCTTGGCCGCACGCCGGGTGGCGCCACCGGACTTGATCGTCCCGGCGCTCGCGTCGGCGCCGCGCATGAAGCTGACCGGGCCGCTGGCGGTGCCGCCGGACGACAGCAGCTCACGGGAGGAGCGGATCCGGGACAGGTTGACACCGGAGCCGGAGCCGCCCTTGAAGATCAGCCCCTCCTCCTTGTACCAGTCCAGGATGGAGTCCATCGAGTCGTCCACCGACAGGATGAAACACGCGCTGACCTGCTGCGGCGACGTGGTGCCCACGTTGAACCACACCGGCGAGTTGAAGCTGAACACCTGGTGCAGCAGCATCCAGGTCAGCTCGTGCTCGAACACCTCGGCGTCCTCGGGCGAGGCGAAGTACCGGTGGTCCTCGCCGGCCTTGCGGTAGGTCTTCACCACCCGGTCAATGAGCTGCTTGAGCGTCCACTCCCGCTCCGGCGTGCCGACCGCACCCCGGAAGTACTTGGTGGTGACGATGTTCGCGGCGTTGACGCTCCACGACGTCGGATACTCCACCCCACGCTGCTCGAAGTTGATCGAGCCATCCCGCCAGTTCGTCATCACGACGTCGCGGCGTTCCCACTCGACCTCGTCGTAGGGGTGGACACCCTCGGTCGTCCAGACCCGCTCGACGCGCAGTCCGCCGACCGCGGCGCCCCCGCCGCTGCCCGCCCGGCTGCGCTGCCTACCTGCTGTCATGCCGTCACCGGCCATGTTGATGCTCCCCCTCGAACGACCGCGGCTTCCCCACCGCAATCCACTTCCCAATGACTTCAAGCCCGTTTTTCCGTACGCGCGGCGCCCCGTTGCTGCGGTTCGTCTCTCGCGCAAGTCCTTGCCGTGGCAACCCGATGTTTCTGGGCGGCCCACTGTGTTGCTGTCCCGGTCGCCTTGGCCCCGTCCCGGCCATCCGGGCCATCTCGCCTAACTCACCCTCGCTCTGTGCACCGACGCTCCGGCTCGTCGACACTCTCGACGGCTCGTCGGCAGTCTCGAGGGTCGAGGCGCCGGCCGACGCACGGGCGCCGGGCGCTCCGCCTCGCCTCGCTTCGCCTCGCGAGATTGCGCGTTCGCTCCCCCGCTAGTTGGAGCAATCGCCTCCCGCTGGGGACACGATCACCTCCCGCTAGGGGACACGATCACCTCCCGCTAGGGGACAGGGTCGCCTCCCGTCAGGGAGCACGATCGCTGACCTTGGGCGGTCGGCCGCCGGACCGGGGAGCGACGACATGCCGCACCGCCGGCTCCAACTCCTCCAGGGTCGTCGCGGACTCCCGGAGCTCGCTGATCTCCCGCTCGAACTCGTCGAGCGAGTCGAACGCCTTGTAAACGCTGGCGAACCGCAGATAGGCCACCTGGTCCAGTTCGCGCAGCGGAGTGAGGATAGCCAGCCCCACGTCGTGGCTCGGCACCTCGGCCGCGCCCTTGGCCCGCACGGTTTCCTCGACGCGCTGAGCCAGCAACGCGATGGAGTCCTCGTCGACGGGGCGGCCCTGGCAGGCTTTGCGGACCCCACTCATGATCTTGGTCCGGCTGAACGGTTCGGTGACGCCGCTCCGCTTCACCACCGCGAGCACCGCCTCTTCCACGGTGGTGAACCGCTTACTGCACTCCGGGCAGGACCGGCGGCGACGGATCAACTGACCGTCGTCGGCCTCCCGCGAGTCGACCACGCGGGAATCCGCGTGCCGGCAGTAAGGGCACCGCACCGCATACCTCCCTGTCCCCGGGCCGCCGCACACCCTGCGGTCGACCGCGGCCTCCCCGTGATCCAGGCACGCCAAACCCGACCCCGCGGTGATCATTTTCCGCCGCGACGCCGAAGCTGAACCTGTGGAAGACGGTGGGCCAAACCCCAACCAGTGGCGACTTACACCGTTGTAACTACTAGATGTTGGGGTCGACGTTAGGCCGCCACCGACCCCGACGCAAGTTCACCGGCGCGTCGGCGCGCCGCATTTCCTACCTCAACACGACCGGTGCCGCAGCGGTCACGGCCAGCACAGCACCACCTTGATCCACAACGCCGAAAAAGCCGCCCAGACCCCACCAACACCACCACGATCGTGAATGGCATCACCCGCAAGCCGGGCCAATCACCTCGGCCGTCATGCGCCCACCGCACGAGGTGAGGCACAACACCCCGATCACCTCGCCCCCGGCAGCACGCACCGCCACGGCAAGCCGACACCACCTGAACGCAAGCAGACACCGCCTGCAAGGTGACGCGTCCACCCTCCGCGGGACCAGTAACCGGCCGCCCCCGCCCCGGCCGCCCCAACCCCGACCGCCCCGACCCCGACCGCCCCAACCCCAGCCGCCCCAACCCCAGCCGCCCCAACCCCAGCCGCCCCAACCCCAGCCGCCCCAACCCCAGCCGCCCCAACCCCAGCCGCCCCAACCCCGGCCGCCCAAACCCCGGCTGCCCCCACCCTCGCGACACGGGCAGGCGACCGGCACCATCGGCCATCAACCTTTACGAGGCCGACCGCGGTGTCGCGACACCCTCTGATCCATCGCTGAACGCGCCGTCCCCGGCCGAGCGCCACGCGAGGTGATCGCCGAGATTCAAGCAGCCCCGCGCGAGACATTCCATCGCCGAGCTGAGCTGGTCGCGAGCCTGGCGTCGCATCCATGCGAGCGAGGCGTCAACGTTCTCACCGCCGCCGTGGTAGTCACCGACACGGTCGCATCCACGGGTGCCAGGCGTCGGCGATGCTGATGGGGGATGTGCGACGTGGGCGGTCGCATCCATGTGCGCGAGGCGTAGGCAGCGCAGCGGCGACCCCACCACCTGACGGACTGATCGGCGAGGCCGCAGGACGGCCGCGGTGACCTTGCGGCAAGTGGAGGACCGTGGCGGCGGACCTACCAGCCGCAGCGCGCACCTCCGCTCCAGAGAACCCAATACGGCGCACCGTCAGAGGTTGTGGGGAACGGTGAGCTCTTCGCCGGCGTACACATAGCGGTGTTTGATGCCGTTGAGGGCTTGAATCTCGGCGATCACCTCGCGTGGCGCTCGGCCGGGGACGGCGCGTTCGGCGATGGACCAGAGGGTGTCGTGGGGCTGGACTATGACGGTGGGGAGCGGGTGGGCGGGAACGGTCAGCGCGCCGCGGCGATCGTCGGAGGCGGCGCGGGAGGCTGTGGTCCACAACACTGCGCTCGCAACAGATGCCAGCACGAAGAACAGGGTGAGGAGGACGATCCGACCGCGCCGGGTCAACCGGAGTGGGACCGGCTGGGTCGGGCGTACACCGGTTGCGACCACGGCATATTCCTTTCCTGGCACATCGCGTTCGTACGGGCGTTCGATCGAACGCTCGTACGAAGATGTATCAGAACACGCGTACGGAAGTCGAGTACTTCCGAGCGACACGCCGAAGGAATGTCGTACAGATGTTTGAATCTGTCGTACCCCGCCGATACGGTTCTCCGCTAAGAGGGGTCAGCCGGACTGACGTCATCCCCACGGCGCATGGTCCGGCTCCGCGAACACGCCATGGGCCTGTGAGGCCGTGGCCGACGAGGAGGGCGGACGTGTCGACCGACGACCGGACCAGCCGGCAGGATCACCAGGACTCGAAGCCTGAGGCCACGAACGTCAAAGCCGCCCTGCGGCGCCGGAGCCCGGCCCGGGCGCGCAGCGCCGACGCGCCACAGCTCCGCTCGGTCACTCCGGTGGTCAGTCAGTTCCCCGACCAGATCACCGCTGACCTGACCGCCCGGCAGCGACGCATTCTCGAGTTCATCAAGGACTGGGTGGAGCGCTACGGATACCCCCCGAGCGTGCGGGAGATCGGTGAGGCGGTCGGGTTGGTTTCCCCGTCCAGCGTCGCCTACCAGCTGAAGGAGCTCGAGAAGAAGGGCTTCCTGCGCCGCGACCCGAACCGGCCGCGGGCGGTGGACGTCCGCTCGCCGAGCGACATGGTTGACGACGAGGCATTGCGCTCGGCCCGGCCCGCCCCCGCCTACGTGCCCCTGGTCGGCCGGATCGCCGCCGGTGGGCCGATCCTGGCTGAGCAGGCCGTGGAGGACTTTTTCCCGCTGCCCCGCGAGCTGGTCGGCGAGGGCGAGGTTTTCATGCTGGAGGTCAAAGGCGACTCGATGATCGACGCAGCGATCTGCAACGGCGACTGGGTCGTGGTGCGCCAGCAGCCCACGGCGAACGTCGGCGACATCGTCGCGGCGATGATCGACGGCGAGGCGACCGTGAAGCGCTACCGGCAGCGGGACGGGCACGTGTGGCTGATGCCGGCGAACCCGGCCTTCGATCCGATCCCGGGCGATGACGCAACGGTGATGGGCCGGGTCGTGGCGGTGCTGCGGCGGGTGTGACAGCTTCGGCGCCCGGCCGTCGGCGGTGAGAGCCGCGCCGGCGCTCGGACCCTACGGATAAGGCGCCCCGGAAATTCGGAGCGCCTTATCCAGGAAGCCGTTCAGCTGAGCGGTGGCTAGGTGGTGGTGGTCAGTTGCTCTGCGGTGGACGGCCGTAGATCGGGTGGCCCTCGCCGACAGGCTGAGCGCTGGTCATGGCGCCGGCGGGAAGGCCAGGTGTAACCGGCGCACCCGCGAAAGGACCGGTGGGACGGCCAGGCACAACCGGCGCACCTCCGGAAGGACCGGTGGGACGGCCAGGCACGACCGGCGCACCTGCGGAAGGACCCGTGGGACGGCCAGGCACGACAGCCGCACCTGCGGAAGGACCGGTAGGACGGCCAGGCACGACCGCCGCACCTCCGGAAGGACCGGTAGGACGGCCTGGCGCACTTGCGGAGGAGACGGTAGGAAGATTCGGCGCACCGGCCGAGGAGCCGGAAGGACGGCCCGGAGTGACCGGCGCACCGGCGAAGGGGCCGGTGGGGCGTGCCGTTGCGGTCGGGCGGCTGCCCCCGTCGCCGCCTCCGGAAGGAGAGGATGAGGGCGGGGCGCCGTAAACGCCACCGGAGGGCCGAGAGGCGGGTTGACCGCTCTGGACCTGGTGAGCCGGCGCCACAGCTCCTCGTCCGCTCGGCGCAGCGCCTGCGGGACGACCGAGCTGCGCCGCACCAGACGGACGGCCTGACTGTGCGGCATCCGGACCACCAGGCTGAACAGGACCAGAGCGGCCGGGCTGAGCAGGGCGAGAGCGACCGGAGTTGCCGGGCTGAGCAGGGCCAGAGCGACCGGAGCTACCGGGCTGAGCAGGGCGAGAGCGACCGGAGTTGCCGGGCTGGGCCGGGCCAGAGAGACCGGAGTTGCCGGATTGAGCTGGGCCAGAACGGCCAGGCGGCATAGCGGCGGGGTAGCTGGGTTGGGCTGCGCCGGGCGGGCCTGCGGGGACGCCGTTGGGGCGGCCGGGCTGCGCCGATCCGGTCGGCCGGTCGGGTTGGACCCCGCCGGGGCGACCCAGTGGAGCGGAGCCGCCGGGCCGGCCCGGTTGTCCGACACCGGGGCGGTTCGCCGGGGCCCCAGCCGGCCGGCCGGGCTGGCCGCTAGTGGGATGCGCAGGCTGACCGCTGGTGGGGTGCGCAGGCTGACCGCTGGTGGGGTGCGCAAGCTGACCGCTGGTGGGGTGCGTGGGCTGACCGCCCGAGGGCCGGACCGGGACCTGGCCGGGGCGCCCCTGGATGGATTCGCCCGGACGGCCCGGCTGAGCTGCGTTGGGCAGGCCGGGCGCAGCGGCGACACCGGGACGGCCGGCAGAGGCGGAACCGGGTCGGCCGGCAGTGGCGGAACCGGGTCGGCCGGCCTGACCGGGGCGACCCTGGGGACCAGTGTCCGGCGGCCGGGCGGACGCACCGCCATAGACGCCGCCTCGGGCGGGGCTGGCGCCGGGCCGGCCGGCGGCGGCTGCGCCGCTCGTTCCGTAGCCGTGGGGGCCGTCTTGCGGACCGCCGACGGTGAGGAGTTCGGTTTCCGCGTCGGTCGGGTCCGGGCGGGTCGGGTCGGTGCCCTTGCCTACCGGGGTGGGCGGTGGGGGCTTCTTGCGGGAGCGGGCGATGCCGAAGACGCCCGCGCCGACCAGGAGGGCGCCGAGGATGCCGACGCCGCCGACGAGCCAGGTGATGTCGGAGAGGCTGAGGTTGGAATACCAGGCCGGGCTCGACTTGGCCGCCGCGGCGGACTTCACGTTCGCCTGGACGGTCGTGGTGGCCGGCGTGTAGCGCAGGATGTTGTTGACCGCTTCCGGGTCGTCGACCTGGCCGAAGTCGGACACGGTGGCGAAGGACTTGCCGTCGTCGGTGTAGGTGATGGCTTCGCCGAAGGGCTCGTTGGGCAGGCCTGTGTTGCGAGGTTCCTTCTTGAGGGCGGCGATGACGTCACCGTTGGCGACATCCCATTCGAAGGCGTCCAAATACGTCCGGATCACCACCTTTTCGCCACCGGGGGCAACCGCCGCGCCGGTGACGACACTCATGGCGAGGCGGGCGAAGGGGGTGCCTGCGGTGTCTGTCCGCGGCAGTTCGAGCTGGCCGACTTTGGTGAGCGGTACGCCTTCGGTGTTGTTCGTCTTGAGCTCGGCGGCCGGGGTGTAGAGCTGGGCCGCGCCGGTGACCTCTTTGGTGATGATGATGGGTTTGCCGGCGCCATCGATGAGGAGGGCTTCGGCGTCGTGTTTCTGGCCGGCCGGGTAGGCCAGCCGGTGAATCTTGGGCTTCTTGCTGCCGTCCGCGGGCATCGACCAGAGGCTGATCGTGGCCCGGGCTTCGGCCTGCTTGAGGCGGACGCTGTTGTCGCCGATGTCGGCGATCCACAGGGTCTTGCCGTCCGGCGACAGGACCATGTCCTCGGTGTCGCGCGGGCCGTCGCCGCTGTACTCCACCGTGTTGGCGACGGCGCATTCCTTGTCGAGGAAGAAGATTTTGCGGCGCTCCGGGTCGTCGGAGCCGTCGTTGATCACGGCGTAGCCGTCGTTGAGCGCCACGATGCCGGACAACTCGCCCAGCCGCGAGTCGGTGATCTTGCACACCTTCTTGCCGGCCGCGGCCTTCGCCGAGGTAGCCGCGGGGGCTGGTTCGGCGGAGGCGGGCACGGCCCCCACCAGCACCAGCCCGGAGGCCAGGAGGGCCGGGAACACGTAACGCCGCATCCGATCAGTGTCGCATGCGGCGTCGCGAACTGGCGTGACGCGTGGATCACGCCTGGTCAGTCGGGGCGCGCCGCGGAACAGCGAGATCAGCGCGGCGCACCAAGCTGGCTACGGTGCGTGATCATGGCCCGGGGATTCCATCGTGGAACGCCATTGACGATCCGAAATGTCGCGACCCGCACAGCTCGCTCACGCACCCAAAAGTTCACCGATCACGCTCGGAACTGCGCCAGTTCCGCCGCCAACTGCTCGTCGACACGGATGCGAAGCTCGGTGCCCTCCTCGGTGTGCCGGGTGTCCAGCACCTGGCCCTTGCGGTGGATCCGCGCCACCAGGTCACCCCGGTCGTACGGCAGCAGCACCCGCAGGTCGACGGCCGGACGCGGCAGCCGCTCGGCGATGGCCGCGTGGAGGCCGTCGATGCCCTGACCTGAGCGGGCCGAGACGAACACGGCGTCGGGCCAGATCCGTTTGAGCCGCAGGATCGTCTCCTCGTCGGCCGCGTCGGTCTTGTTGACCACGAGCAGTTCGGGCAACCGGTCGGCGCCGACCTCGCCCAGCACCTCGCGAACCGCGGCGACCTGGCCCTCCGGGTCGGGGTGGGCGCCGTCGACCACGTGCACCAGGAGGTCGGCGTACGAGACCTCCTCCAGGGTCGAGCGGAACGCCTCGACGATCTGGTGCGGGAGGTGGCGAACGAAGCCGACCGTGTCGGAGAGGGTGAAGACGCGACCGTCCTCGGCCGCGGTGCGCCGGGTTGTCGGGTCGAGGGTGGCGAACAGCGCGTCCTCGACCAGGACACCCGCCGAGGTCAGCCGGTTGAGCAGGCTGGACTTGCCCGCGTTGGTGTAACCGGCGATAGCCACGGCCGGGATGCCGCTGCTGGCGCGGCGGGACCGCTTCGTCTGGCGTACGGTGCGCATGGCTTTGATCTCACGACGCAGCTTGGCGATCCGCTGGTTGATCCGCCGCCGGTCGGTTTCCAGCTTCGTCTCACCGGGACCACGCGTGCCCACACCGCCACCGGAGCCGCCGCCGGCGCCACCGCCCTGCCGGGAGAGCGAGTCACCCCAGCCGCGCAGTCGCGGGAGCAGGTATTGCAGCTGGGCCAGCTCGACCTGCGCCTTACCTTCCTTGCTCTTCGCGTGCTGGGCGAAGATGTCGAGGATCAGCGCGGTCCGGTCGACGACCTTGACCTTGGTCTGCTGCTCCAGGTTGCGCAGCTGGGACGGGGACAGCTCGCCGTCGCAGATGACGGTGTCCGCGCCGGTGGAAATGACCACGTCGCGCAGTTCCTCGACCTTGCCGCGGCCGATGAAGGTGGCCGAGTCGGGGCGGGAGCGGCGCTGGATGAGGCCTTCGAGCACCTCGGAGCCGGCGGTCTCGGCCAGGGCGGCGAGCTCGGTCAACGAGTTCTCCGCGTCGGAGACGCTGCCCTCGGTCCAGACGCCGACCAGGACGACGCGCTCGAGCCGCAGCTGCCTGTACTCGACCTCGGTGACATCGGTGAGCTCGGTGGACAGGCCCGCGACCCGCCGCAGCGAGTGACGTTCCTGAAGTTCCAGCTCGCCGGTGGTGACGTCGGATTCGAAAAGCTCTGTTCGCAAAAGGTGACCCTCCTCAGCCCGATCGTGACACGCCGGGCGTGCCGGCCGCATCCACATAACCCGGCTGAGCGTTGTCGTACGGTGCCTGACTCACCAGTAACCACCGCGACGACCGCCGAGATTCCCGAAGCGGAAGAATACGGGTACTCACCCGCCAACGACGGAGGGATTCCCGTGGTGACCACCCGCCTGCCCAGCGCAGGATTCTCGATCACGATCCGCATCGCCGTGACCGCCGACGCCTCGTCCATCGGCCGGCTCACCACCTGCGTAGGTGAGGCGGGCGCGATCGTGACCGCGCTCGACGTGGTGGACTCCGACCCCACCCGCGTCCTCGTCGACCTCACCTGCGACACCGCCGACTCGACGCACGCCGACCAGGTCGTCAAGAACCTGGAGGAGCAGGACGGCGTCGACGTCCGCAAGGTCTCCGACCGCACCTTCCTGCTGCACCTGGGCGGCAAGATCGAAGTTTCCTCGAAGGTCGCCCTGCGCAACCGCGACGAGCTGTCCCGGGCGTACACGCCGGGTGTGGCTCGGGTCTGCATGGCGATCGCGGAGAACCCGAAGGACGCGCGGCGGCTGACTATCAAGCGCAACACGGTTGCCGTGGTCAGCGACGGCTCGGCCGTGCTCGGCCTGGGCAACATCGGCCCGGCGGCCGCCATGCCGGTCATGGAGGGCAAGGCTGCGTTGTTCAAGCGGTTCGGCGGCGTCGACGCCTGGCCGGTCGTGCTCGACACCCAGGACACCGACGAGATCGTCGCCATCGTGAAGGCGATCGCGCCGGCGTACGGCGGCATCAACCTCGAGGACATCGCGGCGCCGCGCTGCTTCGAGATCGAGTCGCGGCTGCGCGAGCTGCTGGACATCCCGGTCTTCCACGACGACCAGCACGGGACCGCGATCTGCGTGCTGGCGGCGCTGACGAACGCGCTGCGGGTCGTGGGCAAGGACCTGGCGGACGTCAAGGTTGTCGTCTCCGGCGCGGGGGCCGCGGGTACGGCGATCATGAAACTGCTGCTGCGCCAGGGCGTGGGCGACATCATCGCGTACGACCGGAAGGGTGCCCTGCACCGTGGCATGGCCGAGCTGACCCCGACCTGGGAGTGGCTGGCCGAGCACACGAACAAGGAGAACTACTCGGGCGACCTGCCCGGCGCGATCGTCGGTGCGGACGTGTTCATCGGGGTCAGCGCCCCGAACCTACTGACCGGTGACGACATCGCCAAGATGGCCGACAAGTCGATCGTGTTCGCGCTGGCCAACCCGGACCCCGAGGTGGACCCGCGGGAGGCCCGGCAGCATGCGGCGATCGTGGCGACCGGCCGCTCCGACCAGCCCAACCAGATCAACAACGTGCTGGCGTTCCCCGGCGTGTTCCGCGGCATGCTCGACGTGAGCGCCGAGGAGTTCACCGAGGAGATGGCGTTGGCTGCAGCGATGGCCATCGCCAACACCGTCGGCGAGGACAAGATCAACCCGACCGTGATCATCCCCAGCGTGTTCGACGCCCGGGTGACGCCCGCGGTGGCGGCGGCGATCCGCGCCACGGTCAAGGGCACTCCCCCGCCGCAGAACGCGGCCGCGGTGCCCGCCACCGAGATGGATCAGGCACCCGAGGTGACCTACTAGCTGTCGCGCGGCCGCGGAACGTTCAGCGGTGGCGGGCCCAGCCGGTCAGCTCTCCGGTGTGGTCGGTGATCAAACCGGCCACACCGGCCCGGACCAGGTCGGGCCAGAGCGTCAGGTCGTTGGCGGTCCACGGCATGACCGCCACCCCCGCATCCGCGAGGGCCGCGACGGTCTCCGGCGAGCCGAGGACCGCGTTCACCGACGGGTTGCAGTAGCCGACGCCCAGCTCCGCGGCCACCTCGACCTGCGCCGGGTCGAAAGCGTCCCGCAGGAAACCCCGGCGCACGTCGGGGGCGGCCTCAGCGACCAGGCACACGATCGCGGGATCAAAACTCTGCACGACGGTACGGTCCAGCAGCCCGGCATCCGCCACCTGGCCGATGATGTTCTTGACCTGCGCAAGGTCGGCCGGCGGCTTGATCTCCAGCAGCACCTCGACGCGGGGCGCCGCCACTGGCACGATCCCGGCGGCCCCGGCCGAGTCTGCGAGGACGGCGTGCGGGTGGAGCAACGCCAGCGCATCGGTGAGGCGGGGCACCCGGACTCCGGTGAAGGCCGGGGAGAACCAGGATCCCGCGTCCAACCCCGCGATCTCGTCGAAGGCCAGCTCCCAGACCTTGCCGGAGCCATCCGTGGTCCGATCGACAGTGCGGTCGTGGATGACCACCGGCACGCCGTCCGCGGTGGTACGCACGTCGAACTCGATGAAGGTGGCTCCCGAGAGAACACCGGCGGCGAAGGCGGGCAGCGTGTTCTCGGGCGCGACGGCGGAGTAGCCACGGTGAGCGACGCGGTGCAGCGCGGCCTTGCCGTGCATGCCAGCGACAGCTGCCTTGTCGTGCGTGCCCGCCATCAGCTGAGCGCCGCCACGTCGATCTCGCCGGTAGCCACGAGAACCGCCGGGCCGGCGAGGAACCATCGGCCGTGCTCGTCGGCGGTCACGAGCAGACGACCGCCGGGGACGTCCACCGCGACCATGCCTGTCGCCAGGCCCGCGTCGCGCAGAGCCACCGCGCCGACAGCCAACGCACCCGAGCCGCAGGACAGGGTCTCGGCCGAGCCGCGCTCGTACACCCGCATGTGGACGTGCAGGTCGGCGCCGGTGACCGGGTCACCGGGGATGGTGAATTCGACATTCACCCCGTCGGGGAACAGGCCGGTGTCGTGGCCCGGTGCCACGGTCAGGTCCAGGGTGGCGAGGTCAACGCCGTCGTGCAGGCCGGTGACCAGGTGCGGGTTGCCGCAGTCCACGGCCACGCCGGGCATGGTGAGGGGGCCGATGGTGGCAATGCTGGCCGCGTACACCCGGGGGGTGGTCATGTGGACCGAGATGAGCGAGTCGCTGACGACCGCTCGCACGACGCCGGCTCGCGTCGCCACCGGAAGGCCCTCGGGGCCGGCGGTCGCAAGGCCGCGGGTGAGCAGGTAGCGGGTGAAGACCCGCACGCCGTTGCCGCACATCTCGGCGGACGAGCCGTCGGCGTTCCAGTAGTCCATGAACCACTCGGCGTCGTCCGCGAAGTCGGCGCCGTCGGGGTGCTTGGCACTGCGCACGACTCGGAGAACGCCGTCTGCGCCGAGGCCCCGGCGGCGATCGCACAGGGCAGCGACCAGCGCGGGCGTCAGATCGAGCGCGCCGTCGGGGTCGGGCAGGATGACGAAGTCGTTGCCGGTGCCGTGGCCCTTGGTGAACAACACGCGGTCCATCATCGCGCAAGCACGCCGCAGGCCGACAACGCGTCCTCCATCAGAGTGCTCGACGCGCCGTCCAGCCAGGTGATCCGCGGATCGCGCCGGAACCAGGATCGCTGCCGACGGACGAACCGGCGGGTGCCCTGCACCGTGTCGGCCTTGGCCTCGTCCTCGGTCAGTGCGCCGTCGAGCTGCGCGAGGGCCTGCTGGTAACCGAGGGCGCGGCTCGCCGTCCGCCCCTCGCGCAGGCCTTCGGCGTCGAGCTGGCGTGCCTCGTCGATCAGACCGGCCGCCCACATGAGGTCGACCCGGTCGGCGATCCGCTGGTCGAGCTCGGCGGTGTCCCGATCGACGCCGATCTGCACGCTGGCGTAGTACGGGATTGGCTCGGGCAGGGCCGCCGTGAACGACGCGCCGGTCAGCTCGATGACCTCCAACGCCCGCACGATGCGCCGCCCGTTCGACGGCAGGATCTTCTCGGCGGCGGCCGGGTCGGCCTGTCGCAGCCGCTCATGCAGCTCTGCGGGGCCGGATTCGGCCAGCTCAGCCTCCAGACGTTCCCGAATGACGGGATCGGTACCCGGAAAGGCGAAATCTTCGAGTACGGCGCGTACGTACAACCCCGAACCGCCCACCAGGATGGGTACGCGTCCCCGCCCCGCGATCTCGTCGACGGCCGCCCGGGCCCGCTCCTGATACTCCGCGACATTCGCCGGAAAGGTGACATCCCACAGGTCGAGGACGTGGTGCGGGACCCCGTCGCGTTCGTGGGCTGGGAGTTTGGCCGTACCGATGTCCATGCCCCGATAGAGCTGCATCGAATCGGCGTTGACGACCTCCCCGTCGAGGGCGTGGGCGAGGGCGAGACTGAGCGCGGTTTTCCCGGCGGCGGTCGGCCCGACCACGGCGACGACTCCGGGGGGTGGGAGCAATGGCACGGAGCCACCGTAACGGGCTGGTCACGGTCATCCGTGGGCGCTTCCCCGGAACCGGGTTGGACCTGTGACAATGCGCGAGAAAGAATGCCGATGGAAAGATGGCATTCGACTGCGCTATGGCGGCGGTCGCGGGCATCGAGGCTCGGCGACGCCGGGAGAACGAGGATGGGCTCATGATTGACTGGACGACCTTCGGGCGCGTGGATGCCGACGGCACCGTTTATGTGAAGACGGCCGAGGGCGACCGGGTGGTCGGCTCATGGCAGGCGGGCACCCCCGAGGAGGGCCTGGCCCACTTCGCCCGCCGCTTCGCCGACCTGGTCACCGAGGTCGACCTCGTGGAAGCCCGGCTCAAGTCCGGCGCGGCCGACGCGGCGCACTCCCTGACCACCATCAAGCGGCTGCGGACCACCCTCGACGAGGCCCACGTCGTCGGCGACATCGACGGTCTCGCCGCCCGGCTGGACCGGCTCACCGCGATCGCCGACGAGAAAGCCGGCGAGGCCAAGGCCGCCCGCGAGGTGGCGCGCACCGAGGCGCTGGCCCGCAAGACCGCCCTGGTCGAGGAGGCCGAGACGATCGCCGCCGAGGCGACCGGCTGGAAGACCGCGGGCGACCGGCTCAAGGAGATCCTCGACGAGTGGAAGACGATCCGCGGCGTCGACAAGAAGACCGACGGTGAGCTGTGGAAGCGCTTCGCCACCGCCCGGGACGGCTTCACTCGCCGCCGCGGCGCCCACTTCGCCACCCTCGACGGCCAGCGCAAGCAGGCGCAGACCGCCAAGGAAGACCTGGTCAAGGAGGCGGAAACGCTCGCCGAGTCCAGCGAGTGGGGCCCGACCGCGGCCCGGCTCAAGGAGCTGATGAACGAGTGGAAGGCGGCGCCGCGCGCCGCGAAGGAGGCCGAGCAGCGCCTCTGGGAACGCTTCCGTGCCGCACAGGACAGCTTCTTCACCCGCCGCAGCGAGGTCTTCTCGGCCCGGGACGCCGAATACAAGGGCAACCTTGAGAAGAAGCAGGCCGTCCTCGCCGAGCTCGAAGCGGTCGACGTCGACGCCGACCCGCGCGGCGCGCAGAACAAGTTGCGGGACCTTCAGGCCGCCTGGCACGACGCGGGTCGGGTGCCGCGCGAGTCGGCGGCTTCCCTCGACCGGCGCTGGCGTGCGGCTGAGGAGCGCATCCGGATCGCGATGGATTCGGCGTGGCGCAAGACCACCCCGCAGGACAACCCGCTGCTCAAGCAGATGCGCGAGCAGGTCGCCGAGGCGGAGGCACGACTCGCCCGCGCCCAGGCGGCCGGCGACAGCCGCCGGGTCAAGGAGGCCGAGCAGGCCCTCGCGACCAAAAAGCAGTTCTTGGCGCTGGCCGAGCAGGCCAACTGACGGTTTCTTTCGTACGGCCCCGTCTGGTCGGCGGGGCCGTACTCATGCGTGGGCGAGGCTGAGCTCACCCACCGCCTTCGACTGTTTGGCCTGGTACATGGCGAGGTCAGCACGGTTGATCAGCTCGTCGGTCGTGGCATCCGGCCCGGCGAAGGCGACGCCCACGCTGAGCCCGACCCGGACCAGCTCACCGGCAACCTGGATGGGCTCACGCACCACCCGACGGATCCGGTCACACACCGCCTCGACGGCCTCGCGCGGATCGTCGCCGTGGCAGATCACCACGAACTCGTCGCCGCCGAACCGGCTCACCAGGTCGCACTCGCGGACCGAGGCGCGCAGGCGGGCAGCGACCGCGATGAGTAGCGCGTCGCCGGCGGCGTGACCGAGCCGGTCGTTGACCGGCTTGAAGCCGTCGAGGTCGCAGAAGAGCACCGCCTGCCGGCCCGGATCGGCGGCCAACTCGGCGGTGAGCCGGTCCAGGCAGGCGGCCCGGTTCGGCAGCCCGGTCAGCGGATCGGCGGTGGCGAGCCGCAGCAATTCCTGCTCGGCTCGCCGGCGTTGCGCCGACAGCCGGCCGACCCGGAGCATCACCAGGGGCACCAAAACGGCCGAGCCGAGCGCGATCAGGACCCCGTCGGTGGGCAGTCCGAGCACCGCCCGGCCGCCGCCGACCACCGGGATCGACGCCATCATCAAGCCCAGGAACAGCAACCGGCCCGGGGTCAGGTCATCGGCAGGCTCCGGGCCCGGTTCCGTGATCAGCACCGCGGTCGGGTGCAGCGCGGCAGCGCCGAGGCACACGTACCCGATGAGGAACGGCAGGTTGGCCCAGTCGGGCACGGCTCCGGTGACCGGATCGGTGATCACCACTGCCAGGACGTTCGCCAGCACGCCGGTGGCGAGCCCGCCAGCGAGCAACCACACCGCGACGAGATGCCGGGAAACCAACGCGACCCGGACCAGAGCGCCGAGGATGCCCATCATGACGAAGACGTCGATGAACAGGAAGCCCTGGTCCATCGGCGGCACATCGGCAGCCTGGTGGAACGGCAGAAACACCACGTCCCACAGCAGCCCGCCAAGGGCCAGCGAGGTGATCGCCGCGTCGATGACCCCACCAAGATCGCGGCGGCCCCGACGCAGCACCACCAGCACGGCGTCGCCGAGCAGGAACAGGTAGCCGGTGGCGTAGAGAGCGGCCGACACCATGTCGTCCCGGACCGGCTCGGGCGGCGCATAGATGTTCCACGCCCAGACCACGTTGCCCGCGTTGAGGAAGCCCACCGCGACCAGCAGCAGCCACCACGGCAGCCGCGTGCCCACCGGGCTACGGCTCAACCCGATCGCCACGGCCGGGATGACCGCGCCGGACACCAACAGGTACGGCAGCCAGCGCAGCTCCGCCGGGAACGCGAAGTACGCCAGGATGAGGCCGATGGAGGCCACGGCGTACCCACGAGACTTCACAGCGACTCCCATCGGTCGCACCGGTCGGGAGTTGAGGCAACCTAGAGCGAGCAGCCGCCCGCGGTCGAGGCGGGCAGCGGCGGAGGCACACCGACACTCGGCAGCCCCAGCGAGACGCCAGGGAGGCGCGGGGTACGCCCAGCCTCGTACGCGTCACCAGCCCGCGTACGCCGGTGGCTGAGCGGGTCGCCGTCCGCGTTGAGGTGGTGCGGGGCGGCGTACGTGATCACCGTCTCCACCACGTCGCCGGGGCGCGGGGTGAGGCCACCGGTGGCGAAGTGCACGAGGCGACCATCCCGGGCCCGGCCGCTCAGCCGGCCGGTGCGCTCGTCCTTGCGACCTTCGCCGACCGCGACCAGGACCTCGACCCGCTCCCCCACCAGCCGCTTGTTCTCGGCCCAGCTGATCTCCTCCAGGGTGGCGATCAGCCGCTCGTAACGCTCCTGAACGACCTGCTTCGGCAGCTGCTCGTCCATCGTCGCGGCGGGCGTGCCGGGTCGCTTCGAGTACTGGAAGGTGAAGGCGCTGGAGAAGCGGGCCTGGCGAACCACATCGAGGGTCTGGACGAAATCTTCTTCGGTCTCGCCGGGGAAGCCCACGATGATGTCGGTCGTGATCGCCGCGTCTGGCATGGCAGCTCGAACCTTGTCGATGATGCCGAGGTACTTCTCCGAGCGGTAGCTGCGGCGCATCGCCTTGAGCACCCGGTCGGAGCCGGACTGCAGCGGCATGTGCAGCGAGTGGCACACGTTCGGGGTCTCGGCCATCGCCGCGATCACGTCGTCGGTGAAGTCCTTGGGGTGCGGGCTGGTGAACCGAACCCGCTCCAGGCCGTCGATCTCCCCGCAGGCGCGCAGCAGTTTGCCGAAGGCCAGCCGGTCACCGAACTCGACGCCGTACGAGTTGACGTTCTGGCCGAGCAGGGTGACCTCGAGGACGCCCTCGGCGGCGAGAGCCTGCACCTCGGCCAGGATCTCGCCCGGACGACGGTCCTTCTCCTTGCCGCGCAGCGACGGCACGATGCAGAAGGTGCAGGTGTTGTTGCAGCCGACCGAGATCGACACCCAGCCCGCGTAGGTCGATTCGCGCTTGGTGGGCAGGGTCGACGGGAAGACCTCGAGCGACTCGAGGATCTCGACCTCTGCCTCCTGGTTGTGCCGGGCCCGTTCGAGCAGGGTGGGCAGGGAGCCGATGTTGTGCGTCCCGAAGACGACATCGACCCAGGGCGCGCGCTTGACGATGTCGCCGCGGTCTTTCTGGGCGAGGCAGCCGCCGACGGCGATCTGCATGCCGGGGTGCTTGAGCTTCGTGGGGCGCAGATGGCCCAGGTTGCCGTAGAGGCGGTTGTCGGCGTTTTCCCGCACCGCGCAGGTGTTGAAGACGACGACGTCGGCAGCGTCGGCCTCGGTGGCACGGACGTAGCCCGCGTCCTCCATCAGGCCGGAGATGCGCTCGCTGTCGTGCACGTTCATCTGGCAGCCGTAGGTCCGCACGTCGTAGGTGCGGGCGGCGCTCGGCAAAGCCTCAGGCAGGGTCTCAGTCATGGCAATTGACCAGGGTAGTCCTTCGCGGCCGGCAGGCCTAAGCCGCTTCAGGCCAGGGACGGGGTTTCCACCTCGAGCGGGAGCAGCCGGGTGCGGGCGCGCAGGCCGGGTCGGCGCCGGTGCAGGGGCGTAGGTGGCGGCGTTCCGTACCCTCGTCGGTTTCGATCTCGTCGACGTGCACGGCCCGCAGCGTGCCGTCGGGCTCGGCCAGGACGTAGCGCGTGGGATTGAGGGTGTCGTCCGGAAGCAGCACGTCGGCGCCGAGCCGGACGGCCACGGCGCTGGCGATGGTTGCCTCGGGGAGATCACTGGGAGTGAGGTAACAGTCGATCACTGTCGGGAACTCACCGCCCACGTGCCACACATCACAAAGCACTGCGCCGTGCACCGGTTCGTCCAGAGTCGTCACTGGTCGTTGCAGCGCGCCCGCCACCGCAGCGTGGATCTTGGAGGCAGCAATTGTTGCCCTTACGCACCAATTCCACAGGCCGTCTGCCGGATCGTCGTGCGCCATACCGCTCATCGTGGACATCCTTTTCCGTTTTCACCCCCGGTGTTACTGCTCCGTGACCATTCTCGGCGTGATCCGATACCGCCGCCCCCCTAGAGTGACCCCATCCGAGTGAAGCCCAACGACGGGACGGTGGTCAGACGGTGACGACGAGTGAGCCTCTCATCGTCCTCGAGCAGGTCAACAAATACTTTGGCCCGCTGCACGTCCTGCAGGATGTCAGCCTCACCGTGGACCGCGGCGAGGTCGTCGTCGTGATCGGACCGTCCGGGTCGGGCAAGTCGACGCTGTGTCGCGCGATCAATCGCCTCGAGCCGATCAACTCCGGCACGATCACCTTCGACGGTCGCCAGTTGCCCGCCGAAGGCAAGGCCCTCGCGCAGTTGCGCAGCGAGGTGGGAATGGTTTTCCAGTCCTTCAACCTCTTCGCGCACAAGACGATCCTGCAAAACGTCACGCTCGGGCCGGTCAAGGTCAAGGGCGAGAAGCCCGCAGCCGTGCGCGAGCGGGCCCTGAAGCTGCTGGACCGGGTCGGCATCGCGAGCCAGGCGGACAAGTACCCTGCCCAGCTCTCCGGCGGTCAGCAGCAGCGGGTCGCCATCGCACGAGCGCTGGCGATGCAGCCGAAGGCTCTGCTCTTCGACGAGCCGACCAGCGCCCTCGACCCGGAGATGGTCGGCGAGGTCCTCGACGTCATGACATCGCTCGCCAAGGACGGCATGACGATGGTCGTGGTCACCCACGAGATGGGCTTCGCCCGGCACGCCGCCGACCGCGTCGTCTTCATGGCCGACGGTCAGCTCGTCGAGCAGTCGACCCCGGCCGATTTCTTCGAGAACCCGAAGAGCGATCGCGCCAAGGACTTCCTTTCGAAGATCCTGACCCACTGACCCGGTCCTGATCCGATGTCATGGTCCCGACTCCCTGACATCAGTCCAATCCGGACGCCATTTTCGAATTGTGTTTTTCCCCAGTAGGAGGAGCGAGACGATGCGCATCACCCGAATGACGGCCGTAGCCGGGGCCTTCGCCCTGGCAATGGCCGCGGCAGCGTGCGGCGGGGGCGACGACAGCGGCTCGGGTAAGGCCAGCGGCATCATCGGCAAGGCGAGCAGCGACAAGAAGCTCGTCGTGGGCGTCAAGGCCGACCAGCCGGGTCTCGGCCTGCTGACCGGCAGCACCTACACCGGTTTCGACATCGAGATCGCGAAGATCATCGCCAAGGGCCTCGGCGTGCCGGAGACCGGCATCGAGTACAAGACCACGGTGTCCTCCAACCGCGAGCCCTTCATCCAGCAGGGCCAGGTCGACATCGTCGTCGCGACGTACACGATCAACGACGACCGCAAGAAGGTCGTCAACTTCGGTGGCCCGTACTACGTCGCCGGCCAGGACCTGCTGGTCCCGATCGCGTCGACGATCACCGGCGTCGAGGCCATCGCCGGCAAGAAGGTCTGCTCCGTCTCCGGCTCCACGCCGGCCAAGCGGATCCAGACCGAGCACAAGACCGCCCAGCTCCAGCAGTTCGACTCGTACTCGAAGTGCGTGCAGGCGCTGGCCGACGGCACCGTGGACGCGGTCACCACCGACGACATCATCCTCGCCGGCTACGCCGCCCAGGACCAGTACGCCGGCAAGTTCAAGGTCGTCGGCAAGAAGTTCAGCGAGGAGCCGTACGGCATCGGTCTGAAGAAGACCGACAAGGACGGCTGCAACAAGATCAACGACATCCTGAAGGCCGCAGCCTCGGACGGCTCCTACAAGGCCGCCTGGGACAACTCGCTCGGCAAGAGCGGCACCGCGGCTCCCACCCTGGACGTCACCAAGCTGACGAACTGCAGCTGACCTAGCGCGTACGCGGGCGGGGCCGGTGTGACTGCCGGCCCCGCCCGCTGCTGCAGAGCCCTACCACGATAGAGCCCTACCACGATTGACCGGCGCCGCTGCCGCGACGCCTTCCTGTTCCTTCGGCGTCGCGAGGAAGCGAGGGTGATGGACGTCTTCTCCGATCCCACCAACATCGACACGTACGTCACCGGGTTTCTCTGGATTCTGAAACTCACCGCGGCCGCAACGGTCGGCTCCGTGGTCCTCGGCGTCGTGCTCGCCGCGATGCGGGTTTCACCGGTCCCGGTGCTGCGCGGCTTCGGTGCGTCCTGGGTCAACATCTTTCGAAACACGCCGCTGACGCTGATCATCGTCTTCTGCTACTTCGGCCTGTACTCAGCGCTCGGGCTGTCGCTGTCGGACAACCTGGACAGCAACAACTACTGGCTCGGCGTGATCGGCCTGTCGGTCTACACCGCCGCGTTCGTGTGCGAGGCCATCCGCTCCGGCATCAACACCGTGCCGGCCGGGCAGGCCGAGGCCGCCCGCGCCATCGGCATGTCGTTCCTGCAGACCCTTACGGTCATCATCCTGCCGCAGGCGGGACGTGCCGTGATCGCGCCGCTGGGCAGCATCTTCATCGCCCTGGCGAAGAACTCCACCATCGTCGGCATCATCGGCCTGATGGAGTCCTCCAGCGCGATGAAGGACCTGATCAACGCGAACGGCGACGCGGTCATCCCGATCTTCCTGGTGTTCGCCGGCACCTTCGCCGCCGTTCTGATCCCCACCGGCTACCTCTTCGGCTGGCTGGCTAACCGTCTGGCGGTGAAGCGGTGAGCGCCAACACCGACGCTGTCCTCTACGACCACCCCGGGCCGCGGTCCAAGATCCGCAACGCGGTGCTGACCGTCATCTTCGGCCTGGCAGTCGTGGGCTTGCTGTGGTGGATCTACCGCAAGTTCGATGAGAAAGGCCAGTGGGAAGGCCCGCTGTGGCGGCCCTTCCTGGAGAGCTCGACCTGGGTCGACTACATCCTGCCGGGTCTGTGGTCCACGGTCAGCGCGGCCGCCGTCGCCATGGTGCTGTCGCTGGTCTTCGGCCTGATCTTCTCGGTCGGCCGACTCTCGGACCACTGGTGGCTGCGCATCCCGGCCGGCGCGGTGGTGGAGTTCTTCCGCGCCGTGCCACTGCTGCTGCTGATCTTCTTCATCTTCTACGGGATCCCGTTCCTCACCGAGGAGCCGATGCCGCCGTTCTGGGCGGTCGTTGCGGGTCTCACCCTCTACAACGGGTCTGTGCTGGCCGAAGCGTTCCGCGCCGGCATTCACGCGGTGCCGCGCGGGCAGAGCGAAGCCGGCTACGCGATCGGCATGCGCAAGTACCAGGTGATGAGCGAAATCCTCATGCCGCAGGCGGCCCGGGCGATGCTGCCGGTCATCGTCAGCCAGCTCGTCGTCCTGGTGAAGGACACAGCGCTCGGCTACATCATCGGCTACACCGAGCTGCTGCAACTCGGCGTCAACACGCTCAGCGCCAACTATGGCAACCTCGTCGCGGCGGCCATTGTGGCAGCGATCATCTACGTGCTGCTCAACGCCTCGCTGACGTACTTCGCCGGGGTGCTGGAACGCCGGACCCGCCGCAGTGGCAAGGCCCCGCGGATCAAACAGATCACGGTCGCGGACGGCGCGGACGCCTCCGCGGCTGTGTAACGGATTGAAGCGGGACCACTCACGCAGCTTGAAGGGTGTGGGGAGCTGATCTGGAGCGCCAGCTCCTCGGCTCCCCACGCCCGGCTCGGCGGGAGCGGCGGTCCGCACCACCCACCGAGCTACGACATGCAGCTCTTGATCTTCTAGCTCTTACGCTTCTAGCTCTTGATCGTCAGCGGGCGAGTTCCGTGACCCGCGACTCGCGCACGACCGTCACCCGGATTTGGCCCGGGTAGGTCAGCTCCTCCTCGATCTGCTTCGCGACATCGCGCGCCAGCACCGCAGCCGAAATGTCGTCCACGTCCTCGGGGCGGACCATCACCCGGATCTCGCGGCCAGCCTGCATGGCAAAAACCTTGTCGACCCCCGACTTGCCGCCGGCGATCTCCTCGATCCGCTCCAGCCGCTTCACGTACGCCTCCAGACTCTCCCGACGCGCGCCCGGCCGCCCACCGGAACACGCATCCGCGGCCTGCGTCAGCACCGCTTCGACAGTCTGCGGCGGCACCTCGTTGTGATGCGCCTCGATCGCGTGTACGACATCCTCCGACTCACCAAACTTGCGAGCCAGATCCGCGCCGATCAACGCGTGACTGCCCTCCACCTCGTGGGTGAGCGCCTTGCCGATGTCGTGCAGGAACGCCGACCGTTTCATCGTCGGCACGTCCAAGCCCAGCTCGGCCGCCATGATCCCGGCGATATGCGCGGTCTCCACCAGATGCTTCAGCACGTTCTGCCCGTAGCTCGTGCGATAGCGCAGCCGACCCAGCAACGTCGCCAGCTCCGGATGAATGTCGGTGATGCCGACATCGACCAGGGCCTCCTCGGCGGCGCGCTCGCAGAGCAGATCCACCTCGCTCTTCGCACCCTCGAAGACCTCCTCGATCCGGTGCGGATGGATCCGGCCGTCGAGCACCAGCTTCTCCAGCGTCAGCCGGCCCACCTCGCGGCGCACCGGGTCGAAGCACGACAGCAGCACCGCCTCCGGGGTGTCGTCGATGATCAGATTGACCCCGGTGGTCGACTCGAACGCCCGGATGTTGCGGCCCTCACGGCCGATGATCCGGCCCTTCATCTCATCACTCGGCAGATGCAGCACACTGACCACGCTTTCCGCGGTCTGCTCGCTGGCAATCCGCTGGATCGCGTCCACGACGATGTGCCGAGCTCGGGTATCCGCAGTGCGCTTGGCATCCGATTCGATGTCCCGGACCAGGATCGCCGCCTCCCGCTTCGCCTGGCCCTCGATGTTCTCGATCAGCTCGGACCGCGCCTGCTCGGCAGTCAAACTCGCAATCCGCTCCAGCTCCTGGCGCCGACGTTCCTCGGCCTCGGCAACCGCAGCTTCGCGGTCGGTCAACGCCGACTCGCGGGCCGCAAGGTCAGCGTCCATCGCGGACAGCCGCCGCTCGCGGTCCACCAGCCGCTCGACCTCCTCGCCGTGCAGACGCTCCCGCTCGTCGATCCGAGCAGCCCGCCGCTCCACCTCGGCCGCGTGTTCCTTCGCGGTCGTGTTCAGCAGCGCCACCTCGCGTTCGCCGCTCCGCCGGGCAGCCGCGCGCACCTGCTCCGCATCCGACTCCGCCTGGCGGTGCGCATGCTCGAGAATCGTGTCGGCTTCCTCGTGCGCCGACTCCAAAACCCGCCGGGCCTCGGCCCGAGCGGCAGTGGCCTCGGCTTTGGCGGCGGCAACTTCCGCGCGTACGGAAGCAGCTTTGGCATTGGCATCATCGACCTTGGCCTTGGCGCGCTGCAGGGTGCGCTCACGGTTCTCCTGGTCCACGGCCCGGCTCTGCTGATCGGCGAGCCGGCTCTCCTGCAGGCGGCGCAGCGCTCGAGCACCGAAGATCAGGCCAGTTATGACCGCGGTGGCAAGAATGATGACCGCCACCATGAGCACCCATACCAGGGCCGTCATCTCGCCGATTCTCCCTTCGCCACCGCGCGGGTGGTTTTCGTTCAGCGTCAGGGAAGCCCGACCGCGTTCTGCATGTTCCTAGGGTGGTGCGACTGCACGCCTGGTAAGCCTGCCACGCTCGGCTTGCCTGGTGTGTCCGCGCGCATTGCCTGACGTGCCGTGCCAAAGGCTGAGGTGAGTGAGCGGGCGCGCCCTCTGCGCCCCCTTGAGTCCGCTCTGTTGCCGAGCCGCTGAGGTGGGTATACCGCCACGCGGTGTTGACCGTGCTACGTCAGTCGGGCGGTACAAGGCGCAGCTGTTGCTCACTCCCCTGCCGGGTGGCCTGGGCATGCGGACGGCGGGCATCGCCGGGCGGTGGGCCACCGGACGCCAAGACGTCCGGCTTACCGGTGCAGCCCGGTCAACTACGTCGATCCGCGGAGCGCGGCCGTTCCCGCCGGCGCTTTCCGAATGCACCGCCGCTTCCCCGATGCATTCGTCGTGCCGACCCCTGCCCATGGTGCTGGCCGGCATCCCGGATTCCCGGCTTTCGCCGTGGGCCGATGCGCGCGGCCAGAGCTGCTCAGTCTCCGGTCGCAGGAGACGCACCAGCGGCGACGCTGCCGCAGGAGCCGCCTGCCATGGGTGTGCGCCGCCGCGACGCAGACGCCGCTGGGCGAACCGCTGCTCCGGGCGGGCCTCACCGTCTCGCGACGGAAAGACCCCCAGTGCGGTGCACCAGGCGGTGGCTATGCCGGGCGGGCCGCTCCTCCATCGGGTGCGTACCCGTGCACCGGGTGCGACGACCGCCGGAGAAGCGGATGCGCTGACGGCGATGGCCTCGCCGGGCGCCCCTTCCCAGAACCGAAGTGATGCCGAAAAGTCATGCGATCTATGTTGTGCGCTTAGCCTGCAATTAGTCGTACAAACCTTACGTAACGCGAGGCTAGGTCGCGAGAGCCGGTTCGGTCAAGGACTCATGATTCGGCTGTGGACGGGACGTTCCGCACGCACCCGCACGTGCCCAGCTCACGCGTAGCGGGACCAGATGTCGCGGATCGGTTCCCACTTCTCGTCCACGCCTTCCTTCCAGTACGCAAGCAGATAGGCCCCCACCGGGGTCCGGCTGTTGTCCCACCAGATGCCCGCGACCGTGCGGTCGTCGGCCCGGTAGGCGTGCTCAGCGTAGTAACCATTGACGCGACCGGACGGCGTCACCCGCTCGCCGGAAGGCTCCACCCCCGGGGCGAACGACGCAGCGTCGTGGGCTTGGCCGATCACCACGTTCCGGGCTTTGTCGCGATCCGCGAACGTGGCGTACTCGACGAAGACCACACTCATCGCATCCATCTCGCAGCGCACCCTGACCCTCTCGCCCTTGTTCAGCGCCGGGCCGTCCTTGTCACCGTTACGCGCGCAACCGGAAATGTGCGGCAGCCAACCCTCCGCCACCGGACTCAGCAGGCCCGCGAATTTCGGCCGGTTGATGGAGATCTGTGAGCGCTCGTACACCCCGGAAGCACTTGGTGTCGGAGTGGGCTGGGCCACCACCGTGGGGGTGGGGTCTGGGTCCGGGGCGTTGGAGCGGCCGAGGAACCAGCCGCCCGTACCAAAGAGGAGCAGGCCGACCACCAGCCCGGCGAGGATGGGGATGACGAAACGGCTCCGAGGCTGTTTCGGGGTCGGCACGATCCGCGGGCCTCGGCTCGGGCCACCGTCAAGCCCGAAGGGGTCTGCGCCGCCGGAAGTCGGGAGCAGGTAGGGGTTCGCGGCTGGACTGCCAGGGTCCACCGGGCTGTTCGGCGCCGGCGGGCTGCCCGGGCCTGCCGGGCCACCGGAGGCTGGGGCGGGGTAACCGGAGGCCGGAGCCGGGAAGGCCGGGTAGCCGGAGGTCGGGGCGGGGTAGCCGGAGGTCGAGGCCGGGTAACCGGAGGTCGGGGCCGGGGCCGGGGCCGGGTAGCCGGAGATCGGCGCCGGGTAGCCGGAGCCGGGGGCAGGGTAACCGGGGGCCGGAGCTGGATAGCCAGACGTCGGGGCCGGGTAGCCGGAAGTTGGGGCCGGGTAGGCGGAAGCCCCGGGGTAGCCGGCAGCGTGGGGGTAACCGGAGGCAGCGGGGTAAACAGACGGGCCGGAGAAACCCGTCGCAGCGGGGTGATCCGGCACGCCTGGGTAGGCCGGCGCAGCTGGGTTACCTGCCGTCGGGCTGCCCGGCACGGGCGGTGCGGGCGGTGCGGGCACAGGGCCGGAGCTGCCAGGCGCTGGGTTCGCTGCAGTCGGGCTGCCGAATGTCGGGCTTCCCTCCAGCGGACTGCCGAGCGCTATCGGACTGCCGGGAGCCGGTGTGGGGCTTGGTCCCGGCGGCGTTGACGTCAGGCCCGGCGGCGTTGGCCCCTGCGGCGTTGGCCCCTGCGGCGTTGACATTGGCCCCGGGCCCGGCGGCGTCGACGTTGGGTCTGGTCCTGCCGGCGCCGATGCGGGGTTGGTCGAGAGTGGGCTGTCGGGGATCGCGGTGGGCTGCGTTCTGTCGTAGCTGCCATCGTCGGTAGGGGCGCCGCCGAAGTACTGCGGGCCGCCGATGCCCAGACCGTACTGGTCAAATCCGGCACCCGAGGTGGGGGCGGCCCAACCGGGCGAGGTGGGGCCGGCGTCGGAGTGCGGCGCGTCTTGCCAAGGGGCGCCGCCGGACACCGGATAGGCACCCTCGGCTGCACTCCGCTGCTGCGGAACTCCCGGGAACGGCGAGGTCACGGGTGCCGCGCCGGCCTCCCCGGATGGGGGCAAATCGTCGCGTTGAGTGCCGCGGGAGTCGTCTGTCACGACGATGCAGGTTACCAGTTCAGCGGGATTGGCGACGCCCCGCACACATGGACGAGAAAGAATGGATCCGCGGCCTGGGAGGGCCACGGATCCAATCTCAGAGCCATTCCACCGTACGGCCAAAGCACCGCAATGCCGGACGAAGGGGATCAGTCTTCAGCGCCCTCGGAGCGGCGACGCCGCGTTACGCGCATCAGCCCCACGCCACCGGCGACGATGGCGGCTCCGATTCCGGCGATGGTGACGATGTCCACACCGGTGGCCGGAAGGCTGCTCGGGCTACCGCCACCTGCAGTGTTGACGACAGTCCGTGTTCCCGCTCTGGACTGCGGCGCCGCCGCCGTTGCCCGTGCTGCCGACCTTGCCCCTGCCGGCGCCGCCGACCTCACCCTGCCGGCGCCGCCGACCTCACCCCTACCGGCGCCGCCGACCTCACCCCTACCGGCACCGCCGCCCTCAGCCGCGCCACTGCCTGCGCCGGCTCCCGTTCCAGGCGGGGCCGGGCTTGCCGGGCTGCCCGGTTTGCCGCCGCCAGGGATCTCACCCCCGCCACCCGCGCCCGCCGCAAAACCCCGCAATGACAGCACCCCCGTCCGCGGTCAGCTAGTGAGATGTGTCGCTGTCGTCAGCCATAGCGTCGGCGTCGATCTGCTCGGCGAACTCCGCGGCTTCAGCGTCCCGGGCGGCGAGAGCGTCCTTGACTGCCCGAACAGCCACGCCGGCGGTGTAGCCCTTCCGGGCCAACATGCCGACCAACCGACGAAATACCTGATCCGGCGTTCCAGAAGCAGCACGAAGCTTGCGGTCTACCAGCGCGCGAGCGGTCGCCGCTTCCTCGTCTTCGTCGAGAGCTTCCAAGGCTTCGGTCGCTACCTCGGCGTCGACGCCCCGCTGTCGTAGCTCATTGGCTAAAGCCCGGCGGGCCAGGCCCCGCACGTAGTGACGGCTGGCTACCCACGCCCTGGAAAATGCGGCGTCGTCGATGATTCCGACCTCGTCGTACCGGTCGAGCACCTCTGCGATGACTTCTGCAGAAATCTCTTTCCGAGCGAGAGCTTTGGCGAGCTCGGCTCTGGTTCGCGGACGTACGGCTAGCTGCCGCAGACAGATTTCCCGCGCCGTTTCGGACTCCGACTTGGGCGGCTGATCGGGATTCTCACTCCGGCGCGTCCGACCGCCCCGACCCGCCCGCGCGGTCAGATCCGTCGCTGAGGAAGACTTTTCCCCGATGCCGCCGCGCTCAGTGGAATCCGGCCCGCCAGACCGAGGCGGAATTGCATCCCAGCCTCGCCCAGACCGTGCACCACGTCTCCCCGCCACAGTCCCGATGCCTCCCGACCATCAAGAGCTCGCTACCCGGCCAGTCCCGAGTCCCGCTCGCTTCCAGCGTCAGCCCAGCCCAATCTGCGTTCCCGCCGATTCCATTCCGCTCGCTTCGACCCCAGATTCGCCTGCTCTCCACATCAGACGGGACGGCGTCAAGAAACGTTCTTGCCAGGGTGCCTGCCAGTCAGCGTGTGCCGCAGAATCGCGTTGAATGGGCGAGCCCCGCGACGAACTCGGCAGCCGGTTCCACTGACACCGACTCCGCTCCCCCCGGCCCACCCGCGAAAGAAACCTCGCCCTCGCGCAACCTTGCGCATCCGATCCGGCTACCCGCGCGGAAGAAACCCTGCCCCGCGCGACATTACGGATCCGACCCGGCCTACCCGCGCGGAAGAAGCCTTGCCCCGACATTGCGCATCCCGACCTACCCACGCGGAAGAAGTCTTGCCCCGATATTGCGCATCCGACCTACCCCGCGCGGAAGAGATTCTTCCCGCCGACGCTTCTCCCCGCCCGTCCCGCCTCCCCAGCCGAAGCCGGGGAGAGAGGACGAGTACTGCCCGGAGGGTGAGCCCGGCAGTGGAATGTGGCGAGGCGAACCGATCAGAAGTCGACCGGCGGAAGGTCCGGGCCGCCCGCAGCGTCACCGGTGGTCTGTCCGACGCCGAGCTTCTCGAGGATCTTCTTCTCGATCTCGGCGGCGACGTCCGGGTTCTCCTTCATGAACTCGCGGGCTTTCTCCTTGCCCTGACCGAGCTGGTCACCGTCGTACGTGTACCAGGCGCCGGACTTGCGAATGATGCTCTGCTCGACACCCACGTCGATCAGCGAGCCCTCGCGGGAGATGCCCTTGCCGTACATGATGTCGAATTCGGCCTGCTTGAACGGGGCCGCGACCTTGTTCTTGACGACCTTGACACGGGTGCGGTTGCCGACCACGTCCGTGCCGTCCTTAAGGCTCTCGATGCGGCGCACGTCGAGGCGCACCGACGAGTAGAACTTCAGCGCACGGCCACCCGTTGTCGTCTCGGGCGAGCCGAACATGACGCCGATCTTCTCGCGAAGCTGGTTGATGAAGATGGCGGTCGTGCCGGAGTTGTTGAGGATGCCGGTGATCTTTCGCAGTGCCTGGCTCATGAGGCGGGCCTGCAGGCCGACGTGACTGTCACCCATCTCACCCTCGATCTCGGCGCGGGGCACGAGGGCGGCTACCGAGTCGATGACGATGATGTCGAGCGCGCCGGAGCGGATCAGCATGTCCGCGATCTCGAGCGCCTGCTCACCGGTGTCGGGCTGCGACACGAGAAGAGCGTCCGTGTCCACACCGAGGGCGCGGGCATACTCCGGGTCGAGCGCGTGCTCGGCGTCGATGAAGGCCGCGATGCCGCCGCCGCGCTGAGCGTTAGCCACCGCGTGCAGGGCAACCGTCGTCTTACCGCTGGACTCGGGGCCGTAGACCTCGATGACGCGGCCGCGCGGCAGACCGCCGACGCCGAGCGCCACGTCCAGAGCGATGGAGCCGGTCGGGATGACAGCGGTCTGCACGACCGGCCGCTCCCCCAGCCGCATCACGGATCCCTTGCCAAACTGCTTGTCGATCTGTGCCAATGCCAGATCGAGAGCTTTGTCCCGGTCAGGTCCTGCCACCATGTCCGCCACCCCTGTACTCGACTTCGCAGGCGTCTTCGCCGATGAGCTTCTGTTCACCACGCCGGTCACGCTAGACGTTGGGTCTGACAGAAAACGACCGCCGGGTCGTGAGCTGTGGATGACCACGCCGCTGAGGACAATAGCCGAACACTTGTACGACAATCGAGCGACACGCAAGAACAAACGTACGAATGCACTCAGCGCAGTCGGGCAGGCACCCGATCGGAGTACTCCGCCACCACCGCGCGCCAGATCGTAGCCGTCTCGATACCGCGAGTAATTGCTTCGTCGATCGTCCGTCCACCGAGGTCCGCAAAGGTGTGATCGGCCGCGAGACTACGCGCATAGGCGGGTCCGAAAGCCTGCTCAAGGCGTTGCCAAAGGTCCGTCAATCGCACGAGATGAGCCTACTCGCGAGAACCGAGGGTCCGAAAAGTTGTCCGATGGCTCGGGAGACGTACATCACTGGCGGCAATATCGGCGGAGCCGACATCACGCCAGCGCTGTCGCAGCAACCTTGAGATCGTCTACCAGTCCCGCGTAGGCGGCATCCCGGTCGTCGGCCCGCAATACGGCTGAGGGGTGAATGGTCGCCAGCGCCTGAAGCTGCGCCGCGGGAAAATCCTCGGGATGCTGCGCCGACGCCGGCCACGGCATGAGCTGACCGCGCGACCGGGTGACCCGGAAGGAGGGT
Organism: Actinoplanes sp. NPDC051859; assembly: GCF_044452725.1. Lineage (NCBI taxonomy): Bacteria > Bacillati > Actinomycetota > Actinomycetes > Micromonosporales > Micromonosporaceae > Actinoplanes > Actinoplanes sp. NPDC051859. Next base: position 293,602 of record NZ_JBITBX010000001.1, on the reverse strand, counting down.
CCAAGCAGCGACTTGGCCGCCGTGGCGCCGAGCACGACCACAAGCTCGGGCCTGAGCAGGGCGAACTCCGCCACCAACCAGGGATGGCAGGCCGTAATGTGCGCCGGACCCGGGCTTTGATGAATGCGGCGCTGCCCGCGCCACTCGAATCGAAAATGCTTGACTGCATTGGTGATGTAGACGCTACTTGCATCGATTCCGGCATCGTCGACCGCGTCTCGCAGCAGGCGACCAGCAGGTCCGACGAAGGGCAGGCCCTTCTGGTCCTCGACATCCCCCGGCTGCTCGCCGACGAAGACCACCCGCGCATGGGCGTTGCCTCGGCCGAACACCGTCTGTGTGGCGTCCCGATGGAGCTCGCAACCTGTGCAGTGGGCGGCAGCGGCTTTGAACTCGTCGAGCTCGCGCGCGTTCGACGGAACGAATTGCTGCGCCCCGATGGGAGCTTCGGTCCTCGGCATCCCCCCGTTCTACCCCTTCGCGTGCGCCCCACGCCCGCCGGCCTCACCTGAACGAGGTCGGCCCACCTCTGCAACACGGCCCGTCGACCTCGCATGGTCGCTGGGTTTCGTCCTCTCCGGCCAGGTCGTGCAGGACAGGCATGATCCGGTCAACGCGCGAGCGCGTCATCGGCCGACGATGCTGACCCCGGGTGGGTATGCCGCTGCCGCCACGACGGTGGCAAGTGGCTCGATGAGGTCGTCGTCAAGCGAGCTGACGGTGATCCGTACGCCAGGAGGAGCGTCGACGCGGAACAGGCTTCCTGGTGCTACCGCATATCCGGCGTCTCGTAGTGCGGTTATCAGCCGGGTCTCGTCGGGTGTGCGTACCCAAAGGTTGATGCCCGTGGTGCCGTAGGCCTTGACTCCGCGAGCGGTCAGGGCATCGCGAAGGGCGTCCCGCCGCCGGTCATAACTTTTGCCGGCAGTGACGACTTGAGTAGCGACGTCGTCGTCCTGCCAGAGCCGCAGCAGGAGGCGTTGCAGCACTGTGGAAACCCATCCGGTGCCAATGCGCATGCGGCCGGCCACGCGCGCAATCGTCGCCTCGTCACCCGCCAGCACGGCGATGCGGAGGTCAGGGCCGAAAGGCTTGGAGGCGGAGCGAACGAACGCCCAGGAATGGGTGACGCCGCCCAGGCAATGCAACGGCACTCCGGAGAGCTCGGCGGCGTGGTCGTCCTCAATGAGGAGCACCTCCGGCCGGATGGCAAGCACCTCCCGCAGTGCTGCCGCCCGCTCGGCGGTCACCGCCGCACCGGTGGGATTCTGGGCACGAGTGGTGATGATGGCGGCGCGCGCACCGGCCAGGACGGCGCCGAGCAGCCGGTCGGGAAGCGGACCCTCGTCGTCCATCGGCACCGGCACCGGCGTCAGGCCGAGCGCGGCGATCAGGTCGAGAAGGTTCGCCCAGCCCGGATCTTCGACCGCCACCGCGTCGCCCGGCCGTAGGTGGGTGGTGAGCAGCCGCTCGATCGCGTCGAGCGTGCCGCTGGTGACGCTCATCGCGGCATCACCCACCGGCACGCCGTCAGCCGCCAGCCGCAAACGCGCCGCCTCCATCAGCTCCGGAATCGCCTCGGCGGCCGCATAACCCGAAGGCGACCCCATCGCATCGGACACCGCCCGCAGGTGCGGACCCAATGCCGGCAGCAGTCGCACATCAGGATCACCGGAGGACAGGTCACAGGCACCCGAAGGAACGGGGAGTCGCAGGTCGGCCCGCGAACCGGCGATCGGTGGACGGGCGCGAATGCGCGTGCCGCGCCGACCCGACGTCTCGACGATGCCGCGTTGCCGCAGGTCCGCATAAGCCTTCGAGACCGTGGCGGGACTGACATGCAGCTCGTCGGCGAGGACTCGGATCGCCGGCAGCGCATCACCCCAGACCCAGTCGCCCCGCCGGACCCCCGCCTCGATGCTCTCGGAAATCGAGGCGGCGGTCGAGCCCATCACCTGATATTGTTCTGGCACAACCTCGATTCTGTACTAGTACAGTGATCTTCGCAAGGGGGACCCGGTGACTGATCTCTACCAGCCCACCGCCCGCACCACGGCGACTCGCAGCCGTGACCGCATGCGTTACGACCTCGAGTCCGCGCACGCGATCCTCGACGAGGCCTACAGCTGCGCGGTGGCGTTCGTCGTCGACGGCGAGCCCCGAGTGCTACCCACGATGCACGTCCGCGTCGAGAACACGATCTATCTCCACGCTTCGTCCGGCAGCCACCTGGGCCTCGTCGCGCGCGCTGACGGCGTGCGGGTGTGCGTCTCAGTGACCTTGCTGGACGGCCTGGTCTACGGACGCTCGCAGTTCCATCACAGCGCCAACTACCGCTCGTTGGTCGCCCACGGCATCGCGCGGCCAGTCAGCGGGGAAAGCGAACAGCGGGCCGCCATGACCGCCCTGGTGGAACGGCTAGGAGCGGGTCGTGCGGCCGAAAGCCGCCCGCCCTCAACCCGAGAGCTGGCCCAGACCGTTGTCCTCGCCCTGCCGCTAACCGAATTTTCCGTACGGGCACGGCAAGGCGGAGTGGTCGACGAGCCGGCAGATCTCACGCTGCCCCACTGGGCGGGCGTCCTACCGCTGCAGAACATGGCCGGCCCACCCCAGCCGGATGCGGGAGTGGATTCGCCGACTCCGACATATCTCCCGGATGCGCCCACCTCTCCGTGGCTGACGGCGGCGCCCATGGTCGGCAAGCACGTCTCGCTCGAGCCGCTGTCGCCATCGCACGTGGACGGCCTCCTGGCGGCCCTCGCCGACGAGGAGACGTGGCAGTTTCTGCCGACCGTGCGCCCGCAGACCCGCGCAGCGATGGCAGAGCACGTCGCCACCGCCCTGCGCCAACAATGGGCCGGCGAGCGCGTGACCTGGGCGCAAGGCGACCCGGCCACCGGCGAGATCGTGGGCATGACGAGTTACCACGACGTGGACGAGCCGGGTGGCGCCTTGGCCATCGGCCACACCATCGTCGGCCGCCGCTGGTGGCGCACCGGCGTCAACACGGAAGCCAAGCTCCTGCTTCTCGAGCGCGCCTTCGACGTCCTCGGCGCGGGCCGAGTCTTCTGGTACACGGACATTCGCAATGACCGTTCCCAGCGAGCCATCGCCCGCCTCGGCGCCACCCGCGACGGCGTGATCCGCCGCCACCGCCGCCGTCCCGACGGCACCTGGCGCGACACCGTGCTGTTCGCCATGACGGTCGAGGAATGGCCGGCGGCCAAAGCCCGGCTCTTGAACCGGCTCCGCAGCCTCGACCCGCTTGATGCAGACGAGCAAGCGCAAGCAGACCGACAAGCGCAAGCAGACCGACAAGCGCAATAGGGAGCCTGCGCCCTGCGTTCTGCGTTCGGCGTTCGGCGTTCGGCGTTCGGCGTTCGGCGTTCGGCGTTCGGCGTTCGGCACAGCGTGTCCACCCAGAGGGCGTGGCGTGGTCATCGTGCAGTTATCGCCGTTCGGAGCCGAAGAGTACGACAACGTGCTCAGCCTCTCCGCCGGTGCCCTCGGTGCCCGCCACGGAGCAACGGGGCTGGCGACACGGTGGGCAAGGCCACACGTTCTTGTCCTTCCGGGGGCTGCCCCTCACCACGTCAGCGAACTGAGGATGACATCGTGCTAGGGATTACCGACTTCTGGACCTACGTGCTGGGCACCGTAGCTATCGTCCTGTTGCCCGGGCCCAATTCGATCTTCGTGCTATCCGTGGCCGCGCAACGGGGTGTCCGAGCCGGGTATCGGGCTGCGTCGGGCGTCTTCCTCGGCGATACGGTGCTGATGGTGCTGGCCGCCGCCGGGGTGGCATCACTGCTCCAGGCGTACCCACCGGTGTTCGTGGTCATCAAGTACGTGGGCGGTGCCTACCTGGCCTGGGTCGGGTTCGGCATCATCCGCAGCGTTTGGGCCAAGCGGCGGCAGCGCGGCGGCCCTGCGTCACCCCGGCAGGAACACGGTGAGCACGTCGTGCTGCCGAACGTCGAGGGGGCGCAGGTCACGGATGCTGACCTCGCCGCTCAACCCTGGTTTGGTCCGAAGCGCACCCAAGGCGGGCCGATGGGTGGAGTGCAGTCGGGTGCTGAGATACCTGCGGGAATGCGGCGACCGTTCCGGAAAGCGCTCGTGGTCAGCCTGCTCAATCCGAAGGCCATCCTGTTCATCGTCTCGTTCCTCATCCAGTTCGTTCAACCGGGATACCAATACCCCGCCTTGTCGTTCCTCGTCCTTGGCGCCGTGCTCCAGCTCTTCAGCGCGATCTACCTCAGCGGATTGATCTTCGGAGGTCAGTACCTGGCCGGACAGTTCCGACGCCGACGGCGGTTGTCGGCCGTCGCTTCCACCGGCATCGGCATGCTCTTCGTCGGATTCGGCATCAAGCTCGCCACCGCCACCGCGGGATAGCGACCACCGCCCCACAGGCCTTCACGCCGTGCCGAGAGAGCACCGGGCAGAAGAGCACCCGCGACAGCTCAGCAGACGGTCACGGGCGCGAAGCACGGAGGCAGGCCACAGGACGGAGGCAGGCCACAGGACGGAGACGGGCACAGGCGCGGGGCACAAGCACGGGGACAGGGCACGAACACGGGACCGGGCACGAACACGGGACCGGGCACGAACACGGGACCGGGCACAGGCGCGGCGACCGGAGATGGACACACGGGCCCGGGCGCGAGCACAGGGCGCAAGCACAGGGATGGGGTCCGGAGACGGGCGCGGGCGCGAGCACAGGGCGCAAGCACAGGGATGGGGTCCGGAGACGGGCGCGGGGACCGGAAACGGACGCGGAGACCGGAAACGGACGCTCGGATCGAAAACGGACGCGGGGACCGGAAACGGACGCGGGGATCGGAAACGAGCGCGGGAACCGGAAACGGGCGCGGAGACCTAGGACGGGCAGAGCACGGGGTCGGGGAGCGGGGACAGGACATCGACCCAGCCTCGGGCGGTCGCAGCTGACAGCGCCCCCGTCTGGAGCTTGTCATTCACTCCCGGGCGTGCGGGCTCGGGGAGTGTTCAGGAAGCGTGCAAACCGCCCGTACGGGGCAGGTTGGCGAGGGGGTCGCCGTCCCGCAACGCTTCTGTGATGACGTCCTCCAGCGCCCTGGCGCAGTTCCATGCTGGCGGTTCGGCGTGGGATACCTGGAGGCGGGCGTATCTGTCGCGAGGCCGGCGCAGGAGTCCGCCGTGCTTCTCCATTTCGAGGATGACTTCTACGCCGTCGGGGTCGGTGATGAAGGTCAGTTCCAGTTCGTCCATGTCGCGGGCGAAGGCAGCGGGCGGCGTGAACTCGATTTCTTGGTAGAACGGCAGTTCTTGGCGAACTCCGTAAATCGCCCCGCGTTCCACGTCGGCGTGCCGGAACTGAAAGCCGAGCTGAGCGATTGCTTCCAAGACTTCCTGCTGGGCCGGGAGGGGATGGACAGCGAGGATGTCCACGTCGCCGCTGTCGACGGCTTCTTCCAGGTTCAGCTCGGTGCGCAGGCCGAGCGACATTCCGGCGAGTTTCCTTCCGTACGCGTGGGTTAGCGGGGATTCCCAGGGCAGGGTGATCGAGAAGGGCAGGTCTTGTCGCTCGCCCGCCGCCAGGGTGAACCCTGCTGCAATCCACGCCCGGTGGAACTCGATGAGGGCGTCGCCGTCCTCGGCTTCCACCCGGGTGACCAGCCCCACCGCCACGGTTTCGACCGCCACGTCGTATTCGCCGCCGGTGAGGCGAACGGCGCCGAGGAGCTCGCTGCCTGGGTGGGTGTCGGGGCTCGACAGGATCGTGTCGACGGTGGGGCCGCCGACCCCGAACGCCTGCAGAACCTTTCCGAACTCCATCCCGTGCCCCTCTCGGTGCCGCGCCGGCATCAGCTTCGACGACAACACAAGCACTAAAGAGCCGTGCCGGTGCGGGGTACAGCGCAAAACGCTTGCCGATCCGCACCGGCACGGCTGGTGGAACACCCGGGCAGGGGCGATGGTCAGCGCATTCGCCGACCGACCGGTACGGGGTCGGTCTCGTCGTCGAATTCGCCGATCACCTGTTCCAGCAGGTCCTCCAGGGCGACGAATCCCACCCGTTCTCCGCCTCGGGTCACCATGGCCAGTTGGGCGCGCGCGCCCCGCATCTGGGTGACGGCGTCGGTTAGGGGCATGGCGTGGTCGAGGGTGAACGGCCGGTCCATCAGTTCCGCAGCCGTCGCCGGCATCCCGGCCGTTGTCGCCCGTACCGCCTCCCGCACATGCACAACCCCGACGACCTCACCCGACGAAAAGCCCCGCGAAGAAGCCGGCAACGAGCCCGACGAAGAGCCCCGCGAAGAAGCCGGCAACGAGCCCGGCGAAGAGGCAGGCGAAGAGGCAGGCGAGGAAGCCGGCATCGAGCCCAACGAGGAGCCCGAAAAGGAAGCCGGCGAAGAGGCGGGCGAGCCCGAGGGGGAAGCGGGCGAGGAGGCCGGGGACACCACTGCAAGCCGGGAGCGGCCGCTACGCAATGACGCCTCTTCCACATCGCGGGCCGTTGCGTTGGCCGCCACGGTGACCAGTTGGTCGTCCGGGATCAGCAGGTCGCTGACCTTCATCTCCTGGAGCTTGAGCATGCTGGTCAGCAGCTCGGTCTGTTCCGCACCGATGAGGCCCTCGGCCCGGGAGCGTTCCAGCAGGATGTGCATCTCTTCCGGGCCGTGTGCCTGGGCGAGCTGATCCTGCGGATGCACGCCGAACGGCTTGAGGGCCGCGTTGGCGAGGCCGTTCAGTCCGACCAGGGCGGGCCGGACGACGCGGACGAAGCCGCGGAACGGGAGGGCCAGCAGGATGGCCGAGCGTTCCGGGTCGGTGATGGCCCAGGACTTGGGCATCATTTCGCCGATGACCAGGTGCAGGAACGTCACGATCGCCAGCGCCACCAGCAGGGCGATGATCGAGCTGGGGACGTCGGGGAGGCCGATGGCGTGCAGCAGCGGGTGGAGCAGGTGTTCGAGGGCCGGTTCGGCGAGGGCGCCGAGGCCGAGCGAGCACAGGGTGATGCCGAGCTGTGCGCCCGCCAGCATGAGGGACAGTTCGCGGCTGCCTTCGAGGGCGGCGCGGGCGGCCCGGCTGCCTTCGGTGGCGGCGTGTTCGAGGCGGTAGCGCTTGCTCGCGACCAGAGCGAATTCGGCGGCGACGAAGAACCCGTTGCCGATCAGCAACAGCACCGACACGATGCCGGCCCAGGTGGGGCTCATCGCGACACCTCCGGAGACGACGAAGATGCAGCGGACGAAGATGCAGCGGACGAGGACGACGCAGACGAGGATGTGGGCGGCGAGGCGCCGGGCGCAGAGGAGGCGGGCAATGAGGTGACGCGCACCGACTCGGGCACGTGCCGGTCGACGGAGAGCACGGACAGCACCGCCAGCCCCGAGCCGAACTCGAGAGACACCTCGTCGCCGACCTTTGGCACTCGGCCGAGCTGGGCCATGACCAGCCCGGAGACCGTGTCGTAGTCCTCGCCTTCGGGCAGGTCCACGCCGGTGGCGTCGGTCACCTCGTCGATCCGCCAGCGGGCCGGGACGATCCAGGAGCCGTCGTCCTGCTGGGCCGGGGCGGGCTCGGGCAGGTCGTCTTCGTCGCGGATCGGGCCGACGAGCTCCTCGGCGATGTCTTCGAGGGTGATGATGCCGGCGAAGCCGCCGTACTCGTCGGCGACGCAGGCGAGCTGGCGGTGCCCGGCGCGGAGCCGGTCCAGGACGGCGGGGAGGCGCACCGAAGCCGGCACGAACAGGGGCGCCACAGCGACGTCCGAGATGGGCACGGTGGCCCGGTCGGCGGGCGGTACGGCCAACAGGTCCGCGATCCCCACGATGCCGACGATCTCGTCGACCCCGTTGCCCGAGCGGACTGGGAACCGGGAGCGACCGGTTTCCAACAACGTGACCACCTGAGAGACGGGGTCGGTCGCCTGCACGGTGTGCACGTCCACGCGCGGCACCATGACCTCGGAGGCGGTCCGGCGACGAAAGTCGAGGCCCCGGTCGAGCAGCAGGGACAGCTCCGGGTCGAGGTGACCCTCGGCGCGGGATTCCGCGATGATCTGCTCGAGGTCTTCCTCGGTGGCGCCTTCGGGCAGCTCCTCGATGGGCTCGATCCCGACCCGGCGCAGCAGCCGGGCCGCGGCCACGTCGAAGAGTCGGATGATCGGGCCGAAGACGGCCAGGTAGAGCAGCGTGGTGCGGCTCAGGGCCTTGGCGACCAGTTCGGCGCGGGCGATGGCGAGGTTTTTCGGGGCCAGCTCGCCGAGGACCATCTGCACGACGGTCGCGACGAGCAGGGCCAGCACGATCGACAGCGGCAGGCTGACACCGGTGGGTACGCCGGCCGTGCCGAGCAGGTCGGCCAGGCCTTCGCCGAGGAACGGTTCGGCGACGTAGCCGACGATCAGGGCGGTCACGGTGATACCGAGTTGGGCACCGGACAGCACGAAGGAGAGGCGTTCGGTGACGGTGAGGGCGCGTTGGGCGGCTTTGTCGCCGCTTTCCGCCTCTTGCCGCAGACGGCCGCGGTCGACCGCGACGTAACCGAATTCCTGGGCGACGAAGTAGCCGGTCACGGCCGTCACCACGATGACAAGGAGCAGGCCGACCAGGATCAACACTGGGGGGCCGCCGGGGATGCGAAAGGCCGGGCCAAGCCCGGCCGGATACTGCCACTCATCCGCAAAACGTTAGCAGCGCCCGCTGAAGGTCCGCTGGGAGAACCCCGGGCGGAACGGGAAGGCCGCGGGAATGGGACCGGGCGGAACGGAAGGCCGCGGGGATGAGCCCGGGCGGAACGGGAGAGTCCCGCCCGGGTTCTGCCGAGGAAGCTCAGGAGCGGGTGATGACCACGTCGTCCACCGCGGCCTCGATGAGGCTGGCTGTGCCGGTGTCCGCCGCCTCGACCTGGAGGCGGATGGTCTGCCCGGCGTACGCGGAAAGGTTGACCGTGGCTTTCGCCCAGGCCGCGGCCTTGTTGCTGGCCGCGCCCGCCTGGTTGAACACCGTGGTCGTGGTGCCGCCGGCGACCACGCGGACCCGGAAGTAGTCGGCGCTGGTGGCGTTGTTGAGGTGGGCGAGGTACCAGGAGAAGGACAGCGAGACCGTGCCGGTGGGCAGGGTGATCTCGGGTGACCGGATCGTCGTGGCGCCGCCGTCGACGTCGTTGGCGCCGGCGCTGCTGCCGGCCGTGGCGCCGGTGACCAGGTCGTTGCTGCCGCTCACCGTGGTGCCGAGCTGGGTGGCGACGCCCGAGGAGGTGGCAGCCGGGTCACCGCGCTGCCAGGCGCCGGAGGTGGCCGTGTCGCCGCCGCCGCCGTTGGTGGTCCAGCCTTTGGCGGTTTCGAAGTCGTCGCTGAACACGGTGTCGCCGGGTGGCGGGGTGCCGCTGTCGTCGGCGAGCTTCCAGACCGCGTACGCGATGGCGTCGGAGTTGCGGTCCAGCGCGGTGTCGTTGACGTTGGTGATGGTGTCGCAGGCGCGGTGGTAGCAGGGGTCGAACGCGCCGGTCGTGCCACCCCAGAGCTGCACCTGGGCGGAGGTCTTGCGGCCTTCGGCGCCGGTGAAGATGCCGCCGGCGGGGATGCCGTTGGCGATGAACGGGCCGTAGTCGCTGCGGCCGTCGAAGTCGGTGCCGCGGACCGGGACGTTGATCGAGGTGAAGTATTCCTCGAGGGTGTCCTCGATCTCGGCGGAGCCGGCGGGGCCGGGGCCGGACCCGGTGCCGTCGGAGTTGTCGCCGTCGTAGAGGAAGTAGCCGGGGTTGGGTGAGCCGACCATGTCGAAGTTGAGGTATCCGCCGATGGCCGCCTTCTGGGCCGCGCTCAGCGAGTTGACGTAGTAGGTCGAGCCGCGCAGGCCGAGCTCCTCGGCGCCCCACCAGCCGAACCGGAGGTGCCGGGTGGGCTGGAAGTTGGTGCGGGCCACGGCCAGGGCGACCTCGAGGTTGGCGGCCGAGCCGGTGCCGTTGTCGTTGATGCCGGGTCCCGCGGTCACGCTGTCGAGGTGCGCGCCGATCATCAGCGTGTCGTTGGTGTCGCCGCCCGGCCAGTCCGCGATGAGGTTGTACCCGGTCGCTCCGCCGTACGTGAAGGACTGCTGCGTGGTCTGGAAGCCGGCGGCGTCGAGCAGGCCCTTGACGTAGGTCACCGAAGCCAGATAGCCGGGACGACCGTGCGCGCGGTTGCCGCCGTTGGCGGTGGCGATCGACTGCAGCTGGGTGAGGTGGTTCTTGACGTTGGCGAGCGGGATGTCGGGCGCGGCCACGGCGGCAGCCTGCGCCGGGGCCGCGGCGGCGATGCTGAGCAGCAGGGCCGTCGCGCCGATCAGGGGGAGTGCTCTCACGGGTGTCCTCCGCGGGACTCGGGTTCGCCGTCACCGAGGGTGTGGTGACAGGTACGCCGAGCATTACAGAGGCAGGCGTCGATATGTTCATACCGACTGACCCATATTTCTAGCCGTCGGTATGGAAGGTGCTGACGATCATCCCCCAGGTGGCGAAGTTCGCCGGCCAGTCGAGTTCCCGGGTCAGCAGACCGAAGGCGTATCCGCTGCCGTCGGACGCCAGCCACCGGGTCATGGCGTGCATCCGCTCACCGGTCGGGGCGTCGTAGGCGTACTCCCAGTCCGCGGCCCTGGTCAGCGCGGGTACGCGGGTGATGGCGAACTGTTCGTACCCGGGTAGCCGGCCGGCGGCGCGCAGCCGGGCTGCCTCGTCGCGGCAGGCCTTGACCGGGTCGCCTTTGGCGTCGCGCGCCGGGTCGATGCTCAGCACCCGCAGGTTGCGCGGGTCGCGGAAGCAGAGCGTCGTGCCGATCCTTTCGTACGTCCAGCCGTCCGGCACCGCGATATGAAAGTCACGCTCGGTGAAATATGACCAGCCCTGGTAGAGCGCCCAGCCGTCGCGCAGCTTCTTCGCCCCGGGCTGCGGCGTGCGCCGGGCGGTCGTCGATGTGGCGCCGAGGCAGTCGACGGGGCTGAAGCCACCCGCGCCGCCCCCGGCACCGGACTCCGGGGCCGGGCTGGTCGAGCTGGGCGAGCGATGCGGAGCGGCGCTTTTCTGGTCCCGCAAGGACAGACCCGTGGCGACCCCGCCCGCACCGAGCAACGCCATGGCCGCGACGCCAGCGACCAGCAGCCGTGATCGGGACCGCCGCGGCGTCCCGCCCACCGCAGGAGGCTGGGAGGGCAGGGCAGCCCTGCCGCGCGCTGTCGGTGCCGAGGAAGCCCGGTGCCGAGCCGCGGGCGCATCGTCGGGAGCCCGCCGTGGGGACGGCACGGCGCTACCCGCGACGACAGCCCGCAGCCGGCGAGCCGCTTCCGCGCCGGTCAGCCGCTCCCCCGGTTCCCGCTGCAGCAGCCCGAGCAACACGGGAGCCAGCGGTCCCGCCCGGGTGGGTGGGTCGGGCTCCTCGGTGGCGAGCGCCGTCAGCGTCGCCATCGCGCTTTCCCGGGCGAACGGCGAACGCCCCTCGACCGCGGTGTAGAGCGTGGCGCCGAACGACCACAGGTCCGACTCCACGGTGGACGCGCCGTCGCGGGCCCGCTCCGGCGACACGTACTGCGGGGAGCCCACGATGAGGCCGGGCCCGGTCACCGAGCCGTCGTCGACGAAGGTGGCGAGGCCGAAGTCGGTGAGGACCACCCGGCCGTCGGTGCCGATCAGGACGTTGTGCGGCTTGACGTCGCGGTGCAGGACTCCCGCGCGGTGCGCGGCGGTGATGGCCTCCAGCACGTCGAGGCCGATCCGGGCGGCGCCGCGCGGCGAGTACGGCCCGTCCTCGCGAACCACCTGGTACAGCGAGCGGGACGGGACGTACTCCATGACGATCCAGGGCTGGTCGACGGCGTGCACCACGTCGTAGATCTTGACCACGTGCGGGTGGTTGAGCCGGGCCGCGCTGCGGGCCTCGCGCAGTGTGCGGATGCGCAGGCGGGACTTCTCGTCGTCGGACATCCACTCCGGGGGGACGAACTCCTTGACCGCCACGTCCCGGTCGAGCATCTCGTCCCGGGCGACCCAGACGCGACCCATGCCGCCGACGCCGACCGGCTCGCGCAGACGATACCGACCGGCGATGAGCATCCGCCTGACCGCCATCGGCCCCCACCCGTCGTTTCATCGAGAAGAATAGTCGTGCACTTACCCCGCGAGAACCGTCGTCACCCGGTCGCCGCGTAGACCACCAGATTGTCCCGATAGGACCGCAGACTCCGGTCGAACACACCGCCGCAGGTGATCAGCCGCAACTGCCGGTCCGGCGTCGGACCGTAAACCCGCTCGGCCGGGAACGCATCCTTCGGATACCAGGCTGTCGCGGTCACGGTGAAGACGAGTTTCCGGCCGCCGCGGGTCACCTCGATCCGGTCACCCACCCGGATCTCGCGCAGCCGGTAGAAGACCGCCGGGCCGTCGACCGAATCGACATGCCCGGCGAGGACCGCCGGGCCGATGTCGCCGGGCGCGGTGCCGGCCGCGTACCAGCCGGCGCGGTCGTCGGCCCGGGGCGGCACCAGTTCGCCGTCCGGGCCGAGCCGCAGGGTTTCCAGCGCGGTGTCGATGCCCGCGGCCGCAACCCGCAGCCGGGTGGGTGGTCCGCTCGCTGTCGGCCGTGCGGTCCCGAAGGGGTCCGGGTCATTTGACGGTACGGGCACAGCAACCGCGACGCCCTCAGGAGCGGCAGCGGGGCGACTGTGCCACGCCAGGTATCCCGCCCCGACGACGACCGCCGTCAGCGCCGACACCGCTGCCGGTAGGAACGCGCGGCGGAGTTTCGCCCGTACCGTCATCAGCGGGTCGGGAATCGCCGCCTGAGCGCGACCACCAGGGCCGCACTGCCCACAGCTGCGAGCCCGGCCAGCACCAAAGCCGCAGGTAGCGGGCTTTCCGGCGCGGTGCCGCCGCGTCCGGTAGCCACGCCGCCCTGCGGGATTCCGCCCTGGCGGGCCGCGTCGATGTGCAGCTCGGGTTTGAGGCCACCGTTCTCGTCATCGAGCACCAGCAGCGAGTAGACGTTGCCTGCGCCGAGCGTGCACGGCAGGTCGCTGGACTCGCCGCCGCCGGTGGGCTGCACCTGGACCGTCCAGGGTCCGGGGCGCACCGCGGAATAGCCGGTGGTGGTGGCGAACGCGACCCGGTCGGCGATGACCCTGCCGTCGGCGCCGCCCACATCGAGCACGGGGGCGCGTACGGAAGCCTGAATGATCCTGATCTTGGACTGGTTCGCGCCTGGCAGCCGCAGATCGTCCTCGAGCACCCGCAGCCCCAGATCCGCATACCGGCCGACCCCCGCCACCGTGTACGCCGCGCCGTCCTTGACGGTCACCTGCGTGGTCAGCACCGGCGGAGTGCTCTCGGCAGCGCCCGCCTTGCGCATAGCCACCGAGTAGGTGCCGGCGGGCAGGCGCAGGTAGTCGGACATGGCGCCGTACGCAACGCCGTCGAATCGTTGGGGATCGACCGCCGCGCTGGTGGACCGGAGATAGACGTCGACGGCCGGGGTGTCGGGCGACAGGTGCGCGAGGCGCACATAACCCGCCTCCGCAGCCTGGGCTGGGGATGCGGTGAGCGTCACCGCGGCCAGCGCAGCGAGCGCCGCAACGATACGAGTCAGCATGACGCCTCCTATCGGCTTCAATGTCCCGCACCGCGCCGGACCAGCACCATGGTCCGTCCGGTCCGGGCCGTCCGCTGACTCGGCGTCCGGCCTGTGGTCCAACGTCCGATTAGCCGCTGGTCCGGACCGCGCATTTCTGTCACACCCCCGGGGCACCATGGGAAACGTGCCTGATGTCCTGGAGCAGTTCGGCCTCGCCACCCGCGAGTGGTTCAAGGCGGCGTTCGCCGCACCCACAGCTGCCCAGGCCGGCGCGTGGCGAGCGATCGGCGCCGGCCGCAATGCACTCGTGGTCGCCCCCACCGGATCCGGCAAAACCCTCGCCGCGTTCCTGTGGTCGCTCGACCGACTCGCGCACGAGACCGCACCGGAGAATCCCCAGCACCGCTGCCGGGTGCTCTACATCAGCCCACTCAAGGCGCTCGCGGTCGACGTCGAGCGCAACCTGCGCGCCCCGCTGACCGGCATCCGACAGGCCTCGGGGCGCCTCGGCGTGCCGCCGCCCGACATCACCGTCGGCATGCGCACCGGCGACACGCCCGCCGACGAGCGCCGCAGCTTCGCGCGTACCCCGCCGGACATTCTCATCACCACGCCCGAGTCGCTGTTCCTGCTGCTGACCTCCGCCGCCCGCGAGTCTTTGCGCGGCGTGGAGACGGTCATCATCGACGAGGTGCACGCCGTGGCTGCCACCAAGCGCGGCGCCCACCTGGCCCTCTCGCTGGAACGCCTCGACGCGCTCCTCGGCCGACCGGCTCAGCGCGTGGGACTGTCCGCGACCGTGCGCCCCATCGAGGACACCGCGCGGTTCCTCGGCGGCGCCCACGACGTCGAGATCGTCCAGCCGAAGAGTGCCAAGACCATCGAGGTCAGCGTCGAGGTCCCGGTCGAGGACATGACCCGGCTCGACGAGCAGCCCGCCACCGATCCGGACGACCCGGGCGCAGGCCGCAATTCCCCGTCGATTTGGCCCGCCGTCGAGGAACGGGTGCTCGATCTGATCCAGGCGCACCGGTCCACGATCGTCTTCACCAACTCCCGGCGCGGCGCTGAACGCCTCTGCGCACGGATCAACGAGCTGGCACTCGAACGCGCCGAAGGGGCGCCGGCACCCGCGACCAAGCCACCCGCACAGATCATGGCCCAGTCCGGCGAGGCGGGTGGCGCGCCGCCAGTCGTCGCCCGGGCGCACCATGGCAGCGTCTCCCGTGAGGAACGCAAGCAGATCGAAGAGGCCCTCAAGTCCGGGCAGCTACCCGCCGTGGTCGCCACCTCCAGCCTCGAGCTCGGCATCGACATGGGTGCCGTCGATCTCGTCGTGCAGATCGAAGCGCCGCCGTCGGTCTCCGCAGGGCTGCAGCGCATCGGCCGGGCCGGACACCAGGTCGGGGCGATCTCCCGCGGTGTCGTGTTCCCGAAGCACCGCGGCGACCTCGTCTCCTGCGCGGTCGTGGCCGAACGGATGGGTGAAGGTTCCATCGAGGAGCTGCGCTACCTGCGCAATCCCCTCGACGTGCTGGCCCAGCAGATCGTGGCCATGGTGGCCCTCGACGAGTGGCACGTCGATGAGCTGGCCGCCCTGGTGCGCCGCTCCGCGCCGTACTCGGAGCTGCCCGACTCCGCACTGCACGCGGTGCTGGACATGCTGTCCGGGCGCTACCCCTCCACCGCCTTTGCCGAGCTCCGCCCGCGGCTGGTCTGGGACCGGACGACCGACCAGCTCACCGGCCGCCCCGGCGCGCAGCGACTCGCCGTCACCAGCGGCGGCACCATCCCGGACCGCGGCATGTTCGGCGTGTTCCTGGCCGGGTCGGAGCGTGCCTCCCGGGTTGGCGAGCTCGACGAGGAAATGGTCTACGAGTCCCGCGTCGGTGACGTCTTCCTGCTCGGCTCCACGTCCTGGCGCATCGAGGACATCACGCCCGACCGGGTGCTGGTCTCCCCCGCACCCGGAGCGCCCGCGCGGATGCCGTTCTGGAAAGGCGACGCGCTCGGCCGCCCGATCGAGCTGGGCCGAGCCATTGGCGCCCGGTTGCGCGGGCTGGTCCGCGCCGGCGACGACACCGCCACCGCCTCATTACGCGAGTCCGGGCTGGACGAGTGGGCGGCCAACAACCTCGTCGCCTATCTGCGGGAGCAGAAGGAGTCCACCCGCAGCCTGCCCGACGACCGGACGATCGTGGTCGAACGCTTCCGCGATGAGCTGGGCGACTGGCGGATGACCGTCCACTGCGTCCTCGGCGCCCGGGTCAACGCACCCTGGGCACTCGCCATCGGCCGCCGCCTCGGCGAGCGGTACGGCGTCGACGGCCAGGTCATGCCCTCCGACGACGGCATCGTGATCCGCCTGCCCGACACCGCGGAGGAGCCCCCCGGCGCCGACCTGGTCGCCTTCGACCCCGAGGAAATCGCGCAGATCGTCGAGGAATCGGTCGGCACCTCCGCGCTGTTCGCCTCCCGCTTCCGTGAGTGTGCCGCCCGGTCGTTGCTGCTGCCCCGCCGCGACCCGCGCCGCCGCCAGCCCCTCTGGCAGCAACGTCAACGCTCAGCCCAACTCCTCGACGTGGCCCGCGAGTACGCCGACTTTCCCGTGACGTTGGAGGCCGCCCGCGAATGCCTCCAGGACGTGTTCGACGTGCCCGGCCTGGTCGGTCTCATGCGCGAGCTCGGCAGCCGCAAGGTCCGCCTGGTCGAAGCGGAGACACCACGCCCGTCGCCGTTCGCCCGGTCGCTGCTCTTCGGCTACGTCGGCGCGTTCCTCTACGAAGGCGACGCACCGCTGGCCGAGCGCCGAGCCGCCGCCCTCGCCCTGGACTCCACGCTGCTCGGCGAGCTGCTCGGCCGGGTCGACCTGCGCGAGCTGCTCGACCCGGAGGTCGTCACCGAAAGCGAGAGCCAGCTGCAATGGCTGACCTCGCAACGCTCGCCCCGCGACGCCGAGGACGCCGCCGAACTGCTGCGCCTGCTGGGCGACCTGTCGCCGGACGAACTGACCGCACGCTCGGTCGACCCCGCCTGGGCGGAAGAGCTGGCCGCCGCCCGCCGCGCCATCCGGGTGCGCATCGCCGGCGAGGAACGCTGGATCGGTGTCGAGGACGCCGGCCGCTACCGGGACGCGCTCGGCGTCGCCCTGCCCGTCGGCGTGCCCGAGGCCTACCTCGAACCGGTCACCGACCCCCTCGGCGACCTCGTCGCCCGGTACGCCCGCACCCACGGCCCGTTCGCGGCAGCCACCTGCGCCGCCCGCTTCGGCCTCGGCATTTTCGTGGTCGAACAGGCCCTCAAGCGGCTCAGCGCCACCGGCCGGGTGGTCTCCGGCGAGTTCTCCCCCGGCGGCGCGGGCACCGAGTGGTGCGACGCCGAGGTGCTTCGCCTGCTGCGCCGCCGATCCCTGGCCGCCCTCCGCCGCGAGATCGAGCCGGTGCCGCCCCGGGTCCTGGCCGCGTTCCTGCCGCGCTGGCACCAGATCGCCGGCAACGCTCGCGGCGTCGACGCGCTCGCGGCCAGCATCGAGCAGCTGCAAGGCGTCGCGGCTCCCGCCTCCGCCTGGGAGCGGCTCATCCTGCCCGCCCGAGTCTCCGACTATGCGCCGCCGCTGCTCGACGAGCTCTGCGCCAGCGGCGAAGTGCTGTGGGCCGGCTCCGGCAGCATCACCGGTGGGGACGGCTGGATCACCCTCGCGTACGCCGACAGCGCGCCGCTGCTGCTGCCCGCCCCGGACGACGAGATGGCGCTGACTCCGCTGCACCAGGCGGTGCTCGACGCCCTCGGGGACGGACAGGCGCTGTTCTTCCGCAACCTCTCCGATCGGGTGGGCTCGACCGACGACACTGCCTTGGCCGCCGCGGTCTGGGACCTGGTCTGGGCAGGCCAGCTCACCAACGACACCCTCGCCCCCGTACGCGCCCTGCTCGGTGGCAGCGGCGCCCACCGCGCCAAGGCCGCCCCGGCCCGTACCCGCTATCGCCGCCCCGGCCGCCCGGTCATGCCCGCCCGCGGTGGGCCACCGTCCATGGCCGGCCGCTGGTCCCGCCTCCCCGACCGCGACCTCGACCCGACCAGACGCGCCGCCGCCCTCGCCGACCTTCTGCTCGAACGCCACGGCGTCGTCACCCGCGGCGCGGTCATGGCTGAGGGCGTTGTCGGAGGCTTCGCGGCCGTCTACCCGGTCCTCGGCGCCCTCGAAGAACGCGGCGCGGCCCGGCGCGGCTATTTCGTCGAAGGACTCGGCGCGGCCCAGTTCGCGGTGCCCGGCGCGGTCGACCGCCTCCGCGCCCTGGCCGAGCCCGCCGAGCTCACCAAGCGCGCCGGCAGCACCGCCGTCGTGCTGGCCGCCACCGATCCGGCCAACCCGTACGGCGCGGCACTGCCCTGGCCGGACCGAGTCGTCGACAGCGGTAACGGCGAAACCGCCCCGGCCACCGGTCACCGCGCGGGCCGCAAAGCCGGCGCCCTCGTCGTCCTCGTCGGCGGCGACCTCATCCTCTACGTCGAACGCGGCGGTCGCACCCTGCTCTCCTTCACCGACGACACCGACGCGCTGGTGGCGGCTGGCCAGGCCCTAGCCGGCTCGGTGCGTTCCGGCGCCCTCGGCGCAATGTCGGTGGAACGCGCAGACGGCGAATCGGTGCACTCCTCACCGCTGCGGGACGCGCTGACGGCGGCGGGCTTCCGCGCCACTCCCCGCGGTCTGCGCCTCCGCGGCTGAGCAGGGCGGCAGACGCGGGGCGGCCCGCGGCAAGCACGGCTCGGCCCGCGGCAAGCACGGCTCGGCCCGCGGCAAGCACCGCTCGGCCCGCGGCAAGCACAGCGCGCGGGCGCTGCAAGCACGGCTCGGCGTCTTAGGCGAGCCGGACGGGCCGCTTCATGCGGGGGTGGGGGGCGGCCAGCGGAGGGAAAACATCCAGTCGGGGCCGTCCTCGCCGGGCCCGTCGAGGGATTCTGCGCGGGTGAGGCCTGCGCGCTGGGCCACCGTCTGGGAGGCAACGTTCTCGGGGCGGACCCGGGCGATGATCGCCCAGTCCGGCAAGTGCTGCCCGGCCCACTCCACCACGGCGGTCGCCGCCTCGGTGGCTGTGCCGGTGCCCCAAGCTCGCGGGTCGAGGCGGTAGAAGAGGTTGAGCACCTCCCGGTCGCGGAACCGCACGAACTTCAGGCCGCAGAAGCCCAGCGTGGACTTGTCCGCTCGGTCGGTCACCACCCAGTAGCCAAAGCTGTGCCGGCGCCAGTGCTCGTCCCAGCGGGCGTACAGGTCTTCGGCGTCGGGGCGATCGGCGAGGAGGTCGGACGGGTTGTGCCGGCACGCCTCAGTGTCGTAGTGAATTTCATAGATCGCGTCGATATCGCCGACGGTCGGCCGGCGGAGGCGGAGGCGTGCGGTGACGATTTCCACGGTTTGCGAGTTTACGAGCTCGTTCGGCAGCCTCGCCAACCGCGACATACCAGCCCCGTCCGGCCTGACCGCCCGAACGGGGCCCCATTGCCTCCACTCAGGACAGTTGCGGCGCTACCGCGGTGGCGACGAGCTCGAGGTGGTGCAGGTCGCTCAGGTCCAGGGTCTGCAGATAGATGCGCGAGGCGCCAGCGTCCGCGTACTGGCCGATGATGTCGACCGCCTGGTCCGGGGTGCCCACGATGCCGCCGTTGCCGCGCATCTCCTCGACGTCTCGGCCGATCGCCGCGGCCCGGCGGGCCACCTCGGCGTCGTCGCGGCCGACGCAGAGGACCGCAGCCGACGAGAACGCCAGCGGGGTGCTGCGGCCGGCAACCTGGGCGGCGGTACGGACCCGGTCGTACATGGCGGGCAGATCGGCGAGCTTCGCGAACGGGGTGTTGAACTCGTCCGCGTACTTGGCGGCCAGGGCCGGCGTGCGCTTCTTGCCCGCACCGCCCACGATGATCGGCGGGCGCGGGGACTGGGTCGGCTTCGGCAGCGCCGGCGAGTTCGCGACCTGGTAGTGCTTGCCGGCGAAGTCGTACTTCTCGCCCTGCGGGGTCGCCCACAGGCCGGTGATGATCTCGAGCTGTTCTTCGAGGCGGTCGAAACGTTCGCCGAGCGGCGGGAACGGGATGCCGTAACCGGTGTGCTCCGCCTCGAACCAGCCGCCGCCCAGGCCGAGCTCGATCCGTCCGCCGCTCATCGCGTCGACCTGGGCGACGCTGACCGCCAGCGGGCCGGGCAGCCGGAACGTCGCGGAGGTGACCAGGGTGCCGAGCCGGATCCGGGAGGTTTGCACGGCGAGGCCGGCCAGCGTCACCCACGCGTCGGTCGGCCCGGGCAGCCCATCGGTGCCCATCGCGAGGTAATGATCGGAGCGGAAGAAGCCGTCGTATCCGGCCTCCTCGGCGAACTGGGCCACCCGGCGCAGGTCGTCGTAGGTGGCGCCCTGCTGAGGTTCGGTGAAGATGACGAGACGCATGGATCAACCCTGCCAGATGGCGCGACGCGCCCGTCGGACCCGGCGCACACCCAGCGTGCCGGGGCAGTAACGTAACTTCCATGGGCACCTATGGATGGATCAGCCTCACCACCGACTACGGCACCTTCGACGGATTCGCCGCCGCCTGCCACGGGGTGATCGCGCGTTTCGCTCCCGCCGTACGTGTCATCGACGTCACCCATCACGTGCCGCCGGCCGACGTCGCCCGCGGTGCCGCGGTGCTGGCGCAGACGGCGCCGCACCTGCCGCCGTCGGTGCACGTTGCCGTGGTCGACCCGGGCGTCGGCACCGAGCGCCGCGGGATAGCCATCGAGACCCCGAACGGCCTGCTCGTCGGCCCGGACAACGGCCTGCTGGTGTGGGCGGCCGAGGCGCTGGGCGGACTGGACACGGTGGTCGAGCTGACCAACACCGACTGGTTCCTCGGCGACGTCTCGCGGACGTTCCACGGCCGCGACATCTTCTCGCCGGTGGCGGCCCGGCTCGCCCTCGGCGCACCGCTGACCGAGGCCGGGCCGACCATCGATGCGAAGTCGGTGGTCCGGTTGCCTGACCCGATCGTCGCGCTGGGCGACGGCTGGATCGAAGCCGAGGTGGTCACGGTCGACCGGTTCGGCAACGTCCAGCTCGCCGCGGGCGGCACGATGCTGTCCGGCCTCGGCCCGGATCTGGTGGTCTGCGGCGTCAAGGCCCGCCGGGCACAGACCTTCGGCGAAGCCGGTCCCGGCGAACTGATCGTCTATGAAGACTCGGCCGGTCGGGTCGCCATCGCGGTCAACGGCGGCCGCGCGGTCGTCGTCCTCTCGGTCCGCCCCGGCGACGTGGTCCGCGTCGCCGAACGCTGACCAACCCGGCATTTGCTGGCCGGCTCGACGTGTGCCGGCCGCCTCAGGATTGCCGAGCGCGGCTCAGGGCAGGATGGAAGGCATGCCCGAGGGTGACACCGTCTGGAACACTGCCCGCGTCCTGGAGCGCGCCCTCACCGGCGACGTGCTCACCGGGTCGGACTTCCGGGTGCCCGCCCTCGCCACCACCGACCTGGCCGGGTGGACCGTCACCGAGTCGGCCAGCCGCGGCAAGCACCTCCTGCTCCGGCTGACCCACGCTGACGAGGCCATGACCCTGCACTCGCATCTGCGCATGGATGGCGCCTGGCGGGCGTACGCCCCGGGGGAACGCTGGACCGGCCGACCCGCGCACCTGATCCGCGTGGTGCTGAAGTCGAAGCGTTCCGCGGCGGTCGGCTACCACCTGCACGAGCTCTCTCTGGTGCCGACCGCGGAGGAAGACACCCTGGTCGGCCACCTCGGTCCCGATCTGCTGGGCGCGGACTGGGACCCGGCAGAGGCCGTCCGCCGCATCGCCGCCAAGCCGGACGTCAGCATCGCCGCGGCGCTGCTCGACCAGCGCAACCTGGCCGGGGTCGGCAACCTCTACAAGGCGGAAACCCTGTTCCTGCGCGGCCTCTGGCCCTGGACTCCGGTCGCCGACGTCCCCGACCTCACCGCCACGGTCACCCTGGCCCAAAAACTCGTGGCGTCGAACCGTGGCCGCTGGACGCAGACGACCACCGGCTCACTGCGCCGAGGCCAAACCAGCTATGTGTACGGCCGCAGAGCCCAACCCTGCCGCCGCTGCGGCGCTGCCGTCCAGAAAGCGGAACAGGACGAGCGGGTCACCTACTGGTGCCCACACTGCCAACCCAAGCCCTGACTGACTCAAGCCGCGGGGGCGGGCGGCCGCTTCAGTTCCGACAGGCCCTCGGCGAGTCCGCGGAGCCGGTCGGTCGCGTCGATGAGACCGGTCAGGCCCGGATGCTGCCCGGCGATCGGGTGCCCGTCCTCGGCAACGTAGCTCGCTGCCGCGGCGACCAGCCGCTCGTAGGCGGTCACGCCCGCGGTGAACTGGTCCGACAGGGAGATGTGCGACTGTTCGAGGGTGGCGCGATTTTCCGCCGGGGTCAGGGGCAGGGCACGTTCGACGCTAGCCACTCGCTGACCCAGGTCACGAAGCCAGTGTTCGGCCGTCGCGGCTTCGAGGACCGCGCCCTCGCCGGGGCCGGTCAGTCGTCCGGTCAGGCCTCCGAGGGTGATGGATGCGCGATCCAGCCGGTCCCAGGCCTGCGCCACAGCGGAGCCGCGGACGGCGTACCGGTTGCGCTGGCGGCGTACCTCCTGGAGAACCTGACGCCCGGCCGGGAAGCGTTCCACCGCGGCGACCAGGCGGTGGCCCGGCAGTGCGGGTGGCGGCGCGGGCGGCGGCTCCACCGCGGCGAGTTGCCGGTGGTCGCTCCAGCGCCACCAGGCCAGCGCGACCGACGCTCCGGCGGACGCGGCCCAGGCGGCATCCGCGATCCCGATCCCCGCGTACGGGGTGAGTACCGCGGTCGCGGCCGTCAGCCCGCCGCCGATGACACTCCAGCGCCGCGCCGCGCCCCGCAGCCGCTTGAGCCGCCGGAAGTGTCTGGTCCGCTCGTCCACCGTCCGCTCCCTCTCCGCTCGTCCGGCCGACTAGCCCGCGGCCGACGCGTCTCCACGCTTGTTCATGCTGGCCCGGATCTCGTCGAGGCGGGCGACGCCGGCCGGGTCAGCGGCCGGGGTCTGCTCGACCGCGGGCTGTGCCGGGGTGGCACCGAGTTTGTCGCCGGCCATGCTGGCGCGGATCTGCTCGAGGCGGGACGAGCCGGCCAGGTCGAGGCTCGACTTCTGCACCTCGAGCATGCGGCCCTCGACCGAGTTGGAGGCGAGTTCGGCCCGGCCCATGGCGTTGGCGTAACGCTGTTCGATCTTGTCGCGGACCTCGTCCAGCGACGGGGTGTTGCCCGGCGCGGCCAGGGACGACATCGATTCGAGCGACTTGGCGACGGTTTCCTGCATCTTGGCCTGCTCGAGCTGGCTGAGCAGCCGGGACCGCTCGGCGATGCGCTGCTGCAGCACCATCGCGTTGTTCTCGACCGCCTTGCGGGCCTGCCCGGCGGCGCCGAGCGCCTGGTCGTGCAGGGTTTTGAGGTCTTCCATCGACTGCTCGCCGGAGACGAGCTGGGTGGCGAGCGTCTGCGCCGTGGCCTCGTACTTCTGGGCCTCGGCCTCGTCGCCGCCGGAACGGGCGCGGTCGGCCAGGACGAGGGCCTGGCGGGCCATGCCCTGCAGCTTCTCGACCTCGGACATCTGCCGCGACAGCTTCATTTCGAGCTGGCGCTGGTTGCCGATCACTGCCGCAGCCTGCTGCACGAGCGCCTGGTGCTGCCGTTGGGCATCCTCGATGGCCTGCTGGATCTGCACCTTGGGATCGGCGTACTCGTCGATCTTCGCGCCGAAGAGCGCCATCATGTATCGATAGCCCTTGACGAACGGGTTCGCCATATCCGCGGTATCCCCTCAATGTCGCTGCATCTGACGCGCCACCGACGCGGGCCCGAGGGGTCTTCACGATGGCGCGGGCTCCATCGTGTCAGCTCTTCGCCACCGGCGTCACGTGACCTCGGGGGGATCTCAGGGTGTTCCAGGAGCTTCCCCCACGTCCGAGGCTACGCGCCGATCCGCGTTCCGGCGACGCCGCGGGTCCCCGAACGATCACGCCACGTGGCAGGAAATGACCCGCCACCGGCTCCAGGGTGATCATGCGGCACGGGCTGGGCAGCCAGCGATACGCTGCTCTGCCCCGAGCGGGCAGGCTGCGTGATCGAGCCGTGGATCGGGCGGTCAGGCCGCGTAGCTGACGTCGCGCTCGCGCTTGCGGCGGGTGCGCAGGGTGGCCTTGAGCGGATTGTCCTGGTGGACGGAGACCGAGACGGTGCCGTCGGTCGTGACCTGGCGCACCGGCGAGGCTTCCTTCGCCTGCTGTTTGACTCTCGTCCCGGCGACGGCCTGTGCTCCGGCAGCCTGAGCAGCGGCGGCCGGTCCGCTCGTGCGGGCCGCGGCCGGGTCGACGGGCACGAGCACACCTGTCATGCCTTCGGCGAGTGCCAGCGTGTCGCTCACCTCGCCCAAGACCTCGGAGAGGCGCGCGCCGAGCGCTTCGCAGATCGCGGCGAGCAGTTCGCTGGATGCTTCCTTCTGGCCTCGTTCGATCTCGGAGAGATATCCGAGGCTCACGTTGGCAGCGGTTGACACCTCACGCAGCGTGCGGTGCTGTCCCTGTCTGCGCGCCCGCAGTGCGTCACCGATTACCCGGCGTAGCAGGACCATGGCACCTCCTCCTGCGGCGAGGCCGCCGGCAGCCGCCGGAGGCTTCCCGCAACCGTACCCGGTGCGAGCGACGCCGACATCCCGCCCCGCCGAATTCCGCCGAGGGCCGAGAACGGTCAGGGTCGCGACACGGCCGCTGAAGTGATCATGACGGTGCCGATGGATGGGCTGGCTGGCGAAGTTCGTCGACGAGCAGCGCCAGCACCGAGGTGATCGTCTCGTGCCGGATGTCGGCCCGCGAACCGGTCAGCTTCAGCTGCCGGACCTGCGTGCGGGCGGGTCCGGCGACAGCGACGAACACCATGCCGACCGGCTTGCCGTCCTGCGGCTCCGGCCCGGCAACGCCGGTCGTCGCCAGACCCCAGTCGGCACCACACCGGCTCCGCGCTCCTTCGGCGAGAGCCCAGGCCACGTCCGGGTCGATCGGGCCGCGATCCGCCAGCATTTTCTCGGGTACGCCCGCCAGCGAGTGCTTCAGCTCAGTGGCATACACGACCAGGCCGCCACGGAACACGGCACTGACTCCGGGTATCTCGACCACGGTGGCCGCCAGCAGCCCGCCGGTCAGCGACTCCGCCACCGCCAGCGTCTCCCCGCGGTCCACGAGTGCGTGCACGACCGCAGCCGCGGCTACCCCGATGTCCATGTCCCCCTCGTTCCGCAGCAGCGCAGCAGTCCCCGCGCAGAAGCCGAGAATGTCACCCGTGCGAGACCCCGCGAGTCAGGACCGGCCGAACCGGTCGAAGACCGGTCAGGACAGGCCAGGACCGGCCCGGAGCGCATCCCGGCGGATCCGCATTGCCTGCAGCACGTAGTCCGCCCCGGTGATCAGCGTGATCAGCAGCGCCGCCACCATCAGCCACGTGCCCACCGCGTCGAACGGCGCCGGCACCGGCCAGAGCAGCCAGGCGATCGCCAGGATCTGCAGGGCTGTCTTGAGCTTGCCGCCGCGGCTGGCCGGGATGATGCCGTACCGGATGACCCAGAACCGCAGCGCGGTCACGCCCCACTCGCGGGCGAGAATCAGCCCAGTCACCCACCACGACAGCCGGTCGTACGCGGACAGCAGGATCAGCGCGCTGCCGGTGAGGGCCTTGTCGGCGATGGGGTCCGCAACCTTGCCGAACGAGGTGATGAGCTGGTATCTGCGGGCGATCCAGCCGTCGGCGAAGTCCGTCGCGGACGCCACGCAGAAGGTCAGGCAGGCAATGATGCGCCAGCCGTTACCGGCCGTCTCCGAGATCACCGTGAAAACGACGAAGACGGGGACGAGCACGATCCGAGCGGCGGTGAGCATGTTGGCCGGGTTGTTGAGCGGGACGCGCCGGGGGACGGCGACCGGCACCGGCTCGTCGGTCATGGCGCGGTCGCCACCGTCTGCACAGAGACCGCGCCCGCCGGGGAGACCGGGCGGGAGGCAGCCGAGATCATCTCGACCGGGACGGCGATCAGGTCGACGCCTTCGGTGGCCGTGACCCGGGCCCGAACGAAGTCGCCCGGGCGGAGAGCGGCCAGGTCGACTCCGGCGTCGCCGGCGACCAGCGTGGTCGAGCCGTCGACCTCGGGCGCCTGGTGCTCGGCGCGGCCTTCGATCTCACCCTCGTCCACGGTGTCGACCATGACTTCGACAATGGATCCGAGGCGGTCTTCGGCGCGCTGGGCGCACAGCTCGTCGGCGAGGTCGCTGATCCGGGCGTACCGTCGCTTGATGGTGTCTTCGCGCACCTTGTCGGGCAGACCGACGGCCTCGGTGCCGTCCTCGTCGCTGTAGTCGAAGACGCCGATGGCGTCGAGCCGCGCGTCGGTGAGGAACCGGACCAGCTCGTCGACGTCCTGCTTGGTCTCGCCGGGGAAGCCAACGATGAAGTTGCTCCGCGCACCCGCTCCGGGGGCGAGGGCTCGCGCCGAGGCGAGGAGCTCCAGGAACCGCTCGGTCGACCCGAAGCGGCGCATCCGGCGCAGCACGGGCTCGCTGGAGTGCTGGAACGACAGGTCGTAGTACGCGGCGACGCCCGGCGTGGTCGCGATGACCTCCACCAGCCCGGGCCGGGTCTCGGCGGGCTGCAGGTAGCTCGCACGGACCCGGACGATGCCGGTGACCGCGGCGAGCTGGGGCAGCAGCTTTTCCAGCGCCCGCGGGTCGCCGAAGTCCTTGCCGTAGGAGGTGCTGTTCTCGCTGACCAGCACCAGCTCGCGGACGCCCGTGCCGGCCAGCCATTCCGCCTCGGCGAGCAGCTCTTGCGGGTCGCGGGAGACGAACGCGCCACGGAAGGCCGGGATCGCGCAGAACGAGCAGCGGCGGTCGCAGCCGCTGGCGAGCTTGAGGCTGGCGACCGGGCCGGTGTCGAGCCGGCGGCGCAGGACTTTGCGCAGGTGGGCCGGCGTGTGCTCGTCGACGGTGGCGTGCCCGGGGACGACCACCTTGGCGGCCTGCCGGTGCACCGGGGTCAGCGGCAGCAGTTCACGGCGGTCCCGCGGGGTGTGTGCATCGAACTTCTCCCCGGCCATGACTCCGTCGAGCCGGGCGGCGATGTCGGTGTAGTCGTCGAAGCCGAGGACGGCCTGCGCTTCGGGCAGGCTGTCGGCCAGCTCCCGGCCGTACCGCTCGGCCATGCAGCCGGCGGCGACGACCTTGGCACCGGTGTCAGCGGCGGCGAGCAGGGTCTCGATGGAGTCCTGCTTGGCTTTCTCGACGAAGCCGCAGGTGTTGACGACCACGACGTCGGCGCCCTCGGCGTCGGTGCTGACCTGCCACCCCCCGGCGTCGAGGCGCGCAGCGAGCTCCTCGGAATCGACCTCGTTGCGGGCGCAACCGAGGGTGAGGAGAGCTACACGGCGGGGCGGAGGAGTCACGGACACCCGCCAAGGTTACCGGCAGGCCGGGCTCAGTCGTCCAGGCGGAGTGTGGCGAGCGTCGCTTCCAGCTCGTCCGGTTTCACGAGGACTTCGCGAGCCTTGGAGCCTTCGGACGGGCCGACGATGCCGCGGGTCTCCATCAGGTCCATCAGTCGGCCGGCCTTGGCGAAGCCGACCCGCAGCTTGCGCTGCAGCATCGACGTCGAGCCGAACTGCGAGGTGACGACCAGCTCGATCGCCTGGAGCAGCACGTCCAGGTCGTCGCCGATCTCCTCGTCGATGTCCTTTTTCTTGCTGGCCGCCGGGGCGGTGACGTCTTCGCGGAACTCGGGTTCGCGCTGTTCCTTGCAGAACTTGACGACGTCGTTGATTTCTTTCTCGTCCACCCAGGCGCCCTGGATGCGGACCGGCTTGGAGGCGCCCATCGGCAAGAACAGCCCGTCGCCGCGGCCCAGCAGCTTCTCGGCGCCGGGCTGGTCGAGGATGACCCGGGAGTCGGCCAGCGAGCTGGTCGCGAACGCCAGCCGGGACGGCACGTTGGCCTTGATCAGGCCGGTCACCACGTCGACCGAGGGCCGCTGGGTGGCTAGCACCAGGTGGATGCCGGCCGCACGGGCCAGCTGGGTGATCCGGACGACCGAATCCTCCACGTCGCGCGGCGCCACCATCATCAGGTCGGCGAGCTCGTCGACGATCACCAACAGATACGGGTACGGCTTCATGACCCGGTCGACGCCGGGCGGGGCGACGATCTCCCCGGAGCGGACCTTGCGGTTGAAGTCATCGACGTGGCGTACCCCGTTGGCGGCGAGGTCGTCGTAGCGCATGTCCATCTCGCGGACGACCCATTCGAGGGCGTCGGCCGCCTTCTTGGGGTTGGTGACGATCGGTGTGACCAGGTGCGGGATGCCCTCGTACGCGGTCATCTCCACCCGCTTGGGGTCGACCAGCAGCAGCCGTACCTCGTCGGGGGTGGCTCGGGTCAGCAGGGATACCAGCAGGGAGTTGAGGCAGGAGGACTTGCCCGCGCCGGTGGCGCCCGCGATGAGGATGTGCGGCATTTTGGCGAGGTTGGCGACGACGAAGCCGCCTTCGATGTCCTTGCCGAGCGCGACGAGCATCGGGTGGTGGTCGGCGGTGGCGGCGCGGGAGCGCAGGACGTCGCCGAGGGAGACGTTTTCCGGGTCGGTGTTCGGGATCTCCACGCCGACCGCACTCTTGCCGGGAATCGGCGACAAGATCCGCACATCAGGCGATTTGACCGCATAGGCGATGTTGCGGGAGAGCTGGGTGATGCGCTCGACCTTGACGCCTGAACCGACCTCGACCTCGTAGCGGGTCACGGTCGGCCCCCGGGTGAAACCGGTGACCTGGGCATCGACGTTGAACTGCTCGAAAACGCCGGTCAACGCCGCCATGATCTCGTCGTTGGCCCGACTGCGCGTCTTCGGGGCGCTGCCCTTGCCGAGCAGGTTCGGCGGCGGCAACCGGTAGTCCCCCGGCACCGAGGAAATCTCCAGCTGCTCGGCGCGGGTCGGCAGCGCCGAGTGCTCCGGCGGCTCCGGCGCCCGGCTGGCCGGCAGCTTGGCACCGCGCGGCAGGGCGACCGTGTCGTGCAGGATCTCGCCGTCGCCCTCCCCCGCACCCTCGTCCGGGCCGAGGCCGATGTCGGCGAGCGAGCCCTGCCGGCGGCGAGCCGGCCGTCGGGTCGGGGCTGGTTCCGGCTCGTCCTCGTCCAGCTCCAGGTCCAGGTCGGGGGCGTCGAGCACCGGCGACTGGGCTGACGGGCGGCCCGCCAACAGGTCGACCAGCAGCAGGAACCGCTCGGGAATCTTGTTGATCGGCGTCGCGGTGATGACCAACAGACCGAAAACGAAGAGCAGGATCAGCAACGGTACGGCGACCCAGCCGGTCACCGCCCGTTCGAGCAGCGCCCCGACACCGAACCCGAGGAGGCCACCGGAGTTGGTCAGCTCGACGTCGTCGGTGGGCTGCCGGGAGATGTGCAGGAGGCTCGCGGTGGCGACGACCAGGGCGGTCCAGCCCACCACCGACCGGCCCCGGTGTTCAGGGTCGGCGGGTTTACGCATGAAGCGGATGGCCCCGTACAGCAGGAGCAGCGGAAGCAGAATGCCCAGGCCGCCGAGGAAGAGTCGGACCGCGTCGGCGAGCCAGGTGCCGACCGGGCCGGCCGCGTCGGCCCACACCGCGACACCGACGAGGATGGCGAAGCCGAGCATGAGCAGGCCGGCACCGTCGCGCCGGTGCTCGGGGTCGATCTCTTTGGCGGTGGCTGCCTGCCGGCCGACACCACGCGCGGCCCAGCCGACGCCGTGGGCGACACCCATCCAGACGGCGCGGGCGCCGCGACCGGCGCCGGTGGCGAGCGCCGAACCCACGCTCGGGCGGGCCTGGGTGGCGCTGCGGGCGCGGGCCCGGGCCCGGGCCGGAGTGGCTTTACGCGGCGCTGGCTTGCGTGCCGGCGCGGCTGCGGCCTTGCGAACCGGCTGTTTTCCGGGCTGCCGGGCACGCGCCGACGCGGCGCCGCCCTTGGACGCGGCACGGCCCCGGCTCGCCGGAGGAGTACGGCCCGCCATGAAAGCACCGTAACCTTGCAGCGCCCGCCGGGCGTTACGCCGCACCGTGACCAGGTTTCGCTTTTTCCACCGATAAGATCGAGACCATGCCCGCGTCCCTACAGCCGCTCAGCGACGAGCTGATCATCTCGGCCCTCACCGCCCGCGAGTTCGCCCACTTCGTCGACGACGACGGCGACATCGGCGGCAACTGGCAGGGCTGCCTGATCTACTTCTTCCGGCTCGGCAAGAACAACGAGATCTTCCAGGTCAGGGCGCTGACTCAGACCGAGTTCAGCACCGACGACGTGCCCCAGCTGTATTCGTTCTGCAACGCCTGGAACCACGACCGGCTCTGGCCCAAGGCGTACGTGCACACCAGCGACGACGGCGTGGTCCGGGTGGTCGGCGAGGTGGGTGCCGACTTCGAGCACGGCGTCACGCCCGACCAGCTAGACCAGGTGCTGATCTGCGGCATCGCCACCGGTGTCGAGCTTGCGGAGGCGGTTGCGGCGCTGAAGTAGCGCGAACCCGACCCACGAGGTCAGCACCAGCACGGCGACCACGATCTGCGCCACCCGCTCGTAGCCCGCGGGGTAGAAGATCCCGGCGACATGGTTGTCAAGGAAGCCACCGTCCAGCGCCGGCTTGCCCAGGCGCTCCCGGGACCGGTCCTCGATCCAGGTGAGCGGGCAGTAGAGGTTCGACACGACGATGATGAACAGCCAGAGCGCGTCCGCGGCCTGCCACCAGATCAGCCGGGGCCAGCGCCAGGCGAGGAAGCCGCCGAAGACACCGAACGCGATGAAGGCGTAGTGCGTCGCGACAGCGAGCACGATCAGCAACTGATACCCCACGCCTAGCACGCTATCGACACAGTGCTGCCCGCGTAGGTCGGAGGATGACCTGCGCGGGCAGCACGTTCCAGGCGGGAAGAATCAGGCGTGGCTGCGCTGCTTCCCACCGCGGTTCTGGCCGTTGCCCTGCTGGTTCTGGCCGCCCTGCTGGTCGTTGCCGCCCTGCTGGTTCTGGCCGCCCTGCTGGTCGTTGCCACCCTGCTGGTCGTTGCCGCCCTGCTGGTCCTGACCGCCCTGCTCGTTACCGCCCTGGTCCTGGCCGTTGTCCTGACCGCCGTTGTCCTGGCCGCCGTTGTCCTGACCGCCGTTGTCCTGGCCGCCGTTGTCCTGACCGCCGTTGCCCTGGTCGTTGCCGCCCTGGTCCTGGCCGCCGCCCTGCTGGTTACCGCCGCCCTGACCGCCCGTGGTCAGCAGGGAGAGGTTGTTGCGCTCGAGGATCTCGTTAACCGGCTGGAAGAAGGTCTCGCCGCCGACCGTGCAGTCGCCGGAGCCACCCGAGGTGACACCCTGCGCCTGGTCGCCCGAGAGCCACGGGCCGCCGGAGTCGCCACCCTCGGCGCAGACGTCCGTACGGGTCAGGCCGGTGACCGCGCCCTCCGGGTAGTTCACCGTCTGGTTCTTCGCCAGGATGGTGCCGCAGAACGTGCCGGTCGTCGAACCGGAACGGCACACCGCGGCGCCCACCGGCGACTCGGTCGAACCGCCGACCGGCAGCGCGTTGCCGTTGAAGTCGTCCACGAACGGCTGCAGCTGCACATCCGCGCCGGTCTGCACGAAGCCCAGGTCAGAGTTGCCCGGGAAGACCGAGTCCACGACCTGGCCCTGCGCCTGGCCGTCCAGGTCCCGGGTCTGCGTGCCCTCGGCGCCGCAGTGACCCGCGGTGACGAAGCCGCCTTCGACCGCGAACCCGATCGAGCAACGGGCCTGGCCGATGAAGTAGGGCTGCGCGCCGATCACGTCGGCCAGCGGCTTCGGCGACGACTTCACCGTCACGACGCGGACCGCCGAGCTCGGGATGCCGGCGTCCGCGGCGAGGGCCCGGGCCTTACGGGAGTCGCCCGGCAACGCCTGCACGACGACCTCGTTCGCCGCCACGTCCACGTACCAGCCGGGCAGGTCGCGGTCCGACTTCGTCGCGGCCGAGTCCAGTGCCCGCTTGGCCGAGTCGAGCTGGGCGACGCTGCGCTTGACCAGCTTGGGCTCGGCACCGGCGGCGCGGACCTTCGGGGCCAGGCTCGCGTCGGTGATGGCGATGTTCAGCGTGTTGCCGTCCTTGCCGAGCCACGCGCCGCCGTACGAGTCACCGGCGGTGCCGCGGAGCTGGGCGCTCACGCCGCTGGCCCACTTGGCCCGGGCGAGTCGTGCCGTGGCCTGGTCGGCGTTGAGGCCGAGGTCGCGCTTCATCGCGGCAAGCAGCTGCGGAGCCACTGCACTCGCGGGCTTCGCGGCAGGGCGCTGTGACGGCTGGGTACCCGCCATGGACGGCAGGGTGAAAGCCACCGCCGCTCCCGCTGCCGTTACCGTCGCCGCGATCGCGACCACCGTTCTGCGCTGCATTCGCAAACTCCCCTCGCATCGCGGTGCCGTGGGGGCGGCACCGTGCCCATCGATACGAAGGGGAGCGCGGAACGGTTCAAATAATTGTCAGACCTCCACGACAGTGGGGACGATCATCGGGCGGCGGCGGTACGCGTCGTTGACCCAGCGGCCCACCGTACGACGCACGATCTGCTGCAACTGGTGGGTGTCCGTGATGCCTTCCTCGGCCGACCGGTCCAGGGCGGCGGTCAGTAACGGCAGCACCGGATCGAACGCCGCCGGGTCCTCGGAGAAGCCCTTCGCCATGACGGTGGGCTCGCCGACCACCTTGCCGGTGACCGAGTCGATGACCACGGTGGCGGAGATGAAGCCGCCGTCGCCGAGGATGCGCCGCTCGGTCAGCAGGGACTCGCTCACGTCGCCCACGGCGAGGCCGTCCACGTACACATAGCGGCTCTTGACCCGGCCCACGTGCCGGGCGTGCCCCTCGATCAGGTCGACGACGTCGCCGTCCTCGCAGAGGACCACCCGATCGGGTGCCACACCGGACTCGATGCCGAGCTGGGCGTGGGCACGCAGGTGCCGCCACTCGCCGTGCACGGGCATCAGGTTGCTCGGGCGCACGACGTTGAGCAGGTAGAGCAGCTCCCCCGCGGGCGCGTGGCCGGACACGTGCACCTTGGCGGTGTCCTTGTGCACGACCGTCGCACCGGCGCGCGCCAGCTGGTTGATGACCCGGTAGACCGAGGTCTCGTTGCCCGGCACCAGCGAGCTGGCCAGCACGACCGTGTCGCCGGGGGCGATGGTGATGTGCCGGTGGTCGCCGGTCGACATGCGACCCAGCGCGCTCATCGGCTCACCCTGCGAACCCGTCGACATGAAGACGATCTCGTCCGGCGGCAAGTTCGTCGCCTCGTCCAGGCCGACCATCAGGCCGTCCGGGATGCGCAGCAGGCCCAGGTCGCGGGCGATGCCCATGTTGCGGACCATCGAGCGGCCGATCAGGGCCACCTTGCGGTCGTATTCGTAGGCGGCGTCCATGACCTGCTGCACCCGGTGCACGTGCGAGGCGAAACTCGCCACGATGACCCGGCCGGAAGCCTTAGCGAAGATGGAGTTCAGCACCGGGCCGATGTCGCGCTCCGGGGTGACGAAGCCGGGGATCTCCGCGTTGGTGGAGTCCGACAGCAGCAGGTCCACGCCCTCGGCGCCGAGCCGCGCGAAGCCGGCCAGGTCGGTGATCCGGCCGTCCAGCGGCACCTGGTCCATCTTGAAGTCACCAGTGTGCAGCACCAGGCCCGCCGGCGTGCGCACCGCCACGGCCAGCGCATCCGGGATGGAGTGGTTCACCGCGAAGAACTCGCACTCGAACGGTCCGAGCCGTTCCTTCCCACCCTCACGGACGGTCAATGTGTACGGGTCCAAGCGCCGTTCCGCCAGCTTCGCCTCCACCAGCGCCAGCGTGAACTCGGAACCGACCAGCGGGATGTCCGGCTTGTGGGCGAGCAGGTAGGGCACCGCGCCGATGTGGTCCTCGTGCCCGTGGGTGAGCACGATGGCCTGCACGTCTTCGAGCCGGTCCAGGATCGGCGCGAAGTCGGGCAGGATCAGGTCGACGCCCGGCTGCTCCACGTCGGGGAACAGGACGCCGCAGTCGACGATCAGCAGCTTGCCGTCGTACTCGAAGACCGTCATGTTGCGGCCGATGGCGCCAAGTCCACCGAGCGGCATGACGCGCAGGGCGCCCTCCGCGAGCGGCGGGGGCGGATCCAGCTCTGCGTGCGCTTGGCTCATGTGTGTCTTTCCGTTGGTGTCAGAGGTCCACGCCGGCCGCCGTGGCGTCCTGGCGCAGTTGGTTCAGTTCCGCTGCGGTGGCGTCGACCAGCGGCGGTCGCACCGGACCGGCCGGAAGCCGCAGCTCTTTGAGGCCGGCCTTCACGAGGATCGTGCCCTGCGTGCGGAAGATGCCGGTGAACAGCGGCAGCAGCAGCTGGTGCAAGGCGAGAGCTCCGGCGACGTCGCCACGCTCGTACGCCTCGATCATGTCCTTGGTCTTCGCCCCGATGAAGTGGGTCGACGTGCCGACGACGCCGACCGCCCCGACCGCGAGCCAGGGCAGCACGGACGCGTCCTCGCCGGCGTAGTAGGCGAGATCGGTCCGCCGCATCACGTCCGCGCTGGCCGCGACGTCACCCTTAGCGTCCTTCACCGCGATGATCCGGGCGTGCTCGGCGAGCCGGATCATCGTCTCGGTCGCAATCGGCACCCCGGTCCGGTGCGGCACGTCATACGCCATGACCGGCAGCCCGGTGGCGTCCGCGACGGTGGTGAAGTGGTGCAGCAGCCCGGCCTGCGGCGGCTTGTTGTAGTACGGCGTGACGACGAGCAACCCGTGCGCCCCCGCCTTCTCCGCAGCTCGGGCCAGCTCGACGGTGTGGGCGGTGTTGTTGGTGCCCACACCCGCGATGATCCGCACCCGGTCCCCGACCGCCTCGGCGACGACCCGGATGAGCGTCTCTTTCTCGGCATCGGTCGTGGTCGGCGACTCGCCGCCGGTGCCACTGAGGATGAGGGAGTCGTGACGCTGCTCGTCGACCAGATAGGTGGCAAGGGCGGCGGCCCCGTCCGTGTCGAGCGAGCCGTCCGCGGAGAAGGGAGTCACCATGGCCGTGATCAGCCGGCCGAAGGGCCGAGCGGGGTCGGGCGTCATACCGACAACTTATCGGACGCCGCTGCGCGCCGCCCTCGGGCTTCACCTCCCCGCCGCGCTCCGCAGCCGCGGCCGGTCAGCAGTTCGAGGGGCCGACCTGAGCGGTCGGTCGATCGGACCGGCCGGACGGAACCGGGGGTGGCTCGGCCGGCGCGGGACGGGCGGCGGTCAGACGTAGAAGGCGGCGAAGGGTGCCCAGGGCAGGTTGCGCAGGAGGCTGAAGGCAGCCCACACCGCGATGAAGGCACCGATGACGCCCGGGGACAGGTTGAGCTCCGGAAGCTTCCAGCGGAACAGGCGCTGCCCGCTCCACGCCACATACATGTAGAGCAGGAAGGGGACCGCGAAGACGAAGAGCGCGTGGTGCCGGGCCGCCGCGGGGACGTCGCCGTGCAGCAGGAACCAGGCGGCCCGGGTGCCACCGCAGCCGGGGCAGATGAAGCCCGTCGTGAGCTTCAGCAGGCAGCTGGGCGCCGCGCCGGCGTTCGCCTCAGTCGGGTGGGTGCCCAGGGTGTAGCCGACAGCACCCGCCATGCAGACCAGCATGGCCGCGGGCGCGACCCACACCGGCGAGTCCCGCCATTTGCGTTGGACGAACCGGGTCAACCGGTCCTGCTGCGGCGCGGCATAGGGCGCGTAACCGGCGGGAAAGGCGGGAACTCCGGGGTGCGGGGCCGGCAGGTCAGCCGAATCGGGCTGCAGAGGAGCCACGGGCTCGGTCGTGCTGCTCATGGCCGCCACGGTACACGGGGATGGGCCCTCGCTGCCGCCCCCGAATGCTCGCTATGCGCCCACCCTTCGCCCACCAGTCACTCCCCCGTCGGGACGCCGGCTCGATGCCCCTCAGGCGCCCGCTCACTCGCTCCTCAAGGCGCCCGCTCACCCCGCCTTGAAAGCGCCCGCTCACCCCGCCTTGAAAGCGCCCGCTCACCCCCGCCTTAAAAGCGCCCGCTCACCCCCGCCTTAAAAGCGCCCGCTCACCCCGCCTTGAAAGCGCCCGCTCACTCCTCTTTCAGGGCGTCGGTGAGCGCTGGCGCGAGGTCGCCGCGCTCGGGGAGCGCGATCGTGTCGAGGCCCAGCCAGGTCGCGAGCCGGCGCAGCTCCGCGGCGAGGGCGGTGGCCGTCTCGGCGGGGTCCGCGGCTGGCTCGGACCAGGCCGCGGGAACGCAGAGCATTCTCGCTTTGCGGTCGGCTTTGAGGTCGACGCGGGCCGCGAGTCGGTCGCCGAGCAGGAACGGCAGCACGTAGTAGCCGTACAGCCGCTGGGCGGCCGGGACGTAGATCTCGATGCGGTAGTTCATGCCGAACAGCCGCTCGGTGCGGCCGCGTTCCCAGATCAGCGGGTCGAACGGGCTGACCAGGGTCGCCGCGTGCACCCGGCGGGGCAGCTTCGCCTCGTGGTGCAGGTACGCGGGCCGGTTCCAGCCCTTAACCGTCACCGGCGTCAGCACCTTGTCCTCCACGAGCTCGGCGAGCGCCTGTTTGAAGCCCGCCACCGGCAGCCGGAAGTAGTCGCGCAACTCCGGCTCGGCGGCCACCCCCAGCGCTCGGGCGGACAACTGCACGAGAGCGCGAAACGCATCCTGCGGTGCCGGGGTGGTGATCTCCATGACGTCGCGCGGCAAGACGCGCTCGGTGAGGTCGTAACGGCGCGCGAACGAGGTCGTGCGCTCGGCCGCGGTGACCTGACCGGTGTAAAAGAGCCATTCGAGGGCCTGTTTGACCGCCGACCAATTCCAGCCCCAGTGCTCCTTGCTGCGGGGCACGTCGTGCTCGAGCTGCGCGGCGGTGACCGGGCCGCGGTCGCGCACCTCACGAAGCACCCGGTCGATCAGCTCGGGCTGCTCGGTGGCGATCCGGACCATGCCGCCCCACGCATACTCCCGGGCCCGTTCCATCCGCCAGCGGAACAGCGGTTGCAGGTCGACCCGGATCAGCGACGCCTCATGGCCCCAGAACTCGAAGAGCTCCCGCGGCTCGCGGTAGGCGGCCCGCTCCAGCAGCCCCGGATCGTACGGCCCGAGCCGGCTGTAGAGCGGCATGAAGTGGGCCCGCTGCAGCACGTTCACCGAGTCCACCTGGATCAGGTGCAGTCGGCGCAGCACCCGGCGCAGGTGGCGACGGTCGGTGGCGCCGCCGGGCGCGGGATCGGTGAACCCCTGCGCGGCCAGCACGATGCGGCGGGCCTGCGCGACAGAGAGACTTTCGGGAACAGCCATCGACGCGCACGCTAGCCGAGGGGTACGACAAAAATGACCGGACCGGGCAGGATCAGGCCATGATCGTGATCCGCCCCCAGACCGATGTCGACATCGACCAGGTCGCCGCCGTGCACCTGCGCAGCTGGCAGATCGGGTACGCCGGCATCGTCCCCGCTGACTACCTTGCCGGCCTGACCCAGGCCGAGTTCGCGGCACGGCGCCGGGAGATGACCCGCCGCGGCGCGGAGTTCGGTGCCGCCACGCTGGTGGGATTCGAGGCCGGGGTGGTCGTCGGGTTCGTCAGCTTCGGGCCGTCCCGCAGCAATGCCGGGGTGGATCGGGCACACGGCGGGATCTATGCCCTCTACGTCGAACCGGAGCGGTGGGGCTCCGGAGTGGGACAGGCGCTGTTTGCCGCGGGGACACGGGAATTAGCGACAGCCAAATACCCCGACCTGCGGCTATGGGTATTGGCGGAGAACCACCGCGCCCGGCGGTTCTACGAACGGGCCGGATTGCGGGCCGACGGCGAGCGGGACGTCTACACGCCACAGGGCACGAGCGTGGAACTGCCCGAAGTGCGCTACTCGGGGCCTCTGTAGGCTCCCCGCATGGCTCTCGGCTTCGTCCGTCCGGCCCGTCCCGTGGACGCCGGCGAGATCGCTCGTATTCAGCTCGCCACCTGGCGCACCGCGTACCGGCGGATGTTCCCGGCACACGTGCTCGCCAACCTGGACGAGGCGTACCTTGCCCGGGGCTGGGCCGAGGCGATCGAAGCCGCGCCGTCGCCGCGGCACCGGGTGCTGATCGCCGTCGAGCAGAGCGAAACGGCGAATACCGTGGTCGGCTTTGCCGCCGCCGGCCCCGCCGACGAGCAGGCGTTGGCTCCCGAGGAGCCGCCGCTGGCCGAAGACGTCGCGGCGGTGACAGATCTGCTCGTGGAGCCGCGCTGGGGGCGGCGAGGACACGGGAGCCGGCTGCTGGCGGCCACCGTCGACCTGTGGCGCGAGGACGGCTTCTCCTCGGCGGTCGCCTGGGCCTATGACGCGGACGAGGCGATGAAGAAATTCCTCACCTCGACCGGCTGGGAGCCCGACGGCGCGACCCGCGCCTTGGACGTGGACGACATGCTGGTCAACCAGCTCCGCCTGCACGTCGCCCTCAACGACTGAGCCGCGCGCGGAGATGACCGTCAGATCAAGGAGCTGAGCCGCACGCCAAGGAGCCCGTCGCGCACGCCCGGCGAGGCGATTCAATCCAGGAGCGCGTCAAGGCCCAGCGTCAGGCCGGGGCGGTTCTGGATGGCGCGCACAGCGAGGAGGACGCCGGGCATGAAGGATGCGCGGTCCAGGCTGTCGTGCCGGATGGTCAGGGTCTCGCCCTTCGCGCCGAACAGGACTTCCTGGTGGGCGACGAGGCCAGCTGCGCGTACGGAATGAATGCGGACGCCGTCGACCTCGGTGCCGCGCGCTCCCGACATCTCTTCCTTGGTGGCGTCGGGCATCGCGCCGAGGCCGGCGTCGGCGCGGGCCGCGCCGATCAGCTTGGCCGTGTGGGTGGCCGTGCCACTGGGGGCGTCGAGCTTGCGCGGGTGGTGCTGCTCGATGATCTCGACCGACTCGAAGTAGCGGGCCGCGCGGGCCGCGAACTGCATCATGAGCACCGCGCCGAGCCCGAAGTTGGGGGCGATCAGCACGCCGACGCCGGGCTTGTGGGACAGCCAGGAGCGGATCCGGTCGAGGCGCTGGTTGGTGAAGCCGCTGGTGCCGACAACCACGCTGATGCCCTGGTCGACCGCCCAGTGCAGGTTGTCCATCACCACATCCGGGGTGGTGAAGTCGACGAGCACCTGGGCGCCGGCGTCGGAGGCGTTGAACAGCCAGTCGCCCTGGTCGACCATCGCCACGAGTTCGAGGTCGTCGGCGGCGTCGACCGCCTGGCACACCTCGAGGCCCATACGGCCGCGGGCGCCGAGGACGCCGACCCGGATCGGTTCAAGCTCGTCAGTCACGCGGACAATTTATCCCACGGTGGTCACCGGCTCAGCGGTCGGCACCCGGCGGCACCACCGCGCCGTCGCTCCCGACGACCGGCGCGGCACCGGGCTCGTCGAGGCTGCCGCGCGGTCCGGCGGGTGTCGGGGACGCGCCCCGGCGGTCCCGCCACCAGCGTTCGAGCGCGCCGACGAGCAGGAACACCCCACCCACGTACGCCCAGCCGACCAGCACGTCGATGATGTAGTGCTCACCCGAGTAGACCAGGGTGAACGTCATCGCCAGCGGGTACGCGAGCAGCAGCGGCCACCACTTGCGGGCGACGACCGGCAGGAAGAAGACGACGGCCATGAGCGCGTACGCGGTGTGCAGCGACGGCATCGCCGCGACCGGGTTGGAGGCGCTGACCTGGAGGGCGTTGAGGGTGTTCCCCGCGCTGTGCAGGCCGATCACATCCCACCCGTTCGTGGAGATGCGGGCGACGTGTTCGTCGAGTTGGCCGTACACCGACGCCCACCACGGCGGGGCGGCCGGGTAGAGGAAATAGGTGATCAGCCCGGCGACGCTCAGCGTGAACCAGCGACGCATGAACCGGCCCCACTGCTCGCGCTGCCGCAGCCACAAGATGACGCCGATGGTCGGTACGGCGAGGAAGTGCGAGACGTAGACGAGGGAGACCACGACTTCCCACCACTGGACCACGCCTGGGTCGTAGAGGTGCTGCTGGAGCCACACCGTGGGGACCTCACCGCCGGTCGCCCAGCCGAACATCACCTCGTCGGCGCGGATCAGCTCGGTGACGTGCGGGGCGAACAGGTCGTCCGCGTAGCTGCGGGAGACGTTGTAGATCTGCAGGAGCACACAGATCGGCAGCCAGTCCCGCAGGAACAGCAGATGCTGCCGCCAGGGCAGATCGCTGCGCCAGGCGATCGTGGCGAGCCAGAGCCAGCCGAATGCGATCAGCGGGTCGCTGGTGGGCACACCGATGAACCAGGTGCCGACGGCGAACACGGCGGCCCAGATCAGCATGCCGATGATCCGGCGCTTGCGGCGCTCGGCGGTGATCGACTCGTCGACGGGTGGTAAAGGGCTCAGGGTGGTCACGGCGTCCCAGGCTAGCGGTCGGACGAAAACGCACCGGTGTCGAATGGGCCGACCACGGCCAGTGACATCGGGCGGGAGAGCAGCTCCGCGGCGAGGGCGTTGACCTCGTCGAGGCGGACGGCGTCGACCTTGGCGAGCAGGTCGTCGACGCCCATCATGTCGCCGTAGAGCAGCTCGGACTTGGCGAGGCGGCTCATCCGTGAGCCGGTGTCCTCGAGGCCCAGCACGTACGTGCCTTTGGCCATGCCTTTGCCGCGGGCCAGTTCGGCGGCGCTGATGCCTTCGGCGGCCACCACGGCGAGCTCCGCACGGATCAGCGCGAGGACCTCTTCCGCTTTGCCCGGGGCGCAACCCGCGTAGACCGCGAAGACGCCAGCGTCGGCGTACTGGCTGCCGTACGAGTAGACGGAGTAGGCGAGGCCGCGCTTCTCGCGGATTTCCTGGAAGAGCCGGCTCGACATGCCGCCGCCGAGGACGTTGTTGAGCACGCCGAGCGCAAACCGGCGGTCGTCGTCCCGGCCTAGGCCCTCGCAGCCGAGGACCAGATGGGCCTGCTCGGTGTCGCGGTGCCGTACGACGGTGGCCGGGGGCTTGATCCGGTGCTTCTTCGACGCGTCGCGGGCACCGGCCGGGCTGCCCGGGGTGTCGAGCGGTGTGCCGGCGAGGGCGGCGCGGATCAGCCGGACGACCTTGCCGTGGTCCAGGTTGCCGGCCGCGGTGATGACGATTTCGGACGGCTGGTACCGGGTGCGGTAGAAGCGGTGGATCTGGTTGCGGGTCATCGGCGAGATGGTGGCCTCGGTGCCCGAGATCAGCCGGCCGAGTGCGCTGCCGGCCCCGAAGATCGCTTCGAGGAAGACGTCGTGCACCTCGTCGCCGGGCTCATCGTCGTGCATGGCGATCTCTTCGAGGATCACCCCGCGCTCGGTCTCCACGTCGGCCGGGTTGAGCACCGAGTTGGCGACGGCGTCACAGAGCACGTCCACGGCCAGGGGGAGGTCGGCGTCGAGCACCCGCGCGTAGTAGCAGGTGTATTCCTTCGTGGTGAAGGCGTTCGTCTCGCCACCGACAGCCTCGATCTGCGCCGAGATGTCGAGAGCCGTGCGCTTCTCCGTACCTTTGAACAGCAGGTGTTCGAGGAAGTGGGAGGCGCCGGACAGCTTGGGGGTCTCATCGCGGGAGCCGACGCCGACCCAGACGCCGAGCGCGGCGCTGCGGGTCGTCGGAATCGCCTCGGTGATGATGCGCAGACCGCTGGGCAGGATGGTCCGACGGACGCCGTCCTGCAGGGTCTTGGTAGAGACGCGGGCCGGCCTCTCGGCCGGCCCGCGGTTGTTACTCGTTGTCATGTGGTGACTTAGCCGCGGTCGCCACCGCGGTCGCCGCCACGGTCGCCGCTGGGACGCGACCGGCGGCGCCGAGGAGCGTCGCCGCCACCCTCGCCACGGTCACTGCGGGGGGCACGCTCCTCGCGGGGCTTGTCGGACGCGGCCGGAGCGGCCGGGGCCTCCTCGCCCTCGGGGCGGACCTTGTCCAGGTAGATCTTGCCGCGGTTGTCGATGTCCGCGATCGAGACCTCGACCTTGTCGCCGACGTTGAGGAAGTCCTCGACCTTGTCGACGCGCTTGCCGTCGCCCACCTTGGAGATGTGCAGCAGGCCGTCGCGGCCGGGCAGCAGCGAGATGAATGCGCCGAACGCGGCCGTCTTCACCACCGTGCCGAGGAACTTGTCCCCGACCTTCGGCAGCGTCGGGTTGGCGATGGCGTTGATCCGCTCGACCGCCGCGTCGGCCGACGGGCCGTTGGTCGCGCCAACGTAGATCGTGCCGTCGTCCTCGATCGAGATGTCCGCGCCGGTCTCGTCCTGGATGGCGTTGATCGTCTGACCCTTGGGGCCGATGACCATGCCGATCTTGTCGACCGGGATCTTGACGCTGGTGACGCGCGGGGCGTACTCGCTCATCTCGGCCGGGGTGTTGATCGCCGCGTCCATGACGCCGAGGATCGTCGCCCGGGCCTCGTGCGCCTGCTGCAGCGCGGCAGCCAGCACGTCCGACGGGATGCCGTCGAGCTTGGTGTCGAGCTGCAGCGCGGTGACGAACTCCGGCGTGCCGGCGACCTTGAAGTCCATGTCGCCGAACGCGTCCTCGGCGCCGAGGATGTCGGTCAGCGTGACGTACTCGGTCTTGCCGTCGACCTCGTCGGAGATGAGGCCCATGGCGATGCCGGCGACGTTCGCCTTCAGCGGCACACCGGCGCTGAGCAGGGCCAGCGTCGAGGCGCAGACCGAGCCCATCGAGGTCGAGCCGTTCGAGCTCAGGGCCTCGGAGACCTGGCGGATCGCGTACGGGAACTCCTCGCGCGTCGGCAGCACCGGCACGAGCGCCCGCTCGGCCAGCGCGCCG
This sequence comes from Actinoplanes sp. NPDC051859, assembly GCF_044452725.1. Classification (NCBI taxonomy): domain Bacteria; kingdom Bacillati; phylum Actinomycetota; class Actinomycetes; order Micromonosporales; family Micromonosporaceae; genus Actinoplanes; species Actinoplanes sp. NPDC051859. The sequence continues at coordinate 251,124 of NZ_JBITBX010000001.1, read as the reverse complement.
TGGCCGATCTCGCGGCGCTTCGGCGAACCGACCCGGCCGGTCTCACCGGTCGAGTACGGCGGGAAGTTGTAGTTGTGCATGTAGCGCTTGGACTTCTCGGGCGCGAGGGTGTCCAGCGACTGCTCGAGGCGGAGCATGTTCAGCGTGGTGACACCCATGATCTGGGTCTCGCCGCGCTCGAACAGCGCCGAGCCGTGCACGCGGGGCAGGATGCCGACCTCGGCGGACAGCGGCCGGATGTCGCGCGGGCCACGGCCGTCCATGCGGACCTGGTCGCGGAGCACGCGCTGGCGTACCTCGGACTTGGTGACCGAGCGGAACGCCGCGCTGATCTCCTTTTCGCGACCCTCGAACTGCGGGCCGACGGCCTCGAGGACCTTGGCCTTGATCTGGTCCAGGGCGTCCTCGCGGTCGGCCTTCTGGACGATCTTCAGCGCCTCGGTGAGCTCACCCTTGGCGGCCGCGGCGACGGCGGCGTACACGTCGTCCTGGTAGTCCAGGAAGACCGGGTAGTCCAGGACGGGCTTCGCGGCGACCTCGGCCAGCTCGCTCTGCGCGCGGCACAGCTCGCGGATGGCCGGCTTGGCGGCCTCGAGGCCGCTGGCGACGACCTCCTCGGTCGGCTTCGGCGCACCGGACGCGATCAGGCTCAGCGCGTGCGGGGTGGCCTCGGCCTCGACCATCATGATCGCGACCTCGCCGTCGGCCAGCGTCCGGCCGGCGACGATCATGTCGAAGGTGGCGCGAGCGAGCTCGTCCAGCGTGGGGAAGTTGACCCACTGGCCCTCGACGTGCGCGACGCGGGTCGAGCCGACCGGGCCGCTGAACGGCAGGCCGGACAGCTTGGTCGACATCGAGGCGCCGTTCATGGCGACCACGTCGTACGGGTGCTGCGGGTCGAGCGCGAGGACGGTCTCGACGACCTGGACCTCGTTGCGCAGGCCCTTGGTGAACGACGGGCGCAGCGGCCGGTCGATCAGGCGGCAGGTGAGGATGGCGTCCTCGCTCGGGCGGCCCTCGCGGCGGAAGAACGAGCCGGGGATGCGACCGGCGGCGTACATCCGCTCCTCGACGTCCACCGTGAGCGGGAAGAAGTCGAAGTGGTCCTTGGGGGTCTTGCCGGCCGTGGTGGCGGACAGGACGGTGGTCTCGCCCAGCTGGACGATGACCGAGCCAGCGGCCTGCTTGGCGAGGCGGCCGGTGGAGAAGACGATCTCGCGGGTGCCGAACGATCCGTTGTCGATGACGGCGGTGCGGGATTCGGTGCCGAGAGCGTTGTGCTCTGTCATGTGGTGCGGTACTCCTTCGTCGAGGACCCGGCGGTCTCTACAGCGCGGTTTACAGCGTGGCCGGTCTTCGATCGAAGTGCCCGGGATTCTGGCCCGGGAACCACTACCGAGGACCGGTGCCGTGTGTCTGTGGCCGCGCGGGTCCGTGGGGTAAAGCTCGGGGGAGCAGCCCGTTGGCTACTCCCCCGGCGAAACTAGCGGCGCAGGCCGAGACGCTCGATGAGCGTCCGGTAGCGCGCGATGTCCTTCTTCTGCACGTAGTTGAGCAGACGGCGGCGGCGACCCACCAGCAGCAGCAGACCACGACGGCTGTGGTGGTCGTGCTTGTGCACCTTGAGGTGCTCGGTGAGGTCGGCGATCCGCTTGGTGAGCATCGCGACCTGGACCTCGGGCGAGCCGGTGTCGCCTTCCAGGGTCGCGTACTCGGTCATGATCTTGGTCTTGGTCTCTTGGTCGAGCGCCATGTTCTCCGTGATTCTGTGTTGCCGGTGAGAGCGGTATCCCCGCGGCCCGCGGCGTCGGGCAGGCAGGCGGGACCGTGGACCTAGAGCCGGTCCGGGGCCAACCCTACCAGGGGCTCAGCTGAGCAGCTCGCGGGTCTGCGCGACGTCCTGCTCGATCTGCGCCACCAGCGGATCGATCCCGGTGTATTCGCGCTGCTCCCGCAGGTGGGCCACGAAGTCCAGGCTGACCCGCTCGCCGTACAGGTCGCCCGCGAAGTCGAGGACGTAGGCCTCGACCCGGCGCTCCCGGCCGTTGAAGGTCGGGTTGGTGCCGATCGACACCGCGGCGGGCAGCGGCGTGCCCTGGTCGCCACCGCGGACCAGCCGGGCGGCGTACACCCCGTCGGCCGGGATGGCGGCATAACGGTGACACATCAGGTTCGCGGTGGGAAAGCCTATTTCGCGGCCGCGCTGGTCGCCGCGGACCACCACCCCGCTGAGCCGGTGCGGCCGACCCAGCGCTTCGGCAGCGGCCCGGACGTCCCCGGCGTCGACACAACTGCGGATGTACGTGGAGGAGAACACCAGCCCGTCCTCCGTGACCAGCGGCGCTTCCTCGACGGTGAACCCGAAGGTGCGCCCGAGACGGGCCAGCAGCGCCATGTCCCCGGCGGCCTTGTGCCCGAAGCGGAAGTTGTCCCCCTCGACGACGACCGCGGCGTGCAGGGCTTCCACGAGCACGTCGTGGACGAACTGCTCGGGGCCGAGTTTCGAGAACGCCGGGGTGAACGGCACCACACACAGCGCGTCCACGCCGAGCTGTTCGATCAGCTCCGCCTTGCGGACCGCCTCGGTGAGCACGGCCGGGTGCGACCCGGCGCGAACGACCTCGGCCGGGTGCGGGTCGAAGGTCACCACCACCGACTGGAGACCGGCGTCCCGGGCGCGCTTCACGGCGTACCCGATGATCGCCTGGTGTCCGCGGTGCACCCCGTCGAAGACGCCGATGGTCACCACCGATCGGCCGAACCCGCCGGGCACCGCCTCGTACCCGCGCCACCGCTGCATCTTCGCTTTCCTCCCCTGTCGTCCCGGGCGTAAGAGTATCGGTCTGTACGAGTGCCTGAAACGCTACAGTTGATCCTGATATGCAGGTCGACTGGAGCGCGCTGATCCTGTTAACGGCGGAGTTCACCTTCGTCGTCCTGTTCGTCCGTGCGCTCCGTGGCTATCTCCGTCGCCGCGATCCGTTGGAACGCGACGTGACGCTCGTCTTCGCGCCCTGCACGGTGCTGTTCTGCGTCGATGTGGCCCGGCGGCTCCACGACGGCACTCTGCCCTCCTGGGTGAGCGCCGTCGCCCTGGCCTTCCTGCTGGCCCAGCCCTATCTGACGGTCCGCCTCGCCGGCCGGCTACGCCCGGTGCCGCAGTGGCTGCACATCGTCCTGCCGGCCGTCTTCCTCGCGGCTGCGGTCCCGCAATTCTTCATGGCCCGGCCGTTGCCACGGGGTTGGGTGCTGTTCGCGCTCAGCTACTTTCTGGTCGCCGAGGTCGTCGCCGCCGCCCTGATCTTCGGCAAAGCCCGGACCCGGACCGGCGCGAACCGGGCCCGGCTGACTATCGCCGCGGGCGCGACCCTCGCCTTCGGGCTGATGATCGTGCTCATCGGCCTCGGCTCGCTGCCGGGCGCCGACCCCGCCTACGGCGCGGTCAACCGGGTGCTCGCGCTGGTCTCCGGCATCGGCTACCTGATCGCGTTCGTCCCACCCCGTTTCCTACGCCGGGCCTTCTCGGCCACCGCGGCCCAGTCGGTGACCGAGCGCCTGCTGCGCGCCCAGGTCAGCAGCCCGGAACAGGTCTGGCAGACGTACGCCGAAATCATGCGGCTGCAGACCGGGGCCGACGCCGTGGCCGTGCTCATGCCCCGAGCCGACGGCCAACTCGCCCCCGCCGCGTACGCCGGACCGCCGCTCACCATCCCCGAGGATCTCGGCTTCACCGACCTGACCGCGCTGATCCGCGCCGGCCAGCCAGCCCGACTCCGCGAAGGCGACCCCGCGCTGGTCCGGCACTACGGCGGCGCTGATCTGGGCGACGACTTCGTGACCGTCCTCAGCATGCCGGTGCCGCCCGACGCGGAGGGGGCCGTGCTGCTGTTCAACCGGCACCGGGGCCTGTTCAGCGACGACGATCTGCGGCTGCTGGCTCTGCTCGGCGGCCAGGCGGCTGTGCTCGCCGAACGGCAGGCGGTGCTGGATGCGCAGCGCCGCATGGCGACCGAGCTGAGCGCGTCGGTGGAGGCGCTGACCCGAGCCAGCCAGGCGAAGAGCTCCTTCCTGGCAAACATGAGCCACGAGCTCCGGACGCCCCTGAACGCGATCATCGGCTTCAGCGACCTGATGCGGCTGGAGGAGCCCGACGGCGACCGGCGTCGGGTGCCCGCCGAGTGGGTCGAGCACATCCACACCAGCGGTCGGCACCTGCTGGGCCTGATCAACGACATCCTCGACCTGGCGAAGGTCGAGGCCGGAAAGTTGGAGCTGCGACTCGCTCCGCTGCGCGTCGACTCCGCGGTCGAGGAACTCCTCACCGGCCTCTCCCCCTTGCTCACCACCAAGGACCTCACCGTCCGGACCGAGCTCGTCGCGGCCACCGCCAACGCCGACCGGGTGCGCTTCCGGCAGATCGTCGAAAACCTGCTCTCCAACGCCATCAAATTCACGCCGGAGGGTGGCCGGATCACCGTGACCACGGCAGTCCGCGGCGACTTCGTCACCGTCACCGTCGCTGACACCGGCGTCGGCATCGCCCCCGCCGACCAGGAGAAGGTCTTCGAGGAGTTCCAGCAGGTCGGCGACCCGGACCGGCAGCGGGCCGGCACCGGACTCGGACTCGCCCTCACCCGGCGTCTGGTGGAGGCGCACGACGGGGAGATCACCCTGGTGTCGGCGCCGGGTGCGGGCAGTGCTTTCACCGTACGGCTGCCAGCCGCCCCCGTCGTCAGCTCGCAAGCACCCGCCGAGCCCGGCGCGGGCGCTCGCGTCCTGCTGGTCGAGGATGATCCGCAGTCCGCGGAGTTGCTGAAGACCCAGCTCGAGCACGCCGGCTACCAGGTCGACCTGGCCGGAACCGGCGAGGCGGCCCTCACCGCGGCCGGCGCCCACCCACCTGACGCGATCGTGTTGGACGTCAGCCTGCCCGGCATGGACGGCTTCGAAGTGTTGCGCCGGCTCAAGGCGGACGAGCGCCTCGCGGGCATCCCGGTCTTCTTCGCCACCATCCTCGACGAGCGGCAGACCGGCCTCGCCCTCGGCGCCGCCGACTATTTCATCAAGCCCGTCGACCAGCCCGCCCTGCTCGGCGCGCTGGCCCGCGCGGTAGCCAACCGGCCCGCACCCCGGGTGCTGGTGGTCGACCACGACGATGCGATCCGGCAGGCCATCGAGGACGGGCTACGCGCCGGCGGCGCCGACGTCGTCGCCGTAGCCAACGGCCGCGACGGCCTGGCGCAAAGTCGCGAGGGCCACTTCGACCTGATCGTCTGTGACATGCAGGCACGCGAGGTCGACGGGTTCAGCATGCTGGCCGCGCTCGAACAGGACCCGGCTACCCGGGACACCCCGGTGCTGGGCCTCGCCCCCGCCGCAGGAGATGCCTCGCTGGTGGCGACGGCGATCGCGGGCGGCGTGGTCGCCACCGCCATGGCCGGTGGCGCCGGCTCGGACAAACTCGGCCCGCTCCTCGGTGGGCGCAGCGACGACAAGGAGAAGCCGTGACGGCCGAGAATCCGCGCATCCTGCTCGTCGAGGACGAGGAACTGAACCGCACCCTGGTCAAGGCGGTCCTGGCCCGGGCGGACGTAGCTGCCGTCCGTACCGCCGAGATCCTCGACGCGCCGAGCCTGTCCTCGGCCCGCGCCCAGCTCGGCCGGGAGGATGTGGACCTGGTGCTGCTGGACATGAACCTGCCGGACGGCAACGGGCTCGCTCTGGCCGGCGAGCTGATCGCCGGCACGGCCACCGCGGGCCGTCCGCGCCCGGCGGTCGTGGCGGTCACGGCAAGTGTGCTGCCACAAGATCGGGCTGCAGCGCTGGAGGCGGGGTGCGACGGTTTCCTCGACAAGCCGTACGCCGCCGCCGAACTGGTCGCCGTCGTCGCCGAGCACCTGCCCAGCCCCGCCGCCTAGGCGGGAGCCAGCACGATCTCCGCGCGCGCCTTGCCGTGCCGCTCCGACACGATGGCGAGCAGCTCACCGGCCGGGCCGAAGACCGCGTACGGTCCCGAGATGCCCACCGGCTCCAGCGGTCCGCCGTGGCGCAGCACCCGCGTCTCCTCCTCGGTCGCGTCACGCTGCGGGAAGGCTCGACGTGCCGCCTCGGCCATCGGCAACGAGACCACGTCCGGGGAGCGTTCCTCCAGCTGGTCCAGCGTCGACGCCTCAGCCAGGGTCATGCCGCCTACCGCCGTACGCCGCAATGCGGTGAGGTGACCGCCCACGCCGAGCGTGCGGCCCAGGTCTCGCGCGATGGCCCGGATGTAGGTGCCGCTGGAGCAGTCCACGTCGACGTCGACGTCGATCCCGTCCTCGACCCGGCGGATGTCCAGCACGTCGAGCCGGGAGATCGTGACCCGGCGCGCGGCCAGTTCGACCTGTTCGCCGTCGCGCACCCGCTTGTACGCCCGCTCACCGTTGATCTTGATCGCACTGACCGCGCTGGGCACCTGGTCGATCTCGCCGGTCTGCGCGGCCAGCCCGGACCGGATGCCGGCGTCGGTGACGTCGTCGGTGTTCGCCGTCGCGGTCACGTCCCCCTCGGCGTCGTCGGTGACCGTGCTCTGACCGAGGCGGATCGTCGCCCGGTAACTCTTCTGCGACCCGATCACGTAGGTGAGCAGCCGGGTCGCCCGGTTGACCCCGATCACCAGGACGCCGGTAGCCATCGGGTCGAGCGTGCCGCCATGCCCCACCCGTCGGGTCTTGGCAAGCCGCCGGATCCGGGCAACGACGTCATGGGAGGTCATCCCGCCCGGCTTGTCCACCACGATGAGGCCATCCACATTCACGGCACCACCCAACCAGATCGGCCCTATCGGGTTGCGCCCAGGACCACCCACCGGGGGCCACGCCAGCGGATCAGCAGGGCCACCAGCCGGACCAGGGTGAACATCGCGAGGCCGGCCCAGATGCCGGGCAGGCCCCAGTCAAACGCGTACGCGAGCCAGATGAGCGGGAGAAACCCGCCGAGTGCGCCCACCAGGGTCATCGTGCGCAGGTAGCCGACGTCTCCGGCGCCGATCAGCACCCCGTCCAGGGCGTAGACCACACCGGCGAACGGCAGCATACCCACGAACCACGGCCACACCACGGCCGCCTGCTCGTGCACCGACCGGTCGCCGGTGAACAGTCCGGGAATCAGCCCGGCACCGGCCGCGGCGCCGAGCGCGAACACCACCCCGGCGATCCCGCCGACGATGGTGACCCGGCGAGCTACTTCCCGGGCGGCCTGCTCGTCACCCGCACCTAGCGCGGCACCGACCAGTGACTGGGCGGCGATGGCGACCGCATCCAAAGCAAGCGCGGCGAAGAACCACAGTTGCAGCGCGATCTGATGCGCGCCGAGGGCGGCCACGCCGAACCGGGCCGCGACAGCGGTGGCTGAGAGCCAGCAGGCTTGAAATGCCGCACCTCGCAGCAGGAGGTCCCGGCCGAGCAGCAGCTGGTTGCCGATCACCGCCGGCACTGGCCGCAGTGGCGCACGCTCCCGCACGATCGCCCACAGGAACAGCCCGCCGGAGACGGACTGCGCGACGACGTTGGCGACCGCGGAGCCCAGAAGTCCCCAGCCGGCGGGATAGACCAGCAGCGGACAGAGCGCGGCGGAGAGCACATTCGCACCGAGGACGAACCACAGCGGGCGGCGGGTGTCTTGGACTCCGCGCATCCAGCCGTTGCCGGCGGCGGCGAGCAGCAGCCCCGGCGCACCGAGCACGGCGATGCGCAGCCAGTCCGCGGCGGCCTCGGCGGCCTGGGGATCGCTGGCGAGGGCTCGGCACAGTGGCCCCGCGCAGAGCTGGACGAAGGCGATCAGGAGGACGCCGGTGGTCAATGCCAGCCAGGACGCCTGCACTCCCTCAGCGACGGCGGCGGTGCGATCCCCGGCACCGAAGCGGCGGGCGGCGCGGCCGGTGGTCCCGTACGCCATGAGCGTGCCGAACCAGACGGCGAGCGACATGACGGTGCCACCGACGGCGACTGCGGCCAGGGGCACGCGGCCGAGGTGACCCACGACGGCGGTGTCCACCAGGACATAGAGCGGTTCGGCGGCGAGCACGACCAGGGCCGGCAGGGCCAGAGCGGCGATGCGGCGCGTGAGCGTGCGATCGGCGACCACGGCGGACGGGCTCATGAACAGTCAGGATGCCCGCCCGACCGTAAGGGTCGCAAGGCAGGTGCGCCAGTTACATCGGCGCGCCTTGTCGAGTGTTACTGGCGAGTGTCCATCGACGTCTGCAGGGCCCGACGGGCCTGTTCGCGGGTGTCTTCGGACGGCTGGGGCTTCGGCTGAGCGGCCATGATCGTGGAACCTCCCACATGGGATCGGATCGAGCGGGGCGCCGCTTCCGCCGGCCCGGGGTCACCGGGGCACATGGCATGCGACGCAGCCCGGATGGGTGACATCCGGGTGGCTCGAGGTCAACGCGACGGACCAGGTTCGGGCCTGCGCAATAACCAAATCACCGTTAACCCAAGCTAACGTTCCGTCCCGCTCTATGCCGCATCGTTCCCGCACCATGGGACAACAATCTTCGCCCAGACCGCGCATCCGCCCTGCTGAGGGCGTATTTCAAGGCTGGTCACGCCACCACGTGGGCGGCCAACTGTTCGCGGACGGACACCATGACGTCGCCTGGGGCGCCGTAACCGGTGAAGCCGGCGGCGAGCCGGTGCCCGCCGCCACCCAACGCGATCGCCACCGCGCTGACATCAACAGCACCCTTGCTCCGCAACGACACCGCCCACTCGCCCGCAGCGACCTCCTTGACCACGACGGACACGTCCACCTCGGCCACACAGCGCACCGGGTCGATCAACGCGTCCAGCACGTACGGCCGCTGCTCGTGCCGGGCCAGGTCGTCCAGCGTCGCGTAGGTCCAGACCAGGCCGTGCCCCGCCGCGGCGGTCGGTTCGAGCTCCGCCCGGCCCAGCACGTCGGCGAAAAGCTTCATGGCTCCGAACGGGCGGCTGTCGAAGATCCGCCGGGAAATCTCGCCCGGCCGCAGCCCGGTAGCGATCAGCCGAGCCGCCATCTCGTGCACCCGCGGCGTGGTCATGTCGAACCGGAAGGAGCCCGTGTCGGTAGCCAGCGCGACATACAGGCATTCGGCGATGTGCAGGTCGAGTGGCACATCAAGGCGGTCGAGCAACTGCTCGGCGACCACGGCGGTAGCGGCCGCGGTGGCGTCGACCAACTGCACATCCCCGAACCGGGTGTTGGAGGCGTGGTGGTCCAGCACCACCGTGGCTCGGGCCGCCGCGAGCCGGTCGACGAGACCGCCGAGTCGAGACTCAGCGGCCACGTCGAAGACCAGCACCAGATCCGGGTTCGGGTAGGCGTCGGCCTCCGGCACCAGCAGATCGAGACCGGGCAGGCCGGTGAACGGCTCCGGAATCTCGAACGGCCCGGGGAAGGTGGCCTGCAGGTCGCGTACGCCCAGCCGGCGCAGGCCCAGCGCGAAGCCAAGCATGCTGCCGAGCGCGTCGCCGTCCGGGCTCACGTGGCAGATCAGCAGAACCCGGCCGGCCGGCGCGAACTCGCGCACCGTGCGGACGGCACTCGCCCAGTCCGCCTCCGCAATGGTGACGTCGATGGTCGTGGCGACCGCCTCGGTCACCGTTTCTCCTCGGCGCCCACTCGCTCGTCGGCTGCGTCGTCGTCCTCGTCGTCCTCGGACTTGTACGGGTCCGCGTCGCCGGCGTACTTCTTGTCGGCCGCCAGCCGCTGCACCTCAGCATCCCGGTGCCGTGCCTCGGCGAGCAGGTCGTCGATCTCCTTGGCGTGGTCCAGCACGTTGTCCAGCACAAAGGTGAGGCTGGGCGAGTGGCGCAGCCGAAGCGCGTGTCCCACCCGGGTCCGCAGCATGCCCTTGGCGCTCTCCAACGCTGCCGCGGTTGACGCCTGCTCGGTCTGGTCACCCAGCACGGTGTAGTACACATGGGCGTCCCGCAGGTCACCCGTGATCCGGGCGTCGGTGACGGTCAGCATGCCGAGTCGCGGATCCTTGATCTCGCGCACCAGCGAGGCCACCAGCTCCTTCACCCGCTCCGCGTGCCGCCGAGTCTTGGCCGGGTCCGACATTTCGCCCACCTCCGACAACCGTGCTTCCGGGGTGAGTCCCACCCCCGCCTAACGCAGAGAGCCTACCCATCACTGCCCCGGCCCGAACGTCCCGCCGGTCCGTCCATGCCCCAGCTCACCCCGCCGCCCGCCGAGAGTGGCCGCCCTGAGCCGGAAGCGGCCGGGCCGCCCTTTCCTGCCCCACACCCGCCGGTTCAGTCTTCGTCGCCATAGAGGCGGCGACGGACCGACAGCAGTTCGATCTCGGGACGCCCGGCGACCTGGTTCTCGCAGGTGTCGAGCACCGCGCGAGCCTGTGCCGGCTCAGCCGCGACCACGGCCACGCCGAGCTGCGCGCGACCGTGCAGGTCGTGCATGCCCACCTCGGCGACGCTGACCTCGAACTTGCGCAGCATCGCGATGATCGGCCGGACATAGGAGCGCTTCTGCTTGAGCGACTGCGAGTCGCCGGGCAGGAGCAGGTCAAAGAGCGCAGTCTCCGTATACATCAGCGAGCAGCCTACGCCCGGCCCACGACAAGATCATCCGGATTATCGGGCCGGCTTGCGGGCCACCACCACGTCCCGTTCGATGCCCTGGTCGACGCGGTGGCTCAGCTCCTCGTGAGCGACGATCTGCAGGCCATTGGCGATCAGGATGTCCTCGGCCAGCTCCCGCTTGGCGACCTTCAGGTTCCAGGACAAGCCGATCGCACCGCCCGGCCGCAGCAGGTTCGTCCACAGCGGCACACCTCGCTCCAGCAAATCCAGCGGGCGACGAGACATGCCGCCCTCGTCGTCGTAGCTGCCGTGGGCCACGCCGTACGGCAGGTCCGCCACCAGCACGTCCGCGCAGTTCGGACGCAGCAGGCCCTCGATCTGCGTGGTGTCCGTGTGCATCACGGTCACCTTGCTGACGTCGCCGGCCTTGTGGTCTTCCTTGCTCGCCGCGAACGTGACCTCCATCCGACGCGCGGCCCGGCGGCCCTGACGGCGAACCGGCACCAGCTCAGCGGAGTGCTTCAGCCGCTTACGCTTCAGCCAGGTCTGCAGGAACAGCTTGTACGCCTCGACGTCCTTGCCGTCGATCTCGATGCCCAGCGCGTCGTACCCGTACATGAGGGCCTGGTTGAGGGTGGTGCCGCGGCCCGCGAGCGGGTCGCAGACCGTGAGGCGGCCGTCGAGCATGCGCGGCGCCGAGGCCGAGGCGAGCAGCGTCAGGTTGAGCAGCAGCTTGGTGAACTGCTCGTTGGTCTTGCCCGCGTATTTCGGGATGGTGATGAGGTCGCTGTCGAAACGGGCCAGCGGGCGCAGCGCGAGTGGGCGCAGCAGGTCGTCGTCGACCCGCGCGAAGAGGGCGTAGCCGGCCGACAGGTTCGACAGGTACGCGATGTCCTTCTCGTCGAGCTCACCGGCGAAGGTGAGGTAGCCGACGCCGCCGATGGTGGTCTCCGCGAGGTCCGTGAGAGGGCCGGAGAGCACCGGCGAGAAGGCCGCCAGTTCGGCCAGCGAGAGGCGGCCGGCCTGGTCGGCGTAGACACGGTTGGCGGAGGGCGCGAGCAGCAGGGCGTAGCGGGACATCCCAGTAGTAAAGACAACGGCCCCCGGTGCTCTCGCACCGGGGGCCGCATCAGGCCGGAGCTCTTACGAGCGCGGCTTCTCGCGCATCTCGAAGGTCTCGATCACGTCGCCGGTCTGCGGCGTGCCGAAGCCCTGCAGGGTCAGACCACACTCGAAGCCCTCGCGGACCTCGGTGGCGTCGTCCTTGAAGCGCTTGAGCGAGCTGATCGTGACGTTCTCCGCCACCACGACACCGTCGCGCAGGATGCGCGCCTTGGCGTTGCGACGGATGAGGCCGGACCGGACCATACAACCCGAGATGAGACCGATCTTGGACGAGCGGAAGACCTCGCGGATCTCCGCCGTGCCCAGCTCGACCTCTTCGTACTCGGGCTTGAGCAGGCCCTTGAGCGCCGCCTCGATCTCCTCGATGGCCTGGTAGATGACGCTGTAGTAGCGAATCTCCACGCCGGCGCGGTCGGCCATTTCCTTGACCTTGTTGGAGGCCCGGACGTTGAAGCCGATGATCGTCGCGATCTGCTCGGACGAGGCCGACGCCAGGTTGACGTCGCTCTCGGTGATCGCACCGACGCCGCGGTGGATGACCTTGAGCTGGATCTCGTCCGGAATCTCGATCTTGAACAGGGCGTCCTCGAGCGCCTCCACCGAACCGGAGGAGTCACCCTTGATGAGCAGCGTGAGCGAGGTCTTCTCGCCCTCCTTGAGCTGCTCCATGAGCGTCTCGAGAGTGGCCCGGCCGCGCGAGTTGGCGAAGCTCGCCGCGCGGCGACGTGCCTGCCGCTGCTCGGCGATCTGCCGCACCGTGCGGTCGTCCTCGGCGGCGAGGAACGTGTCGCCCGCGCCCGGCACCGAGGTCAGACCCAGCACCAGGACCGGACGAGCCGGCTCGGCCTCGGCCACGGTGTTCCCGTTCTCGTCGAGCATGGCGCGGACGCGGCCGTGCGCGCCACCCGCCACGATCGAGTCGCCGGCCCGCAGCGTGCCCTTCTGCACCAGGACGGTGGCGACCGCACCGCGGCCCTTGTCCAGGTGCGACTCGACCACGACACCCTGGGCGGGGCCGTCGATCGGAGCGGTGAGCTCCAGCGACGCGTCGGCGGTCAGCAGCACGGCCTCGAGCAGGTCGTCGATGCCGATGCCGGGCTTGGCGGCCACGTCGACGAACATCGTGTCGCCGCCGTACTCCTCGACCAGCAGGCCGTAGTCAGCGAGCTGCTGACGGACCTTCTCCGGGTTGGCGTCCGGCTTGTCGACCTTGTTGACCGCGACCACGATCGGCACCTCGGCGGCCTTGGCGTGGTTCAACGCCTCGACCGTCTGCGGCATGACGCCGTCGTCGGCGGCCACTACGAGGATGACGATGTCCGTCGCCTGGGCGCCACGGGCACGCATGGCGGTGAACGCCTCGTGACCCGGGGTGTCCAGGAACGTGATCGCCCGGTCCTCGCCGTTGTGCGGGACAATGACCTGGTAGGCGCCGATGTGCTGGGTGATGCCACCCGCCTCGCCGGCGACCACGTTGGTCTTGCGGATCGCGTCGAGCAGCTTCGTCTTACCGTGGTCGACGTGACCCATGACGGTCACGACCGGCGGCCGGGTGACGAGGCGGTCCTCGGCGATCTCGGCGTCGAGGTCGATGTTGAACCGCGACAGCAGCTCGCGGTCCTCGTCCTCGGGGCTGACGATCTGCACGTCGAAACCGAGGTGCTCACCGAGCAGCAGCAGGGTGTCGTCGGAACACGACTGGGTCGCCGTGACCATCTCGCCCAGGTTGAACATCTCCTGGACCAGCGAACCCGGGTTGGCGTTGATCTTGTCGGCGAAGTCGGAGAGCGACGCACCGCGGGACAGCCTGATCTCCTGGCCGCTGCCGCGAGGCGCGCCCGAGCTCATCTGCGGAGCCGACAGGTTGTCGAACTCTTGACGCCGCTGCTTCTTCGACTTGCGACCGCGGGTCGGCCGGCCACCCGGACGCCCGAAGGCACCCGCGGCACCGCCGCCACGGCCACGGCCGCCACCACCGGGACGACCCGGGGCACCGCCCACGGGACCGCCGCCACCGGGACGGAAACCGCCGCCGGCACCGGCACCACCGCCGCCACCGGGACCACCGCGGTAGCCACCGCCACCGCCGGCGCCCCCACCGGGACCGCCACGGTAACCGCCGCCACCGCCGCCGCCACCGGGACCGCCGCGGTAGCCACCGCCGCCGCCACCGGGACCGCCGGGACGCGCGCCCGGACCGCCGGGACGGCCACCGGGACCGCCACGACCGCCGCCGGGACCGGCAGGGCGCTGCGAAGGCATGGACGCGGGGCTGGGCCGCGGCGGCATCGACGCCGGGCTCGGCCGCGGCGGCATGCCGGGCTGGTTGGGACGCGGCATCGCCGACGGGGTCGGCCGAGCGGCGCCACCGGAGACACCGAACGGGTTGTTACCGGGACCACGCGCCGGCGGACGCGGCGAACCGCCCGGACCGGGACGACCCGGCGCAGGGGCGCCCGGCGCACCGGGACGAGTGGCCGCGGGCGAACCGGGACGTGGCGGAACCGTGCCCGGGCCCGGGGGACGCGGGCGGGAAGTGCCCTCGGCCGGGGGCTGCTGCGCCCGACGCTCGGCATCGCGGGTGCGAGCGGCCTGGGCCGCCTTCACCGCTGCTTCCTGCTCGGCCTTCAGAGCCGAGGCGCGCGCCTCGGCGGCCGCCACCTCGATGTCGTGGGCACTCGCCGGCTTGGCGACCGGACCGGGCACGGGGCCCGGACGGCCGGGAACCGCCGGCTTGGGCCGGGCCAGCGCACCGGGACTCGGCGCCGGGGACGTGGGTGCACTGGGTGCACCCGCGGCCGGGGCGGCGGGCCGACGCGGCGGCTGCGGCCGTGCGGTTGCGGGATTGGGACGGGGCGCGCTGGGCGCGGGGGCGCTCGGGGCTGCCGCGGCGGGAGCCGCCGGAGCGGCACCGTCCTGGGCGTCGAGGGCGCCTCGCAGCCGCCGGGCCACGGGGGCCTCGACCGTGCTAGACGCGGATTTGACGAACTCGCCCATCTCCTTGAGCTTGGCGAGAACGGTCTTGCTGTCGACCCCGAGCTCCTTCGCGAGCTCGTGTACGCGGGCCTTACCTGGCACTGCACTCCTCACTTCGAGGTCGTGCGAGCCGGAAAAACCCGCAGCGACCTCACTCCTGCACTTGAAGCCTGGTCATTTCAGGGACTTCATCGTGTGCTCATGTCGGTCGTCCTACCTTGCTGGGTCGTGACGGGACTCTGACGCTCCGTCAGCGGTCGTTCCGGGTGGCATGACCACGCGGATGTGCTCGGCAAGCAAGCCGGTGTCAGCAACACCGGTGAGACGCAACGCCCGCCCGAAGGCGCGACGCCGCTCCGCCTGCGCGAAGCAAGCCGGATCAGGATGCAGGTGCGCTCCCCGACCCGGCAGTCGACGGTCCGGATCGGGCTCCAGCCGGAAAACAGCTCCGACCGGCACCGCGACGAACCGCAGTAACTGGGAGGTCAGCACGCGTGAGCGACAGCCGATGCAGGTTCGCATCGGGCCGACCTCCGAAAAGTCTACCCCTCGGACGCGGGATCCGCGTATCCGGTCAGCTTCCGGTCTCGGCGGCATCCCGCTCCGCAGTCGTCGCCGGCTCGTTGTCGGGGCGGATGTCGATGCGCCAGCCGGTGAGCCGAGCCGCGAGGCGGGCGTTCTGCCCCTCCCGGCCGATCGCCAGCGAGAGCTGGAAGTCGGGCACGATCACCCGCGCGGTCCGGCTCGCGAGGTCCACGACCTCCACCCGCAGCGCCTTGGCCGGCGACAACGCGTTGCCGACGAACTGCGCCGGGTCGTCCGACCAGTCGATGATGTCGATCTTCTCGCCGTGCAGCTCGCTCATCACCGCACGCACCCGCTGACCCATCGGCCCGATGCACGCACCCTTGGCGTTGACGCCGGGCACCATCGAGCGGACCGCGATCTTCGTACGGTGACCAGACTCACGCGCGATGGCGGCGATCTCCACCGTCCCGTCGGCGATCTCCGGCACCTCCAGCGCGAAGAGCTTCTTCACCAGCGCCGGGTGGGACCGCGACAGGGTGACCTGCGGGCCGCGGAAGCCCTTGGCGACGTGCACGACGATCGCGCGGATCCGGGAACCGTGCTCGTACGTCTCGCCGGGCACCTGCTCGGCCTGGGGCAGCACCGCCTCGATCTTGCCGAGGTCGACGATCACGATGCCCTTCTCGGCACGCGCGGCGTCGGCCTGCACGATGCCGGTGATCAGGTCACCGTCGCGGCCGGCGTACTCGCCGAAGTGCACCTCGTCGGTGGCCTCGCGCAGCCGCTGCAGGATGACCTGCTTGGCCGTCATGGCCGCGATGCGGCCGAAGTCGTGGGGAGTGTCGTCCCACTCCCGCACGATCGTGCCCTCGGCGTCGAGCTCCTGGGCGTAAACCAGCGCCGCGCCGTGCTTGCGGTCGATCTCCACCCGGGCGTGACTTTCCGCACCGTCGGTGTGCCGGTACGCGGTCAGCAGCGCGGTCTCGATCGCCGCGAGGATCGTCTCGAACGGGATCTCCCGCTCGCGCTCCAGGGCGCGCAGCGCCGCGAGGTCGATGTTCATCTGTCCCCGCCCTCCCCATCCTCGTCGTCTTCGATTAGGTCGTCATCTTCTGCATCGTCTTCGCCGTCATCGTCGTCTTCATCGTCTTCGTCGGCGAAGACCGCCTCGTCGAGGCGTTTGAACTCGATCTGCACCCGGCCTGGGCCCAGGTCGGCGTAGGCCGCCTCGGTCACCTTGCCGTCGCTGTCCAGCACGATCCCGGCGTCGTCGGCTGCCGTGATGCGGCCGGTCACCGTACGCCCGGCGACGGCGACCGTCACGAGGCGGCTGACGTTGCGCCGCCAGTGTCGCGGCAGGGTCAGCGGCCGGTCCACGCCCGGCGAGCCGACCTCGAGCTGATATTCGCCGGCCAGCACCTCGCCGCCCGACTCCTCGGCCGCGTCCAGCGCCGCCGAGATCTCCCGGGACACCACCGCGACGTCGTCCAGGCTGATCCCGCCGTCGGCGTCCACCAGCACGCGAACCACGTGCCGCCGGCCTGCGCGAGACAGGTGCACTTCTTCGAGGTCGTACCCGGCCGCCGCGACCACCGGCTCGATCACCGTCTGGACCCGCGCGCGAGCCGCCACCAGGTCGATCCGCGGCGCGGCGGGCGGGCGCTGCTCCTCGGCGGCGTCCCGGCCCCGGTTCCCCGAGCGACGGTTAGCCGGCCGGGCTCCGGCGCGACCACGCTGCGTCATCGGACCCAACCCTTCTGTTTGTGTCCGGCGAGGTCAGGTGCGCCCCACCGGTGGTTCACCGGAAACGCCGGCATGCCACCGGGCCCAAGTCCCCGGAGGCTGACGCAGAGCGTAACGCGCCCGGCTCCCGACCCGGCCGCCGCCGCACCGATTCCGCGCCATGCGCAGGTCAGCGACCACCCCACCGGGCGGCGACGACCGGCCGCCGGGGCTACGAGCGGCGATGGTGTTGACTGGCGGGCGTGAGAAGACGTCAGCTCCTGGGCGTGGCCGCGGGAACGGCCGTGGGTGTGTCCGCGGTCGCCGGGTGCAGCCTCTTCGATGACGATCAGGACCCGGCGCCCGAGCCTGACGCGCTGCAACCCCTGCTCGATGAGGCCATCCGACTGGCCGCTGGCTACGACCGCGCTATTGCCGCCGATCCGTCGCTGCGGGACCGGTTGAGTCCCCTCGCCGACGATCATCGGGCGCATGTCACCGAGTTGTCGGCACTCATCGGCGTGACCGCCCCGTCCACCGCCGCGTCCGCCCCGCCGGGCGGCGCCCAGTCGCTCGCCGCGCTGCGTAAGGCCGAGCAGACCGCGCAGAAGACCGCCGTCACCGCCTGTGGTCAGGCTCCGGCCGACCGCGCGGCCCTGGTCGGCTCGATCGCCGCCGCCCGCGCCGCGCACGCCGAGGTGCTGCGATGAACGCCCAGCTGGTGGCCGCCCTGGCTGCGGAAGAGGCGGCCATTTACGCGTACGGGGTGTTGGGCGTCAAACTCGGCGGCGACGGCGACGTGACCCAGGCCCGAGCCGCGGAGGCGGTGCACCGGAACCGCCGCGACGTGCTGGTGAGCAAGATCGCGGCAGTGCAGGCCAGCGCGGCCGCAGCGCCGGCCGGCTATCAGCTGCCGTTTCCGGTGAACGATCGGGCGAGCGCGGTGAAGCTGGCGATTCAGGTCGAGGACGGCGTGGCCCAGGCGTGGCGGGCTGTCCTGCCGGTCACCGAGGGCGGCGACCGGTCCACCGCGTTGAGCGCCCTCACCGACGCTGCCGTCCGGGCGGCCCGCTGGCGCCGCCGCGGCTCCGTCACTCCGACGACGCTGGCCTGGCCCGGACGCCCTACGGGAGGGTGAGGATTTCGTAGCCGTCCTCGGTGACGACGAGGGTGTGCTCGAACTGGGCCGTCCATTTGCGGTCCCGGGTGACGACCGTCCAGCCGTCGTTCCACATCTCGTACTCGTACGTGCCGAGCGTGATCATCGGCTCGATGGTGAACGTCATGCCGGGCTCCATCACCGTGGTGAGTCGCGGGTTGTCGTAGTGCGGGATGTAGAGCCCGCTGTGGAATGTCTCACCGATGCCGTGGCCGGTGAAGTCACGCACCACGCCGTAGCCGAACCGGCGGGCGTACGCCTCGATCACCCGGCCGATGGCGTTGATCTGTCGCCCGGGCGCCACCGCGCGGATGCCGCGCATCATCGCCTCGTGGGTGCGCTCGACCAGCAGCCGGGCTTCCTCGCTGACGTCGCCGACGCAGAAGGTCGCGTCCGTGTCACCGTGCACACCCCCGATGTACGCGGTGACGTCGACGTTGATGATGTCGCCGTCCTCGAGCACCGTGCTGTCCGGGATGCCGTGGCAGATCACCTCGTTGAGCGAGGTGCAGCAGGATTTGGGGAATCCCTTGTAGCCCAGCGTCGAGGGGTAGGCCCCGTGGTCGACGAGGAACTCGTGCACGACACGATCGATCTCGTCGGTGCTCACGCCCGGCTTGCAGTGTTCCCCGGCGAGCTGGGTGGCCTGCGCGGCAAGCCGGCTCGCGAGCCGCATCTTCTCGATCGTCTCGGGGGTCTGCACGTGCGAACCGCGCCACTCTTTCGGGCGCCTTTTGCCGACGTACTCGGGCCGGACGATCTGCGGCGGTACCGCCCGGGTGGGCGTCTGCTTTCCGGGGGTGAGCGGGGCACGAACGGTCATACCGACAGCCTATCGCCGCCGATGTGTCTGATCCGCGGAGCGTGCACCGGTTGTTGCCGCCGCCAGAACCGCTGTGTAATCGTGGCTAGCGTGGATCAAGACGACATGGCGAGCTTCTTCTCGGCCACCACGTCGGTGGTCGGCGACCGGGCCACTGTGCTGGTGACCGGAGAGGTGGACATGTCGACCGCGGACCGGATGTTCCAGGCGGCGACCGGCGAGGGCACCCGTGCCGCCACTCTCGACCTGCGCGCGGTCACCTTTTTCGACTCCGCCGCTATCCACACCCTGCTCCGCCTCGCCGAACGGTTCCCGACGACCCTCGAGGTGATCCCTTCCGCACAGGTCCGGCGGGTGCTCGACATTTCCGGCCTGAGCGGCCAGCCCTGGCTGGTCAAGCCCGACTGAAGGGCCGCCGCAGGGTGACCGACGTGCCGGCCTCGGAGCGGGTCACCGACAGGTCGGCCAGCGCCCCGATCAGGGCGAGCCCGCGACCGCGGAAGCTCGGGCCGGTTGCCGGGCGCCAGCTCCCGGTGTCCCGGACGGTCGCCGTCACCGCGTCCTCGTCCAGCGAAACGCGGACCGTGACTACCGGTTCGACCGGGTCGACCGGATGTTCGATCGCGTTGGCCGCCGCCTCCGACACCGCCACGAGCAGGTCGAAGATGTCGTTCTCCGGCACCTGGTTGCCGGTGAGGAAGTCCTCGACCCGCCGGCGCAGCACGGTAAGCTTCGTCGCATCGGCCGGCAATCGCAGCTCCAGTTCGCGCGGCTCGGTGACCTGCAGGGCCAGCAGTGCGATGTCGTCTCGGCGTGCGTGCCGGGCTGCCTTGCCGAGCAGGCCGTCAAGAAGATCCTCGACGTGGTCGGCGCTCTGGGCCAGGTCGGCGCACACCTCGGCAAGCCCCTCATCGATGCCCTTGCGCCGGTCCTCCACCAGCCCGTCGGTGTAGAGCAGCAGTCGGTCGCCAGGCGCCAACTCGGTGCGCAACGTCGGATACACCGAGTCGCCAAGCGCGCCGATCGGCGGCCCCAGCGCCGACGTGAAGAGAAAATCCCCGACCTGGCCGGGCGCCGCCCGCACCGGCGACGGGTGGCCGGCCGCGGAGAAATGCAATTCCCGGGTACGCGGATCGAACCGCACGCACACCACGGTCGCGAATTGCCGCTGACCCAGGTTGTCCACCAGCCGGTTGAGGCGGGTCAGGGCCTCGCCACAATCGAAACCCTCGAGAATGTACGCCCGCAGCGCGTTACGCAGCTGCCCTATCCCCGCGGCGGCCTGCACACCCTTGCCGACCACGTCACCGATGACGAGGAAGAGCTGGTCGCCGGGGGCGTGGATGACGTCGTACCAGTCGCCGCCCACCTCGGCTTCGCTGCTGCCGGGCAGGTATCGGCTCGCCACGATCGCGCCGGGCATGCGGGGCAGCGACTGCGGCAGCAGGCTGTGCTGCAACGTGCTGGCGATGCGGTGCTCGGCCTCGTAGAGCCGGGCGTTCTCCAGCCGCAACCCGATGAGCCGGGCCAGTTGGGTGAGCAGCACCGGCTCGGGCGCGCCGTCCGGGCCGGACCAGACCGACAGCTCACCGAGGATGACCCCCGACGTGTCCGGCAACGGCAGCACCGCGTCGGCTACCGCGGCCAGCTCGACTGTTCCGCCGACCGCTTCGGCGCGGGCTCCGGGCGCGGTCACCACGACCCGGCCTGCGGAGGTCATCGCCGCCACGTGCCGGGCCGCGACGTCGAGCACCTCGGCGGTCGTGCGTACGGTATTGACGGCCGCCGCCGCGTCGACCAGACCGCGCAACCGGCTGATGATCTGTCGGCGCACCTGGCCCAGCTCGAGGTTGGCCCGCACCCCCGCCGTCAGGTCCCGCACCGAGAACGGCTTGACCAGATAGTCGTCGGCGCCCGCGGCGAGACCCTCGACTGAGGACTCTTCGCCGGCCCGGGCGGACAGCATGACAATCGGCACGTCCCGGGTACGCTCGTCGGCCCGCAACGCCTCGATCAGCCCGAACCCGTCCAGCCGCGGCATCATCACGTCCGTCAGCACCAGATCGAACGGCAGCGCCCGGGCCTGTTCCAGCGCCTCCCACCCGTCTTCCGCCGTCGTCACCTCCCAGTACGGCCGCAGCAGCCGCGCGACGTGATCCCGCAGATCGGCGTTGTCATCGACGAGCAGCACCCGGCCCTGCCGTGCCGCCTCGACCTCGCCTGGCGGCACCGGCGGCCCTGGCTCAGACCCGGTGTCCCCGAGCCACCAGTGCGCCTCCTCCACATAGAGCCGTGACTGCTCGTCGGGCGCCGCAGCGGAGTGCTCCGCAACGATTTGGTCGGCGGGCAGGTGTGCCGTACCGAGCGGCACGGTCACGGTGAACGTGCTGCCCACGCCGAGTTCACTGCGCGCGGTTGCTGTGCCGCCGTGCATCTCGGCTAGCTCGCGGACCAGGGAGAGGCCGATGCCCGTACCCTCATGGCTGCGAGACCAGGCCCCGGTGACCCGGTGGAAGCGGTCGAAGAGCGACTGTTGATCGTCGGCGCTGACGCCGGCGCCGGTGTCTTCGACCTCCAGCACGGCCGCGCCGGTCGGTGCGGTGGCGGGGTGTTCGCGCAGCCGGACGGTGATGTGGCCGGCGCGGGTGAATTTGAGCGCGTTGGAGAGCAGGTTGAAGACGATCTTCTCCCACATTTCCCGGTCGACGTGCACCGGCCCGGTCAGCGGCGGGCAGTCCACCCGCAGCTCGAGTCCCGCCCGCTCGATGGCGGAGGAGAAGGAGCTGGACAACCGCATCGTGTAGTCGGCCAGATCGGTGGGCCGGAATTCGGCCCGCAGCCGCCCCGACTCCAGCCGGGAAAAGTCGAGCACGGTGTTGACCAGCTTCAACAGGCGCAATCCGTTGCGCTGCATGGGAATCAGCCGGTCCCGCAGTTCACTGTCGAGCTCCCGGCGGCCGAGCAGGTCTTCCAGCGGACCCAGGATCAGCGTCAGCGGGGTCCGGAACTCGTGACTGACATTCGAGAAGAAGTTCGTCTTCGCCGCGTTGAGCACCGCCAGCTCCGCCGCCCGCCGACGTTCCTCTTCGTACGTTCGCAGATTCGTCACGGCCCGCGAGATTTGCGCGGCGACCAAATCCAGGAAGTCCCGATAGGTGTCGTCCGGCGCCAGGTAACGGCTCACTCCGACCACGAGCGCACCGGTCCCCACGGGGAGGACGAAAGCCTCGTCGGCGGCCGATGGGGGCGGCGCATCGATAAGCGCGGTAAGCGGTGTCGTCGCGGGCCGACCGCTGCGCACCACCTCGTCGACGACTTGCCGGGCCGCGTCAGTCAGCGCCCTCGCCGCCTCCTTCGCCGTGGCCTGGCGCTCCCCGTCCGCTGTCTCCTCGGCGCCGGCCACATATAGGGCTGCATCGTCGCCGGAACCATGCGCTTCGTCGCCGGAACCGTGCGCTTCTTCGCCGGAACCGTGCAGGTACAAGGCCGTGATCGGCAGGTCGTCCCGGTTTTCGGCGAGGACCTGCACCGCCCGGCTGCCCAACTCCGCCTGGTTCGTCGAACCCGTCAGCAGGGAGCCGATCCGACTCAGCGTGCGCACCCGACGATCGCCCAGCACGCGGCGCGTGGTGTCGCTGACGATGCAGAACACCCCGCCGACCGTGCCGTCAGCCCGCCGGATCGGATCGTAGGAGATATCGAAGTAGGTTTCCTCGAGGAACCCGTGCCGCTCCAGCATGAACGGGTGATCAGCGGCGTAGAACGCCTCGTCGGCTGCGGCCACCCCGGCGAAGAGGTCATCGAGCAGCGACCACGTCTCGGCCCACATCTGGTTGCCGGGCCGCGCCAGATGCCCTGGATGTTTGCTGCCCATGGTCGCGATGTAGGCGTCGTTGTAAAGCGCGCACCGCTCCGGCCCCCAGAAGAGCACGATCTGCGCCTTTGAGGCGAGCAGCCGTGCCACGGCTTCCGCCAGCTCGGTGGGCCACCGGTGCGGCTCGCCCAACGGGGTCGCCGCCCAGTCCAGAGCCAGCATCCGGCGACCCATCTCGCCGCCGCGCTCGAACGCCGTCCGGAGCCGCTCCGGCAGCGCGCCCCCCATGCGTCCTCCCGTGTGTCCCGCCGGTCGCGATCCGCGCCGAACCCCACATGGGCACGGTAACGGAATCGGCGCCGACCTGCCGGGCGGCACCGCCCGGATGCGCTGGGCGGACAGAGAGAACGGAGTCAAGCAGCGAGGCCGGTGCGACCCAGACCCGACCGGCGGGCGGCGGCCTCCGCCAGCGCCGCGAAGACCCGGAGATCGCCGGTGCGTTCCGGATGCCACTGCACGCCCAGCGCAAACGACGCGTCGCGCTTCTCGACGATCTCCACGATCTGGTCGTCGGGACACCAACCGCTGACGGTGAACGTACCCGGATCGTCGATGGCCTGGTGATGGAAGGAATTCACCGTGAGCTGTGCCCCTAACAGACTCATGGCCCGCGAGCCCCGCTGCACGACCACGTCATGCCGGCCGAACGAGGCCGAGTCCGCAGCGAGCGGATCGGTGCCGGGCGACGCCCGATGCCGATCATGCCCGACGAGATCAGGCAGATGCTGGTGCAACGAACCGCCGGTCGCCACGGCCATCAGCTGCATGCCCCGGCACACACCGAGCACCGGCAGGTCGGCGGCGAGGGCAGCCCGCATCAGCATCAGCTCGGAAAGATCACGGACCGGGTCGGCGTCGGTCGCCGGATGCGGCTCGGCACCCCAGTGCACCGGGTCCAGATCCCCACCGCCGGCGAAGCAGATGCCGTCCAACGACTCGATCACGTCGGTGCCGGGATCGTCGGGGGTGATCAGCACGGCTCGGCCTCCGGTGGCGTGCACGGCTTTGACGTAGGACAAGGGCAGCATCCCGGCCATAACGTCGTTCCCGTTGTACTGCACGTTCTCGGCGTACGAGGTCAGTCCGATCAGGGGCCTGCGCATGTGGTGCAATCCCTCCTTGGTCTTCAGCTCACCATTCGGCGGCACATATCTTGTTTTCCTTAACCAGCGCCACCGCGAACAATCTGTTGATCACCAACGATTTCTCCGAGCCGGAGAATATTCCCGGTTGCCACGAGATTTTCCCGACAAAGAACGCCATTCGCGGTACCTGTTTCCAACAATCCGACCGGTAGGAGAATTCCGGCGTTCACCCCATCGAGTGCCGAACTCCCGGTTCGGACGCGGCCGCCGTGAGTGCACCAAACAACCGCTTGTCCCGGACGACTTCGGGGTGCCATTGCACACCGAGGACGAACCTGCGCCGCGGATCCTCGACCGCTTCCACACACCCGTCGTCCGCCCAGCCGGTCACCACCAGCGAACCCGCCTCGGCGACCCCCTGATGGTGATAGCACCGCACGGCGCGATCGTCACCCATGAGCGCGGCAATCCGACTGCCCGCAACGAAGCTCACTTCCTGCCGCCCGTAAACCGCGGGCGCCGGGCGATGCCGCTCGTGGCCGAACACGTCAGGTAGATGCTGGTGCAGCACTCCCCCAGCGGCAACAGCGAGCAGTTGCATGCCCCGGCAGATCCCCAACACCGGCAGGTCACGCTCCAGCGCGGCCCGCGCCAGCAGCAACTCCCCTGAGTCTCGATCTGGCCGTGTGTCGGTCAAGGGCTCGGCCTGCGCACCGTACAGCTCGGGGTCGACGTCTGCGCCGCCGCTGAGCACCAGCCCATCGAGCACTCGCACCACATCGGCATCAAGGTCATCAGGAGGCAGCAGCACCGCCCGACCGCCGGCATCCGTCACCGCCGCGACATAGTCGTACGGCACGAGCGCCGAGGTCAGATCGTGCCAGACAGCCCAGGAGGCGGGCTCCACATAGGTGGTGATGCCGATGACAGGGCGCACCAATCCAACCTAGCGATCAGCGGGCGGCGATCAAGCCCCCCCAACTAGGCGATCCCCAACCAGGCAATCCCCCAACCCAGACCCGGACCCGAGCGGCACCACCACACCCACCCGCGCCCGCCACCCGGTCACCAAGACACCCAGCGGCGCTCTGCAGCACCAGATCAGGCAGCACCACATCAGGCGGCACCATCACCGAGTGGCACCAACACCGAGTGGCACAAACACCGGGTGGCATCAGGCGGCACTAACGAGCGCGCGGCGCCCGCCCCTTGGGGATGGCGCCGCGCTCGGGCCCGTGCATCCCGCCAGCGCAGCGATCGAAGCGTGCACCCGCGGGGATTCGACCCCTGCACGCTGCCAGAGCAGCGCGTGAACGATCGGTGCCCGCGGACTGATCGGCTTAAACAAACCCGCGCGATTCGGTTGCTCCAGATCGCGAACCGCCCACGCAGTCGGTTGCTCCGAGTCGCGAACCGCCTCCGCGATCGGTTGCTCGCCAACCACGAACCGCCCACGCGATAAGGCCGCTCGCCAACCACGAACCGCCCACGCGATAAGGCCGCTCGCCAACCACGAACCGCCCACGCGATAAGGCTGCTCACCAACCACGAACCGCCCACGCGGTCGGTTGGCGGCGGCGTTGGCGTGCACTCAGAGCGGGGTCACGTAGGCCCCCGTGATGCCGCCGTCGACGACGAACTGGGCTGCCGTCATGAAGGAGGCGTCGTCGCTGGCCAGGAAGGCCACCGCTGCCGCGATCTCCTCGGGCTCGGCGAAGCGGCCCATCGGGACGTGCACCAGGCGCCGGGCCGCGCGTTCCGGATCTTTGGCGAAGAGGTCCATGAGCAGCGGCGTCGCGACCGGGCCGGGGCACAGTGCGTTGATCCGGATGCCTTCGCGGGCGAACTGCACGCCGAGCTCGCGGGTCATGGCAAGCACACCGCCCTTGCTCGCCGTGTACGCGATCTGCGACGTCGCGGCACCGAGGAGGGCAACGAACGACGCCGTGTTGATGATCGAGCCTTTGCCCTGCCGCTGCATGTGCGGGATCGCGTACTTGCAGCAGAAGAAGACGCTCGTGGTGTTGACCTTGAGTACGCGTTCCCAGGCCTCGATGCCGGTGACCAGGATGGAGTCGTCGTCGGGCGGGGAGATGCCCGCGTTGTTGAAGGCGATGTCCACACGCCCGTGCCGCTCGGCCACCCCGTCGAAGAGGGCGCGCACGGCCTCCTCGTCACTGACGTCGCACGCGACGAACTCTCCACCCACCTCGTCGGCGGCCGCCTTGCCCGCATCCGCCGAGATGTCGACGCACACCACCGTGGCCCCTTCGGCGGCGAACCGGCGGGCAGTCGCGAGGCCGATGCCGCTGCCGGCCCCGGTGATGACGGCGACCCGATCCTGCAAACGCTGCATGCGCGAACCTCTCAGCTATCCGTGGCGATGAAAACGTTCTTGACGTCGGTGAAGCTCAGCGGCGCGTCGGGGCCCAGCTCGCGGCCGAGCCCGGACTGCTTCATGCCACCGAACGGCGTCCAGTAGCGCACCGACGAATGCGAGTTGACGCTGAGGTTGCCGGCATCGACGGCCCGGGACATCCGCACGGCCCGGCCGAGGTCGCGGGTCCACAGGGAGCCGGAGAGGCCGTACTCGGTGTCGTTAGCCAGCTCGATCGCCTCGGCCTCGTCCCGGAACGGCATGACCGACAGCACCGGCCCGAACACCTCTTCGCGCCAGTGTGCGTCGCTGGACGAGCGGGCGAGCAGCACGGTGGGCGGGAACCACCAGCCGTCGCCGGACGGCGCCTCACCGGTGAAGGCGACCTCCGCCGCGGCGGTGTACGCGGCGACCTTGTCGCGGTGGGCTGCCGTGATCAGCGGGCCCATCTCGGCGGTGTCCAGGCTCGGGTCCTGCACCCGGAACGCCTTCACCGCCGGCTCGAGCAGGGCGAGGAAGCGCTCGTACACCGACTCCTGCACGAGCAGCCGCGACCGGGCGCAGCAATCCTGCCCGGCGTTGTCGAACACCGCGCTGGGGGCGGTGGCAGCGGCCTTTTCCAGGTCGGCGTCGGCGAACACGATGTTGGCGCTCTTGCCACCGAGTTCGAGGGTGACCCGCTTCACCTGGTCAGCGCAGCCAGCCATGATCGATTTGCCGACCGCGGTCGAGCCGGTGAAGCAGACCTTGCGGACGGCCGGGTGCGTCACGAACCGTTGCCCGACAATGCTTCCCTTGCCGGACAGCGCCGTGAAGACGCCTTCCGGCAGTCCCGCCTCGAGCGCCAGCTCGCCGAGGCGCACCGCGGTCAACGGGGTCACCTCGGCCGGCTTCAGCACGACGGTGTTGCCGGCAGCCAGCGCCGGCGCGAACCCCCAGCCCGCGATCGGCATGGGAAAGTTCCACGGGACGATGATGCCGACCACGCCGAGCGGCTCGTGGAAGGTGATGTCGATGCCGCCCGGCACCGGGATCTGCCGCCCCGACAACCGCTCCGGGGTGCCCGCGTAATAGTCGAGGACGTCCCGAACGTTGCCCGCTTCCCAGAGCGCATTGCCGATCGTGTGTCCCGCGTTGCGCACCTCCAGCTCCGCCAGCTCCGCACGGTGCTCGTCGACCACCACCGCGAACCGCCGCAGCAATCGCGCCCGGTCTCCCGGTGCCACCTGTCGCCACGCTGCGAAAGCCCGCTGCGCCCGCTCGATGGCGGCATCGGTCTCGGCCAACCCGTGCGACGGCACGGCCGTCAGCACGGCGCCGGTGGCCGGATTGATCACCTCAGTGCTGTCCACGCCCCACCTTCCTGGTCAAGCCGGGCAACGTCGTTCTGGTCAAGCCGGGCAACGTCGTTCTGGTCAAGCTGGGGCGCCTCAGAGCCGCTCGAAGCCACGGCGCAGCTCCCAGTCCGTCACGGCGGCGTCGAAAGCGGTCAACTCCACCTTCGCCATGTTCGCGTAATGCGCCACCACTTCGCCTCCGAACGCCGCATTCGCCACCGCGCCGCGCTCCCACAGCTCCAGCGCCTCCCGCAGGGTCGTCGGCACCCGGGGCGCGGTGCTGTCGCCGTACGCATTGCCGGAGAATTCGTCCTCCAGCGACAGCTCGTTCTCGATGCCGTGCAGTGTTCCGGCGACGAGCGCCGCGATGGCCAGGTACGGATTGACGTCGCCGCCCGGCACCCGGTTCTCCACCCGCATCCCCTGGCCGTGCCCGGCGATGCGCAACGCGCAGGTCCGGTTGTCGACGCCCCAGCGCAGGGCGGTCGGGGCGAACGAGCCGGGCTGATACCGCTTGTAGGAGTTGATGTTGGGCGCGAAGAGCAGGCTGAACTCCCGCATGGTGGCGAGCAGCCCGGCGAGCACCCGCTGGCCCGTCTCGGAGAGGTGGGCGGGGCCGGCACCGAGCATCGCCGACTGTCCGTCCGGTCCGCGCAGCGAGAAGTGGATGTGGCAGGAGTTGCCTTCGCGGGCGTTGGGCTTGGCCATGAAGGTCAGCGCCATGCCCTCCTGAGCCGCGATCTCCTTGGCGCCGTTCTTGTAGATGACGTGGTTGTCGGCACTGGTCAGCGCATCGGCGTACCGGAAGGCGATTTCGTGCTGCCCGAGGTTGCACTCGCCCTTCGCACTCTCGGGGACCAGTCCCGCGCCGGCCATGTCGTTGCGGATGCGGCGCAACAGCGGCTCCACCCGGGCGGTGCCGAGCAGCGAGTAGTCCACGTTGTACTGGTTGGCCGGCTCAAGATCACGGTAGTTCTTCGTGAAGGCCTGCTCGTAGGTGTCGCGGTAGAGAACAAATTCCAGTTCGGTTCCCGCGTACGCCGAAAGCCCGTGCTCGGCCAACCGATCGAGCTGGCGCCGCAGGATCTGCCGGGGTGACGCGAAGACCGGCGTGCCGTCGGTGGTTTCGAGATCGGCGAGGACCAGCGCGGTGCCGGGCTGCCACGGAACGGGGCGCAGTGTGCTGAAGTCCGGTCGCATCACGAAGTCGCCGTAGCCGCTGTCCCAGGAGGACATGGCATATCCGTCGACGGTGTTCATGTCGACGTCGACGGCGAGCAGGTAGTTGCAGCCCTCGCTGGCGCCGGCGGACACCTCGTCCATGAAGTAGCGGCCGTGCAGCCGTTTGCCCTGCAAGCGGCTCTGCATGTCGGTGAGCGCCAGCAACACCGTGTCGATGCTGCCACTGTCGACGGCGACGGCGAGGTCCTCGAGATCCATGGGTGCAGTCCTATCGCATGGGGCCGACAATTTCTCGCCGGACCGGACCCGGGTCCGGTCCGGCGAGCGATCTTCACTCCGGTGGGGTCGGCATCGTCTGCTCGCCGTGCGCGGCCTTGTCGATGAGGTTCTGCTTCGGCCCGGTGAACCACTTCCGCGCGCTCGCGAACCACCAGATTCCGGCCGCGCCGACCACGACGGCTACCGCGACGATCGTGTAGTTGAACGTCTTCGCCGTGATCGGGCTGGTCGTCGGCAGGACGAACAGGACGCAGATGAGCACGACCCAGACGATCGCGATCCAGCCGACCGGCGCGCTCCAGCGACCCAGGTTCCAGGGACCCGGCCGGAAGTCGGGGCTGAGCCGCCGTAACAACACCGGTCCCACGTAGGCGATGTAAAGACCGATGACAGCGATCGACGTGGCCGCTGCGTAGGCAGTCGTATTCCACAATGAGGGCAGCACGAGAATCGTGCTCATCGTCACGCAGAGCCAGATCGAGTTGGTCGGCGTACCCGTGCGAGGGTTGACCTGCTTCCACCACCGCGAGCCCGGCAGCGCGCCGTCGCGGGCAAATGCGTAGGCCATGCGGGAATTGGCGGTGACCGATGCCATGCCACAGAACCACTGCGCCACCATGCAGATGAAGAGCAGGAAGGTGCCCAGATCATGACCAACGGCGTCGATGAAGATCTGCGCTGGCGGCAGCCCTAGTGCGGTCGTGCGCTGCGTCTCGTAGTCCTGAATGGACCAGGTGATCGCCACCAGCAGGACGAAACCGGCGATCACCGAGACCACGACCGACATCACGATTCCGCGCGGCGCGGCGCGCGCCGCGTCGTGCGTCTCTTCCGCGACGTGCGCCGACGCGTCATATCCCGTGTACGTGTACTGCGCCATCAACAGCCCCACGAGCACGGCGTAGGCACCCGCGCCGGCGAAGGTGAAGCCCGTGGCGTTCTGCACCTCGAAGAAGACCTCGGAAATCGGCTTGTGCTGGTCGGGGACGACGGCGAGCACCCCGACGATGACCGCGACGCCCACGAGATGCCACCAGGCACTCACGTCGGAGAGCAGCCGCACCAGGTTCACGCCGAACGTGTTGAGCAACCCGTGCGCCACGATGATGACCAGGAAGATCAGGAAGGTCCGCGGCGCCGTCACCGTCATGTCGAAGGCGAGGCTGAGAAACGCGGAGGTGGTGATCGCCGCACCGAAATCGATGGCGGCGGTGACCGCGACCTCCCCGAGGAAGTTGAACCACCCGACGAACCACGCCCAGGCGGCCTTGTTGCGTTTCGCCAGCGCGGCAGCCCACCAGTAGAGGGCACCGGCGGTCGGATAAGCGGAACAGACCTCCGCCATCGCCAGCGCCACGAAGGTCACCATGACCCCGACGAACAGCCAGCCGAGGGTGATCGCCAAGGGTCCGCCGGCGGTCATGGCGATGCCGTACGACGTGATCGCGCCGGCGAGAATCGAGATGATCGAGAAGGAGACCGCGAAGTTGGAGAAGCCGGACAGTCGGCGGTGCAGTTCCTGCTGGTAGCCGAGCTGGGCAAGCCGTTCTTCGTCGGTGCTGGGGACAGGGTCAGCGCTCATGCAAGCTCCCTGGGCCGAGGGGGCGGCTGTGACCTGGGCCACCGCCGTTGGGGAATGATCCACCCACGGTGCGACAGCCGTCAATGACTCCCGGTAATTGCGTTGCCCAGCGTCGATCGCTGCGCGCACACTCGTACCCATGACAGGGACGACGAACGTACGGCGCGGGCTCACCCGCCGCCGCATACGGACGGCCCTGCCGGTGTTCTGACGCCGCGCTGCGGCGCGCGAGCCCTCGGTAGGCATCGCGAACACCCGGGAGCAGCTTCCGAGCGCTCCCATCCCGCGGCGGCGCGGGGCGTGGTCACCTCTCTCTCGCACGGCGATGCGCTGTGCCACGCGCCCGCCCCGCGCCGCCGCCCCTTTCCCCGCGCCGCCATCACCGCCGCCGACACGCCAGAAAATCTACAGCGGCGAGTCTAGAAAATGACACGTGGTCGTCCTAATATCGTGAGGTCGGCCACGCACAGCCGACAAGCAACTGGCACAGAACCTGAGTTGGTTAAGGAGGACGAGATACCGCAGCAACGCGAAATCACCACGTCCCCGAATCGACAAGAGGTGATCGCAGCCGATGCCCATCACTCCGGCCACCCGCTAGCGGCACGCAGGCGGACGGCCCTTGCCGGCGACGGTCGGCAACAGAATTGAAAAGCCAGGGTCCCGGTAACCCGCCGGGGCCCTGGACTATGTCTCAGCCCCCCGCCCGCCACGCAGTCCCCGCCCCCGGAAGGCCGCATGAGCACGACGTTCGACGACGCCGACTTCCCGGCGTACACGATGGGCAGAGCCGCCGACATGCTCGGCGTGACGCCCGCGTTCCTGCGCAGCCTCGGAGTCGCCGGGCTCATCGAACCCGAACGGTCGCTAGGCGGTCACCGGCGATACTCGCGGCATCAGCTCCTGCTCGCCGGCCGAGTGCGCCAACTGCTCGACGAAGGAATCCTGCTCACGGCCGCCTGCCGCATCGTCACCCTCGAAGACCGGCTAGCGGCAGCCCACCGCCGGATCCTCGAACTCGGCGGCAGTCTGACGCCCGACGAGGACGCTGACGTTCCCACGCAGACCCATCCGGACATCGCCACCACCAGGTATTACCCCACGCCACGCACCGACCACTCCCCGACGGCGCCATAGCAGCGGACGTTTCGGTCAGCTCAGACCGGTTGCGGCGAGGCTCGACTCCCACAGCAGGTCGGCGCGTCGAAGGCTCGTCGACCGGCCCGTGGCGCCGAACGGTCGTTCCCAGGCGAAGTACCCGCCCGGCACCAGCCCATCCGTTTCCCGCGCCAGCCAGACCAACGTCTCGGCACCCTGCGCAGGACTTCTGAACAGCACCGGCACCAGCCCCGCCAGCGAGAACAGCGGACTGCGCCGCCCAAACCGGCTGCGAATCAAGCCCGGAAAGAAACACGTCGGCACGATTCCGTACGGGGCCCAGCGCCGCGCCGCCGCCACCGTGAAGAGGAGGTTGGCCTGCTTGCTGGCGCCGTACGCGAGCCATCGGCTGAGCTGACGCCGGCCGGGACGCCGCACGTCGAGCGTGCCCCACGCCTCGGCCGCGGAGCCGGTCGTGATCACCCGCGCCGGGCCGTCCGCGCCCGCCGCCGCCCGGAGCCGGTCGAGCAGCAGATGCGTCAGCAGGAAGCCGGCCAGGTGATTCGTCTGCATCGTCGGATCCCACCCGTCGACGGTCGGCCGCCGCACCGAGGCAAGCTGCCCGGCGTTGTTGATCAGGACGTGCACCCGCTCGTAATCAGCCGCCAGCCGGGCACCCACCTCGCGGACCTCGTCGAGCACCGCGAAGTCCGCCCGATAGGCGGCGGGGGTGCGGGCACTCACCTCCCGTACGGCGTCGACGGCGTGTTGCAGCCGCGCCGGATTCCGCCCCAGCAGGACCACTTCGTCCCTGCCACGAGCCAACTCCACAGCGCCGGCCAGGCCGATCCCCGAGCTGGCTCCTGTGATCACCACCGTCCGATCCACCTGGTCATTGGATCACTTCACTAGCGTGGGACCATGCTGTGGATCACGAAAGTCCTCCTACTCGGCGCTGCTGCGACCCGGTGCACCACCGACGCAGGTCAGCCCACGAGGTCCGCATGGTGATTCGCCGCTCCTGGCCTGCCGGTGACACCGCCCGCTGGTGCGGTGGCATCGCGGGTGTAGCTGTTCTCGCCGGGGCGACGGTCATGCTGGTCGCGCTGATCGCCGCGCCTGGTTCCTGGCTCGTGGGCTACGTCAGCGAAGCGGGCACCGCGCTAGCGCCATGGGCCACCGCCTACCAATGGGGGCTGCTCATCCTCAGCGCCGGAGTCGCCCTGCTCGGGTTGGCGTTGCGGCCATGGTCCCGGCTCATCGCCGGGCTTCTGGGCGGAGCCGCGGTTTTCGCCGCGACGTCCGGGGCAGTGCCGTGCTCCCGCCAGTGCCCACTGCCGCCGTACGAGCCGACGACGCTGAGCGATGTCGTGCACTCGGGCGCCAGCATCGTCGGCATGGTGCTGCTGGCCGGCGCCATGTCCCTCGTCGCCGCCTCGGCCGCCTTTCGTCCCGCCGCGCGCCGCTTGGCCGGCGCCCACGCGGCGCTGACCATCCCGCTGGGCGGCGCGCTCGGGCTCATCATGCTTCTGGTGGGTCGGGGATCGGCCGGAGCCATCCTCGAACGGATCATGCTTGCCGTCGGTGTCAGCTGGCTCGTCGGCACCTCGCTCTTGACGATGTTACGCATTTCCGAAAAAAGATCATTACGGATGCCGCCCCGTAGCCCCTCGAGCCCGCAAACCTCACGCGCCTAGGGACTGTTCCGCAGCCGGAATTCACCGGTCGCATAGCGTAGGGACATGACCAAGGTGCTGACCGTAGACGCCGTGAGCCGCAGTTTCGGGGAGCGGCAGGTGCTCAAGGATGTCTCGTTCACTGTGGAGCCAGGCCGGATGACCGGGTTCGTCGGCGCCAACGGTGCGGGGAAGACAACGACGATGCGGATCATGCTGGGGGTGCTCGCCGCGGACAGTGGGGTGGTGAGCTGGGGCGGTGAGCCGTTGAACCGACAAGCTCGGCATCGGTTCGGATACATGCCTGAGGAACGTGGGCTCTATCCGAAGATGACCGTGGCGGACCAGATCGTCTATCTGGGTCGGCTGCACGGCATGACCGCTTCGGATGCCCGGCGCAACACCGCTGCGCTGCTGGAACGGCTCAGGCTCGGCGAGCGGGCCGGAGAGCTCGTCGAGAAGCTGTCGCTGGGAAACCAGCAGCGGGTGCAGATCGCTGCCGCGCTGGTCCATGATCCGGAAGTGCTGGTGCTCGACGAGCCGTTCTCCGGATTGGATCCCCTTGCCGTCGATGTGGTCGTCGGAGTTCTCCGGGAGCGTGCTGCTGCAGGTGCTCCCGTGTTGTTCTCCAGCCATCAGTTGGATGTCGTCGAGCGGTTGTGTGACGACCTGGTGATCATCGCGGACGGGATGATCCGGGCTGCCGGGTCGCGACAGGAGCTGCGGACAGCGCATGCACTTCCCCGCTTCGCCATCGAGGTGGCGGCGGATGCCGGCTGGCTGCGCGACCATCCCGGGCTCACACTCGTCGACCTCGACGGCGCCCGGGCCGTGTTCGACCTCGCGCCCGGGGCCGACGACCAGGCCGTGCTGCATGCCGCACTCGCGCGGGGTGCGGTTCGTTCCTTCGGCACGGTCACCCCGTCGCTCACCGAGATCTTCCGAGAGGTGACCCAGTGACCACCGCCCAGGCCGCAAAGTTGGTCGCCGCCCGCGAGCTGCGGGTCAAGCTGCGCGACAAGACCTTCATCTTCAGTACGGTGTTCTTCCTGTTCATCGCGGTCGCCAGCACAGTGCTGCCCGCCCTGATCGACGGTGGCCCCACCAAGGTTGCCGTTGCGGACAGCGCGCTCGCTGCCGCCTTGAAGCAGAATGCCGACTTCGAAGTGCAGGTGGTCGCCGACGACGCTGCCGCCGAGCAGGCTTTGCGCAACGAGGACGTCGAGGCGGCCATCGTTGCCGGACCGACCGTCGTCGCGAAAGAGGAAGCACCGTCCGATGTGATGAGTGCACTGAGCGTGGCACCGAAGCTTCGGTTGCTGGAGCCGGACACCGTGGACCCGTTCCTGAAGTTCATCGTGCCGTTCGCTATGGCGTTTCTCTTCTTCATCACGTCCTTCACCTTCGGCTTGCAGATCGCTCAGAGCGTCACCGAGGAGAAGCAGACCCGCATCGTGGAGATCCTGGTGGCAAGCGTGCCAGTGCGGGCGCTGCTCGCCGGCAAGGTCGCCGCGTTGACGCTGCTCGCCTTCGGGCAGATCGCTCTGATCGCGCTCATGGCCGGCCTCGGTATGCAGATCGCCGACGTCGACGCCGAGGTGGTCAGCCTGGTCGGGCCGGCGATCGGCTGGTTCCTTCCGTTCTTCGTGCTCGGGTTCGTCATGCTCGCCACGCTGTGGGCCGGTGTCGGCGCGCTGGCTGCCCGGCAGGAGGACATCGCGGGCGCGTCGACGCCGCTGCAGATGGCGGTCATGTTGCCGTTCTTCGCGGTCCTCTTCCTGACGGACAATGAGGCCGCGATGCGCATCCTGTCCTACGTCCCGCTGTCCGCACCGATCGCCATGCCGATCCGCCTCTTCAACGGTGAGGCGGCCGCCTGGGAGCCCTTCCTGTCGCTGGCCCTGCTCGCCGTCGCGGCGGCGGTCTTCCTGGCGGTGGGCGCTCGCATCTATGAGGGTTCACTGCTGCGCACCAACGGCCGCACCTCTTTCGCAGCCGCATGGCGCAGCCGGTCGGCTGTGGGCTAGACCGGCTCCAGTCAGAACGGGGCCGGGATCACCCCAGTGATCCCGGCCCCGTTCTGCGCGTTCCGGGCGGCTAGGACACGCGGCGGACGATGTTGAGGAGGGACTGTTCCACCTCTTCGATGCTGCGGTCCGGCTGGAAGACGAGCCAGTCGACCGCGACGACCAAACCGACGCCGAACAGGGCCGACGAGGCGACGCGGACGTCGAGGTCGGCCGGAAGGTCACCGGTCTGCACGCCGGCTTTCAACGTTTCGGCGATCACGCTGATTGCCTGCTCCCTGAGCAACACCAGGGTCTGCTGCCATTCCCGGTTGGTCCGCCACATCTCCGACAGGAGCAGTTGAGCGAACGCTTGGTAGCGGCGGATGTAATCGAGTTGGGTGCGGACGAGGGCCGCCACCGCTTTGGGCGGCGGCAGCCCCTCGACAGCCGCGCGGAACTCGTCGGTCAGGACACCGATGCCGTGTCTCAACAGCTCCTCGAAGAGCGCCGTCTTCGAGGCGAAGTTGTAGTAGACAGTGCCCTTGGCGACCTTGGCCCGCAAGGCGATGTCGTCGACCGTCGTGGCGGAAAAGCCCTGTACGGCGATCAGTTCCACCGCGGCCTCGTACAGGCGCTGGCGGGTGTCGTTCCGCCGTCGGGTTCTTCCGTCCACGATTGTCAGATCACCAGCTCCGGGTGCAGGTCAGACGACGACAGACGACGCTTGCCGCGGGCGACTGCCACCGTGAGAGCCAGTGCGGCCGCGCCGTAGCCGGCGAGGGCGAGGGCGCCCGTCCACACCGTATCGCTCGAGCCACCGTCGATGGCGTGGCGCAACGCCGCTACGACGTACGTCATAGGCAGGAAGGAGTGGACCGCCTGGAAGAAGCCGGGCGTGGTCTGCACCGGATAGGTGCCTCCGGAGGAGGTGAGCTGGAGCATCAGCAGGGCGAGGGCGATGATGCGGCCCGCGGGGCCGAGGGCCGCGCCGACCAGCTGCATGATCGCCGCGAAGGCCGTGGCGGTGAGCAACAACAGACCCAGTGTCGTCCCCGGGTTGTGCGGGCCGAGGCCGAGGCCGAACACCACCACGACGAACAGCAGGATGGCCTGGGCGCACCCGATCGCGATCGCCGGGAACAGACCGGCGAGCACAACGCGGTGCGGCGGGGCTCCGGAGACGAGGTAGCGCCGGTTGAGGGGGCGCAACACCATGAAGGTGATCATCGCACCGACCCAGAGCGCCAAGGCCAGGAAGTACGGGGCGAAGCCCACACCATAGGTAGCAGCCGGGTTACGCACCGTCCGATCCACCCGTACCGGGTTGGCGAGCAGGTCCGCACGGTCCGCGGTCTCGTTGCCGTACCCGGGGATCTCGTCGACGCCGTCGGTCAGACCCGAGGCCAGTTTGTCGGCACCCTTCTGCAGCTCACCGAGCCCCGAGGCGAGTTTGCGGCTGCCGCCGGACAGCGTTGGCAAACCGTTGTCGAGCTGGCGGGCACCCGAAGCGAGCTGGAAGACGCCACCGCTGATGGCTGCCGCACCCGCCGCCGCGGTGGACGTGCCGTCGCTGATCTGCTGGGCACCGGTCGCGATCTGGCTGAGTCCACCGGCCAGTTTGTCCATCTTGGTGCGAGCCCCGACGATGTCGTCGGCAAGGTGCGGTGCGACGTCGGACAGCTCCCGGGCCATGACCGACACGGTCTTGAGCTTCTTGCTCCACTCGTTCAAGTCGGCGTCGGCGACGGCGGCCTGGAGCTTTTTCGCCACAGCGAGGAGCTGCGCCACGTCGGCACGCGCGTCGGCGATGCCCTCGGTGCTGTCGGGCATCAAGTTGAGGAACATCTGCACCTTGGTCGCGAGGGCCACGGCAGCAGCGGCGTCCTGGTCGAGCGTGTGCACGTTCTTTGACAGGTCCTCCGAGGCACGGGCCACCAGATCCGCGCCGTCCTCGATGAGCTTGGCATTCTCGCGCAGCATCGGCTCGTACTTGTCGGCCGCACTGCCGATCTTCGCGGCGAACTGGCGGGTGCCGTCGGCCGCCTGCTTCGTCCGCTTGGCGATCTCGGCCGTGCCCGACTTCAAGGTGACCAGACCCGCGGCGAGCTCGTCCGTCTTCTGAGCAGCCGTGCCCAGCCCACCCGCGATCTTGTCGACGCTTTCCTCGACCTTGGTGACGCCC
Source organism: Actinoplanes sp. NPDC051859 (assembly GCF_044452725.1). Lineage (NCBI taxonomy): Bacteria > Bacillati > Actinomycetota > Actinomycetes > Micromonosporales > Micromonosporaceae > Actinoplanes > Actinoplanes sp. NPDC051859. The sequence continues at coordinate 213,542 of NZ_JBITBX010000001.1, read as the reverse complement.
TTGTCGACCCTCTTCGCACCGGCATGCAGCTCGGTCGCGCCGTCGTCGAGCTCGTGCGCTCCATCGGCGGCCTTCTGCGTCTCCGCCTTCAGGTCGGTGAAGCCGATCAGCATCTTGTCGAAGTAGCCGGACTGCGCGGACTGCGCCGCCGAGGTCCGCACCTCGTCGAACACGGTGCGCGAGAACACCCCGGAGAGGTAGTTCGTGGCGTCGTCGTTGATGACGATCAGCTGCGCCGGTTTCGGGGCCGCGTTCGCATCGGGACCGCTGGTGAGGTTCGCGGAGAAGTCCCGCGGGATCCGCAACGACAGCTGGTAACTGCCGTCCTTGAGCCCCTTCTCGGCCCCCTGCTCGTCCGTGATCTTCCAGTCGAAAATCTCGCGCTCGATCAGTTTGTCGGCGAGATCCTTCCCGGCGTGCACCTTGGTGCCGTCGGTCGCGGTGGCCTCGCTGTCCTCGAGCACCAGCGCGACGGGCACGTGGTTCAGCCGCCCGTACGGATCCCAGAAGGCATACAGATACAGGGCGCCGTAGAGCAGCGGGATGACGCAGATCACGACGAGGGCAGCGGTGGGGAGCCGGCCGCGGAGGAACCGGCGCAGCTCGAAGCCGGCCAGGCGCAGGCTTGACGTTCCGGTCACTTGTTCTCTCCGAGGTGGTCGGTGTCGGTCACAGGTCTACGGGCGGCGGGAATCGGCTGGGTCTCCGCCGAAACATCGATCGTCTCGGTCTCCCACATCGGCTCGTCCTCAGCAGCCGACTCCGCCTCAGCAGCCAACTCCGACTCAGCAGTCGACTCCGCCTCAGCAACCGACTCCGACTCAGCAGCCGACTCCGACTCAGCAGTCGACTTTGACTCAGCAGCCGACTCCAATGCAGCGGCCGACTCCAGGTCAGCGGCCGACTCCGGCTCAGCGGCTGTGGAAGGGTCGTGCGACGCAGAGCGCTCGGGCGGCGAGGGCGGCGAGGGCGGCGAGGGCGGCGAGCCGGGTTCTGCAGGCGCGGCCCAGAAAGAAGCCGCTGCAGCGGGTGCGGGTGCGGGTGGCAAAGTCGCAGGGGTTGGCTCAGCGTGGTCGCGGTGCGGCCCGCCTAGCTGCACCACTGTGGTGACCTGGGCAGCGTCAACTTCCCGGGCAGCGACCAGCACAGTGACCCCGGCCGCCGAGATCTCGGCGATCAGACGCCAGAGCGCCGCCCGCTCCCCCGCGTCGAGGCCTTCGTCGGCGGCGTCGACAGCCACGACCTGGGGACCGCCGAGCCGAGCCAGGATCAAACCCAGGATCTGCTTTTCGTACGGGCTCAGCGTGTACCCACGCGCAGCAGGATCCAGCCCGTGCCACTCCACCGCCACGTCGGGCCGCTGTCCGATGAGGATCGCGCGTTCGCGGACGTGTTCGGCGGCGGTGAGCACCGCTTCGGGTTCTGAGACGCGGGGCACATAGCCGAGCGCCGCCTGACCCGCGATGTCGACCTTGCCCGCGGAGAGCTTGAACCGCTGGGCGAGGGCGAGGAGAACCGTGGTTCGCCCGCTACCGGGCGGGCCGACGATGGCGACGATGTCGCCCGCGGAGGCGGTGACGTCGAGGTCGCGGAAGAGCCACTGACGGTTACGGCGTACGCCCGCGCCCCGTGCGCTGAGGACCGACATGATGAGCACCCACTTTGCACTGACTGGTCAGTGCAAAAACATACCGACGAGATCCGCGGATAGCCCTGTACCGTGGCCGACCTCACGGACGGTTGCCGATATTTCAATGCGTTTTTACATGCGCATCAAGCAGGTGAAACTCGGACGAAACCGGGGCCGAACCGGTGGACCCGGCCGCCCTCTGGAGGCAGGATCACACACATGTCGCAGCGATGGGGAATCACGGTTCCACTGGGCGGAGTCCCGCTCGTCGATCACGCCGCGGTCTTCGCGGCTTGCACCGAGGCCGGATTCACCGACTTGTGGTCGAGCGAGGTGAACGGCGCCGACGCCTTCACACCGTTGACCCTCGCCGCCGCGTGGGCACCCGAGGCCCGGCTCGGCACCGCCATCGCACCGGTCTACACCCGGGGGCCGGGGCTGCTCGCGATGACCGCCGCCGCCCTGGCCGAGGCCGCGCCCGGTCGCTTCCAGCTCGGCATCGGCGCCTCGTCACCCGTGGTCGTCGGCGACTGGAACGCCGGCGACTTCTCCCGCCCGTACGCCCGCAGCCGCGACATGCTCCGCTTCCTGCGCGCCGCCCTCGCGGGCGAAACAGTCGACCAGGCTTACGAAACGTTCAAGATCCGCCGGTTCCGCCTCGAGCGCCCGCCGGCCACTCCGCCGGGCATTCTGCTCGCCGCCCTGCGACCACAAATGCTCCGCCTCGCCGCCCGCGAAGCCAACGGCGTGATCCTCAACTGGCTCGCCGCCACCGACGTCGCGAAAGCCCTGGCCGAAACCAGCACGTCCGCCACGGCCAGCACGTTCGCCACGGCCAGCACGTCCGCCACGGCCAGCACGTCTACCACGGCCAGCACGTCCGCCACGGCCAGCACGTCCGCCACGGCCACGACTGCCGTGACCGCCGCCACGACTAGGACCGCCGGCACCGGCACGTCCGACTTCGACGTGGTCGCCCGCATTTTCGTTTGTCCGACCGCCGACGCGACCTACGCCCGCACGCTGGGCCGCCGGATGATCGCGGCCTACCTGACCGTCCCCGCCTATGCGGAGTTCCACCGTTGGCTGGGTCGCGACGATGCACTAGCTCCGATGTGGACGGCCTGGGCGGCGGGTGATCGCAAGGGCGCACTCGCCGCCATCCCGGACGAGGTCGTCGACGAGCTGATCGTCCACGGCACTCCGGAACAGTGCCGGGCGCACGTGCAACGCTACGCCGACGCGGGCGTCAAGGTTCCGGTCATGGCGCTGCTGCCCACCCCGGATGACTCCCTCGACCTGATCAAGGCGTTGGGGCCAGCCGCGTAGGCGACGGCCGGCCGCGTAGGCGAGGGCCGGCCGCACAGGCGAGGGCCAGCCGCATAGACGAGGGCCAGCCGCATAGACGAGGGCCAGCCGCATAGACGAGGGCCGGCCGCATAGTCAGAACAGGACGGTCGCGAAGCTGCCCTGCGGCACGAACCCGCAGCGTGCGTAGACCCGCCGGGCCGCAGCGTTGTAGTCGTTGACGTACAGGCTGACGGTCGGTGCCACTCGGCGGAGGGCGTCGTACACGACGGTTGCCATCGCGGCGGCGGCCAGGCCACGGCCGCGGAATTCGGGGTCGACCCAGACGCCCTGGACCTGCGTCGTGCGCCGGGTCACGATCGCCAGCTCGGCCTTGAAGATCACCCGGTCGCCCAGGAACCTCGCGTACGCGCGTCGCCCCCGGACCAGCTCGGCGATGCGCCGCTTGTAGCCGCGGCCGCCGTCGTCGAGCAGGGGCGAGACCCCGACTTCTTCGGTGTACATCGCCACCGCGGCGGGGAACAGCTGGTCGACTTCTTTGAGCGTGACCAGGCGCACGGCCGGGTCGGGGGCGACTGGTGCGTCCCGGTCGGCGACCAGGAGCGGCTGGTGGGCGCGGATGTCGCGGGCCGGCCCCCAGTGCCCGCCGAGGCGGTCCCACAGCTCCAGCACCGCGTCCGCTCGGCCGATGATCGAGGAGCAGATCCGAGACTCGGCGCCGAGCAGGTCCGCGTAGGCCGCGACAGCCGGCGAGGTTGCGCAGACCGGCACGAGATGGGCGCCGGACCAGCATAGGGATTCGATGCGGCGGCCGCCGTAGCCGTAGATCCGGCCGTCCGACCGCCACCAGTTGAGGCCGTGCGCCGCCACCCGCTCGGCGATCTGGGCGCCGGCGTAGGGGTCTTGGTCGAGGATCCGCTCGACCGTCGCGCGCTCGGGCTCCCCGAGTTGGCGAATCGGCACCGTCAGCACAGCTATCAGATTGCCAGATGGCGGCCGCCGCGTACCCGACGCTCCCCGCCGGAATCCAGAAACCCTTGCGGCCGACAGGTTGCCGATATATCGTCTAACTATCGACAACAGATCGGAGATAGTCATGAGGCACGAACACATGCGGCGACTGCACGAGGCTCGGATGCGCGGAGGCTTCGGCTTCCCGCCCGGATTCCCCTTCGGCCCGGGCGGCCCCGGCGGCGGCTTCGGCGGCGGCCCGGGCTGGGGACACGAAGGCCCCGGCGGTCGCGGCCATCGACGCGGCGGGCGAGGAAGCAGGCCCAACGTCCGGCCCGCTCTGCTCGCTCTGCTGCTGGAGCGCCCGATGCACGGCTACGAGATGATCCAGGAGCTGGAGAGCCGCACCGGCGGCATCTGGCGCCCGAGCCCCGGCTCGGTTTACCCGACCCTGCAGCTCCTCGAAGACGAGGGACTGATCCAGGCGGAGGCCGAGGGCGGCCGCAAGCGCTTCTCCCTCACCGAAGCCGGCCAGGCGGAGGCGCAGACCGCCGCCGAGAACCCGCCGTGGGCCCAGTTCAGCGACGACACCATGTCGCAGGTCCAGGACTTCCGCGACGCGGCCGTCGGCATCATGGGCGCCCTCAAGCAGGTCGGTTTCAACGGCACCCCCGAGCAGCGCCAGCAGGCCCTCGAAGTCCTCAACGAGACCAAGCGCAAGCTCTACGCGATCCTCGCCGAGTGATCGTCAGGTCCCACGAGCGAAATTCTTGATAATTACGGCGCGACGAGCCGGACAACCGCACCACCGGGCTGAGCCCGCACACGCCAACGCAAACGACCCGCCGCACGATGTTCGTGCGGCGGGTCGCCCATGTGTGGGTGCTTTGGCGAGCGCGGGAGTCGCTTCCGGGGGCTGTCCAGTTCGGGAGCTTGCGAGCCGTGTGCGGGCTCAGCCTCGGTGTTGCGGTTGTCCGGCTCGTCGCGCCGTACTTAAGAAAGCGGTTGATTCTGGGAATGCCTGGTCAGTCCGGGCAAACCTAGTGCACCGTGACCTGGGGGCCGGGGAGCAGGTCGCGGAGTTCTTCGGGGAGCTCGGCGCCCATCTCGTCGGCGAGGCGGAGCGCCTCCTCCACCAGGGTCTCGACAATGATCGACTCGGGCACCGTCTTGATGACCTTGCCCTTGACGAAGATCTGGCCCTTGCCGTTGCCGGACGCGACGCCGAGGTCGGCCTCGCGAGCCTCGCCCGGCCCGTTCACGACGCAGCCCATGACCGCGACCCGCAGCGGCACCGGGAAGCCTTCGAGGGCCGCCGTGACCTGCTCGGCGAGGGTGTAGACGTCGACCTGGGCACGGCCGCAGGACGGGCAGGACACAATCTCCAGGCCGCGTTCGCGCAGGCCCAGCGACTCGAGGATGCCCTGGCCGACCTTGATCTCCTCGACCGGCGGGGCGGACAGCGAGACCCGGATGGTGTCGCCGATGCCCTCGGCGAGCAGGGCACCGAACGCCACCGCGCTCTTGATCGTGCCCTGGAAGGCCGGGCCCGCCTCGGTGACACCGAGGTGCAGCGGGTAGTCGCACTGCTCGGCGAGCTGGCGGTACGCGCGGATCATCACGACCGGGTCGTTGTGCTTGACCGAGATCTTGATGTCGCGGAAGCCGTGCTCCTCGAACAGCGAGCATTCCCACAGGGCCGACTCGACCAGCGCTTCCGCGGTGGCCTTGCCGTACTTCTCGAGCAGACGCTTGTCGAGCGAGCCCGCATTGACGCCAATCCGGATGGGCGTGCCGGTGGCGCTGGCCGCCTTGGCGATCTCCTTGACCTTGTCGTCGAACTGGCGGATGTTGCCCGGGTTGACCCGGACGGCCGCGCAGCCCGCGTCGATGGCCGCGAAGACGTACTTCGGCTGAAAGTGGATGTCGGCGATCACCGGGATCTGCGACTTCTTGGCGATCGCAGGCAGCGCCTCGACGTCGTCCTGGGACGGCACGGCGACCCGGACGATCTGGCAGCCGGATGCGGTCAGCTCGGCGATCTGCTGCAGCGTCGCGTTGATGTCCGAGGTGAGGGTGGTGGTCATCGACTGCACGCTGACCGGGGCACCGCCGCCGACCAGGACACCGCCGACGTTGATCTGGCGGCTCTGCCGGCGGGTCGCCAGCGGCGGCGGGGGTACGGCGGGCATGCCGAGGCTGATCGCGGTCATTTCACACTCACCTGGAGAAGATGGAGATCGGGTTGACGACGTCGGCGGTGATCGTCAGCAGGGTGAACGCACCGCCGATCAGGATGACCGCGTAGGTCAGCGGCATGAGCTTGTAGTAGTCGACGCGGCCGGGGTCAGGCTTTTTCAGGCGGGCGTAGACCCACGAGCGGGCGCGTTCGAACCAGGCGATCGCGATGTGGCCGCCATCCACCGGCAGCAGTGGCAGCAGGTTGAAGAGGCCGATGAAGACGTTGAGCGAGATGAAGATCATCAGGAAGATCTCCGGAACGCCCTTCTCGATCGCCTCGCCACCGAGCCGGCTCGCGCCGACCACACTGATCGGGGTGTCCGGGTCGCGTTCGTCGCCGGTGATGGAGTTCCACAGCGCGGGGACCTTCTCCGGGATCCGCTTCATCGCGGCGAAGGAGGCCTTCACCAGGGTCCAGCCGTAGTCGAAGCTCGCCCCGATGCTGTCCACCGGCCCATACGTGACCAGGCCCGGCATGTCGAGCAGCGGGCCGACCCCGGCGACGGCGACCTGCTTGACCTCGCCCTTCGGGTCGTCGAGCGGAGGCCGCTGCGCCGCCATGAGCGTGACCGTCGTCTTCGCGGCAACGCCGTCGCGGGTGTAACCGAACTCGATCGGGCCGGCGGGCAGCGACCGGATCGTGTCGGTCAGCTGGCCGTAGTTCTGGATGGTGGTGGCGCCGACGCTGGTGATCAGGTCGCCGCTCTTCAGCCCGGCGGTGGCGGCCGGCGCCTTCGGGTCGGTCGGCGCACAGCCCTGCTGGTCGGTGAGGTTGATCTGCACGCACTCGCCGACCGAGATCTTGGCCGGGATCGCCCGCTCCTCGGCGGCGGTGGCGGGCAAGTCGGGGTTGGGCAGGCCGACGAAGACGGCAGCGAACCAGGTGGCGACGATCGCCAGCATGAAGTGGGTGATCGAGCCCGCGGACATGACGATCGTCCGCTTCCACACCGGGAAGCGCCACATGGCCCGGTGCTGGTCCTCCTCGGCCACGTCGTCGTCCTGCGGCGTCATGCCGACGATCTTGCAGAAGCCGCCGAGCGGGATGGCCTTGAGGCCGTACTCAGTCTCGCCGCGCTTGAAGGAGAAGATCGTCGGGCCGAAGCCGACGAAGTACTTGGTGACCTTCATGCCGAAGCGCTTCGCCGTGATCATGTGGCCCAGTTCGTGCAGGCTCACCGAGATCAGGATCGCGAGCGCGAAGGCGGCCGTTCCCACCCAGTACAGCATCAGGCTCCTTCAGCCGCAGTCGCGATGATCCGCTGTGCCTGGGCCCGTGCCCAGGTCTCCGCGGCAAGCACTTCTTCGACGGTACCCGGTTCGCCGAAGTCGGGGGCCGCCGCGAGCACCGCCGACAGGGTGTCGACGATGCCCAGGAAAGGTAGCCGACCGGCGGCGAACGCGGCCACACACTCTTCGTTCGCAGCGTTGTAGATCGCCGGACGACACCGACCTGTCCGTCCGGCTTCCTTGGCCAGCTCCACCGCCGGGAAGGCCTCGTTGTCGAGCGGGCGCAGCTCCCAGTTGTGCGCGAGCGTCCAGTCGACGGGCTCGGCGGCGTGCGGCACCCGCTCCGGCCAGGCCAGCGCCAGCGCGATCGGCAGGCGCATGTCGGGCGGGCTGGCCTGGGCGAGTGTCGAGCCGTCGGTGAACTCGACCAGTGAGTGCAGCACCGACTGCGGGTGCACCATGACCTCGATGTCGTCGTACACCACGTCGAACAGCTCGTGCGCCTCGATCACCTCGAGCCCCTTGTTGACCATCGTCGCGGAGTTGATGGTGACCACGGGACCCATGTCCCAGGTGGGGTGCTTGAGGGCTTCCTCGGGGGTGACGTTCGTCAACTCCTCGCGCCGCCGGTCCCGGAACGCGCCGCCGCTCGCGGTGAGGATGAGCCGCCGTACCTCCCGCTCGGTGCCGCCGCGCAGGCACTGGGCCAGCGCGGAGTGCTCGGAGTCGACGGGCACGATCTGCCCCGGCCGCTGCACCGCGGCCTTGACCAGCGGGCCGCCGGCGACGAGCGACTCCTTGTTGGCGAGCGCGAGCGTCCGCCCGGTGCGCAGCGCGGCCAGCGTCGGCGCGAGCCCGAGACTTCCCACCACGCCGTTGAGCACCACGTCACACGGCCACTGCGCCAGCTCGGTCATCGCCTCCGGCCCGGCCACGATCTTGGGCAGCTTGAAGTCGCCGGTGGCCCAGCCCCGCCGCTGCGCCTCGGCGTAGAACGCGAGCTGCAAGTCCTGCACCACGCTGGAACGGGCCACCCCGACGGCGTCGACGCCCAGTTCGAGGGCTTGCTCGGCGAGCAGGGCGACGTTGCCGCCACCCGCGCCGATCGCGACAACCCGGAAGGCGTCCGGGTTGCGCCGGACGATGTCGATGGCCTGGGTGCCGATGGAACCGGTCGATCCGAGCAGGACGAGCTCACGCATGCCTGCCATCATTCCGGACGCCCGCACGCTGTGAGAAACCGTGGTCCGGGGTATGTGAGGTGCATGCGAAAGCTGCGCCGGACGTTCACCGCCCCTTTTCATTCGTTACGGGGCCGCGACCTGGCGCTGCATGCTGCCGCGGTGACGTTCTACGCCGGGATCGCGGTGGTGCCGGTGGCGCTGCTCGCCGTGTGGATCACCGGCCTGGTCGCCGGGCCGGGGCGGGTCCGTCGCCTCACCGGCCACACCATCGACGCGCTGCCGGACGCGATCGGCGCCCCGCACGCCCTGGACCGCCTGATCGACGCCGGGCTCCAGCTCACGCCCTGGCTGGCGCTAGCCAGCCTGCTGCCCGCCACCCTGTACGGCGAGGGCCTGCGCCGCGCCTTCGTCAGCCTCAGTGCCGCCGGCGAGTCCCTGATCGGCTGGCGCGGCCGACTGCTCTGGCTGCCGCTGCTCGCCGCCTCGCCCGCGTTGCTGCTCGCCCTGTTCCTGGCCCTCCCGGTCACCAGCGGCCTCTGGGTCCGCGGCGGCTGGTACGCGGTGCTCGGCGTCGTGCTGTCCTTCCTCGCCGCCTGGCTGGTGCTGACCCCGGTGGTGATCTGGGTCTATCGCGCGGTCGCACCCGGCCGCCCGGAGTGGCTGGCGACGGTCCTCGTCGGGACCTTCACCGCTGCCAACCTCTCCGGTTTCCTGCACGGCTTCGTGCTGTTCTGCTCGCTGCCACTGGACCTGGGCGCGCCGTTCGGCGGGTTCACCCAGATCGGCGGGGTGGTCGCTGTCGGCCTGTGGCTCTACCTCTTCCACGTCATCCTGCTGGCCGGCTTTGCCGCCACTCGCAGTGCGAGCGCGTACCAGGTCAGACGGACACGGAGTCGCGCTGCGAAGACTCAGCCGCCTTCGGAGCCGGCGCCTCGTGGATCCCGTACCGGGCGTAGAAGCGACCGAGGAATCCCGGTGCCCACCAGTTCCAGTGACCCAGCAGCCGCATCGTCGCCGGGACCAGCAGCGCCCTGACCAGGGTGGCGTCCACGATGATGGCGACGATCATGCCCACGCCGATGGTCTTGATCACGCTCATGCCGCCGGTGGCGAAGCCCGCGACCACAGTGATCAGCAGGACCGCGGCGGCCGTGATGATGCCGCCGGTGTGCTGCAGGCCGGTAGCCACGGCGGCGGTGTTGTCGCCGCGGGCGTCCCACTCCTCCCGGACCCGGGAGAGCAGGAACACCTCGTAGTCGGTGGCTAGGCCGAAGAGCACGGCCAGCACCAGAATCATATTGCTGGGTTCGATGAAGCCGGTCGACTCGAACCGCAGCAGGCCTTCCAGGTGCCCGTCCTGGAAGATCCACACGACGACGCCGAAGGACGCGCCGATCGATACCAGGTTCATCAGGACGGCCTTGATCGGCAGCAGGATCGAGCCGAACGCCAGGAACAGCAGCACCATCGTGGCGACGGCCATGATGAGCGCCATCCAGGGCAGCCGGTCGGCCAGGCTCTCCAGCAGGTCGAGGTCGATCGCCGGGCGGCCGCCCACCAGCACGCCGGCGTCCGCGGGCGGGGTCAGGCCGCGAATGCCGGAGACGATCTCCCGGGCATCGGCGGTGTCCAGCGCGGGCGGGTAGGTCACCGTCAGCAGGGTCGCGTCGCCCTGTTGCGCGGTCACGGTGGCCGACGAAACGTCCGGCAGCTTGGCAATCTGGTCGGCGAACCCGGTCGCCGGCCCGGTCACCAGCACGCTGATCGGGTCGGCGGCGCCACCCGGGAATTCGGCAGCGATCCGCTCGCCGACGACGCGTGGCTCCGAGCCGGGCGGCAGCACCCGCTCGTCGAAGCCGCCGAACTCCACCCGCAGGAACGGGGTGGCGAACGCGGCCAGCACCAGGAGGACACCGACGGCGTACAGGACCGGACGCTTCATGACGCTGTGTGCGAGCTTGGCCCAGCCGCCTTCCGCCACGGGCCGCTTGCGCGTCGGCAGCGGGATGCGCAGCTTGTCGATGCGGTGCCCGAGCAGCGACAGCACCGCCGGGAGCACGGTGAGCGCGGCGAGCATGGCGACCAGCACGGCGGCCATGCCGCCGATGGCGAGACCGCCGAGGAACGGCTGCGGGAAGATCAGCAGGCTGGACAGCGCGAGCACGATGGTGAGGCCGGAGACCACGACCGTACGCCCGGCGGTCGCGACCGTGTTCCGGACGGCGGCCGGCACGTCATGGCCGTGTGCCAGCTCCTCCCGGAACCGGCTGACCACGAACAGCGAATAGTCGACGGCCATGCCCAGGCCGAGCAGGGTGATGACGTTGATGGCGAAGACGGAGATGTCGGTGACGTAGGTCAGCGCGCGGACGGCCACGAAGGCGCCGAAGATGGCGATGCCACCGACGAGCAGGGGCGACAGCGCGGCGATCAGCCCGCGGAAGATCAGCACGAGCAGGACGAAGAGCACCGGCAGCGAGAAGATCTCCGCGCGGGTGACGTCCTCCTCGGTCTGGATGTTGGCCCGGTCGGCGAAGGCGATCAGGCCACCCACCTGCGTCTTCAGCCCGGGTGCGGCGAAGTCCTGCTCGATCCGGTGAAAGGCTGCGCGCTTCCCGTCCTCGTCCGCCGCGGTCAGGTAGACGGCGGCGTAAGTGGCGTGCTTGTCGGTGCTGACCATCGCGGGCGCGGCCTGCGGATCGGTGTACGCCGCGACCCGCTGCACGTCACCCTGAGCGGCACGGATCCGGCCCACCGCCGCGGTGACCGCCTCCCGGAAGCCCGCGTCCTCGACCGTGGCCGACGCACTGGACCACAGCACCACGAGGTCGGGATCGCGCACCCCGAGCTGCTCGGCGATGGCCGTGGCAGCGCGCTTCGCCTCACTGTCCGGATCCTCGTAGCCGCCACCGGTCAGGGCGCCGAAGACGCCGGTTCCCCAGGTGGCGCCGGCCACGACGAGCGCGAACGCGGCTGCGACAACCCACCACCGCAGCCGTACGACCGCTCTGCCCCACCAGCCGAACATGCGTCCGCCTTCCGCCCGAGCCGTTACAGTCGCCACAGATCGTCGACGAATGAGTGAACAGCGTTTACCGTTGCAAACACCGTTCGCTACGTCAATGGAGTTGATCTATGACGACGACCACGCCCAGCCGGCGGGAGCGGCTGCGCGCGGAGACCGTCACCGAGATCAAAGACGCCGCCCGGCGCCTGCTCGTGGCCGGCGGCCCGACCGCTGTCTCGCTGCGCGCCATCGCCCGGGACGTGGGAATGACCGCGCCCGCGCTGTACCGCTACTTCGCCAACCTCGACGCCCTGGTCACCGCGATCGTCACCGACCTCTTCGAGGATCTGCGGGCCGCCGTCGCCGACATCGCAGCAGTGCACGCCGGCGAGGATCCGCTCACCCGCATCGCGCACATGTCACGCGGCTTCCGGCAGTGGTCGCTCGCGCACCCCGCCGAGTTCGCCCTCATGTTCGGCAGCCCGCTGCCCGGGGTCACCCCCCTCCCCCAGCGCGGCCCGCCCCTGCACGAGGCCGGGGCCCGGTTCGGCGAGACGTTCTTCGCAGTCCTCGGTGAGCACTACGAGCGACACCCGTTCGGGGGCGAGACGCACCGCATGGCCGACCCTGAGCTGCGCGAACTCTTCAAGCCGTACCTGGACAACTTCGGCGACCGGTTCCCACTGCCGATCATCTATCTCTTCGTGACCGCATGGGTCGGGCTCTACGGCATTGTGGCGATGGAGGTCTTCGGCCATCTGGCCTGGGCAATGACCGACGTGGAGCCACTTTTCGAGGCCGAATTGGCCCGCACCATGGCCCAATTGGCACGCTAAGCTCGCCAGCCATGAGTGCTCTGCCGGAACGCGCCGATGTCGTGATCATCGGGTCGGGCCACAACGGCCTGGTCTCCGCCATTCTGCTGGCCCGCGCCGGCCTCGACGTCGTCGTGCTCGAAGCCGACGCCGTGCTCGGCGGGGCGACCCGCACCGAGCATCCGTTCGCCAAGGTCCCCACGCTGGGCCAGTCGACCGGCTCCTACCTGCTCGGCCTGATGCCGCCGGAACTGCTCGCCACCCTCGACGTCGACATCCCCGTCCTGCGCCGCGACCCGCACTACTTCCTGCCGACGCCCGGTGGGCCAGGCTCGCCGTACCTGCTGTTCGGCAGCGACCGCGACGCCACCCGCGCCCAGATGGAGCAGTTCTTCTCGGCCCGCGACGTCGCCGCCGACGAGGCCATGCAGGTCGAGATCGCCGCGCTGCGCGCCGACCTCGCCCCGGCCTGGCTCGCCGAGCCCGGCACCGTCGAAGAGATCGCCGACCGGCACATCCGGCCGCAGCTGCAGAGCACCTTCATCGACCTCGTGCGCGGCTCGGTCGCCGACTATCTCCAGCGCTTCGGCTTCAAGAGCGAACTGCTGATGAGCATGTACGCCGTCACCGACGGCCTCTCCGGCCTCAACGCCGGCCCGGACGACCCCGGCACCGGCCACAACTTCCTGGTCCACAACATGTGCCGCCTCCCCGGCGCCGACGGCACGTGGATGATCGCCGCGGGCGGCATGGGCACGGTCTCCGGCACCTTCGCGGCCGCGGCCCGCGCCGCCGGAGCGAAGATCTTCTCGAGTGCACCGGTCAGCGCCGTGACCGTGGCCCAGGGCGCCGTCACCGGGGTGGCCCTGGCCGACGGCCGGACCATCGAGGCCGGGGTGGTGCTCGGCTCGTGCGACCCGTACCAGCTGATGTCGCTCGTGCCGGACGGTGCGCTGCCTGCCGAGCTGACCAGGCGCATGAACGCCGTCCGCAAGACCGGCAGCACCATGAAGGTCAACCTGGCCCTGGCGGGGCTGCCGCAGTTCGCCTGCCTGCCTTCGGGCACGGCGTCGCCATTCGGCTCGACCATCCACCTGTTGCCCGGATCCGCGGGACTCGCGGGCCTGGCCGAGTCCGACTCCCCCATGGCTGCCCTGCGCGCGATGTGGGCGGACGTGCAAGCCGGCCGGTTGCCCGCCGAGCCGACCATCGAGTGGTACCTGCACACCACGGTCGACCCGTCGCTGCAGGACGCGGCCGGGCACCACTCGTCGGCGCTGTTCGTGCAGTCCGTGCCGTACGAGCTGGCCGACTCGACGTGGGACGCCGAACTGCCCGGCTACGTCGAGAAGCTCCTCGACATCTGCGAGCGGTACGCCCCCGGCACCCGCGAGCTCGTCGTCGACATGATGCCGCTGACCCCGGCCGGCATCGAGCGGCACTTCGGCATCACCGGCGGCCACATCCACCACGTCGACAACACGGTCGCCTTCGACGAGCGCATGCCGTACGCGACGGGTCTGGACGGCCTCTACGCCGGCTCCGCGGGCGCCCACCCGGCCGGCAGCGTCATCGGCGCAGCCGGCCACAACGCCGCCAAGCGCATCCTGGCCGACCTCGGCCGGGGTTGATCTTCTGCCCTGACCGGAACCACTCACGCACAGTGAAGGGTTCGGAGATCCGCTCATGAGCCGCTAGGCGATTGGATCTCCGAACCCGGCTCGGCGGGAGCGGCGGCTCGCACCACCCACCGAGCTACGACATATGCCTTCTATGCAGTTTTCTCGGCTCGGATCTTGTGCCCCACACTCGTCAGGCACTTCCCGCTGTTGAGGTCGAACTTCCAGCCGTGCAACTGGCAGGTGAGAACATCCCCCTCGACGATGCCGAACCGGCTCAGGTCGGCCTTCAGGTGCGGGCAGCGGCGCTGGACCGTCCAGTCCCCCAGCTGGGTGTCCTCGGCGTCGACCGACCTCTCGTGCTCGTCATACCAGCCCTCGGCATACTGCAGCCGCTCCTCGCTGAGGCACTTGAAGAAGGCGTAGACGAACTCGTTGTACTGGCCGATCCGCGCCGCGGAGAAGCGGCAGCTGAGGAACAGCGAGTTCACCCAGTCGCCCTCGTCGACGAAGATCAGATGCTCGATCAGCTCGCGCTGGGTGCGGAAGCGGTATCGCACCTTCTCGTCGGCATACGGGCGAACCTGCTTGCCCGGGAAGTCCACGACGATCGACTCCACCGCGTCGCCGTCGTAGTGGACCAGGTCGAAGCGGACCGGCCCGCCGACGCCCTTGGCCAGGTAGATCGACTCCTCGAGCAGCGGCTCGATGCGCTTCTTCAGCTCGCCGAGCACGTCGATCTCGGGGTGCCGCCACGACGCCTTCTCCGCGGCGATGACGGGCGCCTTACGCTCCCGCATCTCCTCGAGGTGCGCCTTCTTGTTGGCGAAGAACTCGTCCACGTCGGTGGGGTGGGTCGTCTCGATGCTGCCCGCCGTGACGTCCGAGACGCTGCCCGGCAGCAGGATCACGCCGTTGGTGCCGCCGACCTTCGCGTATTCGCGCTGGAAGACCGACTGGTCCGGGAAGATGTTTCCCTCGTCGCCGAAGATGTCGTTGAACTGCCACAACTCGTCGTCGAGGAAGCACGGCGGCCCGGCGATCGGGAAGACGTGGTCAGCCTTCAGGTCGTCGATGTAACGCCAGGTGCGGTCGAACTGTCGATCCCGCTTTTGCTTGCCGAACGCGGTCTTCGCGGCGTTGGGCAGCTCATAGACCATCGGATACCAGATGGCGCCGGAGAACTGCAGCATGTGCGCGTGCACGTGGCCCAGCTCGGCGAAGCGCGACAGGTCGGACGGCCGGGCGTCGTTCTGGTTGAGCAGCCGGACGCCCTCGTGCTCCACCCAGAGGGAGGAGTCGCCGATCGGGCCGTCGGTCGGGCTGATCAGCGCCTGAATCATGATCTTCAGGCCGCCGTCGAGCTCGTGCACCTCGTCGCTCTTCGTCCTGAAGAAGCTGGTGAAGCCCAGATCGCGCAGCTCGTCCTCGAGCTGGCTGGTCGGATACTCCGGCAGGAGCACCGTCGCCTTCTTGCTGATGAAACTCTTCAGATGCTCGGCATCGAAGTGGTCCCGGTGCAGGTGGGAAACGTAGAGGTAGTCGACGTCGCCCAAGGTCTCCCAGTCGAGCAGAGAATTGTCCGGGAACGGAAACCACGACGCGAAGTACGCCGGGTTCACCCACGGGTCGCACAGGATGCTGCCCGCGCCCGTGTCGATCCGCATGCTGGCATGCCCAGTGCCCGTGATCCGCACTTTCACTCCTCGGCTTCGCACAAATCCGACGGCATCGAAGGTACCGGGTACGGGTTGGTGAGCCGCGCGCGGAGCCGCCGTGCGACACTAGGTGCCGTCTAGAAAGCGCTCTTTAGGAGGGTCCTCGTGGCAGACGGGCCGGTTTACGCACCCGACCAGCTCAAGCCGGGCAACCGCAAGTCGGCCCGGATCGGCGCGCTGGGCTCGGCGGTCGTCCTGCTGACCATGCTGTGGGGCAACCACGAGGGCAACACCGAGAACATCTGGCTCATCGGTACGGCCGCAGCGCTCGTGCTGGTCGTGCTCGGCGATGTCGTCCTGCGCCGCAACGGCCTCAAGGCGAACGACCAGTAGCCACTTCAGACATCGCCAAGGCCCGCCCTCCGATCTCGGAGAGCGGGCCTTTCGCTTGCTGCTCAGCGCATGTGCAGCAGGATGTCCTTGACCTCGCGCAGCGCGGCGTCGACCTCGGCCTCGAAGTAGCCGCCCGGCACCAGACCGAACTGCAGCGTGTCGAGTTCGTTCTCCGGCACCGGCATCGGCCCACGGCCCGTCATGGCCTGCAGGATGCTCTCGAAGAGGCGGTCCACCTGCGCCGGGTCATAGCCACTCCCGAAGCGCCGCGGCTGGAACGTGCGCCGCAGCTGATCCACCCGATAGAGCTCCGGGCTCCCGCCCTGACCACCCTGTCCGCCGGGGCCGCCACCCATCGGAGGACCGCTCATCGGAGGACCGCTCATCGGAGGGCCGCTCATGGGCGGGCCGCTGGGCGGACCACTCATCGGAGGGCCGCTCATCGGAGCTGGGCCGAAGCCACCCCGCTCGCGTTCCGGCATGCGGATCTCCGCCGTCATGTCCGGCTTGCCGTGCCGACCCGGCTCGAACTGCTCGTAGCCACCCGTGTCGTAACCCTGCGGGGCGGCCGGGCGCTGCGGCATCTGCTGTTGCTGGCCGTAGCCCGGCTCTTCGTAGCGGCCGTACGGGTCCGGCGCGGGCATCTGCTGTCGCTGCGGCATCTGCTGCGGCTGCATGCGGTCGTCCTGCGCGTACGGGTCGCGGGCGAACTGGTCCTCGCGCTGCGGTGGGTACTGCTCTTCGCGGGGCGGGTACTGCTCGTCGCGGGCGTACTGATCGTCGCGGCCGAACTGGCGGTCGTCGCGAACCGGGGCGGCGATCCGCTCGGTGGGCGGCCCGGAGCGACCCATCGCCTGACTCATCCGGTCGGCGCCGCCCATCCGATCGGCGGGCATTCCGCCGCCACCCCGCATCGGCTCCGGCTGCATCCGGGCCTCCGGAGCGCGGCCGCCGGGCCCCCGGTCCTCAAACTCGGCGAGCTGCCGCTCCACCCGATCGAGGTGCAGGTCAACCTGCCATTCGTCGTAGCCGCCGAACCGCACTCGGAAGACGACGTCGTGCACCTCCTGGGCGCCGACGGGCGCCCCGGACTGCTCGCCGGCGAGGGTGGCCTCCACCCGGTCGAGGAAGGCGTCCACCTCGTCCACCTTGTAGCCGCGGCGCAGTGCGCGACGGCGGAAACGCTGCCCCTGACTCGTCACAACGTCTCCCAAATTCGCGTCCGCCGGGAACCGGCCCCAGTCATCGTGCCACCTCCGCGTCGGCGGCGGCGCCCCCAGCGTCCACCACCGTCAGCTCGCTTGCGGCCAGCTGGCCGCACGCACCGTCGATCTCCCGCCCCCGCGTGTCGCGGACCGTGGTCGAGATGCCCGCCTCACGGAGCCGGCGGACGAACTCGCGCTCGACCGGCTTCGGGCTGGCATCCCACTTGCTGCCCGGCGTCGGGTTGAGCGGGATCAGATTCACATGCGCCAGCTTGCCGTGCAGCAGCCTGCCGAGCAGGTCGGCACGCCAGGGCTGATCGTTTACGTCCCTGATCAGGGCGTACTCGATGGAGATCCGGCGGCCGGTCTGCGCCGCGTAGTCGAACGCGGCATCGAGCACCTCGGCCACCTTCCAGCGCTGGTTGACGGGCACAAGCTCATCGCGCAGATCATCATCAGGGGCGTGCAGGGACAGCGCAAGGGTCACGGAGAGCTCTTCGGCGATCAACCGCCGCATAGCGGGCACAAGTCCCACCGTCGATACGGTGATGTGCCGCTGGGAGAGCCCCAGACCCTCCGGCGCGGGCGTCGTGAGCCGGCGAACCGCCTCGATCACCCGCGGGTAGTTCGCCAGCGGCTCACCCATGCCCATGAACACGATCCGGGACAGCCGCGGCGGTGAGCCGGTGACCGCACCCGAGGCGGTCACCCCGGCGAGATACACCACCTGGTCGACGATCTCGGCCACGGACAGGTTGCGGGTCAGCCCGGCCTGGCCGGTGGCACAGAACGGGCACGCCATGCCGCACCCCGCCTGGCTGGACACGCACGCCGTGACTCGGTCGGGGTAGCCCATCAGCACGCTCTCGACCATCGCGCCGTCGTGCAGCCGCCACAACGTCTTGCGGGTAGCCCCGTCGTCGCAGGCCAGTTCCTTCTGCGCGGTGAGCAGCGTGGGCAGCAGCTTCTCGGCGAGCCGGTCCCGGGTGGCGGCCGGCAGGTCGGTCATCTCCGCGGGGTCCCGCACGAGCCGGCCGAAGTAGTGGGTGGAGAGTTGCTTGGCCCGGAACGCGGGCTCACCCAGCTCGGCCACCGCGGCCCGGCGCCCGGCCAGGTCGAGATCGGCAAGGTGGCGTGGGGGCATGGCGGGACGGCGGCGCGTAGCGACCGCGTCGGGCTCGTCGGGGCTGGTGGGGATGACCGGAAGAATCGTCATGGCAGGTCCAGTCTCCCACGTCGGGTACACACGCCTACCCCGGCGGCGCGATGAGGGAGAGCAGCAGGTATGCCGCTGGGACGGCGAAGAGGATCGAGTCGAGCCGGTCCATGAGCCCGCCATGCCCGGGCAGCAGGTTACTCATGTCCTTGATGCCGATGTCCCGCTTCAGCATCGACTCGGCGAGGTCACCCACGACCGCGGCGACGGAAATCACGGCGCCGAACAGCAGACCCCAGTAGAGGGCGACGTCGAGCAGGAAGTAGAGCAGGATCGCGCTGCCCACCGCCGACGCGGTCACCGAGCCGGCGAAGCCCTCCCAGGACTTCTTGGGGCTGATGGTGGGCGCCATCGGGTGCTTGCCGAAGAAGACGCCGGCGGCGTACCCGCCGGTGTCGGACAGGATCACCGCGATCAGCGCGGACAGCACCCGGGACGGCCCGTCGTCCGCCGGCTGGGCCAGCAGCACGGCGAAGCTCAACAGGAACGGCACGTAGACGGTGACCAGGGCTGCCGCGGCGAGATCCCGCCGGAAGCCGGCCTTGTGCTCACTGAACCGCCAGACCAGTGCCGCGAGCAGCGTCGCGACCAGTCCCAACTGCAGCGCGTCGGGCCCTTCGAACCAGGTCAGCCCGACCATCAGTACGCCGCCCGCGAGCAGCGGCACCAGCGGCGGGCGCGCCCCGGTGACCTTGAGCGCCCGCACCATCTCCCAGATCCCGACGCCCGCCACGATCACGAGAACGCCGAGGAAGGCTGGCTTCCACAAGATCAGCGACAGCAGGATGGTGACGCCGAGGCCGACGCCGACGCCGATCGCCGCTGGCAGGTTGCGGCCCGCACGGCCCTTCTGCTTCGCCGGCACCGGCTTCCCGTCTCGTCCCGCTCGACGCTTACCCGGCCCGCGACGGCCGGCTTCCGCGGTGGTCAGCTCCCACTCAGCCTGTGAAGTCGAGGTGGCGGCGACAGGTGCCGCCCAGTCCGGCTCGGGGAGCGCGTTCGCGTCGGCCGCCGCTCGTTCCGCCGCGTCGCGCCCCGCCACGCTTTCTGCGCCACGGCCAAAGTCCTGGCCGAATGCCGCGCTTCCTGCGCGACGGGCGGGTTCCTGGCCGAATGCGCCGGAATCGGGATCGGAGCCGGGACCTCGGCCGGGATCGGTCGCGCCCGGGTGGACGGTTCCGGCCGAGGGGTCGGTCGCCCAGGACGGGTAGGGCGGTTGCGTCGCGCCCTGCGAACGGGCCGCGCCGGGTGGCGAACCCCAGGGATGTGCGGCGGCGCCCGGCGCCGGCGTGCCGGGGTCGTCCCCGAGCCGATCGGCGGGCGCCGGACCGGCATACGGAACCGGGGCGTCGGAGGGTCCAGACGCCCGGCTGCCGGAGTGCCCGCCGCGGGGCTCGGGGTACGTCATCAGACCTCGAGCAGCTCGGCTTCCTTGTGCTTGAGCAGCTCGTCGACCACCGCGACATAACGGTGGGTAACGTCGTCAAGCTCCTTCTCGGCGCGGCGCACATCGTCCTCGCCGGCCTCGCCGTCCTTGTTCAGGCGGTCGAGCTGCTCTTTGGACTTACGGCGCACGTTGCGGATCGCGACCCGGCTGTCCTCGGCCTTGCCGCGGGCAACCTTGATCATCTCCCGACGCCGTTCCTCGGTCATCTGCGGCAGGTGGATGCGCAGCTGGGTGCCCTCGTTGTTGGGGTTCACGCCGAGGTCCGAGTCACGGATCGCGCGCTCGATCGAGCCGAGCTGCGACGCGTCGTACGGCTTCACGATCACCATGCGCGGCTCGGGCACACCGACGGACGCCATCTGGGTCACCGGGGTGGGCGCGCCGTAGTAGTCGACAACGATCTTGGAGAACATCGCCGGCGTCGCCCGACCCGTACGGATGGCGGCGAACTCCTCCTTGGCGTGCTCGACCGCGCTCTCCATCTTTTCTTCGGCCTCGAAGAGGATCTCGTCGATCACTGCTCCGTCGCCTCCTTGCCTCTGCTGAAAAGTCCGATGGTGGGGGGATGGCGCGGGATCACGCGGTGATCAAGGTACCGATCTTCTCGCCGCTGACCGCGCGGACGATGGTGTCGTCACCCTGCGCGCCGAAGACGAGCATCGGCAGGCCATTCTCCTCGCAGAGGCTGAAGGCAGCCTGATCGGCCACCCGCAGGCCCTGCTGGAGCACGCCCGAGAAGGTGATGTGGTCGATCTTGCGGGCCTCCGGATCGGTACGGGGGTCCGCGGTGTACACGCCGTCGACGCCGTTCTTGCTCATCAGCACGAGATCGGCGTGGATCTCCAGGGCCCGCTGCGCCGTGACGGTGTCCGTGGAGAAGTACGGCATGCCGGCGCCGGCGCCGAAGATGACGACCCGGCCCTTCTCGAGGTGCCGGATGGCCCGCAGCGGAATGTACGGCTCGGCGACCTGCGCCATGTGGATCGCGGTCTGCACCCGCGTCTCGATGCCTTCCTTCATCAGGAAGTCCTGCAGGGCGAGGCAGTTCATGACGGTGCCGAGCATGCCCATGTAGTCGGCGCGGTTGCGGTCCATGCCGCGCTTCTGCAGCTCGGCGCCGCGGAAGAAGTTGCCGCCACCGACGACGACCGCGATCTGCACGCCGCGCCGCGTCACGGTGGCGATCTGCCGGGCGAGGCCCTGGATGATGTCCGGATCGACACCGACCGCACCACCGCCGAAGACCTCGCCGGAAAGCTTGAGGACGACCCGCCGGGGCCGCTCGGGCCGCGGTGCCGGAATTTCGCTCACCGCAACAGTCTGCTCGGACACCATCGTCATGCCGAACCCGCCCTTTCCTTCACTGACACCGAGACCTTATGTGACGGGGAGGCCGGGCGCTTGTCTCGCGTCCCGGCCTCCCGCGCAGTGCGCTGGTGGCTGGATTACTCCTGGCCAACCTCGAACCGTACGAAACGGGTCACTTCGATGCCGGCGTCGGCGGCGACCTGCTTGACGGTCTTCTTGTTGTCGGTAACCGACGGCTGCTCGAGCAGGACGGTGTCCTTGAAGAAGGAGTTCACCCGGCCCTCGACGATCTTGGGCAGCGCCTGCTCCGGCTTGCCCTCCTCGCGCGCGGTCTCCTCGGCGATGCGGCGCTCGTTCTCGACCGTCTCGGCCGGCACCTCGTCGCGGGTGAGGAACTTCGGCCGCATCGCGGTGATCTGCATGCCCACGGCGCGGGCGTCGTCGGCGGCAGCCTCGTCGTCCTTGCCGGTGTACTGCACGAGGACGCCGACCTGCGGCGGCAGGTCCTGCGCCTTGCGGTGCAGGTAGACCGCGACGGTGCCGTCGAGCTCGGCGAAGCGGTTGAGCACGATCTTCTCGCCGATCTTGGCGGAGAAGTCCTGGATCACGTCGGCGACGGCCTTGCCATCCTCGAGCGAGGAGGCGAGCAGCGCGGCGGCGTCGGCAGCGTGGATCTTGGCGCCGTGCTCGACGAGCTGCTGACCGAGCGCGACGAAGTCAGCGTTCTTGGCGACGAAGTCCGTCTCGCAGTTCAGGTCGAGCAACGCCGTGCCGGAGTGGGCGACGATGCCGTTCGCGGCGGTACGACCCGCGCGCTTGCCGACATCCTTGGCACCCTTGATCCGCAGGAACTCGACGGCCTTGTCGAAGTCGCCCGCAGACTCCTCGAGCGCCTTCTTGCAGTCCATCATTCCGGAGCCGGTGAGGTCGCGGAGCTTCTTCACGTCCGCGGCGGTGTAGTTGGCCATGACTCTCTCTCGATGCTTGAGGTCCGGATCGGGAAGTACCCGGCCGCCGTCACCGGCGACCGGGCTCCTTCAGGTATTACTCCGCGGAAGCGGCGACCTTCTCGGCGTCGGCGGCCGGGGCGGCGTCGGCGGCGGGGGCAGCCTCGGCGGCCGGCTCGGCGTCAGCGGCCTTCTTGTCGGCGCCCTCGTAGAGGTCCCGCTCCCACTCGGGCAGCGGCTCGCCGGCGGCGACGGTGCCCGGCTCGGGCTTCTCGTCGGCGTTGCCGCGGCCCCGGCCGGAGCGCTTGATCAGACCGTCGGCGACAGCGGCGGCGATGACCTTGGTCAGCAGCTCGGCCGAGCGGATCGCGTCGTCGTTGCCCGGAATCGGGAAGTCGACCTCGTCCGGGTCACAGTTGGTGTCCAGCACCGCGATGACCGGAATGCCCAGCTTGCGGGCCTCGTCAACGGCGATGTGCTCCTTCTTGGTGTCGACCACCCAGATCGCCGACGGCACCTTCGTCATGTCCCGCAGACCACCGAGGGTCTTGGTGAGCTTGGTCTGCTCACGGAACAGCTGAAGGGTCTCCTTCTTGGTGTAACCCGCGGCGGTGCCGGTCAGGTCACCGATCGCCTCAAGCTCCTTCATGCGCTGAAGACGCTTGTACACCGTCTGGAAGTTGGTGAGCATGCCGCCCAGCCAACGGTGGTTGACGTACGGCTGGCCGACGCGGGTCGCCTGCTCGGCGATCGCCTCCTGGGCCTGCTTCTTGGTGCCGACGAAGAGGATGTGACCACCCTCGGCGACGGTGTCCCGCACGTACGCGTAGGCCTTCTCGATGTAGTCGAGGGTCTGGCGCAGGTCGATGATGTAGATACCGTTGCGCTCGGTGAAGATGAAGCGCTTCATCTTCGGGTTCCAGCGCCGGGTCTGGTGCCCGAAGTGGACACCGCTCTCCAGCAGCTGGCGCATGGTCACGACGGCCATGGTGAATCGCTCCCTGTTATCCCTGGTTGTCACGCTCACCGGCGGTGGGCGTCCTGGCGCCCGGTCGCCGGCCCGGAGTGGGCCCGAATCGCATCGGGACCAGGGAGGGCCGTCGCTGACAGCTCATGGTCGAGCAGGGCTCTAGTCACACAGGCACTGAACGAACACGGCAGCGGCAGAGGGCGCGCGAGGTCGACCGCGCAGGGCGGTCGCCGTCGACCAGCATACGCCGTGCGCCGGGCTGCTCGCCTCCGGGCTGCTGGCTGCGCCGCCGGGTCGGCTCAGGCCACCGCCAGACCGGCCGCCAGAAGCAGGACCAGACCGACCGGAAGGTACGCAAGTGGCGCCCGTGACCAGTTTTCCCAGCTGCCGGAGGTGAGGGAGAACACGCCGTAGCCGGTCAGCGGAAGTCCGAGGGTGAGCAGGACCGCCGGGACAACATCGCGGGCCGTCGAATCACCGGTGAAGGCCGAACGGAACAGCAGCAGGGCGGCCGGGACGAACAAGACGGCGGTGACGAGCGCGAAGATCGTCGCCGAAACCGGGCGGCCAGGGTGGTCAGGAACGGCCGGTGCGGCAGCAGGCGGCTCGCTCGATGGCGTAGGCGTGGGCTCCGTCGTAGGAATCTGGCTGGTCCGGCCGTAGGTCGCACCCTCTGCACGGGGCGTTGCATCGAAGGTCGGCGGCGCGGGTGGCGGCATCGGTCGCTCACCGAACGGCGCAACGGACGGAGACGCGCTGCTGGGGCGGACAGCGGGATATTCCGGGCCGCGGACCGGCAACCGGATCGAGCCAGAGTCGACCGCCGAACCGGCCTGCTCCTGCCCCGGCAGCGGCGTCAGTCGATCCGGCGGCGGATACTCGGCCGGGCGCTGCTCCGGCAGCCGGAAAGCACCACTGGGCCGATCCCACGGCGTCGCCTCCCGCTCGGCGCGCCGCTCCGCGTACCAACTCGGCTCCAGCTCTTCGTCGTATCGGCGATGTCCGTCCACGATCCCGAACCGTAGGCCAGGAAAAACTCCGCTGCCACCGCGGGGCACCTAGCACAACCCTCGATGACCGTACGGTTATCCACAGTTGCGGTCTATCCACAGCCCACCGGGCACCACCGGTCGTCTCCGGCCACTGTGACGCCCATGACGAACGAGACCCGAGCAGTCGGCGCGTACGGCGAACGCCTCGCCGAACGCCACCTCAGCGAGCAGGGCCTCATCGTCCTGGCCCGCAACTGGCGCTGCCCCGACGGCGAAATCGACCTCATCCTCCGCGACGGCGACGACATCGTGTTCTGCGAGGTGAAAACCCGCCGCAGCGCCACGTACGGAACCCCCACCGAGGCGATCAATCGCACCAAGGTCCACCGCCTCCGCAAACTCGCCGCCCGCTGGCTCGCCCACAGCACCATCCACCCCCGAGAAGTCCGCTTCGACGTCATCGCCATCACCCCCCAGCCCAAAGGCGCCCCCCACCTCGACCACCTCCGCGCGGCGTTCTGATGAGCTACGCCAAGGTGCTGTGCATCGGCCTCGTCGGTCTGGCCGGC
Organism: Actinoplanes sp. NPDC051859; assembly: GCF_044452725.1. Classification (NCBI taxonomy): domain Bacteria; kingdom Bacillati; phylum Actinomycetota; class Actinomycetes; order Micromonosporales; family Micromonosporaceae; genus Actinoplanes; species Actinoplanes sp. NPDC051859. Next base: position 188,852 of record NZ_JBITBX010000001.1, on the reverse strand, counting down.
CAGGTCGTCGAAGTCGAGGCCGACATCGCCGTCGGTTTGCCCGCCGTAGTGCTCACCGGACTTCCGGACGCCGCCCTGAACGAGGCCAGAGACCGGGTGCGGGCTGCGGTGGTCAATTCGGGCCAACGCTGGCCGAACCGCCGGATCACCGTCAACCTCCGGCCGGCAACCTTGCCCAAACAAGGCAGTGGATTCGATTTAGCTATCGCCTGCGCCTTGCTGGCCGGTGCGGGTGAGCTACCGCTTGCGCCGCTGGAGGGCACGGTGGTTCTCGGCGAGCTGGGCCTCGACGGCACTGTCCGCCCGGTGCGCGGAGTGCTTCCTATGGTCACCGCCGCGGCTGCCGCGGGGCTCACCAAAGTGGTCGTACCGTTCGACAATGCCCACGAGGCAACTATGGTGCCGGGCCTGACCGTCGATGCCGTCGACTCGTTGCACCGACTCGTTGCCTTCATTCGCGGCGAAGCAGACCTCCTACGCCCGCCGCTACAACCCACGACGCCGCTATCCCTCGGCCCGGACCTGGCCGACGTCGCAGGGCAAGAATTTGGCCGCTACGCGATCGAGGTAGCGGCTGCGGGCGGCCATCACCTTTCCATGGTGGGACCGCCGGGCGCGGGCAAGACCATGCTCGCCGAACGGTTGCCCTCGCTCCTTCCAGAGCTGGACGACACATCGGCACTCGAAGTAACAGCCCTGCACTCGATCGCCGGAGTGCTGCCACTCGACGGACGGCTGATCAGACGACCTCCGTTTCAAGCACCTCATCACAGCGCGAGCCTCGCCGCGCTGGTCGGCGGCGGGTCAGGAATCGCTCGACCAGGGGCAATTTCCCTTGCCCACCGGGGCGTACTTTTCCTGGACGAGACACCGGAGTTCGCGAATGCCACTTTGCAAGCCCTGCGCCAACCGCTTGAGAACGGCAAGGTCCTCCTAGCCAGAGCACGAGGGACCACGGAGTATCCGGCGCGGGTCCAAGTCGTCCTGGCAGCCAACCCCTGCCCGTGCGCGACCCCCACCGGTGAGCAGTTCTGCCAATGCTCTGCCGTGGTCAGGCGGCGCTACCTGCACAAACTTTCCGGGCCGCTCCTCGATCGCATCGACATTCAGATCAAACTCCAGTCTCTCGGTGCAGCTCAGCTCATGACGGCGACCACTCCGGCCGAGCCTTCCGCAGCAGTAGCGACGCGCGTCGCCGCAGCGCGATCAGCGGCAGCGGCCCGCTGGGGCAGCCACGGATGGCAGGTCAATGCAGAGGTCCCCGGCCCGCACCTGCGAAGACTTCCCTGGCGGCTACCTCCCGGAGCAACGGCCGCACTCCGCAAGGGCTTAGAGCGCGGATCGCTCTCGGCCCGCGGCTTCGACCGAGTGCTGCGCCTCGCCTGGACTATCGCCGACCTCGACGGCCGCACCGTTCCCACCGCCTCCGAGGTGGACGAGGCGGCCCAACTAAGGATGGGAGAAGCGCATGAGCGGCAAAGCGCGAAGTGACGGCGGCAGTGACGCCGACCGAAGGGCGCGGGTGGCGCTTACCTGGCTTGCAGAGCCGGGAAATCGCGTGGTGTGGGAGCTCGTCCAAGCCCACGGCGCCGTGGACACCCTCGAGCGGCTGGTCGCCGGCGACATTCCCGAGGCTTCCTTGCGTACGACTGTGCTCGCGCGCTCGAGATCGGAGGATCCACGCCGGGTGGCCGAGTTCGCGATGCGGCGCGCACGGCGGCTCGACGCTCGGGTGATCGTCCCCACCGATGATGAGTGGCCGGACGGCGTGCAGTCACTGGCGACCCTCGAGCTGGACATCGGCGGCCGGATCAGCCGAGACATCCGCCCGCCGCTGTGCTTGTGGGTGCGCGGAGCCCGGCCGCTGGGTGCGGCTCTCGAGCGGTCCGTTGCCATCGTGGGGGCGCGGGCTGCCACGCCGTACGGCTTGCACGTTACGGCCGATCTCGCGTACGGCCTTGCCGAGCAGGACTGGACGGTCGTCTCGGGTGGGGCGTTCGGCATCGACGCGGCCGCGCATCGGGCGACGTTGGCGGCGGGTGGGTGCACGGTCGCGGTGTTGGCCTGCGGTGTCGATCGGCCGTACCCGATGGGAAATGCCGCGTTGTTCGAGCAGATCGTGGAGAGCGGGCTGCTGGTCAGCGAGTGGCTGCCGGGTGCGGAGCCGTTGCGGCACCGCTTCTTGATCCGCAACCGGGTCATCGCCGCAGCGACCACCGGCACGGTCGTTGTCGAGGCGGCAGCTCGGAGCGGGGCGGTGCAGACGATGAGCCGGGTGGTCGCCTTGAACCGGCGTGCCATGGTCGTGCCGGGACCGGTCACGTCCGCGATGTCGGTGGGCTGCCACGAGCTGCTCCGCCGCTATCCACAGACGCGGCTGGTGACGGGCACCACCCACGTACTCGACGAGATCGGCCGGATCGGCGAATACCTGGCCGAACCCGCGCGGGGCGGCGTTCACGTCCGCGACGACCTCGACGAGGAATCCGCGCTGATCTTGGAGGCCGTGCCGCGCCGCGGCGCCGCGGGTCCTGAGCGACTGGCCGCGAAGGCGGGCCTCAGCCTGCGCACGGTTCTGCGCCGTTTATCGCTATTGGAGACGAAAGGCCTGATCGTACGCCGTCCTGACGGCATCGCACTGGCACCGCTGGCGACGGCTCAGGTTCCCCGCACGGTGGTCCGCCAAGCTCAGCAACAGCCTGACGCGACGGGGTGAGGCCACCACGCTGCCGGCCGGGCCACGCGCAGCGATGGTGTCGCCGCACGTGGCTGCCGTCGTCGATCAGTCTTCGGAGTCGTCGAGGTCGCGGCGGTGGACCTTCATCCACGCCTCTACATCTTCGGTCAGCCACACTTTGCCCTGCGCGAGATCTGCGATCGGGGCAGGAAAGTCGGCCCTGCTGGTGATCTGGTACGCCCGCTGCCGGCTCACCCCGCCCAGACGGACGCGGATCTCGTGCGCACCCATGAGTCGGATCGCCTTAGCCACATGATCGACCGTAGGCGCATGACTATTAGTCGCGAGTCAACTTGTTGCAAGACAGCTAGTTATTAGTCAACTAGATTGGTCGCATGACTACCCCACGCGGCCGAAGCCCCAACCGGCATCCGCAACACACCCTCCACAGACGCCATTGGCGCAGCTTGTGGCGTCGATGCACCTGCGGTCGCCGCACTCCCTGCCCCTTCGGAAACCCGCAAAGTTCCGACATCTCGGCAGCACTCGAGGAGACGGTCCCCTTGCCGTTCTACCGCTTCCCACCAGCCCCGCAGCCGCGCCCCGACTCCACGACTCATCGCATCGAGCCACCATCGAATCGAGCGTCCACACCCCCACCAGCCACCGCGGGAGTCCCGGCGCGGCACCTGCCGCCACCGTCCGATCGATCAGTCCCAGCGACGCGCTCGGCGAACGCGGCGGAATACGACCCGGTCTCGCTCAGGCTGGAAGACCGCCAAGCGGCCCGACCGCGGGCAACTCCGCTACCCGATCATCTTCCGGGATCACCAGGCCGCCGCGACGCCACTGCTGACAGCAGGACTCCTGGCGTGCTGCGCGCAGATCCGAGGCCCGAACCCATCCCTCGCGCATGGAGCGAAGGACAATCCGACGCTCCCACCAAAACAAGACCCCGCCGCCGCCCGCACGATCCCACGAGACCGGGTCAGCGCCACGCTGATCCCCCTGGCCTCAGAGCCAGTAGCCACCCACCCACAGCGGAAAGATCCACCCTCGAGCAAAGTCGTCGACCTCCCGCCGCCCGGCCAGAGCCGCAGGACAAACGACACACACGCTCGATCTACTCGATGAACTGGGTGCCGGTGCCGGCGTCGGCGTCGGTGTCGGTGTTGAAAGGCGGTGTCGGCGTTGACGGCGGCGAAGCTCAGCGGTGGCCGGCGGATCGCACCAGCGCCATCCTCGGCGCCAACACGTCACGTCCGGCAACGAGCAGCAGCTCCCACACCACTGCACGCGCCACGCAAGGCGACATCCGGCATGCCGATCCGCGCGGTGATACCGACACAATTCGCATTCACCGAAATGGATCGGCGTGGTCAACTCCAAGCCCTCCGAACAGCGAGCCGAATGCCCATGCCCCTACGCCGGATCATGCGCGGCGAGATCCGTCACGAAGTCTCCCGAGCTGGACCGCGCACACAGTGGCCTCCGACCAGGTCGGCAGAGCGGGTGCGCTCACACCCGCACAAGCGTTCCGCGCACAGGGCCACCTGGGCAGAAGCGAGCGCCGAACCTCAATGCCAGCTTCGAAGGTTGACCAGCAGCGCCAAGACCGTGCCAGGCGAGTGCCATGGTTCGATCCGCACGGCGAATAGCCACCCAGCAATGACAAGCACTGCTCTTGGGATAAGACGGCGGTAGCAGCAGGCGGCGGCCGGTACCTGATGGGACCGCCGACCGCCGCCCGCCACGCGATCAAGCTCAGCCTTCCAGCGCGGTCTTCCGTCAGCTCGCCGATCTGCTGCGCAACCAAATCGCATTGACGCCGGGTGAGCCGCTGCCGAGCGAACTGCGCCGAGCCCAGGAACACGGAATCAGCCGCACCACGGTCAGGCAGGCCATCGGCCAGCTCCGCACCGAAGGCCTGGTAACTGTCGACCGTCCTCGAGGGACCTTCGGCCAAGTGCCCGAACCGACAGAGCTCGTGGCCCTGGCACCCGGCGAAAAAGCCAGTGCGCGCAGGCCCACCGACGCGGAACGCCGCACCTACCGACTCGGTGAAGGCGTCCCGGTCTTCGTCATCACGGCTCCCGACGGGTCAGTCACCGTGCATCCAGCCGACCGCGTGCAACTCACCCGCCCCTAGCAGCGCGGTCATACCCAAGCAGCAGCCACGCCAGCAGCCTGCGCTCTGCGGCCGCCGAAGCGGCATCACGCCAACCGCCTGCCCCCCGTCGCGACACCTGAGCGGCCCAATCGCATCCGCGCCAACCGCCGCCTCCCGGCGATGCCTAAGCGGCCCGAGCGGCATTCATGTCACCCCCTGCGCTGCTCGACGCCCGAGCGGCCTGCGCCTACTTTCGGGTGCGTCGCCGATAGCCGTGGTGCGAGTCCCAGGACTCGATCACCAAATGGTCTGCCGGGTTGCCGACATAGGTGAGGACCACCTCGCGGATGTCCACCCGGAAGCTGCCCGACCCCGGGAACGGGCTGTCCTCCGGCACCGGCACCTCCACCGCCACGCCGGCAAGTTTGGCGTCACCCAGCCATTGTTCGGGGTGGTCCGTGGGCGGATCGGCTGAGGGGCTATGGATGGCAATGCGGGGATCGCGGCGTACGTCGAGGAGCTTCATCGAGCCGCCCATCGAGCCGAAGGTGACCTCGCCGTCGACGAAGCCGAGCTCGGTGCCACTGATTCGCGGGGAGCCGTCTCGGCGGAGGGTTGCCATCGTCTTGTTGGTGCCCGCGTCGAAGCGGGACTTGACCCTGGCGGCGAACTCGGGGTTGTCCGCCGCGACCTGCTGCCAACTAGCCATGGTTGCGACCCTAGGACACCGAACGCGGATCATGACGACAGCCGACTCTTTCGCCGCGGGGCCAGGTTGCCAGCGAAGTCCATTCGCCGTGGCAGCAGCCGGATCGATCTGCCACCAGGGCAGCGGCGGTCCGCAGAGCCGCAACTCAAACTCAGCACCCCCGAGACGAGGGCCTGACCGCACCGCCGCGCGATGATGGAACCATGGGTACGCGCGAGATCCACGAGATATTGCCGCCGGCGCTGCGCCAAGCAGTGGATGACTTCAGCGTCCATCTAGCGCGGGTCGACAATCGCTCTGCCCACACCGTACGGGCGTATGTCGGTGATGTCGTTTCTTTGCTCGACCATGCCGCGCGGGCGGGGTGCGCGTCCGCCGCCGATCTGGACATTGCCCTGCTGCGTGGTTGGCTCGCGCAGCGGATGTCGGCGGGTGCTGCACGCACCTCACAGGCGCGGCGGGCCGCTGCCGCGCGCACCTTCACCGCCTGGGCGCACCGCAATGGTCTCTGCCCCAACGACGTGGGCGCTCAGCTCGCCAGCCCACGCGCGCACCGCGACCTTCCGTCGGTCTTGCGCACCGATCAGGCAGCGGATCTGGTCGTCGCCACGACCGACCCCCATCACGTACGCGACAGCGCGGTCCTCGAACTCCTTTATGCCACCGGCATCCGCGTCAGCGAGTTGTGCGGCCTCAACCGCACCGACGTGGACGAGACTCGACGGGTAGTCCGTGTGCTGGGCAAGGGCGCCAAGGAGCGAGCGGTCCCCTATGGCGTGCCGGCGCAGCGCGCGCTCGACGACTGGTTGCGGCACGGTCGCCCGAAGGTAGCCACTCCAGACAGCGGCGAAGCCCTCTTCCTCGGCGCGCGCGGTGGCCGGCTGCAACAGACCGTCGTCCGCCGAATCGTCGACGGGGCGGCCCGATCTGCAGGACTGCCCCACACCAGCCCGCACGACCTGCGCCATTCGGCCGCCACCCACCTCCTCGACGGCGGCGCCGATTTGCGCGCGGTGCAGGAGCTCCTCGGCCACGCCTCCCTGTCAAGTACCCAGATCTACACCCACATCTCCACCGAACGACTCCGCGCCGCCTTCCGCCAAGCCCACCCCCGAGCCTGAGCCCGCTCACCTCCCACTGCACCACTCAAGAGAGAACACCCAGCCCAAACGCCACAACGCTCATGCACCCATCCAGCGCCCACATCGCTGTCGAGGCGACCCAGCGAGGGTGGTGCAGGCCGGCGACTAGCCCCGCCGCGCCAGCCGGGATCCGGGTCGTCGCCGCCCTGCGCATCCCGCCGCGCGCCACATCCCGACGCGCGCCACATCCCGACGCGCCGCATCCCGACGCGCGCCACATCCCGCCGCGCGCCACATCCCGCCGCGCGCCACATTCCGCCGCGCCGCATCCCGACGCGCAGCTCTCCTACGCGGCACTCGCCGCGCCCCGTCCCATCGCATAGCGCTCCCAACCGGCGGCGCATGAGAGCCACGACACCAGCAGGGACCAGGGGCGGGCGCGTGGCTGCAGGCCGTCGTTGATCACGGGACCTGGTGCGGCGCGGTGACGTACGATCGCAGCGTGAGCGCCGGAGATCCGCCCCCGCCCATTCCGGGAGCGCGGCTCCTGTTCTCCCTCGACCCCGGCGTCGCCTATCTCAATCACGGCTCGTTCGGCGCCGTGCCGATCAGTGTGCAGCGCGCCCAGCAGCGGCTCCGGGACGAGACTGAGCGCAATCCCATGTCGTTCTTCGCGCCGCCCGGGCTGACCGAGCGCATCGTCCATACCCGACGGCATGTTGCCCAGTTCCTCGGCGCGGATCCGGACGGCAGTGCTCTGGTGCCGAACACCACGAGCGGGGTGTCGCTCGTCTTGCAGACGGTGCGGCTGCAATCCGGCGACGAGGTGCTGCTGACCGACCACGGGTACGGCTCGAACGCCCTCGCTACCCGACGCCAGTGCCGCCGTGACGGGGCGACTGCGCGCACGATTGCGTTGCCCGTCGACGCCGGGGACGCCGAAGTGGTGTCGCGGGTTCGGAGTGCGCTGCGGCCCGGCAAGACGAAGCTCTTGATCGTCGACCAGCTCACCTCCCCCACGGCCAAGGTCCTGCCGGTACGCGACATCGTGGCAGCGGCCCGTGAGCACGACATTCCCGTCCTCGTGGACGCCGCCCACGTCCCGGGCATGCTTCCAGTGGAGGTCGACCGGATTGGTGCCGACTTCTGGGTCGGCAACCTGCACAAGTGGGCGTACGCACCCCGCGGCACCGCTCTGCTCGCCGTGGCTCAGCCGTGGCGCCGCCGGGTGGAACCGCTGGTCGTCTCGTGGGAGCAGGAGACAGGTTTCCCCCTCTCGGTGGAGTTCCACGGCACGGTGGACTACAGCTCATGGCTTGCCGCCCCCATCGGACTGTTCATGTTGCGCACGCTCGGCGTGGACACGGTGCGCCACCACAATGCGGCGCTGGCGGCGTACGGCCAACGGGTTGTGGGTGCTGCTCTCGGCCTTGCGCCCACCGAGCTGCCTGACCCGGGTGCTGCCGAGGCTGCGATGCGCGTGTTGCCACTGCCGCACGGCGTCGCCACGACCGCTCCTGAGGGACAGGCGCTGCGACAGCACATCGCGGAGAAGTTGGGCGCCGAAGTGGCAGTGAACGCGTGGGGCGGCCGGGGTTGGCTGCGACTGAGCGCCCAGGTCTACAACCGTGCGGAAGAATACGATCGGCTCGCCCAGCGCCTGCCAGATCTCCTCGCCGCCTGGCGATAACCACCGCCCCAGCGACAACCACCGGCCCGGCGACGGCCACCAGCCCGGCGACAGACACTGGCCCGGTGGTGGGCACCGACCCGGCGGCAGGCACCGACCCGGCGGTGGCACCGACCCGGCGGCAGGCTGGCCTGGCGATAGACACCGGCCTGAAGGTGGGCACCCGAGTCGACCTGGGCTGTCATAGCGGCAGCAGGCGGACCCGGCCCAGACTCAGCAAACTCAGCGGGTCAAGGTAGTCCGCACCGCGGCGGAGTCCCCAGTGCAGGCACGCCGCGGCTGGGCAGCCGCGATGCCCCGCCGACAGCGTTCCGATGTGTTCGCCTGCGGCAATCGACTCACCCATCCGCAGCTGCCGCACGTGGAGTGGCTCGTAGGTGGTGCGCAGACCGCCCGGATGTGCGAGGCTCACCACCCCCCGCGTGCCCACCGTGCCGCTGAACACCACGGTGCCCGCCCTGGCCGCCCGGATCGGAGTTGCCGGGGGCGCAGCGAGGTCCACGCCGCGATGGCCGGCCAACCAGGGCTGCGGCGGCGGCTCAAAACGACGGACGACGGACGCATCGGCCACCGGCCACACGGAGCCACGAGCCGGCGAAACCGGTAACCCGACAAGGGCCGAGGACGCCACGAGACCCGAGGACCCCGTCAAAGCCGAGGACGCAGGAGAAGCCGAGGACGCAGGAGAAGCCGAAGACGCGAGAGAAGCCGAAGACGCGAGAGAAGCCGAAGACGCGAGAGAAGCCGAAGACGCAGGAGAAGTCGCCGAAGCCGAGGTGGAGGCTGATGACGCGACAGGAGGCGCGAGAGAAGCCGAAACGAGAAGCAGGAGCGCGATGAGCGAAGCCATGCCCGCATCGTGCCGGGTTGATTCCCCCATGGCGGAGAGCCCTGTGGAAAGCCCAACTCTGTGGAAAACCCAGCCCTGGTGAACCAGCCCGGCTTGGAAATCAGGTAACCCTCAGCCGCCGAAGTTCGCGTCGTCAGGCAGCGAGATGTCCGGCTTTTCGAGCTCCTCGACGTTGACGTCCTTGAAGGTCATCACGCGGACGTTCTTGACGAAGCGGGCCGGGCGGTACATGTCCCAGACCCAGGCGTCATGCATCTCGACCTCGAAGTACACCTCGCCGTCGGAGTTGCGGACGTGCAGGTCCACCTGGTTCGCCAGGTAGAAGCGGCGTTCCGTCTCCACCACGTACGAGAATTGGCGGACGATGTCGCGGTACTCCCGGTAGAGCTGCAGCTCCATCTCGGTCTCGTACTTCTCGAGATCCTCTGCGCTCATCGCTTCTCGCCCTCCATGGCCTCATCTTCCCCCACCGGCACCGGCGGCCGAGGCTGCACGCCCGACGCCACGCCGACGGTACCCTCCAGCTCCGGCCACAGCATCAGCGGCTCGGCCGTACCGGCCGCAGAATGCATGTGGGCTCCCGATGTCGACGGACGGCGAGCCCGTGGCGGGCGATTTCCGCGGCCCGAGGCGGCGGCCACATTCACGTACGAGAAGCGGTGCTCCACGCATGGACCTTGGGCGGTCAGTGCCGCGCTGTGCTCGTCGGTGATGTAGCCCTTGTGTACGGCGAAGCCGTAGCCCGGGTATTGCCCGTCGAGCTCGACCATTAGTCGGTCTCGGGTGACTTTGGCGAGCACGCTGGCGGCGGCCACGCACGCGGCGACCCGGTCGCCTTTCCACACGGCGAGCCCGGGGGCGCCGAGGCCGTCGACGGGAAAGCCGTCGGTGAGGACGTAGTCGGGGGTGGTGCTGAGCGACGCCAGCGCCCGGCGCATCGCTGCGAGGTTGCAGACGTGCAAGCCGCGGGCGTCGACCTCGGCTGGCGGGATGATCACCACTGACCAGGCCAGGGCTCGCCGCACCACCTGGTCGTAGACGCGCTCCCGGGCGGCCGCGGTGAGCAGTTTCGAGTCGGCCAGTTCGTCGATCTCGCCGCGTTTGCCCTCGGGCAGAATCGCCGCGCCCGCCACCAGCGGTCCGGCGCAGGCGCCGCGCCCGGCCTCGTCGGCACCGGCGACGTTGCGGAAGCCCCGGCGTTGCAACGCGCGTTCCAGCGCGTACAGGCCGGCTTCGCGGCGGACGACCGTACGGGGTGGGGCGAGCATCAGTGCCCCCGTACGGTATCGGCGCAGCGCTGGAGCAGCGCGGCGAGATCGGCGGGGTAGATCTCGGCGTCGGTGGTCTCGATCTCGGCGACACTCCACCAGCGGTGTTCGGTGATCGTTTCCTGCTCGTCGGCGTCGAATCCGGCGGAGTCGACCTCCCAGGACGGCACGCGGTGCAGGAAGAAGTGCTGGTTCTGGCGGTAGTGCTGCTCGCGGTAGCTGAACTCGGTCACTTCGTGGTGCACCGGCTCGCCGAGCTCGGTGGGGTCGACGCGCAGGCCGGTTTCCTCGGCCAGCTCGCGGGCGGCGCACTGCGCAGGCGTCTCGCCGGAGTCCAGGCCGCCGCCGGGGGTGAACCACCAGCGCAGTCCGGGCCGCGCCGGGTCACCGCCGCAGAGCAGCAGGACGCGGTCCTCGGCGTTGACGAGCAGCACCCGTGCCGCCCGCCGGTCGATGTACGTCACGCCTCCAGCCTATTGCGCCGGACATCGATCTTGACCCCGGCCCCGGGACGGAGGCCCGGGAGCTACTTGGCCGGGGGTGCGTCCGGGATGCTGTCGAACTGCTCGGGGACGCTGAGCCAGGTCGCCCGGCCCACCGGCCAGAAGATGGTGAAGGCGCGACCGACGATCGAGTCGGCTTTGATCGTCGCCGCGTCGATCTGCTGGGTCTGTTCCCAGTGTTCCAGCGAGTCACCGGACTCGGACCGGTGGTCGCCCATCACCCAGAGCCGGCCTTCCGGCACGACGATGTCGAACGGCTCGTCGGCGGCGGGGTCCTGATTGCCGGCGTCGTCCTTGAAGATGTACGGCTCGTCCAGGGACTGCCCGTTGATCTTGATGCGCTGCTGGTCGTCGCAGCACATCACGTGGTCGCCGCCGACGCCGATGATGCGCTTGATGAAGTCCTCGCCGTCGCGGCCACGCCAGTCGCTGGGCGCTTTGAATACGACGATCTCGCCGCGGCGGGGCTCGCGGAAGTCGTACACGAGCTTGTTGACCAGCACCCGGTCCCAGATGTTGAGGGTGTGCTCCATCGACGGGGACGGGATGTAGAACGTCTGCAGGACGAATGCGCGGACCAGGACCGCGACCAGAATCGCCACGCCCAACAGGATGGGAAGCTCGCGCCAGAAGGAACTGTGACGCTGCTTGCCGGTCTGCTCGTCAATCACTCCCGGAGCCTACGTCTCCGGGGGCGGAACCACAGTCTGGAACGCGCGGATATGCCGACACTCAATAGCAGCGGGAGGGCTGCTGCCGTGGTGACCGGATCGGGCGAGCGGTCCGGTTCGGTGCTGATCGGGGCGACACCGACCGGATTGGCGGCCGCGTAGGCCTTCCAGTTGTCGGGCACGGACAGGCTGGTGAAGCGGCTGGTCGGCCACACCACGATGAAGGCGCGCCCGATCACGTTGTCGATCGGGACGGTGCCCTGACACCGGGCGTCCTGGGAGACGAGCCGGTGGTCGCCCATGACGAACATCTCGCCGGCGGGCACGGTCACCTCGGCGAACCGGCGGCTGCTGCACTGCCGCGGGTTGGGTGGGGCATCGAGCGGGGAGTTTTCCTGCACGTACGGCTCGTCGATGGGCGCGCCGTTGACGGTGATTCGGCCTTTGTCGTCGCAACATGCCACTTTGTCGCCGGGCAGCCCGATCACCCGTTTGATGAAGTCTTTCTCACCCGGGCGGCTGACGCCGACGAGGTCGCCGATGGTCCGGCCGAGTTTAGCGCCGAAGGTGTTGCTGATCGGCTCGGAGGGCTCTTCCGGTGCCCAGCTGTCGGTGCCGCGGAAGACGACGATCTCGCCCCGGACCGGGTCGCGCATGTCGTAGACGACCTTGTTGACCAGCACCCGGTCGCCGACGAGGAGGGTGTTCTCCATCGAACCGGAGGGGATGAAGAACGCCTGGACCAGGAAGGTGCGGATCAGCACCGCGAGGCAGAAGGCCACCACGAGCAGCAGCGGGAGTTCCTGCCAGAGCGGCATTTCCTTGCGCCGGATGACCCGGCCGCGGCGGCGCCCGGAGGAGGAGCCCCGGTACCCACGCATCGGTTCCACGCTACGTATCTCCCGCCGCCGATCCGGTCGATCGCCCCGGATACAGCACTACCGCCCGCATTCCCTTGCGGGAACAAGTCGGGCGGTAGTGCGAATAAACCCGCCAGCGCGGCGGACGCCGCAAAGGCACTGTTTCCCATTCGTCACCGGCGCAAGCGTAGTTCGCCTGACCGAGAAACGTCAGTCCGAGTGAATACGGCCCGGACCTACGAAGGGGTTCAGTTGGCGGTCTGCTTCTCGCGCAGCTCCTTGATCTTGGCCTTCTTGCCCCGGAGCTCACGCAGGTAGTACAGCTTGGCGCGACGGACGTCACCGCGGGTCACGACCTCGATGCGGTCGATCGCCGGGCTGTTGAGCGGGTACGTCCGCTCGACACCGACGCCGAAGCTGATCTTGCGAATCTTGAAGGTCTCCCGCAGGCCACCACCCTGCCGGCTGATGACGACGCCCTGGAACACCTGGACGCGAGAGCGGTTGCCCTCCACGACCCGGGCGTGCACCTTCAGGGTGTCCCCGGCGCGGAAGAGCGGCAGGTCGGTACGCAGTGACTGGGCGTCGAGATCGTCCAGCGTATTCATCGAGGCATCCTCGTGTTACTCAAAGCGCACCGGGAGTTCGATACGCGAATGGGTGATTCTGAACTTCTCCGCGGGCGGGAAGAACGCGGGCGGGGAAGAACCTCGTCCGGCCACCACGGCGTAGTGAACGAACGGCAACCTCCCTACTTTGCCACACGCGACCCCGGGACCCGAAATCCGGCCTCCTCGATCGCCGCCCGGTCTCGCTTGTCGAGCCGCTCAGGCGGGTACGCCGCGAACAGGTCGGGACGACGGGCGGCAGTCCGCAGGAGGGACTGTTCTCGACGCCAGCGCGCGATCCGGCCGTGGTCCCCGGAGCGCAACACCTCGGGCACGTCCAGGTCCCGCCAGGTCGCGGGCTTGGTATAGACGGGTGCTTCCAGCAGCCCGGCGGCGTGCGACTCCTCAGTCAGCGAATCGGCGTTGCCCAGCACTCCGGGCAGCAACCGGGTGATCGCCTCCATGATCACGATGACCGCGACCTCGCCGCCGAACAGCACGTAATCACCGAGCGACACCTCCCGCACCGGCATCCGGGTCGCGGCGTCGTCGAGCACCCGCTGGTCAATGCCCTCGTAGCGGCCACAGGCGAAGATCAGATGGGGCAGCTCGGCGAGCGCGGTGGCGTCCGCCTGGGTGAACGGCTTGCCCACCGGCGACGGCACGACCAGCATCGACTCATCCGTCGCCACGGCGGAAAGGGCCTGGGACCACGGCTCGGGCCGCATGACCATGCCGGGCCCGCCGCCGTACGGGGTGTCGTCGACGGTGCGGTGCACATCGGAGGTCCAGGTGCGCAGATCGTGCACGGACAGGTCAAGAATGCCGGTGCCGCGGGCCTTGCCGATCAGCGACAGGTCGAGCGGCGCAAAGTAGTCCGGGAAAATCGAGATGACGTCGACGCGCACGGGGAGAGGCCTTCTAAAGGTCGAGCAGGCCCTCGGGCAGGTCGACGACGACCCGGCCGGCGGCCAGATCGACCGTCGGCACGATCGCGCTGACGAACGGGATGAGCGCGGTGCCGCCCGCGGACTTGCGGAGCACGATCAGGTCGGAGGCGGGCGCGTGGTCGATCCGGTCGACCGTGCCCAGCTCGGCGCCGTCCGCCGTGACGACCTTCAGCCCGACGAGCTGGTGGTCGTGGAACTCGTCCGGGTCGTCCGGCGGCGCCACGTCCGCGCTGTCGACCTGCAACAGCACGCCGCGCAGCGCTTCGGCGATGTTCCGGTCGTGGATGCCCTCGAACTGGGCGATGATCCGGCCCTGGTGCCAGCGCAGCGACTCGAGGGTGAGCTTCCCGGGCACCTGATAGGGCACGCCGGGAGCGGAAGCGGCGGAAGCCGGACCGGTGTTCACCCGGCGATCCCGCGGGATCTCCGTGACAAACACCGATCCGGCGACGAATCTCGCCTCTGGCTCATCGGTCCGAACGGTCACCATGACCTCCCCACGAATGCCGTGGGGCTTACCGATCTGACCGACTACCAGCAGCATCGCGACAGCAGACGATCAGTACGCGTCGACGATGTCGACGCGGATGCCGCGCCCACCGATCGACCCGATGACCTGACGCAGCGCCTTGGCCGTGCGCCCGCCGCGCCCGATGACCGTTCCCAGGTCCTCGGGGTGCACGCGCACCTCGAGCCGCTTACCACGGCGCGAGTCGACCAGCCGCACCCGGACGTCGTCCGGGTTGTCGACGATGCCCTTGACGAGGTGCTCCAGCGCGGGCCGGAGCGCCCCGTCAGCTCGCGTCGGCGCCGGCACCGGCCGGGTCCTCTGCGGTCTCGGCGACAGCCTCGCGGTTCGGCTCGGCGGCCTCGGCGGGCTTCGACTCGGCCTTGTCGGCCTTCGCCTCGGTGGCCTTGGCCTTCTTCGGGGTGCTCTTCGCCGGGGTCTCGGCGAGACCGGCGGCAGCCTTGGCCTCGGCCTCGTAGGCGGCCTGGCGGTTGGCCTTCTCGGGCGCAACGAGCAGCGGCGGCGGAGCCGGCAGACCCTTGAACTGCTGCCAGTCACCGGTCTTCTCGAGGATGCGCTGCACGGCCTCGCTCGGCTGCGCGCCGACCGAGAGCCAGTACTGCACGCGCTCGCTCTTGACCTCGATCACCGACGGGTCGTGCTTCGGCTGGTAGATGCCGACGTACTCGATGGCGCGACCGTCACGCTTGGTGCGCGAGTCGGCGACAACGATGCGGTACTGCGGGTTGCGGATCTTGCCCATCCGCAGGAGCCGGATCTTAACGGCCACGGTTGTTTCGCTCCTGATGATCACGAGGGTGAGCCGACGGAACCCACGTGGGGATGCGGGACCGATGTCTCGGTGGACTGGCAACGCGATCAGGGTTAGAGGGCGCCTCACGCGTGCCGGATACCAGCTGTTCATTCTGCCAGACGTGGGGTGCCAGGTCCCAATCGGGCCGGAGAAGATCAAAATCACGATCACATGCCAGCTGTCGTGCCTGGTTGCCTGGTGCAGTCCGCAGCTCCCGCCGAGCCGGGTTCGGGCGCCCAAGAGCCTGGCGGCTCAAACCGGTCACCCGCCCCCTTCAAGCTGCGTAAGTGGTCAGAACCGTCACGCGAACCGCCCCAACGCCGTGCGCGCGACCTCGGTCAGCACAGCGTGCACCTTCGGATCGTCCGGGCCCTCGTCGACGGGCAGCATCAGGAACACGCGGAGTACGGCGTTCGCGTCGCAGACGACCAGCTCCAGAAAGCGCACGTCCAGGCGTTCGGGACGAGATGATTCGGTTCGTGCCCGGTCGCCGAGGCCGGAGATCCACACGCCGGGAGTCGCGCCCGGTTCGTTCGAGTCAGCTAGGTTGTCGCACTGCTGCCTGGCCATCAACTTCCAGTCGTACCAGGTCATGAACAGCGTGCCCCTGATCTTCGGGAAGCTCTCGTCGCTGACGGTCTGGAAGGTGCAGGAAACGGTAGTCCCGCCCTTGCCCTCGGTCGGCGCGTCCGGCTCGTCGCTGAGTCGCAGCGGGCCGAGTGCCGCGGCAAGCGGAGCGAGATCGAGGGCGGGGCAGGCGGCCGCGCGGGCCGTACGCGGCGATCCGAACATGTCGGAGAAGCCCCGCACGCCGAACGCCGCGCCGGCGATGACGAGAAGAAGGGCGACGGCAAGGTAAGCGGGGGTCCATCGAGGCTTGCGAGGGCCAGGGTCCCAGTCGGGGATGGTGGCCGTAGGGGCGGCCGGGGGTACGTCGATCACCCGGGCAGGCTACGGATCACGGACCGCCCGCGCCGCCCGTGATGGCCGTCACAGGTAGCCGGTGACCTGGGCGGGTGTGATAGATGCCCGGTTACGGACCGAGATTTCCTGCAGCGGCGAGCCGCCTGCCGGCAGGACTGCGTGGGCCAATGCACAGCGCGGCGAGCGGCAAGGCCGCGGCAAGCACGGTCGTGGCAGGCGCAGTCGCGGCAAGCACGGTCGTGGCAGGCGCAGTCGCGGCAGGCACAGTCGTGGCAGGCACAGTCACGGGCGGGGTGCGGGCGGGCGGTTCCAGCCCGGCGGGATCTCCGTGGGGACCGGCCAGGTGGGGTCGGGGTGGAAGTCGGTCCAGGTGCCGTCGAAGGGGAAGTCGCCGGCCTCGATCAGCTTGATCACGCGGCGGCCCTCGGCGCGGACCTGGGCCTCGTCGTGGACCCAGTAGTGCTCGGGGAAGGCGAGGCGTTCGGTGAACTCGTCCTCGTCCTTCCAGGTCCAGGTGCGGTCCGGGGCTACCACGATGTCGAGATCCTGGTCGATGACGTCGACGCCGGCCAGGTCGCCGTCGTCCCAGCGCAGGGCGCGTTCCTCGAGGTTGACGTACCAGCCGGTGAAGCGGCCTTGGTCGTCGCGGAAGAACCAGACGGAATGGTCGGCGTCCGGGGGGATGAACTTGAGCAGGCCCGGCCCCTGCCAGGAGGCGGGGACCGGGCGGTAGCTCAGCTGGATCCACTCGGCGAACGGCATGTCGCGGATGCCGCGGCCGTCGGTGGACTCCTCGACCAGGACCGCCGAGCCGCGGGCCAGCCAGAGGAGCAGCCCGCGGTCGTCGTCGGAGATGACCCGGCACGGGCGGACCGAGGCCAGCCGCGGGCCGTCGATGTTGCGGTAGAGGACCTGACGGCCCTGGGCGAACATCAGGCGACCCCGGCGAACGTCAAGCGGCCCGGGGCGAACATCAGTACGCGCGGGCCAGGATCGCCTGCACGCCGGGTTCGTCGTCGGACTCGGGGACGCCGCCATCCTCGCGGACGAGGCAGCGGACCGTGACCGCCTTGCCGTTCGCCTCGGCCTCGCCGTCGGTGCCGATCGCCGACCAGGGCACCCGCGCCCAGCCGGTCTGCGCGGCCTCGATGGCGTCGCCCAGGGTTTTGACGTCGACAGTGCGCTCCTGGCGGTGGGCCAGGGCCTCGTCGTGGAGACGCTGCTGGTCCTCCCGGAGGGCGCCGGTCACCACGGACACCACGTCGGCCAGCGCAACCGGGGTCTTCGTGCCGTCGATGCGCCGGGCCACCACCGCGTTGCCCGCGGCCAGGTCGCGCGGGCCCACCTCGATGCGCACCGGGATGCCCTGGAGCTCGGCGTCGACCGCGCGACGGCCGAAGGGGATGTCGGCGCGGTCGTCGAGCTTCACGCGTACGCCGGCGGCTTTGAGGTCGTCGCGGAGCTTGGTTGCCGCTTCGGTGACGCCGTCGCCGGCCTTGACCACCATGATCTGGGCCTGGATCGGCGCGAGCAGCGGCGGCAGGCGCAGGCCGTTGTCGTCGCCGTGCACCATGATCAGGCCGCCGATCATGCGGGTGGTGCTGCCCCACGACGTGGTCCACGCGTGCTCGACCGACCCGGCCTGCGACGTGTAGGTGATGTCGAAGGCCTTGGCGAAGTTCTGGCCCAGCTCGTGCGAGGTGCCCATCTGCAGCGCCTTGCCGTCGCCCATCATGGCCTCGAGGGTCATGGTGTTGGTCGCTCCGGCGAACCGCTCGCCCTTGGTCTTGCGACCGGGGACGACCGGGATGGCCAGCAGGTTGGTCATGAAGTCCTCGTAGACCGTGTGCAGGATCCGCCGCGCGTAGTCGCGGGCATCCGCCTCGGTCGCGTGCGCGGTGTGGCCCTCCTGCCAGAGGAACTCGGTGGTCCGCAGGAACGTACGCGGCCGCAGCTCCCAGCGCACGACGTTGGCCCACTGGTTGAGCAGCAGGGGCAGGTCGCGGTACGAGTCGATCCACTTCGCCATGAACTCGCCGAAGATCGTCTCGCTGGTGGGGCGCACCACGATCGGCTCGGCCAGCTGCTTGCCACCGGCGTGGGTGACCACGGCCAGCTCCGGCGAGAAACCCTCGACGTGCTGCGCCTCGCGGCTCAGGTAGCTCTCCGGGATGAACAGCGGGAAGTAGGCGTTCTGCGCCTCGGCTTCCTTGATGCGGGCGTCCATCTCGGCCTGCATGCGCTCCCAGATCGCGTACGCGGCCGGGCGGATCACCATCGTTCCGCGCACCGGGCCGTTGTCGGCCATCCGCGCCTTGGCGATGAGGTCCTGGTACCAGCGGGGGAAGTCCTCCGCACGGGGAGTGAGCACGCGAGCCATGAGGCAGCATCCTAGCCGCGCCCGGCCGACCACCGACCGGGCGGTCGGGGCGCGCCACCCATTCGATCTCTCGCCGGCAGGCGCGCCACCCCTTCGACCTCCTGCCGGCGAGCGCGCCAACAACGGACGCGGCCAGTCAGCGGACGACGCGGACCTTCATGGAGCGCCCGGTCAGCGGACTACGCGGCCCTTCAGGACGATGCGGCGGGGTTCCCGGACCACGCGCAGGTTGGCGCGCGGGTCCTCGGGGTAGACGACGAGGTCGGCCAGGCCGCCCTCGACCAGACCGGGGAAGCCCAGCCACTCCCGGGCTTTCCAGGAGGCGGCGGCCAGGACGTCCACGGCGGGGATGCCGGCCTCGTGCAGCAGGAGCATCTCCTCGGCGGCCAGGCCGTGCCGGATGCTGCCACCGGCGTCCGTGCCCACGAAGACCGGAACGCCGGCCTCGTGGGCTGCCACGACAACCTGCGGAAAGTTGTCGCGCAGGCTGAGCATGTGGTCGGCGTACCCGGGGAATTTGGGTCGGGCCTGATCGGCGATCTTGCCGAAGGTCTGGATGTTGATCATCGTGGGCACCAGGGCGGTCCCCCGCCGGGCCATCTCGTCGATCAGGTCGAAGGAGAGCCCGGTGCCATGCTCGACGGAGTCGACCCCGGCCCGCACCATCAGCGCGACCGCTTCCTCGGAGAAGGTGTGCACGGCCGCCCGCGCTCCCGCGGCGTGCGCGGCCTCCACGGCGGCGGCCATCGTCGCGGCGTCCCAGGAGGGCGCCAGGTCCCCGACGTTGCGGTCGATCCAGTCCCCCACGATCTTGACCCAACCGCCGCCGGCCTTCGCCTGCGCGGTCACGGTGTCGACGACGTCGGATGCGTCCACCTCGACCCCGATGTCGCGCAGGTAGCGCCGGGTGGGCGCGACGTGCCGACCGGCCCGCACCAGGCGCGGGATCTCCGGCTCGTCCTCCAGCTCCGGATACGGGTACGGCGAGCCGGCATCGCGCATGGCGAGCACCCCGGCGTTGCGGTCCATCGCGGCGTGCTCGCGGGCTTCGTCCAGGCTTTCGATGGCCGAGGCGCCGTAGCGGATGCCGAGGTGGCAGTGCGCGTCGACCAGGCCGGGCACGATCCACCCGCCGTCGCTGATCGTCTCGGCGTCCTTGACCGGCTCGAACGTCACCCGGTCCCCGACGAGCCAGAGGTCACGAACCTCTCCCTCGGGCAGCACCACACCCCGAACATGCAAAGCCATGCGTCAGTCCTACCCGATGGCCCGCTCAGCCCGCGCCCTGGGGCCGACAATGCCGCGCGGTCAGTGCCGGCAAGTCGACCGTCACGGGATACGGCAGCTCCGTCTCGAACATCTGCCGCGTGCTGCCGACCGCCTCGTAGTCACCACGGACGAGCCGGTATTCGCTGATCGTGATGCCTTCAGCGAAGGTGAGATCGATGACCCAGTAATGCGGGATGCCGGCAGCGGCGTATGCCTTCGTCCGGGAGAACAGCTGGTGGTAATGCCATCCGGGCGCGACGATCTCGGCAGCTAGGAGGACGTCTCGCGCGGAGACCGGGTCACGGTCGAGACGCTCGACCGGGCCGACCACCACATCCGGGCCCGGCTCACCGACCTCGCAGCTGCCCAACGTGGGACCAATGTCCAGGGCGAGACCGGGAACCGGGGCGTGATCCGGTGGGCAGTGTGCGCGCAAGGCGAGCACGACGTCCACGCTCAGAATTCGGCGGATAGCGGCGGTCATCCGTTCCTCCCGATCGACCGCCGCCTACTCTACTGGACGCGCGACTAGTTGTCTCCTGCCATCGTCAGCGCTTGTCGTCGTCGTTCTTCTTGCGGGTGAGCTTGTTGAAGTCGAGGTTGGGGAGTTTGAAGCCGGGCGGGAGACCCTGGGGACCACCACCGCCGAGGGCTCCGGGGTCCATGCCCGGGGGGAGTTGGGGCATGCCGCCCGGGAAGCCGGCGGGCATGCCGCCGCCCATGGTGCGGGGCCGGTTGCCGCCCTTGGTGCCCTTCCGCTTGTTCTTGGGGCTCTTGGTGGCCTTGCGCCGGTTGCCGCCGGGCAGGCCCATCATGCCGCCCATCTGCTTCATCATCTTCTGCGCGTCGGCGAAGCGGTTGAGCAGCTGGTTGACGTCCATGACGGTGACGCCGGAGCCGTTGGCGATGCGGGCGCGGCGGGAGCCGTTGATGATCTTCGGGTTGGTGCGCTCGCCCGGGGTCATCGAGCGGATGATGGCCGTGACCCGGTCGAAGTGGCTGTCGTCGAGCTCGGCCAGCTGGTCTTTCATCTGGCCCATGCCGGGCATCATGCCGAGGATGTTGGCGATCGGGCCCATCCGGCGGACCGCGATGAGCTGGTCGAGGAAGTCCTCCAGGGTGAACTGCTCGCCACCGAGCAGCTTGGAGGTCATCTTCTCTTTCTGATCCTCGTCGAAGGCCTGTTCGGCCTGCTCGATGAGGGTCAGGACGTCGCCCATGCCGAGGATGCGGCTGGCCATCCGGTCGGGGTGGAAGATGTCGAAGTCTTCGAGCTTCTCACCCGTGGAGGCGAAGAGGATCGGTTCGCCGGTGACGTGGCGGACCGAGAGGGCGGCGCCGCCGCGGGCGTCGCCGTCCAGCTTCGACAGGACGACGCCGGTGATGCCGACGCCGTCGCGGAAGGCTTCGGCGGTGCTGACGGCGTCCTGGCCGACCATGGCGTCGATGACGAAGATGACCTCGTCCGGCTGCACGGCGGCGCGGATGTCGGCGGCTTGCTGCATCATCTCGGCGTCGATGCCGAGGCGGCCGGCGGTGTCGACGATGACGATGTCTTTCGCCGTCCGCTTGGCGTGCTCGATGGAGTCGCGGGCGACCTGGACCGGGTCGCCGACGCCGTTGCCGGGCTGCGGGGCGTAGACGTCGACGCCGGCCCGGCCCGCGAGGACCTGGAGCTGGTTGACGGCGTTGGGCCGCTGCAGGTCACAGGCGACCAGGAGCGGCTGGTGACCCTGACCCTTCAGCCAGCGGGAGAGCTTGCCGGCGAGGGTGGTCTTACCGGAACCCTGCAGACCGGCCAGCATGATCACCGTGGGCGGCTGCTTGGCGAACGTGAGCCGCCGACCCTCGCCGCCGAGGATGTTGATCAGTTCCTCGTGGACGATCTTGATGATCTGCTGGGCCGGGTTGAGCGCCTGGGAGACCTCGGCGCCGCGGGCGCGTTCCTTGAGGTTGGCGATGAACGACTTGACCACGGGCAGCGCGACGTCCGCCTCCAGCAGCGCGAGGCGGATCTCCCGCGCGGTGGCGTCGATGTCGGCGTCGGTGAGCCGGCCCTTGCCCCGGAGCTTGGTGAAGATCCCGGAGAGGCGGTCGCTCAAGGTGTCAAACACGGCACAACTTCCCGTTGGTCAGTAGGGAGGAGATGTCCGCAAGCCTAGCTTCCCGCCGGATCGCTCACTGGTTGCGCATCCGGTACGTCTTCGCGGCCGCCTCGATCCGCCGCTGGGTGCGGGTGCCGGGGGCGAGTCCCTTCTTGGCCTTGCCGTAGAGGTAGACGCCGCCGCCGACCACGATCGCGCCCACGATCAGGTAGGCCAGTGCGCCGACCAGGGCGTCAAGCAGGGCGAACGCGACCCACCCCACCACGATCACGCCGGCGATCATCGCCACCAGGTATGCGATTGCCTTGCCCATGTCGTTACCCCCTAGGAGAGCCTGCCGTCCACGATGCCTCCGCGACGCAAGTTCGCGCATCGGGGCGCACCCGTAGGGGTGGGCGGGGGCCGTTCGGCCACGCCCCACCGGCAAATCGCGTATACCGCAGATAACAGGTGTAACTGCGGAATAGCACGGATGTCCGTAATGGCGACATCGACCGCAACCATCCGGCAGATCTCTCCGTTGAGGCACAGGTACCGGGCGGCTGACCGATCGGCCCGAACGACATCCGGCGGAAGGACGTACTCGTGCCCCTACGGCGGATCCTGCGACTGGCGCCCTGGGAGGTCCGGTCCCGCATTCTCACCTCGGTCCAGCGCCGGGTACTCCCCCGCGTCGCCGAGACCCGGCGGCTGGGTGTCGCCCGTCGGCTGGTCTCCCTCGAACCAGCCCCCCGGCTGCCGCTGATGCGCGGCGCCCGCGACGCGAAGACGATGCGGGTACGCACCGGCCGCGGCTGGGTCACGGCCCGCCGCGAGGTCGCAGCCAGCCCTGCGGGCGTACGCCGGGAAAACCTGGACCGGGTCGTCGCCGCGCTGGACGAGGCCGGGGTGGACTGGTTCCGGATTCCCGCCAAGGCCCTGCGCTCGACCGCGGTAGCCGTCCTGGACACCGATCGCGCCGCCGCCGTCCGGGTGCTCCGCGACATCACCGAGGGCGACGGCCTGCTCGACGTCGTCAAGCCGCAGCGGGCCAAGCCGGGCGCCGCCTCGGTCTTGAAGGCCAGCTGGCCGGTCACCGACCCGAACGGAAGGCTGCTCCTCGGCGCTGATCTGGGCTGCGAGATCGAATTCTGGACCGCGCGCGACGGGGTCCTGGCCGGGCCGCGCAGCAACCCCATCGCGGACGTCATCGAGGTCGATGAGCCGGTGGTGGAAGCGCCCGAGCCGGCGTTCGGCGCGTTCGCCTCGCCGCACGACCGGACGACGTACCGGACTCGCGAGATCTTCACCCTGCCCAGCCCGGAGCGGATCAGTTTCCCGATCGACGTGGTCTACACCTGGGTCGACGGCGGCGATCCGCAGTGGCAGGCCCGCAAGGCGGCCGCGCTCGGTGAGAACGCCTGGCTGGACGAGTCGAGCAAGCTCGCCTGCAACGACTCCCGGTACGCCTCCCGGGACGAGCTGCGCTACTCGCTGCGCGCCCTGCACTGCTTCGCGCCCTGGGTCAACCACATCTACCTGGTCACCGACGACCAGGTGCCGGACTGGCTGGACACCGCGCAGCCGGGTCTGACGCTGGTCAGCCACCGGGAGATCTTCGGTGACACCGGGCGGCTGCCGACCTTCAACTCGCAGGCGATCGAGTCCCGGCTGCACCGCATCCCCGGCCTCAGCGAGCACTTCCTCTATCTGAACGACGACGTGTTCCTGGGCCGACCGGTGTCCCCCGATCTGTTCTTCACCCCGGCCGGGCTGACCCGGTTCTTCTTCTCGAACGCCCAGGTGGACTCGGCGCCGCGGCGGCCCGACGACCCGCCCGCCGACTCGGCCGGCAAGAACAACCGGGAGCTGATCCGCAAGACGTTCGGCCGGGTGCTGACCCGCAAGATGATGCACACGCCGCACCCGTCGCGGATCGGCGTCATCACCGAGATCGAGCAGCGGTTCGCCGAGCACGTCAGCGCCACGGCTGACCACCAGTTCCGGCACCACGACGACATCTCGCTGCTGTCGTCGCTGCAGCAGTACTACGCGTACCTGACCGGGCGGGCGGCGCCCGGGGTGATCGCGTTCGCGTACGCCGACCTGGCGAATCCGACGTCGCCGTTGAAGCTGGCGGGCCTGCTGCGGCACCGCAATCTCGACGCGTTCTGCCTCAACGACACCGACTCGGACGAGGTGGTCGCCGCCGAGCAGATGGCGTTGCTCGCGGACTTCCTGCCGGCGTACCTGCCGTTCGCGTCGCCGTACGAAATGACTTGCCCGGCACCGGCGGTCCTGCCGCAGGTGGACCGCGGCCCGGCGCTGGCACCCGACAGCACCGGCACCGCGGCCGACGTCGCTGTCCCGGCACAGGCACACAGCGGCCCGGCCGCCACCAATTCGCCCGTCCCCTGACGGGACAGCAGCAAAGGAGATCTTTCTCGTGAGCTTCGACGTCGTCATCCTCGGCCTCGGGTACGTGGGGCTGCCCCTCGCCCAGCAGGCCACCCGCGCCGGCCTGACCGTGCTCGGCTTCGACGTCAACGCGGCGGTCGTCGACGCGCTCGGCTCCGGCCGCTCGCACGTGGACGATCTGTCCGACGCCGACGTTGCCGAGATGATCGCCGGCGGGTTCCGCACCACCGCCGACGAGACGCGGATCGCCGAGGCAGCCACCGCCGTCATCTGCGTGCCGACGCCGCTCTCCGAAGGCGACGGCCCGGACCTGCGTGCGGTGACCGGCGCGACCGAGGCGGTCGGACGCAATCTGCGGCCCGGCATGCTGGTCGTGCTCGAATCAACGACCTATCCGGGTACGACCGACGACGTGGTCCGGCCGCTGCTGGAGAAGCTGTCCGGGCTGAGCGCGGGCATCGACTTCCACGTGGCGTTCTCGCCGGAGCGGATCGACCCGGGCAACGAGCGGTTCGGCGCGCACAACACCCCGAAGGTCGTCGGCGGGTACACGGCTGGCTGCACCGACAAGGTCGAGGCGTTCTACGGCCGGTTCATCGAGACCGTCGTGCGCACCCGGGGCACCCGGGAGGCCGAGACCGCGAAGCTGCTGGAGAACACGTACCGGCACGTCAACATCGCGCTGGTCAACGAGATGGCCCGGTTCTGCCACGAGCTGGACATCGACCTGTGGGACGTCATCCACGCCGCGTCGACCAAGCCGTTCGGGTTCCAGGCCTTCTACCCCGGTCCGGGCGTGGGCGGGCACTGCATCCCGATCGACCCGAACTACCTGAGCCACAACGTCCGCAGCAAGCTGGGCTACCCGTTCCGGTTCGTGGAGCTGGCGCAGGAGATCAACGCGACCATGCCCGCGTACGTGGCCCGCCGCGCGCAGAACCTGCTCAACGCGGACGGCGTAGCCGTGCACGGCGCGAACATCCTGCTGCTCGGTGTGACATATAAGCCGAACATCGCCGACCAGCGCGAGTCGCCGGCCACGCCGCTGGCCCGGCACCTGACGTCGCTGGGCGCGGTGCTGACGTTCCACGACCCGTACGTGAGCCAATGGAGCGTGCCGGGCACCGACGACCTCGAGGGTGCCGCCGCGGCCGCCGACCTGGTGATCCTGGTGCAGCACCACCGCGAGTACGACGCCGACCACCTCGCCGGGATCGCCAAGCGGTTCTTCGACACCCGGGGCGTCACCACCAGCCGGGAGGCGCACCGCCTGTGACCGACACGAGTCTCGCGGCCGTCGCGTCCCCGCCCCGGCAGAGCCCCGGCCCTGCCGGACCGGTGGGGACCAGCACTGCGGCCCCGGCTGCCGGACCACCCCGGCACCGCCGTGACATCGAGGGGCTACGCGCGGTCGCGGTGCTGCTCGTGGTCGCGTACCACTGTGGTCTGCCGGTCGTCACCGGCGGCTATGTCGGCGTCGACGTCTTCTTCGTCATCTCCGGCTTCCTGATCACCGGCCTGCTGCTGCGTGAGGCACGCGACAAGGGCACGGTGTCGATCCCGCGCTTCTACGCCCGCCGGGCGCTGCGGCTGCTGCCCGCCTCCGCCACCGTCGTGGTGGCGACGCTTGTCGCGGCAGCACTGTGGCTGCCGCCGCTGCGCCTGGGCGCGATCCTGTCCGACGCCCTGCACACCACGATCTACGCGATGAACTACCGGCTCGCCACGGTCGGCACGGACTACTTGCAGGCGGACGCGGAACCGTCGCCGCTGCAGCACTTCTGGTCGCTGGCCGTCGAGGAGCAGTTCTACCTCGTGTGGCCGCTGCTGATCATCCTCTTCGTGCGGCGGCGCGGGCTCGGCGTGGTGCTCGGCCTGCTGACCGCCGGTTCGCTGGCGATCGCGGTGTGGCAGACGCAGGAGAACGCCGGGTGGGCGTACTTCGGGGCGCACACCCGGGCCTGGGAGCTCGGTGTCGGTGCGCTGCTCGCGGTGACCGCGTTGCGGCTGCCGCGGTGGTGCGTGCCCGCCGGCCTGGTCGCCGTGGCTGCGTCGGCCGCGGTCTACACCGCGCAAACCCCCTTCCCCGGGTACGCCGCCCTGCTGCCGGTCCTGGGCACCGCCGCGGTCATCGCGGGCGGCACCGGGCGATCGGCGGGGCTGCTGGGGCACCCGGTGCTGCAGACGATCGGGCGGCTCTCGTACTCGTGGTATCTGTGGCACTGGCCCACCCTGATGATCGCGCCGCACGCACTCGGCCGGAAGCTCGCGGTGTGGGAGAACGTGCTCGTCGCGCTGGGCGCGCTGGTGTTGGCCGCGCTGACGTACGCGCTCGTGGAGAACCCGGTCCGCAACCTGGCAGCCCTGCGCAACCGCCCGTGGCGCGGCCTCGGCGTCGGCCTCGCCATCTCGGTGCTCAGCGCCGCGCTGTGCGTAGCTGTCGTGTTCACGGCGCACCAACTGGCCGGCGTCACCAACTTCCAGGCCAAGGTGCTGAACCCGGCAACATTCCAGCCCGAGGGCCTGCCCGCGGAGATCGCGGCCGCCACCCGGGCACCCGGTGTGCCGGCCAACCTCACGCCCACGCTGGCGAAGGCAACCAAGGACAAGCCGCGCTACTACCGCGAGGACTGCTCCGGCGCCTTCGACGACCCGGAGGTGAAGAAGCCCTGCGCGTACGGCGACCTGACCTCCAAAACCACCGTCGTGCTGTACGGCGACTCGCACGCCGGGCACTGGTTCCCGGCGCTGGAGGCCGCAGCCCACCAGCGGCACTGGAAACTGGTCGTGGTGGCTAAGAGCGCCTGCACCGCCGCGGACGGCATGATCTTCCTGCCGCAGCTCAAGCGCGAGTTCACCGAATGCGTGCAGTGGCGCAAGGACGCCTGGCGCTACATCCGCTCGCTGCGCCCGGCCAAGGTGCTGATGTCGTCCACGTACCCGACGCTGAAACTACTCGGCGTGACCGGCAACCTGGACGTCGAGTACGTCGCCGCCTGGCAGCGGTCCCTGCGCGCAGTCTCCACGCCGGGCGCCGAGGTGTACTTCATGAACGACACCCCGTGGCTGAAGGCGTCGACTCCGGAGTGCCTGTCCGAGCACATGGACGACCCGATGGCCTGTGGCCGGGAGCGCCGTAGTGCGATCGCTGAGCCGGCCCGCCGCAAGCTGGTCGCCGACGCGATGCGCGCGGGCGGCGCCACGGTCATCGACCCGACGCCGTGGTTCTGCACCGCGACCGATTGCCCGCCGATCGTCGGCAACACGCTGGTCTACCGGGACCAGCACCACGTCACGACGGCCTACAGCCGGCTGCTGGCACCCCAGCTGGGCGCCGCTCTCGCGGCTCCCTAGCGCTCAGAACACCGCGAGGAGGCTCGGCAGAGTGCGCTGCCGGGCCTCTTTGCATCCGTACGGCAACCGGCCGCCGAACCCAGCGGAAACTCGCGGAGGGCAGGCACCCGGGCGGCAACTCAGCGCTCACGCCAAGGCACCCGTAACGGCATCAGTGAATACCGCGGCCGCACCGAAGGGATATGCGTAGCCGGCGAACAGCGCCGGCGCGGATTACCCGAAAGGTTGTGCCCGTGCAGAAGACCCTGGTCCGCCGCCTCGCCACCCTCGCGCTGATCCCCGCCGCCGCCATCATCGGCCTGATCACCCTCGCGAGCCCGGCCCAGGCCGCCACGGTCTCCCCCACGACCCTCCAGACGCAGGTCGTCACCCTCTCCAACCAGGCCCGCGTCAAGGCCGGCTGCAAAGCCCTCAAGGTCAACGCCGCCCTGCTCTGGGCCGCCCGCGGCCACAGCAAGTACATGGCCACCACCGGCCGCTTCAGCCACACCGGCGCCCGCAACTCCACCTTCACCGCCCGCGCCCGCGCCGCCGGCTACACCGCCGCCCGCAGCGAAAACATCGCCTGGGGCTACCGCACCGCCCGCGAAGTCGTCAACGCCTGGCTCAAGTCCCCCGGCCACCGCGCCAACCTGCTCGACTGCGGCGCCAAGACCATGGCCGTCGGCGTCGTCTACGCCGCCAACGGCGCCCCGTACTACACCCAGGAGTTCGGCAGCCGCTGAACCTGAAGCTTTGTTCGCCCCCCGAAAGACCGGCCGGCATGCCCCCGCATGCCGGCCGGTCTAATTTTCGGTTCAGGCGGGGACAGACGTCTTGGTACCGCTGCGCAAGTAGGAAAGGACGGCGTGCCGTCCCAGCAGTTGCGGCTCGGCGGTCAGGCCGGCGATGTTCTCGGTCCAGCGCCGCACCGCGTCCTGTTCGTCGGGGCGGTTCACGTCGTCCAGGATCACCGTCGCCTCGGCGGACAGCCGGCTCTGCAACGCGTGCAGCGCGGGATAGCGCGCGTCCGGACCGGTGGCGGCGGGCGGGCCGTCGATGAGCAGCAGGTCGATGTCGCGGATGCCGCCCAGCTTGTCGACGTCGTACCAGCGGTAGGTGCGGCCGTCGACCACCAGGTCGGTCAGCGGGGCGGTGCGCACTTCCGCCACGGCCGAAAGCCCGTGCGCCGCGAGCAACTGGGTGGTCCGGGTGGCATGTTCCGAGTCGTGGTCGTAGGAGACGAGCCGTCCGCCGATCTGTTCCAGGACGTACCCGAGCCACACGGCTGACGTGCCGCTGCTGCCGAGTTCCACGACGAGCTGCGGCTGGCGCTGGCGGACGAGGTGCAGCAGGCTGAGCAGGTCGGTGGGGTTGAGGGCGAGGTCGCCGGACGACGGCATCGGCGCCCGCGGGGTAAATTCGGCGAAGAGTTGGAACATCGCCTCGATTTCTCGGCTCTGCGCGCGCAGCAGCAGATCGTTGCCGTGGCCGTGCTGGCGCAGCCCTCGGGTCAACGTCCGGGTCAGTTCCTGGTGCCGGTCGCCGGCGGTGAGGCGTTCTTTCTCGACGCCGGCCACGACCCGGCGCTGCATCTGCTCGACGACGATGCGGAGGTCGCGGTGGGCGAGCTGGTTGGCGCGGTAGATGCCGGTCATCCAGCGGGACAGATGCAGGACGCCGAGCAGCACCCCGAGCAGCAGCAGCGCGACGAGCGAGATGGCGAGGCCTTGCCGGTCCGTGGCGGCCGCCGTCCAGATGGCGGCGACGAGCAGGCCGACCGCCATGAGAACGATCGCTTGCGGGCGGGTCACGCTCTTCCACCGCTCCGACACACGACCGCCGAACTGGGTCAGGCCGCTCATTTGCTCAAACCTCCGATGTGCACACGACTCACAGTCGCCTAACGGCGCCGGCTAACCACCCGTTACGCCGAGTTTGATGGGCATTACCTCCCGGCCCTCGCCGTTCTGGCCGTCCACAGCGTGCGGACGGGAGCAGCTCGGTGCGGTCGGTCATGCCAAGGCGGGTTCGGGTGTGCGCTGGGCCGGCGCGGCGTTTTGCGGGGCGTGGATCAGGCTGGCGATGCGGTCCACGTAGGCGAGCGCCTGGTGGGCGTTGGCGACGACGAGGCGCGCCCGGCGGCTCTGCTCGGCGAAGAGCACGCGGTCCTGGCTGTATCGCTTGATCAGCCCGGCTACTTCGGCGGGAGCGCAGTAGACGGCGGCGTCGCCGAAGATGGCCGCGTGCCGTTCCTGGGTGACCACCACGCACCCCTGCGCGGCTGCCTCCAGCGCGGGACGGGAGAAGGTCTCCACCGTCGCCGGGTGCGGGAAGTGCAGATAGAAGTCGAGCTGGTGCAGGAAGGTCCGCAGGTCCAGGTCCGCGGCCTCGTAGACCAGGTGTGAGCGGGGTCCACCGAGGCCCACGTCGATCCGCGGCCAGTCCGGCAGCCGCAGCCGTACGTCGACCCGCCGCAGGTCGTCATAGACGTACAAGGCCTCGCGGGTGTCCCGCGGCCACACCCCGTTGTCGCACAGGTCAGTCCCGGCGACCGGCACCCGGATAGCGCCGTCCCGCACCGTCGTCCACTGCTCGGTGCTCACGACCGTGGGCATGTCGTAGGGCGTCAACTCGATCGTCGGGTACGTCCGCAGCACCGCCCGGATCTCCGGGTCCTGCGGACTCCACACCACCGGCGCCTCGAACAGCCGCTTGGCGGTGCGGGTGCAGGTCGACGGGTCGTAGCGGTGGTCGGTGCCGTCGGAGCGTACGGGTGCCTGGTCCGCGACGATGACCACCCGCCGCGGCCGCAGCAGGCATGCGTCGCCGGAGGGGAATTGCAGGGCGGCCGCATGCCGGACGACGGCCAGCGCGGCGGTGTTCTCGTCGCCGGGCAGCACCTGGTCGATGCGGCCGGCGTTGACGAGTTGCTGGATCGGCGCGGCCAGCGGGTAGCGCTGGCGGGCCATGGGTCGCAGCGATTCGACGTGCAGGACGGCTACTCGCAGGCCGCGGTCCGCGCAGGCAATCATCTCGTCGAGGGCGGAAAGTTGGGGGCCTTGCAGGAACCGCCAGTCGCCGACCATCACCAGGTCGTAGTCGGGGCGCTGGGGTGCCGCACCGCGGGCGTACGCGAGGTGGTCGGGCGCGGCGAACGGCCGCTCCCCGCCGTCTCGCGGCAGGTAGGGCTTGGCGGCCCGGGCGGCGATCTGGGCGTGCCACAGCTGGTAGGCCGAGGCGTACGCGACTCGCGAGGGGTGCATCCAGTAGGCCCGGATTTCGGACCGGGACAGCGACCCTTGGGAGAGCCGGATCAGTGCCAGTGGGTCGGATTCGATGTGCCGGACGGCCCGTTCCCCGAAGACAGCGCGCATCCGTCCGATGTACTCGGAGTCGGCGGCCTTGCGGACCCGGTCGAAGTAGCCGATCCGGTCCATCACCTCCTGCCGCCGGAACAGCAGCGACGACGGGTTGAACCGGCCGCGCCGGACCGCCGGCCGGGTGAGCACGAGCTGCTCGGTGACGGCGAGGCCGTCGGTGGTGGTGGCGACGAGCCGGGCATTTTCGAGCAGCGGCCGGATCTGCACTTCGAGGCGCCGCGGGTGGGACCAGTCGTCGGAGTCCTGGAAGGCCACGAACTCGCCTTCGGCGGCGTCGAGTCCGGCGTTGCGTGCGGCGTAGGTGCCCTGGTTGGTGGGCTGTTTCACGACCCGGATCCGGGGCCCGAGCGCGACGGCCCGCTCCAGCACCTCGTCGTATTCCGGCGGCGACGCGTCGTCCACGATCACCACTTCGACGTTGCACCAGGACTGGGCAAGGATCGAGCGGACCGCGGTGATCAGGCCCTCGTCGGGGTGGAACGCGGTGACGATGACCGTGATCCGGTGCGGCTCGTCCACCGGCACAGGCGGGGCGGTCACGGTGAGCCGGTCGAACGGCGGCAGCCCGTTGGCCGGGTCCAGCGCCGGATATGGCTTCGGCATGAGCCGTTGGAAGGCCGCGAGCCAGGGCGCGACCGGGAGTTCACCGTCGCTGGCAAACGGATTCGCCACGTCGATCTCCAGGTCGCTGCGGACGGCCCCGCTCATTTTCGGGTACGCCCGCAGCAACGCCCGCGCCGCCGCGGCACCCTTCCACGTGTACGTGAGCTGCGCGTGCAAACCCTGGTGCGCTACGGGCACCGCCTTGGCACCGAGCGCCCCACGGACCAGCTCGTAGATGCCCAGCGCATCGTCTCGGTCCGTCGGCAGCATGTCCTGCAACGCCACCGTCTGCGCCAGTCGGGCCAGCACGGACGGCCGCAGGGTGCGGCGGAGTTTCCGCAGCCACAGGGTGTCACCGGCCCGCGCGGCGGTCAGCAGTCCGGCGTACGTGCCCTCAGTTTCCCGCAGCGCGATGTACGCCAGCAGTTCCCGCATCTCCAGCGAGCGGATCCGGATCGCCGTGGGCGGCACGGCCCGCTGCACGTGGTACTGGGCGATCCTCAGGTAGTCGTCGAGCAGACCGGCTGGTTCCCCCATGCGGCAACAGACCCTCTTCGTACGCCCGAGATTGTCACCAATGCAACGCTGCCGCCGCGCGCGAGGTGACGGTCAGGCGACGGCCAGGACGGCGGCTGCCACCTTGGCGCGAGCCTCGGCGTCGTCCCACGCACCGACGAGGTAGAAGGCATCGACCACGTCACCGCCGAGGGTGGAGATGCGCGCGGCACGGACCTCAGCTCCGGCGTCGTCCAGGGCGGTGGCGACCCGGTGCAGCAGGCCGGCGGAGTCGGCCGCGCGGAGTTCCAGCACTACGGCGTCGGTGGCGGCGGCTCGCAGCCAGACGACTCGCGGGGCAGCGCCGTCGCGGGCTGGGAGCGGGCGGGCGCGCAGCCGTTGGGTCACTGAGACGTCTCCGGCGGCGACCCGACGCAGGTCGGCGGCGAGCGCCACCGGGTCGGCCGACCAGCCGTAGCGCGGCTGGGTCAGGAACTCGACGATGCCCCGGCCGTCGACCGCCGCCGCGTCCGCCGCGATGACGTCGAGGCGGTGCAGGGCGAGACAGGCGGCGACGGCGCCGAGCAGCCCGCGCCGGTCGGCCGCGGCCACCACGACCCGATCGCCGTCGAGGTGCACGGCGGGCAGTGCGCCGGAGCGCAGTTCGGGGCCGGGCTCCGGCGGCTCGGGCAGCGCACCGGTGTCGAGGGCGGTGTGCACGCGCCGCACCAGCTCGGCCAGCAGGCGGCCTTTCCAGTCGGTCCACGCGCCCGGGCCGGTGGCGTGGGCGTCGGCGCGGGCCAGCGCGTGCAGCAGGTCCAGGGTGGCGGTGTCGCCGACCTGCTCGGCCACGGTCGCAATGGTCACCGGGTCGCTCAGGTCGCGCCGGGTGGCCACGTCGGGCAGCAGCAGGTGCAGGCGAACCAGCTTCTCGATGGTTGCCACGTCCGCGGGCGGCAGGCCGATCCGCAGCGCCACGTCCGCGGCGATCGGGGCGCCGACGAGGCTGTGGTCGCCGGGCAGGCCCTTGCCCACGTCGTGCAGCAGCGCGCCGATCAGCAGCAGGTCGGGGCGGTCCACTTCACGGGTGTACGCGGTCGCCTCGTACGCCGCCTGCACGAGGTGCCGGTCGAGGGTGTACCGGTGCACCGGGTGGTGTTGGGGCAGGCTGCGCATCCGTGCCCATTCCGGCAGCCAGCCGTCGATCAGGCCGTACCGGTCGCAGGTTTCCCAGGTGGGCAGCAGGCCGGGACCGGAGCCGAGCAGCGACACCAGCGCGGCGCGGGCGGTGCTCGGCCAGGGCGTCGGCAGCGGAGGGCAGAAAGCGGCGAGCCATTCGCAGGTGGCGCGCGCGATGGGCAGCCGGGCGGTGGCGGCTGCGGCGGCCACCCGCACCGACAGGGCCGGGTCGGGTACGGGTCCGATCGCCGTCCGGGCGAGCACCAGTTCCCCGTCCTGTTCGACCACGTCCCGGGCCACCGGCCTACGGGTGGGCGAGCCGGGGATGGTGCCGCGGCGGCGTACCCCACGCAGCCGGTCGGCGGCGCGCCACGCATCGTCGAGGGCGTGCGCGATGGTCCTCGCGTCGCCGGAGACGCGGCGCAGCAGCGCATCGCCGTCGTCGAGGTCCAGCAGCCCGGCCACGGTCTCGCGTTCCTGGGCGATCAGTCGATCGACTCGGCGGCCGGTGGTGAGGTGCAGGGCGTCGCGGGTGTCGAGCAGGTGCAGCCCGGCGGCGCGGACGGCGGGGCGGAGAGTGTCGGCGAGTCCGGCACGGCCGATGCCGCGCAGGATCGTCAGGTCGCGAAGGCCACCGGCGGCTTCCTTGAGGTCGCCTTCGAGGAGGAACGCCAGCTCGCCGTGGCTCGCCCAGCGGGTCGCGGTGAGCTCTCGCAGCTGCGGCAGCATCCGCACTGCGGTGCGTCGCCACTGGTCGCCGGCAGCGGCGATCAGCTCCGCGGAAAGGTCAGCGTCGCCGGCTATGTGTCGGGCGTCGAGCAGGCCCAGCGCAACCTTCCCGTCGTCGCAGGCAACGGACAAGGCCTCGGGCAGGGTCCGCACCGAGTGGTCGAGGCCGTGTTTGGCGTCCCAGATCGGATACCACAGCGCGGCGGCGATCCGATCGATGCCGGGTGTGCCGCGGTGCAGCAGGACCAGGTCGAGGTCGCTGTGCGGGGCGACGTCCCGCCGACCGAGCCCGCCGACCGCCACCAGGCTGACGCCCGGAACATGACCGGGGAAGAGTCCCGTGAGCCAGGAGTCGTGCGCCGCGGCCCGGTCTTCCCGGGCCGCGGCGCCAACCTGGTCGCGAATGGTCACGTCGTTACAGGGCGTCGAGGCCGCGTTCGCCGGTGCGGACCCGGACCACCTCGTCCACCGAGGTCACCCAGACCTTGCCGTCGCCGATCTTGCCGGTACGGGCGGCGGAGACCACCGCGTCCACGACCTTCTCGACGTCGATCTCGTCGGTGACCACCTCGACTTTGATCTTCGGTAGGAACTCCACCGTGTACTCGGCGCCCCGGTACACCTCGGTGTGGCCCTTCTGTCGTCCGTATCCCTGTACCTCGCTCACGGTGAGCCCGGCGACGCCCAGGGCGTGCAGAGCTTCCTTCACCGCATCGAGCTGGTAAGGCTTGATGACCGCGGTCACCAGCTTCATGCTGAGTCCCTCCATGTCAGAGAACTTAACCGGCGATCTTCTCCGACGGCGCCGTCTTGCCGTCGGCGGGCTTCGAGGCGGGCTCGGGAACGCTTCCGGTCAGGCCGGCCATCGCGAAGGCGCCACTGCCGGCGCCGCCGCCGCTCGGGGTGAGTTCATAGCCGGTCTCACCGTGGTCGGCGATGTCGATACCGGAGACCTCGGCCTCCGGCGTGAGCCGCAGCCCGTTGACCTTCTTGATGATCAGCGCGATGACCGCGGCGATGGCGAACGAGTAGACCGTCACGACCAGGCTGCCCAGGAACTGCCGGCCCAGCTGGGTAACGCCGCCGCCGTAGAAGATGCCCTCGCTAGCGTTCAGGATGGCCGGGTCGGTGATGCCGGCGTTCACCTGCGAGGTGGCGAAGAAGCCGATCGCCAGGGAGCCGATCCAGCCGCCCACGAAATGCACGCCGACCACGTCGAGCGAGTCGTCGTAGCCGAGGCGGTACTTCAGGCCCACCGCCAGTGCACACACCGCTCCAGCGATGAGACCGATGAGCACCGCCGGCAGCGGCGCCACGAACCCGCACGCCGGGGTGATCGCCACCAGGCCGGCGACCGCGCCGGAGGAGGCACCAACCAGCGTCGGCTTGCCGTCGCGCAGCCATTCCACGACGACCCAACCGCACAGTGCGG
This sequence comes from Actinoplanes sp. NPDC051859, assembly GCF_044452725.1. NCBI lineage: Bacteria > Bacillati > Actinomycetota > Actinomycetes > Micromonosporales > Micromonosporaceae > Actinoplanes > Actinoplanes sp. NPDC051859. Next base: position 153,323 of record NZ_JBITBX010000001.1, on the reverse strand, counting down.
CAGCCGTGGCGACCTGCGTGTTGAGAAAGGCGAAGACCGTGGTGCCGTCGACGGTCAACTCGGAACCGGCGTTGAAGCCGAACCAGCCGAACCACAGCAGCCCGGCGCCCAGCGCCACGAACGGCACGTTGTGCGGGCGCATGTTCTCCCGCGGCCAGCCCACCCGCTTGCCGAGGATCAAGCACAGGGCGAGCGCAGCGGCACCGGCGTTGATGTGCACGGCCGTACCGCCGGCGAAGTCGAGGGCGCGGATCTTCGAGCCGATGAAGCCACCGCCCCAGACCCAGTGCGCGACCGGGACGTAAACCAGGGTGAACCAGGCGAGCGCGAAGACGACCCAGCCGGCGAACTTCATCCGGTCCGACACCGCGCCGCTGATCAACGCGACCGTGATGATCGCGAACATCATCTGGAAGCCCATGAACGCGTACGTGGGGATGCCAGTGTTCGCGCCGAAGAACAGCCACTCTTCGGTGATGCCGCTGGTGCCCGTACCGAAGTAGTCGAAGTTGCCGATCACGGTGTTCAGGCCGTCGCTGCCATTGACGCCGAAGGCGAGGGTAAAGCCGTAGAGCACCCAGAGCACGGAGATGAGCCCGATGCAGGAGAAGCTCATCATCATCATGTTGAGGACGCCCTTGGACCGGTTCAGGCCGCCGTAGAACAGCGCGAGACCCGGAGTCATGAGCAAAACGAGCGCAGACGACAGGAGCAACCAGGCCGTGTTGCCGGTGTTGATCTCCACGCTGCCTCCTCTCGGAGAACGGGGGCCGAACCCGAGGCAGCGCCGCGCCGGTCGACCGGTGTGATGGCGGGAAGCCTTCCGGTCGGCTGTTTCACGCAATGTCCGTGCGTGATTTCGAGCAGGTCACCGTTTGTTTCGTACGTGTGAAGAAACTCGCACGGCCACGGGGGTCACCGCAGGGCGTACTCCAAGGTGTGCCGCTCATAGTCGAGCAGGCGCAGATCGCGCATCGGCCGGCGCAGATGGCCCTTGTGCACGATGCGGACGAAAGCGGGATCGCCGGCGGCAGCCATCCGGCGGATGCCCTCCACGTGGTCGACGATGCGCTTGCGGATGGTCCGGACCAGGCGGTGCCGGTCGCGCGGAATCAACCCGTACGCGTCCGCGAACAGCCGCAGCCGCCGCGGCCGGTTGGGCCGCTTCCACCCCAGCGTGTACGAGTCCCGGTCGCTGAACAGCGGCACCCAGGTCCACGCGGCGTACGCCACGTCGTAGATCCGGGCACCCGGCGAGGCCAGGTCGAAGTCGATCAGCGCGAGGGTGCCGTCCGGACGCCACACCACGTTGTGCGGGGCGGCGTCGTGGTGGCAGATCACCTCGGTGTCCGGCGGGGGCGGGCCGAAGCTGCGCCACACCGCGCCCGGCGGCGGCTGGAAGCCGTACTGCGCGTCGTGGAACATCCGCAGCATCGTGGCGACCGTGACCAGGGCTTCCTCGGTCGTCCAGTGCGGCGCCAGCGGATACTCCCCGCACTCCCCGTCAAGGTACGACAGGACCTCGCGGCCCTTCTCGTCCATGCCCAGGGCGTGCGGCGACCCCGTGAAACCCACCTGCTGCAAATGGTTGAGCAGCGAGTGCACGGCCGGGGTCCACGGTCCCGCGTTGCGGCGCACGGTGTCGCCGAGCTTCGAGACCGTGCTGACGTTGCCGCCGTGCAAGGGGATCTCGCGGTTGTCATCGGGAGCACTACGCTCCTGCGTCACCCACGACCTCCCCTGTTAGTTAAGCGTGGCACGAGACCGCCGACCTCGAAGCCTACGCGTCCGCGCCGAGCAGAGCCTCGACGAACGCCGCCGGCTCGAACGGGGCCAGGTCGTCCGGGCCCTCGCCCAGGCCGACCAGCTTGACCGGAATTCCCAGCTTGCGCTGCACGGCGATGACGATGCCGCCCTTGGCGGTGCCGTCGAGCTTGGTGAGCACCACCCCGGTGACGTCCACCACTTCGGTGAAGACCCGGGCCTGTTCGAGGCCGTTCTGGCCGGTAGTGGCGTCCAGGATCAGCAGGGTCTCGTCGACCGGGCCGTGCTTCTCCACCACCCGCTTGACCTTGCCCAGCTCGTCCATCAGGCCGATCTTGTTCTGCAGCCGGCCGGCCGTGTCGATCAGCACGGTGTCCACGCCGACGTCGATGCCGCGCTTCACCGCGTCGAACGCCACGCTGGCCGGGTCACCGCCCTCCGGACCGCGGACGGTCTCCGCACCGACCCGCTCGCCCCACGTGGTGAGCTGGTCCGCGGCGGCCGCCCGGAACGTGTCAGCGGCGCCCAGCAGCACCGTACGCCCATCCGCGACCAGCACCCGGGCGATCTTGCCGCAGGTGGTGGTCTTCCCCGCGCCGTTCACCCCGACGACCAGCACGGTCGCGGGCCGGCCGTCGTGTGGCGTGGTGCGCAGGCTGCGGTCCATGCCGGGGTCCAGCGCGTCGGTCAGCTCCTCGGCGAGCTGCTCGCGCACCCCGGCGACGGTTCGGGTGCCGAGCACTTTCACCCGCTCGCGCAGGCGCTCCACCAGCACCTGGGTGGCCTCGACGCCGACGTCGGCGGTGATCAGGCTGTCCTCGATCTCCTCCCAGGCGTCCTCGTCCAGGTGGTCCCGGGACAGCACGCTGAGCAGGCCCCGACCGAACACGTTCTGCGAGCGGCTGAGTCGGGCCCGCAGCCGCACCAGGCGGCCCGCGGTCGGCTCAGGCTTCTCCAGCTCCGGCTTGGTGGGAGCCTCGACCACCGGCGGCTGAACCACTGGCGGCTCGACAACCGGCTTCTCGACCTGCGGCTTCTCGACCAGCGGCGGCGCGGTCGACGGCACCTTCGGCGCGGCCGGGGGACGTTCGAGCGTGGTCGTCCCGCCCCGGCCCTCCTGCGGCGGCAGCTCGCGCTTGCGCAGCCGCGGCACGACGAGACCGACGGCCCCGACGATGAGCACCACGAGGAAGATCAGAGAAGCGACCACGTATTCCATGTACGAAATCCTGACAGATGGGCGAGCGGGGCGTGGGGCCACCCGGTCCGTTGCCAACGAACACGCTAAGTGATCATGACGTGGCGCAGAGCGTGCTGGCGCATTCGCGAGCCGATGGGGAGGATGGGCAGCATGGCTCTCCCCCTGGCAGTCCGGTGACCGCGCACCTGCTCATCGGTCCGGTGCTCCGCCGCGTCACCGGTGATCGCGCCACGATCTGGGTCGAGACCACCTCGGCCGCCCAGGTCCGGGTCGAGGCCACCGGCGGCGGCGCCGGCTCCGCACAGACCTTCTCCGCGTACGGGCACCACTACGCGATCGTGGTGGTCGAGGGTCTGCGCCGGGGCGAGGCCAGCGAGTACCAGATGTGGCTCGACGACCGGCAGGTGTGGCCGCCGACCGACTCGCCGTACCCGCCCAGCGTGATCGTCACCCGGCCGGCCGACGACGCCGAGCACCCCGTCAGCATGATCTTCGGCTCCTGCCGGGAAGCCACCCCGCACGCGACCGGGCGCAAGCTGCCACCCGACGCGCTGGACGCGTACGCGAGACGCTTGATGACCGACCCGCAGGACCCGCAGCTGCGCCCCGACCTGGTGGTCCTCCTGGGTGATCAGGTCTATGCCGACAAGACCTCCGCGAAGGTCCGGCGTTTCCTGCGCCGCCGCCGCGCAGCGGGGCAGGACGGCCCGGCCGACGAGGTCGTGTCGTTCGACGAATACACCAAGCTCTATCTGGAATCGTGGCGAGATCCCGAGGTCCGCTGGCTGCTCGCCACCGTGCCCAGCGTGATGATCTTCGACGACCACGAGATCATCGACGACTGGAACACCTCGGCGTCCTGGCGTGCCGACATGTCCACGCAGCCCTGGTGGGCCGAACGCATCGCCAGCGGCCTCGCTTCCTACTGGGTCTACCAGCACCTCGGCAACCTGAGCCCGGACGAGCTGGCCGCCGACCCGCTGCTCGCGAAGATCACCTCCGTGCCGGACGCCACCGACCTGCTGCGCGACTTCGGCCTCTCCGTCGACGCACCGGAACAGGCCGAGAACACCGACCGTCCCTACCAGTGGAGTTTCGCCCTCGACATCGGCCGCACCCGCCTGGTCATGCTCGACAACCGCTGCAACCGCGTCCTCACCCCGGCCCGCCGCGAAATGCTGCCCGCCGCCGAATGGGCCTGGTTCACCGACCAGGCGCACGGCGACTACGACCACCTGGTGATCGGTTCCTCCCTGCCCTGGCTCATGCCGCCCGCCATCCACCACGTCGAAGCCTGGAACGAGAAGCTCACGGTCAACCCGGACACCCGCCGGGCGGCCTTCGCCGAAAAGATCCGCCGCGCCGTCGACCTCGAGCACTGGGCGGCGTTCAGCCACTCCTTCCACGCCCTCACCGAACTCTGCCGTCGCCTCGGCGAAGGCGGCGCCGACGCCCCCCGCCACCGCGTCGGAGTCGGCGGCGCGTACGCACCCCCGGCCACGATCAGCGTCCTCTCCGGCGACGTCCACCACTCGTACGTGGCGCGCGCCAAGCTCGGACCGGCCGTACGCACCCCGGTGCACCAGCTCACCTGCTCCCCCATCCACAACCAGGTCCCGGCGCCGATGAAGCCCCTGATGCGCCTGGCCTGGTCCCGCGTGGCGGCCCGCGGCATGCGTGCCCTGGCCAAGTCGGCCGGAGTTCCGCGGCCACCACTAACCTGGAAACGACTCGCCGGCCCGTACTTCGGCAACGCGGTCAGCACCCTGCGCCACCACGGGGCCCGCGCGGAGGTCGAGGTCGAAGGCACGTCCAAGGACGGCCACCTTTTCACCGTCGCCACCGTCCCGCTGACCGACGCCGTCAAGAACGCCTGACGGGGCAGAAAATGTCATAGGGACGGTCCACTATGGCTCAGTGACTTCCTGGACCGCGCCTCAGGCGCACCGAGAGACCCTGGCCCGGACCGGCGACGAGCGCGCCCTGCTCGAAAGCTGGCTCGAATGGCACCGGCTGACTCTGCTGACGAAGTGCGCCGGCCTCACCGCGGAGCAGTTGAAAACCCGCTCGGTCGAGCCGTCCGCGCTGTCCCTGCTCGGCCTGGTGCGGCACATGGCCGAGGTCGAACGCAGCTGGTTCCGCACCCGAGCCGCCGGCCTGCAACTCCCCGACATCTACTGCACCGACGCGAACCCCGACGGCGACTTCGACGACGTGGCCGACGCCGACGCGGAGCGGGACTACGCCACATTTCTAGCCGAGCTCGACGCCGTACGGACCGTCGCGGCAGAGCTGTCCCTCGAGCACGAGTTCACCGTCGGCGACCGCCCACCGACGAACGTGCGCTGGGTCTACCTGCACATGATCGAGGAGTATGCCCGGCACAACGGTCACGCCGACCTGCTCCGCGAACGCCTCGACGGCCAAACCGGCGACTGACCCGCGGGCAGCCGCCGGTTTGGCGGCACCGGACTCCGCGGACCGGGCACCCGGGCACCGCGGACCGGGCACCGCGGACCGGGCACCGCGGACCGGGCACCCGGGCACCGGGGCACCGGGGCACCGGGGCACCGGGGCACCGGGGCACCGGGGCACCGGGGCACCGGGGCACCGGTGCCCCGGTGCCCGGTCCGCGCACGTCCGAACGGCTTTCGGAGGCTGGTCAGCTGGGGAAGCCGGGGCTTCGGAGGTTGGGTCAGCTCGGGAGGGCGAGGGCTTTCCGCAAGTAGGGCAGGCCTTCCGGGCCGGTCCACCGGAAGCCGAGCAGCTTGGCCGCGCGGGCGCCGCGGATCACCCGGTCGTCGTCGTCCACGAAGAGCACCCAGGGAGCCTCGGTGGCGAGGGCTTCGCAGGCGTGCGCGAAGAACTCCGGCGCCGGCTTGTGGATCTTCACCTCGGCTGAGCTGATGATCGCGTCGAACTCTTCCGTGAGGCCGAGCGAGTCGAGGTCGCCGCGGAGGCGGTCGGTGGCGTTGGTGGCGAGGCCGACCGGGCGGCCGGCGGCACGGGCTGCTCGGACGAGAGCCAACGCCTCCGGGTCGACCGTGCCGCGGTGCTGCTGCCAGTCAGCGACCGCGGCTGCGGCCTCGTCCTCGGGCAGCGGCAAGCGCTTGGCGATGAGATACATCCACTCGGCGTCGGTGATCTCGCCTGCCACGGCCGGCCGGAGCAGCTCCCAAGCGAACGCCGTCTGCATCAGCGCACCGGCGGGCAGCGAGTGCGCCGCCTCGGCCGCCGCGGCGACGGCAGGATCCCAGCGGCGAAGCACGCCATCCAGGTCGATGAGCATGGCCTGGGCGGGTTGGCGCTGCATGCGGGGAACGGTCCTCTCTCGGCGACGTGTCGAGCGGCCCGACCATCGACGACCTGGTGCGGCACCTTCCGCCGACCCAGCGACGACCTGGTGCAGCCCGCTCAGCCGTCCAAGATTACGCCGCCGGGCAAACCGGGCTCCGCCGGGCAAGCCGAGCCGAGCAAGTCGAGCAAGACGTGCTCCGCCCGGCCGACCCGGTGGACGCGGCCATCTCCGACCGCGGAGGCCAGCTCGACGACGCGGTCAGTCTTCCTGGTCGCGGTTGAGGCGCTGGCTGATGACCTGGGTGACGCCGGCGCGCATGGTGACGCCGTAGAGGGCGTCGGCGACCTCCATCGTGCGCTTCTGGTGGGTGATGATCAGGAGCTGGCTCTTCTCGCGGAGCTGCTGGAAGAGCGTGATCAGGCGACCCAGGTTGACGTCGTCGAGGGCGGCTTCGACCTCGTCCATGATGTAGAAGGGGCTGGGCCGGGCGCGGAAGATGGCGCAGAGCATCGCCACGGCCGTGAGGGAGCGTTCGCCGCCGGAGAGCAGGGACAGGCGTTTGATCTTCTTGCCGGGCGGGCGGGCTTCGACCTCGACGCCGGTGGTCAGCATGTCCTCGGGGTCGGTGAGGACGAGCCGACCTTCACCACCGGGGAAAAGCACCTGGAAGACCGTCTGGAACTCTCGGGCGGTGTCTTCGAAGGCGGAGGTGAAGACCTCGAGGATGCGGTCGTCGACGTCCTTGACCACGGTGAGCAGGTCCTTGCGGGTGGCCTTGAGGTCTTCCAGCTGGTCGGACAAGAACTTGAAGCGTTCCTCCAGCGCGGCGAACTCTTCGAGGGCCAACGGGTTGACCTTGCCGAGCAGGGCCAGGTCGCGTTCTGCTTTGTTGGCGCGCTTCTCCTGCGTGGGGCGGTGGAAGGTGACCGGTTCCGGTACGTCCTTGCCGTCCTTCTCCGCCTGGGCGACTCCAGCCTGCGTCGGGGGTACGAGCTGGTCGGGGCCGTACTCGGCGACGAGCGTGTCGACGTCGAGGGAGAAGTCCTCGGCAGCTTTGGCCTCGAGCTGTTCGATGCGCATCCGCTGTTCGGCGCGGGCCACCTCGTCGCGGTGGACTTCGCTGGTGAGGCGTTCGAGCTCGGCCACGAGGCGTTTGGCGGAGGCGCGGACCTCGGACAGTTCCGCCTCCCGGGCCGTACGCGCGCGGGCCAGCTCGTCGCGGACCTCGACGGCACCGGCGAGCGAGACCGCCACCCGGGCCAGCGCGGCGCCGGCGCCCAGCGCGACGGCTTTGGCGATTTCCGCACCGCGGGCGCGGGCTGCTCGGCGGGCCGCGGCCCGTTCCCGGGCTTGGCGTTCGGCGTTGGCTTGGCGCAGCAGCGAGTCGGCACGGCCGGCGATGGAGGACACGCGCTCCTCAGCCGTACGGACGGCGAGCCGCACTTCCATCTCGTTCTGCCGGGCTTGCGGGACGAGCGCGGCGAGCCGGTCGCGTTCCTCGGTGGACGGTTCTTCGTCGATCGGGGTGGCTTCGGCGAGGCGGAGCCGTTCTTCGAGCTCGGTGAGGCCGGCGAGGTCGCGGTCGCGGTTGGCTTCGGCCTTCTGTCGGGAGGCGCCGAGCCGCTCGGATTCGGCTTTGGCGGAGCGGGCGGCGGCGCCGAGTTCGGCGAGACGGCGGGCGGCGGCGTTGCGTTCACCTTCGGCGGCTCGTTTGGCGGCGGCCGCCACGTTAACCGCTTCCTTGCGGGTGGCTACTTCGGCGCGGGCCGCGGCGAGCTGGTCCTTGAGTTCGCCGATGGACTGTTCGGCGGCTTCTCGGTTGGCGTGGGCCTCGTCGACGGCGGCCTGCACCTCGATGTAGCTGGTGGCCTTGCCGGAGCCGCCGGCTGCGGCGTGGGCGCCGAGGACGTCGCCGTCCGGGGTGACCGCGCGAAGTTCGGCGTTCTGGGCGACGAGCCGGGTGGCGGCGGCGAGGTCGGGGACGAGCACGACGTCGCGCAGCGCGCGGTTGAGGGCGGGCCGGATGGTGTCGGGGCAGTCGATGACGTCGGGCGCCCAGGTCGCGCCCTCCGGCAGGGAGGGTCGCAGGGAGTCGAGCGGTCCCTGCATGCCAGGCGCCGCGGGGCCGGCGACGATCAGGGCGGCACGGCCCGCGTCCGAGATTTTGAGCGTACGCATGGCCTCGACGGCCTCGTCGACCCCGCTGAGGGCGACGGCGTCGGCGAGCGCACCCAGCGCCGCGGCGAGGGCGGCTTCGTGTCCGGGCCGGACGGTCAGCATCGAGGCGAGGCTGCCGAGCAGACCGGGGACCTGGTCGGCCTTGCCGAGCAACGCGCCGGCGCCGTCCTTGCGCTTGAGGCCGAGGGCGAGCGCTTCTTCGCGGGCTTTCCAGCTCGCGGCGTCTTTTTCCGCGGCCCGTTCGGCGTCGTTGAGTTCCTTGACCACGGCGGCGGCCCGGTCGTGGGCGGTGACCGCCTCGGCGTGCCGCTCGTCGAGCTCCACGTTGTCGCGGTCGGCTTCGGTGGATTCGGCGGACACCGCGTCGACCTCAGCCTGCGCGGCTTCGGCGCGGGTCAGGGCGTCGGTGTGCGCGGTGGCGAGGCGTTCGATCTCCTCTGCGGCGCTCCCGGTGCGGGCTCGGGCCGCGTTCACCTGCCCGGTGAGCTTGGCGAGGCCCTCACGCCGGTCGGCGATCGCTTTGGCCGCCGTACGCAGGGCGCCCTCAGCCGCGTGCAGTTCGCGTTCCAGCTCCTGCCGGTGCTCGACGGCCTCGGCGAGGCGCATCTGGTCTTCGGTCAGCGCCTCGCGCAGCTCGTCTTCCTGCTCGCGGACCCGTTCGGCCTCGGCGACGAGCTGGTCGGGGTCGCGACCCATGCGCTCCTCGTCGCCCGTGGCGGCCAGGTGGCGCTGCCGTTCGGCGGCGAGTTGCTCGGTGGAGCGGAACCGTTCCTGCAGCGTGGACAGCTTGTACCAGGTGTCCTGGGCGGCTTGGAGCAGCGGCGCGTCTTCGGCGTGCTGGGCTTCGAGGTCGGCGAGCCAGCGCTGCACTTCGCGGTTCTCGTCCTCGACCTGCTGGCGCCGTTCGCGCATCGCCGACTCGTCGGCGATCTCCTTGTCCAGAGTGGTACGCAGGGTGTGCAGGTCGTCGGCGAGCAGCCGGAGCCGGGCGTCGCGCAGGTCGGCTTGGATGCCGGCGGCGCGCCGAGCGACCTCGGCCTGCTTGCCGAGCGGCTTGAGCTGGCGACGCAGCTCGGCGGTGAGGTCGTTGAGGCGGTTGAGGTTGGTCTGCATCGCGTCGAGCTTGCGGATCGCCTTCTCTTTGCGCTTGCGATGCTTGAGGACGCCGGCGGCTTCTTCGATGAAGGAGCGGCGGTCTTCGGGCTTGGCGTGCAGCATCGCGTCGAGCCGGCCCTGGCCGACGATGATGTGCATCTCGCGGCCGATGCCGGAGTCGCTCAGGAGTTCCTGGATGTCGAGCAGCCGGCACGCGTTGCCGTTGATCTCGTACTCGCTGGCGCCGTCGCGGAACATGCGGCGGGTGATCGACACCTCGGTGTAGTCGATGGGCAGGGCGCCGTCGCCGTTGTCGATCGTGAGGGTCACCTCGGCGCGGCCGAGCGGGGCCCGGCCGGCCGTGCCGGCGAAGATGACGTCCTCCATCTTGCCGCCGCGCAGCGCCTTGGCGCCCTGCTCGCCGAGGACCCAGGCGATGGCGTCGACGACGTTGGACTTGCCGGAGCCGTTGGGGCCCACCACACAGGTGATGCCCGGCTCCAGGCGCAGCGTCGTGGCGGAGGCGAAGGACTTGAAGCCCTTGACCGTCAGGCTCTTGAGGTGCACGGATCTCCGAGGGGTCGCGTTTTGCTCTCCGGCAGCAGGTTACCCGCAGACGCCTGCGGGTCAGTGCACGGCGCGCGTCCCAGTTCCTGCCTCTCTCAAAGCGTTACGGCCCGATTGTCCCGTTCCTCGGGTCGCGCACGTCAGAATCAGGACGACCAAGTCGGCACAGGACGCAAAAAGACGCGCCCGCCATCCAATGCGGGAAGAAAGGGAAAGCCGTCGATAAAGCGGCGCGGCAAAACGCGATGGGCAAAATGCGCGGCGCACAATGGCCGGGATCTGAAAAAGGTCCGAAAAAAGAGTGCGCGCCGCCACTGTGTTCGTGGAGGCGCGCTTTTCGTGTGTGCGTTGCGGGGTGCGGAGGGGGGACTGACGGCGCCGGGTCACGACGCCGCAGGGGAGCTCAGGTCAGCGCCGGCTCGGTCAGCCGCATCAGGTCGTCCGCCTCGGCGGCCGCCGCCGCGAGCCGGTCGTTTTCCGCGCGTAGCCGGGTGATCTCGAACTCCATAGCCTGCACCCGGGACCGCAGCCGGGTGACCTCGTCGAGCAGGCGCCGATCGGGCGCCGCACCTACGTGGCCGTAGAGGGCCTTCGCCATGACTTCTCCTTGTGAGACGCTGCGTCTCTTCGTCAGCGTTGCCGCATAGTGCCGGCCGAACGCTCGCCTACTGGTATCGCACCAGGACCCACAGAAAGGCACCCACGGGCACGCGTGGGGCACAACAATCTGCATCCAGGTTTAAGCGATGAGGCTGCAGATGTTTCCGCACTCAGGACTCGACTGAGCACAGATAAGCGCGACTGGCGACTCTTCTATGGTGCGCCGATGACCAGGCTCCGTCAAGCCGTGGCGACCGCGCCGACCCCCGTCTACCAGTGAATCACGCCACCTTGGCACGCCACCCACGCTTGGATCAAGCATTTTCCTCGTCTGGGCGACGATCTCCGAGGTCAACGGCTACCCCGCGCCAGGCAACGGTGACCGCGTGCAGCAGTTGATCAAAAGCCGAGTCCATCGCCGCGAGGACGGTGTTCGTCCGGTCCTCGGCGGCCAGCCGATCGAGCAGGAGCTGCTGACGTTCCAGATACCGATCACAGTCGCGGAGTAACTCGAGGTGCTTCGGATCGAACATGCCTGTCCGCGTACCGGGCTGGGGGGCGTCGCAAACCGCGACGGACGGCAACGGTCCGAGCGGCGGCCAAGGCGCGCCGAACGGCGGAGCCCGAAATGGTGGAAGGCTACCTGAAGGGAGACTTAGATCTTCCTTAGCTGGTTTGCCGCCTATCGGCGGGGCTGCTTACCGTCGCCCGGGTCGAAATTTCTCGATCCCGGGACAGCACGGAGGGCAAGACCTTGCGCGGGCCGATCGAGCACAGCGACCGGGGACAGCAGCCAAGCCGGACCGGACGGCACCGCGGACGACGGTCGATGCCGTCACCGGCCCTGCTGGCACTGCCGGTCGGCGGCGTCCTGGCCGTGCTGGGCGCCGGAGCCTTCCTGCTGCCGTCCGATGTCACCGGCTCGGGCACCGCCGCTGAGCGCCCCGAAGCAGCGGCTGCCGCGCTCGCTCCGCGCAACGCAACGCCGGAAGGCGGCACCGCGGAGGCACCCACGGCTCCCGCGGTTGCCCCCAGCTCGACTCCCGCACCGAAGCCGACCACCAAGAAGCCGGTGATCAAGAAGACCACCGCGGCGCCGGCACCGAAGAAGGCCACCGAGGCGGCCCCGACGAAGACTCGCGAGACCTCGGCGCCCAGGGTCGCTTCGGGCCTGCCGGGCCAGGAGTCCGAGGTCATCCGGCTGGTCAACGTCGAGCGGGACCGCGCCGGCTGCGGATCGGTCAACCTCAACACCGATCTGCGTACGGCCATGCGCCTGCACACCCAGGAGCTCGGCACGCACGGCGATCTCTACATCAGCCACACCAGTGACGACGGCCGGGACTTCGGGCAGCGGGCGCGGGAGCAGGGCTACACCGATCCGGGCGGCGAGAATGTGGCCCGCGGGCAGCGCGATGCCGCCGATGTGATGGATGCGTGGATGAACAGCCCCGGGCACCGCGCCAACATCCTGAACTGTGACTTCAAGGCGATCGGCGCGAGCGCGACCACCGGGGTGGACGGCACGATTGTGTGGGGCCAGCTTTTCGGGCGTTCGTGAGCAAATCACCTCACAAAGCCGACAATTAGCCCAAAGATCTGTCACTTAGTTGACACGCTCCCCGTCCTTGGTGCCGCTGCGTCGTTGCAGCCTTCGTGATATCGCCCTCGACGCGCCCGCAGTGCTGACCGCATGCGCATCTGTCTGCTCACCGGAGGCGGCTATCCGTTCCGCCGGGACGCGCTAGGCGGTTGGTGCCGGACGCTCGTCGACGGCCTCGACCGGTTCGACTTCGACCTCGTCACCGTCTCGGACCGGGAACCGCCGGGCGGACCCGTCTACCCGCTGCCCGCGCACGTGACCTCCGCCCGGACCGTCGCGCTGTCCCGGGAAACGCCACGGCGAGAGGGCAGGGACGAGCACGCCACGGCTGCGGCCACCCTGCTCTGCCGAGGGCTGGTGCTGGAACAAGACGACGTCTTCGCCCAAGGTCTCATCGGAGTGTCGGCGCTCACCGAGGGCGGCGGGCCGACCGCAGCGGCGCCGCTCAACGCCGTACCGCTGGCCGATGTGTTGGCGGAGGCGTGGCGGGCCGGGCGGTCAGGGGGCGCCGGGGAACGCCTGCCGCGGCTCAGCCTGCGGGACGCGCGGACCGCGGCCACACTGCTGCGACACGCGGCGCGGGCGTTGGCCGTACCCATGCCCGGGGTTGATCTTGTGCATTGTGTCGGTGGCACCACGCCGCTGCTGGCCGCGCTGGCCGGGCGGTGGCGCACCGGAACGCCGCTGTTGCTGACCGAAGCGCGGGCACCGGTCGCCAAGCTGCGCGCCCACGAAGAGCGACTCTCCCCCGCGGTGCAGACCGTCCTGCGCCGCTTCCGACGAGCCGTGGCCCGCACCGGGTACGCCGAAGCCGGCCTCATCGCGCCGCTCAGCGAATACCACCACGCGTGGGCGCTGCGGCACGGCGCTGCACCGAACCGGCTGGTGGCGGTCCCCGCCGGCGTCGACCCGCAGGATTTCCCCTGCGCACCGGAGTCCCGCAATCCGCCAGCGATCATCTGGGCCGGCAACGGCAGCCCAGAAAGCGGACTGAGCGACCTGCTCGCCGCCTTCGCCCACGTGGCCGCCGCCGTGCCCGGGACCGTGCTGCACCTCGTCGGAGTGACACCCCAGCACGAGGACCACTGCGCCGAACAGGTCGAACGCACCGGGCTCGGCCGGGCGGTACGCCAGCACCCCCTACCCGCCGACCCCCACGACCGGTACGCCGCCGGCCACCTCGTCGTCTACGTGCCGGGACCATCCGATCCGCCGTACCGGCTCATCGAGGCCATGATGTCCGGCCGCGCAGTGGTCGGCATCGACGTCGGCCCGGTCGCCGAGACGCTGGGCGAGTCGGGCCTCGTGGTGCCGGAGCGCGACCCCAGCGCCCTCGCCGCCGCCTGCATCAGCCTGCTCACCGCCCCGGCCCGGCGGCGCGCCCTCGCCGACGCGGCCCGCCGACGCGCACTCGCCTACTTCACCGCCGACCGGGTGGTCCGCGTCTACGGCGCGCTCTACACCGATCTGGCCGGACCCGGACCGGCCCCGTCCTACGAGCTGGCCCTGGCCGTACCGGCTCCCCGCGACGCCCGCCCCGCCACGGTCCGGTGGCTCACCGGGACCGGACCTGACCCCCTGCCCGCGCCCCTGCCGCCAACCCTGGAGAGGACGCCGTGAAGACCCTGTTCCCCCCGTACGCGCACCCGTCGCCCGACCTGCCCATCGACGATGACACCTGGATCGTGCAGGACCGACCCGGCCCGGCCCGCTCGGCGCACCAGCGGCTGGGCCGCGTCGACCTGGACTGGGGCGGACGCTCCCTCGCCGACGTGCTCGCCGACGTGGACGCGTGGCGGGAGGACGGCGTCCAGGGGCTCTTCCTCGACCGCGCTGCCGCCGGATCCAGCGGAGTCGGGCCGGTGGCGCTGACCGTGCGGCTCGCCGCCCGCCGCGGGTTGCACCGCATCGTGCTCAACCCCGGTGTGCCCACCCACCCGCTCTACCGCGACCTGGGCGTGCAGATCTGCACCTTCGACGGGCCGTGGTCGGCCTATCAGGGCTGGGATGGCGACGGGGTGCAGCCTGGCGACGGCCACCTCGTGCACGGGGTGCCCTCGGAGCTGCTGACCGCCGCCCGCCGCTTGATGGGCCGACGCGGCGCCGGGTTCGGGCTGGCTACCGATGCGGAGCCCTGCGTCAGCGGAGCGGCTGCCGCGGGCGGGATTGGCAGCGCGGGCAGCTGAACGAGGAGCGGTTCATGAACTGCTCCCGGCGCAGCGGTGTGCCGCACCGGTCGCACGGCAGACCTTCCCGCCCGTACGCATGCAAGGCTCTGTCGAAGTAACCGCTCTCGCCGTTGACGTTGACATAGAGCGCGTCGAAGCTGGTCCCGCCCGCCTTGATCGCTTCGGCGAGAACGTCGCGCACGTGGGCGAGCAGCCGGCGCACCGCGGGCGCGGTCAGGGCGTCGGTCGCGCGGGCGCCGTGCAGTTCCGCACGCCACAACGCCTCGTCGGCGTAGATGTTGCCCACGCCGGAAATCAGCGTCTGATCGAGCAACGCCCGCTTGATCTCGGTGTGCTTGCGGCGCAGCGCCGCCACGAACGCCTCGTCGTCGAACAACGGGTCCATCGGGTCGCGGGCGATGTGGGCGATCTCCGCGGGCAGCTCGCCGCCGCCCTCGGAGACCGAAAGCCCGCCGAACGTACGCTGATCGACGAAGCGCAGCTCCGGCCCGGAGTCAGCGAACCCGAACCGGACCCGCAGGTGCTTCTCGTCCGGCGCCCCCGCGGGCTGCATCAGCAGCTGACCGCTCATGCCCAGATGGGCGATGACCGCGTCGCCGGAGTCCAGCGGCAGCCACAGATACTTCCCGCGGCGGGAGACGCCGGCAATCGTGCGCCCGGCGAGCACCGCCGCGAAGTGCGCGTCGCCGGGCAGATGCCGGCGGATCGCCCGGGGATGCCGCACCTCGACCGCCCCGATCCGGCGGCCGGTCACCCACTTCGACAAACCCTCGCGGACGGTCTCGACCTCGGGCAGCTCAGGCATCGTTCTCCGTCAGATGGTGTAGGGCCACACGGTCAACATGTACGCGCCGTACCAGAGGCCGAACGCGGACCAGGCGGCGATCGCGAGGACGGCCACCCTGGGTCGCGCCCGTCCGGCAGCGATGACCGCGGGCAGAAGCGTCAACAGTACGGGCAGCAGCAGTCGCGGCTTGGAGTGGTAGTAGCCGGCTTGGCCGTACACGAGCACCATCGCGACCACGCCGTAGACGGTGAGCGGCAACCACGGCCGGCCCCACAACGCGACAGTGGCCGCGGCGGCCGCGGCGAGCAGGATGAGCGCGACACTCATCGGCACCCAGCCCTGCGAAGACGTCAACGTGTCGCCGAGGAACGCCAGCGTGCTGCTGCCGAAGTCGAAGGACGTGCCCCAGCCCGCCGTCTGGATCCGGAACCATGCGTCCGGGTCGCCGACCCGCCAACCGACCCAGGCGAGAAACGCGGGAACGCCGCTCAGCGCGACACCCGCCGCGAGCAACGGCGGCCACTTGCGGGCCGGATCGCTGCGCACCGCGAGCAGCGCAGCGACCGCCAAGGCGATCGCTGCCGCGGCGCCGGTTGGCCGGGTGAGGGCGCACCCCAGGCCCAACAGGCCAGCCGCCCACCACACCTGGCGGTGCGCGGCAACGAACATCCCGGCGAGCAGGGCCAGAAACAAACTTTCCGAGTACGCCATGGAGAGCACCACGGACATCGGCGCCGTGCAGCAGATCGCGACCAACGCCCACCCGCTGCGGCGCCCCCACAGGCTGGTGCCGAGCAGGTGCAGGGCAACAGCCGCGCCGATCGAAGCGAGCCAGCTCACGGTGAGCGCAGCTGTGCCGGGATCCATGCCCACATGCGACAAGCCCCGAATGAGCATCGGGAACAGCGGGAAGAACGCGAGCTCGTTGCCCTCCAGGGAGCCGTCGGTCGCGTACGTGTAGCCGTGCGGGTAGCCGGCGGCGGCCCGGGTGAACCAGCCGCCGTCCCAGACCAGCAAGGTGGCGCGCAGCCCGGCCGGCTCCGCGGTCCGGCGGTCAAGACCGACGAGCAGCACGAGCTGGACAAGCCGGGACAGCGCCAGAATGCCCACCGCAACGGCGGCGCCATGCCACCCGCCGGCCGCGTCCCACAGCCGCCGTTTGACGTCGTCCCGGACCGGGACCGCGTCCGGGGCTGCCACACTCACCGGCCGGCGGCGCTTCTGTCGCCGGCTGCGGGGGCGCTGTCCGCCTGGCCCTTTTCTTCGCCGTCTCCGCCGCTGTCCGCTCGGGTCTTTTCGTCGCCGTCTCCGCCGCTGTCCGCTCGGGTCTTTTCGTCGCCTTCTCCGCCGTGCGGGCTGTCTGCCTGGGCTGCGGCGGTGCGGCTGTCGGCGGTGGACAGCTCGGTGTGGCCGCCGCCGGCGACCGCCGGGGGCGGGGTGTCCGCCTCGGCGCGCTCCGTGAGGGTCCGCCAAGCGGCGGCCGCGGCGCGCTGCTCCGCCTGCTTCTTGCTGCGGCCATCGGAGCCGCCATAACGCTCCCCGGCCACCACCACCCAGGCGGTGAAGGTCTTGGCGTGGTCCGGCCCGGCGTCATCGATCACGTAGTCCGGCACGCCGAGCCCCAGCGCCGCGGTCAGTTCCTGCAGGCTGGTCTTCCAGTCCAGGGCGGCGCCCCGGCCCGCCGACTCCGCCATCAGCGGGTCGAACAGCCGGTGAATGACCTCGCTCGCCAGGTCCAACCCATGCTCGAGGTAGATCGCCCCGAGCAACGCCTCCAAGGTGTCAGCGAGAATGCTCGCCTTGTCCCGGCCGCCGGTGGTCTCCTCGCCCTTGCCGAGCAACAGATGCGGACCAAGGCCCTGCGGCCCGAGCGTCCGAGCGACATCAGCGAGCGCGTGCATGTTGACCACGCTGGCCCGCAGCTTGGCGAGCTGCCCCTCCGGCAGGTCCGGGTGGTTGTGGAACAGCGCCGACGTGATCACCACGCCCAGCACCGAGTCGCCGAGAAACTCCAGCCGCTCGTTGGTGGGCAAACCGCCGTTTTCGTACGCGTACGAGCGGTGGGTCAGCGCCCGCTCGAGCAGATCGGCCTCCAACGGCACACCGAACGCCTCCTGCAGCGGCTCGGTCGAGGGCCGCAGCCGCCGTCTGTCGTTACTGCTCATCAAGCACCTCTTGCGTTCTGCGGATCCGGGGACGTGCGGTCCTCGGCCCGGTCGGCGACCAGGCCGGCAATGGCCGAAACGGCGTTCTGGCGGTGCAGGCTCGCCGCAAAGCCGATACCCGCGGCGATGTCCGATCCGGCTGCGGCGCCGTGACAGACGACGACGGTGCCACCCACGCCGAGCAGGAGGGCAGCTCGCGGCGGAACCTCGCCGGGGTGCGGGGCGCCGAGGAGCGCGTACGCCGTCTCGAGGCCCTTGAGCAGGACGTTGCCGCTGAAACCGTCCGTCACCACGACGTCCGCGCCGGCGCCGGTCACCACGTCGTCACCCTCGACGAGGCCGGCGTAGCGGCCGCCCGCGGGGTAGCCGAGAGCAGCCAGGACAGCGGGGGCGGCCCGGCGCAGACGATCACCCTTGCCGCGTTCGGTGCCGATGGTGAGCAGGCCTACCCGCGGCGCGGCAATCTTGTGCACCACGGCGGCGTACGCCGCACCGAGTCGCGCGTGCATGGCGAGAGCCGCTTCGTCGGGGTCGACGGTCGCCCCCACATCGAGCAACACGAGGCGGCCCGCGGAGGTGGGCAGGACAGCGGTGAGAGCGGGACGGCGCACTCCGGGCCAGCGGCCGAGGCTGAGCGCGGCCGAGGTGACCGTGGCGCCGGTGTTGCCGGCCGAGACGACCGCATCAGCGTGGCCTTGGGCGACGGCGAGAACGGCTGTGCGCACCCCGCATTCGATGCTGCTGGGGTCGCGGCCGGCGCAGTCGGAGTCGGCAGTGCCGCCGTCGCGGCTGGCCCTCGTGGGGTCGCGGTCGGGACGGCGCGCACGGTCGCTGTCGGCGTGGGGCGCGCGGTCACGGTCGCTGTCGGCGTGGGGCGCGCGGTCACGGTCGCGGTCGGCGCGGGGAGCGCGGTCGCTGCCGGCGTGGGGCGCGCGGTCACGGTCGCGGTCGGCGCGGGGAGCGCGGTCGCTGCCGGCGCGCGGAGCGCGGTCGCGGTCGGCGCGGTCGCTGCCGGCGCGCGGAGCGCGGCTGGGAGATGGGGAGCCGCTAGGTGCCGGGATGGCGAAGATTCGGTGCCGGTCGTTCGGTGCCAGGGCGTGGCGAACTGCGTCGGCTGCTTCGACCGGGCCGACGAGTAAAAGCTGGAGGGCCGGATCGGCCTGAGCGGCGCGCAGAGCGCCGTCAACCACGACGGCGGGAGCTTGGTCCCCGCCGAGGAGGTCGACGGCGATCCGCGCGATGCCCGGTTCCCGCGCAGTGCCGGCCTCGCGGCCGGCCTGCGTCGGGCTCGGTGCACCGGACGACCGCCGCTGCTCAGGCTCGACCCGTCCGATGATCGGACGTGTCACTCCGCGAGGCTCAGACCTCGAGAACCTGACGGCCGTTGTAGGTGCCGCAGACCGAGCAGGCGGTGTGCGGCAGCTTCGGCGACTTGCACTGGGGGCAGGCGACGGTCGAGACCGCGGCAGCCTTCCAGTTCGCCCGGCGGGACCGGGTGTTGCTGCGCGACATCTTGCGCTTGGGGACGGCCACGGTACCTACTCCTCGATCGGTTTTTGCTGGTGGTGCGGCAGAGCCGCCGTCGGCGACTCGGCTTTCGCCAGGTTGCTCAGAGCGGCCCAGCGGGCATCGATTTCCTCATGGCTGTGGTCAGCCGGAAGGTCGTCGAGATGCACCCCGCACTCGGGGCACAACCCTGGGCAGTCCGGCCGGCAGACCGGATTGGCCGGCAGTGTGAGCACCACTGCGTCGCGGAGCGCAGGCTCCACGTCGAGCAGGTCGCCCTGCATCCGGCCCACCTCGTCCTCGTCCGTCGTCTCCTCCGTGGTGCTGTCCGCGTAGGCGTACAGCTCCGCGAGGGACACGTCGAACGATTCGGAGATCTCGTTGAGGCAGCGCCCGCATTCACCGGTGAGTGAACCGCGCACGTTGCCGCTGACGTACACGCCTTCGGAGACCGACGTCAGGCTCAGGTCGAGCTCGAGGTCGGAGCCCTCGGGCACCGAGATCAGCTCCAGACCGAGGTCCGCCGGTGCCGGGACGACCCGCTTCAGGGCACGCGTCTCACCGGGCCGGCGCGGGAGTTTCGTCGTGTCGACGACCAGCGGCTGCCTGGGATCGAGGTGTTTCTGCGGTGACTTGGGCATCATGAGTCCTCAGCCTTGGGTAGGCCGACTGGAAAGGTTACCTGAGCAGGGTCCCCAGCGTCGAATCGGCCCCGGCGGCTAGAAGGGCAGCGGGCGTTCGGTGTCTTCGCCCTGGAAAGTGCCGATTTCGCGCAGCGCGTGCATCTTGTCGCGGCCACGCTCTATCGACGCCAATGCCCGGGTCAGGAACTGTTCGAAGTTCGCCAGCGCGGTGTCGACGTAGTCGTCGACCTCCTCGCGGAGGCGCTGAGCCTCCGACCGGGCCTCCGCGACGATCCGGGCGCCCTCATGCTCGGCCGAGACCGTGATCTCGTTCACCGAGACGAGCCGAGCATGCTCGGTTTCGCCCTCACTGATGATGCGGTCCGCTTCCCGCTTGCCCGCATCGATGATCTTGTCGCGCTCTTCGAGCAGCGCCACCGCGCGGCGCAGGTCGCCCGGGAGCTCCGAGCGCAGCTCGTCCAGGAGGGCCACCATCTCGGCCCGGTCGAACATGTAGTTGGTCCGCGACATGGGTACGGACCGTGCCTGCTCCACCATGGAGATGATCTCGTCGATGCGGTCGAGCGGATCCACCGGCGCCTCACTCCTGTCAGACAGCACTCACGCTGCGTGGTGCGATCACGTTACTGCCGAACCCGGCGACGAAGCCGGATAGGCCACGCCGTCAGTTTGTCGTCAGGTTTGCTGGAGCCTGGTCACCAGCCGCTCGCCGACGAAGTCCGGCACGTACGGCGACGCGTCTCCGCCCCACTTGACCACGTCCTTGACCAGACTGGACGAGAGGAAGGAGTACAGCGGATTGGTGGGCATGAACAGCGTCTCGACCCCGGAGAGGCCGATGTTCATCTGCGCCATCTGCAATTCGTAATCGAAGTCGCTGACCGCGCGCAGGCCTTTGATCACCACCGCGGCGTCCTGCGTACGGCAGAAGTCGACCAGCAGGCCGTGGAAGGACTCCACCCGGACGTTGCCGTACTTCGCGGTGGCCTCGCGCAGCATGTCGATGCGTTCGGAGACCGTGAACAGGCCGGTCTTCGAATTGTTGATCAGCACACCGACAATCACCTCGTCGAACAGCCGGCTGGCCCGTCCGATGATGTCGAGGTGGCCGTTGGTGACCGGATCGAAGGACCCGGGGCAGACCGCACGTCTCATGATCGGCGACCGTACCAAAGAGTGGTCTCGCCGTAACGACGACTGCGGTCGGCGGTGATGCCGTCGACCCACGCCAGCGGCTCGCCCCGCACCGCCGTACGGGACGAACGCTCGAAGGTCACCACCGCGTCCTCGGCGAGCCAACCGTTCTCGACCAGCGCCTGTTGCACCTCGGCCACCTCGTCGTCGGTCACCGCGTACGGCGGGTCGGCGAAGATGACGTCGTAGGGACCGCCTTCTGGCGGAGCCGCGAGCAGCTGGGCCACCTTGCCGGTCACCAGCCGGGCGTCGTTGCCCACTTTGAGCGCCACGATGTTGTCGCGAATGGCCCGGGCCGCCTTGCCGTCCGCCTCGACCAGCAGCGCATAGGCCGCACCGCGGGAGAGTGCTTCGAGGCCGATCGCGCCGGAGCCGGCGTACAGGTCGGCGAAGCGGGCGCCCTCGAGGTCGGTCATCGTGCCCAGGGCGCTGAAGTAGGCCTCGCGGACCCGGTCGGAGGTGGGTCGGGTGAGTCCGCCGGGCGGCGCGCTCAGCCGGCGACCGCCGTGGGCGCCGGCAATGATCCTGGTCATGCGGCCTCGCGCGAATGGTCGGATAGCACGGTGCGACGCTACGCCACCACAAAGCACGCACCACTGCGGAGTGAATAATTCCGCCCTTATGACCCCTGCTGCCGGCCCCGCGGCGCGCTGCCACAAAAGGGACATGTGCGATTCATTGGCATTGGCGAATTATTACCGTCGGCGCGGCTCCGGCTCTTTTGAGTGACCAAGACGGCGACAAATAGATACCCACCGCATCGATCCCAGTGCTTTCCGTATAGCGATGGTCTCGGATCTGCAACAAGAGCCTTAGCCGCTCCTGAGCCTCTTCCCAGATTCCACTTAGTCGATAAGGTCAGCCCGCCGACGAAACGCTGTCGGCTCGACGACGCGGGGAGGTGTCGTCTCTGGTCGCCGATCATCCGGCGCGAGCGGTCCTCCTCGAGTCTGGCCCCCCGTGATTCACCGCCCTCAGGAGAACGCGTGAAGTTGAACTCCCCGCTCCGCCGTGCCGCGACGGTTCTCGCCGGCGCGCTCATCGGCCTGGGTGGAGTCGCGGTCATTTCCGCGCCCGCCAGCGCCCATCTCACGGCAGTCAGCGGCAAGGCCGTCTGCGACACCGCCACCGGCACGCGGATCGTGACCTGGACGCTCACCAACGACTACCCGACCAGCGCCACCGTGTCGAAGCTGGTCACCACCCCGACCTCGGTCGAAGGCGTGGACGGCAGCATCGTCATCCCGCAGGCGACCCGGGCCACCGGCAACGGCGTCAAGACGCTGACCCAGAAGATCCCCGCCGGGACCGACGCCAAGGAAGCCACTATTTCCTTCACGTCGACCTGGACGTCGGACGGCTACAAGGACGAGAGGAACTCGGCCAAGGTCGACCTCAGCGCGCCCTGCACGCCGACCGAGAAGCCGTGTGTCGAGGCGGGCAAGGCCGGCTTCACGCACACCTTCGGTGTGACCGGCGGCAAGTCGACCGCCACGGTGAAGCTGGACGACGGCGTCAAGCTGTGCGCGGGTGAGCCCGTCACGCTCGTCTCGTACTACGCGCCGAAGGCCGAGTTCTCGTACCCGCAGTTCAAGTACGACGACGACAGCAACACGATCACCAACGAGCAGCGCTCGGTGACCCTGAACGTCGACGTACCGGACTGCTACACCCAGGTCGACCTGTTCTTCGGCGGCAAGAAGGACATCCTCGACGAGATCACCGAGAAGGGCGCCCGCTACGGCGACAAGAAGCTCGGCAGCGAGACCGGCCTCGGCGCTCGCTCGAAGGGCAAGCCGGGCTGGTACAACGGCGGCGCCAAGGGTTGCTCCAACCCGGCCGTCAAGCCGGTCTCCCAGTGTGACGGCGCTGTCGCGGTGAACCTGAGCAACGACGGCACCATCAGCAAGTACGCCGTGGACTTCACCGTCAAGGCGGGCACCTTCACCAAGACCGTTTCGGTCGCCAACGGCAAGGGCGAGACGGTTGTCGTCCCGGCCGGCGCCGGTGCCATCACGGTCAGCGCTGAGGGCATGAAGGACGTCACCTACACCTGGGTCCGTCCCGCCGACTGCGCGCTGCCCACGGTCATGGTGAAGAACGACTGCGAGACCGTCGCGATCACCGTCGAGAACCCGAAGGGCGTCACCTCGGCGGCCGCCAAGGTCACGTACGGCACCGAGGTCAAGGACATCACCGTCGCGGCCGGCGCCACCGAGAAGGTCACCTTCAAGGCCAACAAGGCCACGTTCGCGACCATCGAGTTCCCCGGCCTGAACGTCGAGCCGGTCAAGGCCACGCTCGAGAAGCTCGAGTGCGAGAACGGCGGCGGGGGCGGCGGCAAGACCGACGAGCCCGAGCTGCCCGTGACCGGCCCGGTCGTCGGCAGCATCGCAGCCGGCGCGGCCCTGCTCCTCGCCATCGGCGGCGCCGTGTTCTTCATGGCTCGCCGGCGCAAGGTGACCTTCACCGCGTAAGCACCAGCACCAGCACCAGCACCAGCACCACCTAAGTAAGCGCACCAACGAGGGCGCGCCGGCCACCCAGCCGGCGCGCCCTCGCCACCCTCCACGAAGGCGGCTCCGCATGAAGTCCCTGGTCCCCCGCATCTCGGCGGCCGCCGCGGCCGCACTGATAGCCCTCACCGGCCTGTTCTCCCCCACCACCCCGGCCAGCGCCGGGCCACCCGTCGTCGCCGGGCAGACCGCGGTCTCTGGCGCCGCGACCTGCAACCCCGACAAGCAGGAGTGGCTGGTCACCTGGACCCTGACTAACACCGCCAGCGAGATCGCGACGATCTCCGCGCTGAAGACCGGAGTCGCCCCGATCCCCGCACTTGTCGAGGACGCCACGATCCCGCGTCGGGCAGCCAACGGTAAGGACGGCCAGCGGCTCGTTCACCAGACTTTGCCCAGCGGCACACCGTCCGCCACGGTCTCCTTCATCGCCAAGTGGAAGGGCGGCGGGGATGCCGACAACACGGCGACCGTGACGTTGGGCGACTGCAAGCCCGCTGAGACCCCGTGTGTCGAGCCGGCGGATGCGAAGTTCCACCACGAGTTCGCGGTCACCGGTGGACAGGCAACGGCCACCGTGTCGGTCGACGAGGGTGTGAAGCTCTGCAAGGCGGAGCCGGTCACGCTGGTCACGTACTACGCGCCGAAACCGCAGTTCTCGGTGCCGCAGTACGAGTTCGCGCACCAGAGCGCGACCCTCTCCAACGACATCCGCTCGGCGACTCTGACGGCTGCCCTGCCGGACTGCAACGCGCAGGTGGACCTGTTCTTCGGCGCCGAGAAGGACATCATCGCGGAGATCACCGAGAACGGTCCCCGCTACGGCGACAAGAAGCTCGGCAGCGACAAGGGACTCGGCGCTCGCTCGACCGGCAAACCCGGCTGGTACAACGGCGGCGCCAAGGGCTGCCACACCCCGGCGGTCAAGCCGCTGTCCCAGTGCGACGGCACCGTGGTGCTGCACCTGAGCAACGACGGCAAGCTCAGCAAGTACGCCGTCGACTTCACCGTCAAGGCGGGCACGTTCACCAAGACCGTCGCCGTAGCCCCGGGCAAGGGCGAGACTGTCACCGTCCCGACCGGCGCTGGTCCGATCACCGTGCAGGCGGACGGCATGGCTGACGTCACCTACACCTGGACGCGGCCCGCGGACTGCCCGGCGCCGACCGTGGTGGTCGAGGGTGACTGCAAAACGGTGACCGTCGTGGTGACCAACCCGAAGGACGTCCTCCCGGCGCAGGCGACGGTCGCCTACGGCACGGAGACCCAGCAGCTCACGGTCGCCCCCGGCGCCTCGGCGAAGGCCACCTTCGGTCGCGGCACCGCGACCCAGGCGACGGTGACCATCGACGGCCTCGCACCGATCACCGTCGCCGTCAACAACCCGGCGGACTGCGCGCCCGGCCAGCCCAGCGAGCCCGCCAAGCCCGGCGACGACCAGGGCACGGGTGGCGGCACCGGCGACAAGGACGACGAGGGCGGCCTGCCCAACACCGGCACCATCGCCGGCACGGTCGCCGGCGGCGCACTCGCGCTGTTGGTCGCGGGCGGCGTGCTCTACCTTGTGGCTCGCCGGCGTCGGATCACCTTCACGCCGTAGGCATCAGCAAGACCGGCCCCGGTAGTCCCGCGAACAATGCGGAACTACCGGGGCCGATTGCTGAGTACGGTCGGGCAGCGGCGAATGGAGCAGCCAGCCGTCGAGGACTGCTGCCAGCCCCGAACGGCTGTTCACCCGGCACGCGATCCGGGTGCCGGTGAGGTCCGACGCGGCTATTCGCGGTCGGCGGAGATCCAGTCCTGCGGCGTGAAAGTCAACCGTCGGTCACCCTCGACAAGGTCGGCGGCACCGTCGAGCCGGGCCTTCTGGACTGTGCTGAGGCGTACCTGAAGGGCTTCGGCGTTTTCGGTGACCCGGGCCGGGGACCGCGTGCCGGGAATCGGCACGACCGGCAGGCCGAAAGCCTCGCCCTGCGCCCACAGCCAGGCAAGTGCGACCTGGGCCGCGGTCGCCCCGATCTCGGCGCCGATCTCCCGCAGGAGCGCGACGACCCGCTGGTTGGCGTCGAAGTGGGCAACGAATCGGGGCTCGGCACGCAGCATGCCGCCCGAGATCCGGTCCGGCGTCAGGGCTCCGGTGAGGAAGCCCCGCCCCAACGGGCTGTACGGGACGAAGCCCGCCCCCACCGCCCGGGCTGCCGGCACCACCTGGGCTTCGACGTCGCGGGACCAGATGCTCCACTCGCTCTGCACGGCAGCGATGGGATGCACGGCGGCGGCGGCCTGCAACTCGCCGGCGGTGACTTCCGACAGCCCGAGGTGCCGGACCTTGCCCTCCGCAACGAGTTCGGCCATCGCCCCCACGGTCTCCTCGATCGGGAGGTCGACCTGGCGCCGGTGCAGGTAATACAGGTCGATGACATCGGTGCCCAGCCGCCGCAGGGACGCTTCGCAGGCGCTGCGGACGTACGCACGATCCCCGCGGGTCGCTGTGGCACCGCCGACCGCGCCGGTGATGCCAAACTTCGTCGCGATACGCACTTCGGCGCGGCGCTCCGCCAGGAGCTTGGCGATCAGTTCTTCGTTGGTGCCCGCCGGCCCCGAACTGCCGTCGCGCGGCTTCCCGTAGACGTCCGCGGTGTCGATGAACGTCACGCCGTGGTCGACTGCGTGGTGCAGAGTGCGCAGCGCCTGCTCTGGATCGGTGTCACCGTAAGCGTGGCTGAGCGCCATGCCACCGAAGCCGATCTTGCTCACGTCCAGCCCAGCGGCGAGCGGGACGGTGGGAACGGCAGTCATACCGAACTCCTCTGCTGGGCACGGATCGCCGGGTCGGTGACCTCGCGGGCAGCGCAGTCGCGGCCCTCGGCGATGAGTCCGGCGTAGTGGTCGATCTTGTCGTCGATGGCGTGCAGGTCGTTCCGCAGCTGATCGAGGTGCGCGCGGACGCGGTCGCGATGCGCTTGGAGCAGAGCCATCCGGCGGCCGTGGGTGGCCGTACCCTGTCGGGTCATCGCGATGAAGTCCTTGGCGTCTTTGACCGGCATGCCGGTGCGGCGCAGGCGGACAACGAGGTCGATCATCCGCACCGCGGCCTCGTCGTAGGACCGGTAGCCGCTGGCGTCGCGCTGCACGGCCGGAATCAGTCCCTCGGCCTCATACCAACGCAGGGTGTCCTTGGAGAGACCGGTGCGCTCAGCCACCTCGGCAATCGGTATCGCGCCGCTCATGAAGCCGCCCGATCAGCACCAGCGATCAAGGCCGCAGGTTCAGCGGAGGCGATCGAGGCCGGCAGGTCGGCGGCGGTGACGACCTCGACTCCGGCCTCGCGCAGGTCGGCCAGCGCCTTCTCATGGGCTGCGGAGCTGGTGGCTGCGCAGGCGTCGGCGACGACGGTGACCGCCCACCCGCGGGCGGCAGCGCTGCGGGCAGCCAGCGCGACGCCGTGCTCGGTCATCAGCCCAGTGAGCACGAGCCGGCCGGTGTTCAGCCGCCCGAGCAGGTTCGGCAGGTCGGGCACATCGAAGGCATCGCGGCCGTGTTTGGTGATGACCGCATCGTCCGGCCCCGGGCCGAGGCCGGCGAGAAACGCTGCGGCCGGGCTGTTCGGATCAGCGCGGGCCCGGTCGGACAGATCGGCGGAGAGATAACGGCAGCAAAGCACCGGCCAGCCATGCGTACGGGCCAAGGACCGGACCTGTCGCCCCTGCTCGGCTGCTGTGGCGTCATGTGCCCGCTCGGCGATCCAGACTTGCCAGTCGATCTCCAGCACTGTGGCTTGCTTCCCCATGGGACCCGACGCTACGGGTTGGAGTGCACTCCAAGGCAAGCCGGCGGTGCGAACGAGCCATCGGGCTGCGGCGGCCACTCGTGCACGGCTTTGACCGCTGCCACCGGGATGGGGGCGTACAGGTGGGGGAACTGCATGCCGCTGGGATGGGGCGGGTCGCCGTCCTCCCACACCACGGGTACGGGCAGGAGCTGCTCGTCCAGCACCAACAGCAGCAGGTCCGTGCACCCCCGGGCCAGCATCGTCGCCGGGATGTGCACCTGCTCCGGTGTGGAGCAGTGGATGAAGCCCTGGGTCGCGAGCGAGGCGGCGCGGTAGGTGCCGGCTGCCATCGCCGCGTCCCACTCGGCGCGGGTGCAGAAGTGCAGGATCATCCCTTCTCCAAATACTCGGCGCGTTCCTCATCGACCAGGGCGGCCACCGAGGCGGCCAACGCGGGGTGCCGGGCCAGGGTGGGGTCGTCGCCCACCAGCTCGCCGGCCTCGGCGCGGGCGTCGGTGATGAGTTTGCTGTCGCGCAGCAGGGACAGCAGCCGCAGGTGGCTGTGCTTGCCGGACTGTGAGGCGCCCAGCACGTCGCCTTCGCGGCGCTGTTCGAGGTCGAGCTCGGCGAGTTTGAACCCGTCCGTCGTGGATGCCACGGCGTCGAGGCGTTCCCGGGCGGGCGTGCCCTCGACCGCCTCGGTGACCAGCAGGCAGATGCCGGGCGCGGAACCCCGGCCGACCCGGCCGCGGAGCTGGTGCAGCTGGGAGACGCCGAAGCGGTCCGCATCCATGATGATCATGACGGTGGAGTTCGGCACGTCGACGCCGACCTCGATGACCGTGGTAGCCACCAGGACGTCCAGGTCGCCGGCGGCGAACCGCCGCATCACCGCGTCCTTCTCGTCGGCGGGCAGCCGGCCGTGCAGGATGCCGATCCGCAGCCCCTGCAGCGGGCCTTCCTCGAGAATCGGCGCCACGTCGAGAACCGCCAGGGGCGGGCGCCGGGCGGGTTCGTTGTCACTGGGCGGCTCGCCGTCGTCCTCGGCTCCGGCCGCGTCCCCGATCCGGGGGCACACCACATAAGCCTGGTGGCCGGCGCGGACCTCCTCCTTCACCCGGGTCCAAGCTCGGTCCAGGAAGGCCGGACGCTCCGGCGGCACCACGTGCGAGGCGATCGGCGAACGGCCGCGCGGAAGCTGGGACAGGGTGGACGTCTCCAGGTCGCCGTACACGGTCATCGCGACCGTCCGCGGGATCGGCGTCGCGGTCATGACCAGGACGTGCGGCGGCTGGGCGGCTTTGGCCCGCAATGCGTCGCGCTGCTCCACGCCGAAGCGGTGCTGCTCGTCCACCACGACCAGGCCGAGATCCCGGAAGTCGACTCCCTCGTACAGCAGGGCATGCGTGCCCACGACGATGCCCGCGCTGCCGTCAGCGACCTTGGCGAGTGCGGCCCGGCGCGCGGCCGCGCCGAGCGAACCGGTGACCAGGGTGAGCTGGGTGCCCGCCGGGTCGCCGTCCAGCTCGCCCGCCCGAGCCAGCGCGCCAAGCTGGGCACTGATGCTCCGGTGGTGCTGGGTGGCGAGCACCTCGGTGGGGGCCAGCAACGCCGCCTGCCCGCCCGCGTCCACCACCTGCAGCATCGCGCGCACCGCGACCAACGTCTTGCCGGACCCCACCTCGCCCTGCAACAACCGGTGCATCGGATGCGCGCGGGCCAGGTCCGCGGAGATCTCCTCGCCGACCTGCGCCTGCCCCTCCGTCAGCTCGTAGGGCAAAGCCGCGTCGAACGCGGCCAGAATCCCGTCCGCACGCCGGGGTCGAGACCGTCCGGGAGCTGCGGCTGCGCGGGCCTTGCGCTGCACAAGCGTCAGCTGTACGGCGAAAGCCTCGTCCCACTTCAACCGGTACTTCGCCTTGTACAGCTCCTCCTTGGAGCTGGGTCGATGGATCTCCCGCAGGGCGGCGCCGATCCCGATCAGGTTGCGGTTCGCCCGGACGGCGCCAGGCAGCGGATCGGCGGGCGGCTCGAAGGTGTCCAGGACCGTTCGTACGCACTTGGTGATCGTCCAGGTGGGCACGGCGGCCGCAGCCGGATACACCGGGATGAGCGCCCCGGCGAACTCCTCGATCTCCTCGGCGGCTTCGTCCTCGGTCGCGTCAGCCCGCAGCAGTTGGTAGGACGGCCCGTTGAGCTGGCGTTTGCCCCGAAAGTCGGTGACCTTTCCGGCGAACAGCCCCCACCGACCGGTCCGCAGCTCCCGTTCCCGCCACGCCTGGTTGAAGAAGGTGCAGGTCAGTGTCGCCCCGGACCCGTCACCCACGGTGATCTCCAGCATGGAGCCGCGGCGTTGGCGCATCGGGCGTACGGTCGTGCTCTTCACCTGAGCAAGCAGGGTGACCTGCTCACCCACCTGGAGCTGACGCAGGTCGGTATGTTCGCCACGCTCGTCGTAGCGGCGCGGGAAGTGATAGATGAGGTCGCCCGCGGTGTGCAGGTCGAGATGCGTAGCCAGCGCCTTGGCGGTCCGTTCCCCGAGCACCGCACGCAGCGGGGTGGTGGTCGTCGTTGCCGTGGTCGTGTCGCTCATTCCACTCCTGCCAGGAGGTGGTATCGGGGCTGTCCACCGGCATAACACTGCACCTCGACGAAGGGCCAGGCCTGCGTCACGTGCGCCCGCAGCGCGTCTTCCAGCCCGTCCGGTGCGTCGGCGCCGAGCACGAGGGTGACCAGTTCGCCGCCGCCGCCGAGCATCCGATCGAGCAGCTGCCGGCAGACCTCGGCGAGGCCCCCGTCCGCGCCACCGCTGATCACATGCACCTCGCCGTCGACCAGGCCCAGCAGATCGCCGGGGTGGCAGCGGCCGGCGACGGTCAGCGCCTCCCGGGCAGCTGTCGTCACTTCGCCGTACCGGCAGGCGCCCGCGGCCTCGGCCATCGCGATCACGTCGTCGTCGAAGCGTCGTTGCGAGTCACGCACGGCGAGCGCAGCCAGCGCCTGCACCGGTGAGCGCGTCGGCACCACGCTGACCCGAACACCCGCGGCAGCGGCCTCCTGGGCGGCGGAGACGGCGACCGCGTGGGTGTTGCTGTCATTCGGCAACAGCACGACCCGGCGCGCCCCGGTCTGCGCGACCGCCGCCAGCATCTCCTTGATCGAGGGGTTCCGCCCGACCACGATGGTTCCTTCGTCCGCGAAGAGCGACGTCAAGCCCTCCCCCGCGGCCACGACAACGGCACCGCGCTCGCCGGTTTCCCAGGCGCCGGTCTCGGTGTCCTCCTCCGGCAGGATCTCGGCAGATCCGGCCGGGTGCGCGTGGTCGTGGATCCGCTCCTCGAGCCGGTTCACCGCAATCCGGTGCGGCCGCCCGGCGACAATCCCGGCCTCGATGGCGGCCCCGATGTCGTCCACGTGGACATGCACATTCCAGGTGGGCGGTTCCCCGTCACCGGTCCCGACCACGACCAGCGAGTCGCCCAGGGCATCCAGCGTCCGTTTCATGGCCTCGACGGCGGCGGGCTCGGCGTCAAGCAGGAACTGCACCTCGTAGCCGAAGCCACTCCCGTCCGAAACGCCATGCCCGTCGTTCTCCGGACGGCAAGAACCATCCGGCACAGCCGGCGCCTGAGAATCGGCCGGCATGGTCGACGCCTCGGAAACAGCCGGCACGGCCGGCGCCTGGGGATCGGCGCTCTGTGGCCGCTCGACCGGGGTCGCTTCGGTGCCGTCTCCTGCGCCTAGCACCGCCACCAGCGCTTCCAACAGCACCACCAGACCGCGCCCACCAGCGTCCACGACTCCGGCGCGGGCCAGCACAGGCAACTGCTGCGGAGTGCGGGCCAGTGCCTCGGCCGCCGCGCGGGCCGCCGCCCGCGCCACCGCCTGCAAATCGTCGGACTTGATCCGCCCGGCGCCCTCCGCGGCCGCCGCCGCCACCGTCAACACGGTGCCCTCGACGGGCCGGGCCACCGCGGCGTACGCGGCCTCGCTCGCCTTCCGTAAGGCCAAAGCCAGGGCAAGGCCCCGCACGGAGGCCGCCGCCGCGAAAGTGTCGGCCATGCCTCGCAGGATCTGGGACACGATGACGCCAGAGTTGCCCCGGGCGCCCAGGAGCGCACCCCGCGCCATCCGCCGCATCACCGGCCCCAGCGCGGCACCGTCGGCGGCGCTGCTGACGTCCCGGAGCTCGACCGGAGCCTGCCGGAGCGCCTCCGGGGCCGCCTCCCGCGCGTTCTGACCGAGGCTCTGCACACGCCAGGCCTGGGGCGGTTCCTCCCAGGTTTCCGAGGGCTCTTCCAGGGCTTCCTGAGCCGATGCCAGGGTCAACACCAGGTTGGTGCCGGTGTCGCCGTCCGGCACCGGATAGACGTTCAGCTCGTCGATCTCGTGCTGGTGTTCCCGCAGGGCGGCGAGCCCCGCACCGCACCAGCGGCGTACGGCCGCGGCATCCAGGGTGTCCAACACGCGAAAAGCGTACTAACCGCCTCCGACAATTGCCCGGTGCGCCCACCCACCCGAGGGCGATTGGCTGTTCGCCCCGGCCATCGGGTAACCTGACCAGGTTGCCCGGGCGAAGTCTGCTTCCAGGCTCTAAGCTCGGCACCCTCAGTTCGCAGCTGGGTCGCGGTCAGTCCCGCCCGGCGTATCAATCTCAGGAGTACCCCGTGGCTAGCGTGTGCGACGTCTGTGGCAAGGGACCGGGCTTCGGCCACAACGTGTCCCACTCGCACCGGCGGACCAACCGCCGCTGGAACCCGAACATCCAGTCGGTGCGCACCCCGGCCGGTGGCGGCAACACCAAGAAGGTCAAGGCCTGCACCTCGTGCATCAAGGCCGGCAAGGTCGTCCGCGCCTAATAGTGCGCCGGCGGTGCTGCTGTCCAGCGCCGACTCTGAAGTTCTTCCGTAGCCGCCGGGTCCTCGCGACCCGGCGGCTATCTGTGTAACCCCGATCAGAGGGTTCGGGCGTAGGACAGCACCCCCGGCTCACCCTTGTAGTAGCCGAAGTCCTCGATCCGCTCATATCCGCATTTTTCGTATAGCGCTATGGCTTCAGGCTGTTTATCGCCCGTCTCCAGGATCACCCGCTTGCAGCCCTGCTCCCGGGCGGACTCCTCGATCGCCGCCAACACCCGGCGAGCCACCCCACGCCCCCGGGCCGCCGCGATCGTAAACATGCGCTTGAGCTCCGCGTCCTCGCCGTGCCTCCGCCAGCCGCCACAGCCAACCAGCCGCTCCCCCGCCGGCACACCCACCTCCATCCCGCCGGAAACGAACGACCGCGAGCCGGCAGCCAGCCCTGCGGAAACGGGCGCTTGCAGGTCTGCAGCCGGCCCCCCGGCGACTAACGCCTGCGAGTCAGCAGCCAGCCCACCAGCGACTGACACCTGCGAGTCAGCAGCCTGCCCGCCAGCCACTGACACCTGCGAGTCAGCAGCCTGCCCGCCAGCCACTGACACCTGCGAGTCCGCAGCCTGCCCACCAGCGACAAGTGGCTGCGAGTCAGCAGCCGGCCCACCAGCGACAAGTGGCTGCGAGTCAGCAGCCTGCCCGCCGGTGACTAATGGCTGCGAGTCGGCAACTGGGGTCCGGGAGACTGCGACGAAGAAGGCGCCGCCCGGCGGGTCGAAGTCGGTGGCTGCCACCGGGGTGTCGTCGCCGCTGCCGCCGTATCTGCTGCTGAGCTCGGCCATCGCCAAGCCGATGAGCTCCTTGACCGCCGGATCGCCGAAGCGGGCCGCACGGATCTCGATCTGTTCCACGCGGCAACGCTAACCGCCGCCCGAACCGCCCGGCAGCCGAGCCCCGCCGCGAAGCCGATGCGGAATTCTTCGGCAGCCGAACCCGCACGCGGAGCCATCCGACGGCTGAGGAGCCGGCCGCAGACCATTCAACAGCCGAGGCGCCGCCCACGGAGCATTCAACAGCCGAGGCGCCGCCCACGGAGCATTCAACAGCCGAGGCGCCGCCCGCGAAGCCATCCGACAGCCGAGGAGCCGGGCGAAGAGCCGGCCGAAGAGCCTTTCTCTTGGGAGGCCCGCGCGGGACGCAGGAGGCCGGGGGCCGCTCAGCGGAAGTGGTCCCAGCCCATTCCGCCCTGCCACGGCTTCTGGTCGACCGTCACGCCGGTGCCCTCATGCACGCTGCCAATCGCCCGCCAGGCCGGCGGCAGCTTCACCCCAGGCGGGAAGGTCGCGGCAAGGGCATGGTCGTCGCCGCCGGCGAGCAGCCAGATGTACGGGTCCACGCCCAGCGCTGACGCCGCATCCCGCATCTGGTCCGGCACTTCGAAGGCGTCTCGTCGGATGTCGATCCCGACCACGCTGGCGGTAGCCACGTGGCTCAGGTCCTGCAGCAGCCCGTCGGAGACATCGATGAGGGAGGTCGCACCGAGAACTGCGGCGGCGGGTCCTTCGGCATAGGGCACTGTTGGCCGCCGGTAGGCCTCGACGAGGAGTTTGGGCGTACGGAATCCGCGGGAAAGGACCGTGTAGCCCGCCGCAGCGTGACCGGTGCGACCGGCGAGGGCAACGACGTCGCCGGGTTGGGCACCGCTGCGCACGACCGGTGCGCGACCGCTCAGGTCGCCCAGTGCGGTGACCGCGATCGTGAGGGTGGGGCTGGCTGACATGTCACCGCCCACCACAGTCGCCCCGCACAAGGCGGCCTCGGCGGACAGTCCCTCGGCGAGTTCCTCAGCCCAGACCACGTCCAGATCGGTGGGTACGCACAGGGCGACCAGCAGCGCGGTCGGCACCGCACCCATGGCCGCGATGTCGGCGAGGTTGGCGGCGGCGGCGCGGTGACCGACGTCGGCCGCGCTGGACCAGTCGCGGCGGAAGTGCCGGCCTTCGACGAGGACGTCCGTCGACGCCACCATTCGGCCGTCCGGTGCCGCGACGACTGCGGCGTCGTCGCCCGGGCCGAGCAGGGCTACCGGGCCTTCTCCCAAGCGCGCGACGATCCGGGCGATGAGCCCGAACTCGCCGGCTTCCGCGATGCTCACGTCCACCGTTCCCTCGTTTCCCCCGTCGCGTTCCGCCCCAAGGGACGCGCGCCGTCGTGTAAGCCGCCGGATGGTGTCGCCACAAAGCCGACTGCGATGCGTGCCGCAAGGACCGCGCTCCGTACTGTAGTTTCACGTTCGGGTCGCCGGCGGCGGCGGATAGGAGTCGGATCGTGGTCCAGGCATACATCCTCATCCAGACGGAGGTCGGAAAGGCCCGTGACGTGGCCGCAGCGATCGACAAAATTCAGGGAGTCGTCCGGGTCGACGCGGTGACCGGCCCCTATGACGTGGTGGTCCTGGCAGAGGGGCACAGCGTCGATGAGCTCGGTCGGATGATTGTGAGCAAAATCCAGTACGTGCCGGGCATTACCCGGACCGTCACGTGCTCCGTGGTAAATCTCTGACATGGTCGACACCGAGTCCCGCACCGAGCCACAGCCCGCCAAGGACCCGGTGACGCGCAGCGCCGCCCTCTGGGCGACCGTCGTCGCGGTCCCGGTGGCGATTCTCGCGGGACTCGTGATCTTCTCGCAGCTGACGCCGGGCGACGCCGACGGCACCGCCAAGCCGACGGCGAGCGCCACCCAACCGGCGATCCTGCCGGGCGAACCGGTGCAGCTCGCCGCGCCCAAGCTCGACGACCGGGCGCAGCAGGTGTGCCTCGCCGTCACCTCTCAGCTGCCGCAGCAGGTGCGCGACCTGCGGCCTCGCAAGGTCAGCGCCGGCCCGGAGCAGAACGCGGCGTACGGCGAACCGCCCCTCACCGTGTCGTGCGGGGTGGCCCGGCCGACGATGTGCCCGTCGCTGGAGGAGACCGGCTCGGGCTGCGTGCCGCTGGACACCGAGCTGATGACGATGAACCGGGTGTGCTGGTGGGCCGCCAAGCAGGCCACCGGGACCACGTTCACCACCATGGACCGTGAGGTGCCGGTGCAGGTGACGGTGCCGAGTCAGTATGACCAGCCGGCCCAGTGGGCCAACGAGTTTTCCGACCTTGTGGTGAAGACCGACAAGTCGATCACCGAGGGCGTCCCGAGCGGCTGCGCCTGACCCCGCTTAGTGCAGACCGATCCCGCGAACTTGGTGCAAGCCGGTCCCGCGGCTTGGTGCTGCCGGTCCGCGGCTTGGTGCAAGCCGGTCCCGCGGCTTAGTGCTGCCGGTCCCGCGGCTTAGTGCAGGCCGGTCCCGCGGCGCAGAGCCGTCCGGATCAGGCGGTCGACGACCTTGGGGTAGTCGAGGCCGGTCGCGGCCCACATCTGCGGGAACATCGACATCGGCGTGAAGCCGGGCATCGTGTTGATCTCGTTGAGGTAGATCTGGTCGTCGGCGGTGACGAAGAAGTCGACGCGGGCGAGGCCGGCGCAGTCGAGGGCCGTGAAGGTGCGGCAGGCGTACTCCTGGACCTGGCGGGCCACGTCCGGCTTGAGGTCGGCCGGGATCTGGTACGGCGTGCCCTCGCCCAGGTATTTGGCTTCGAAGTCGTAGAACTCGTCGTCGGACGTGTTCACCATGATCTCGGCCAGCAGGGAGGCTTCGGCCCCGCCCGTCGTCTCGCCCTCGAGCACTCCGCACTCGATCTCCCGGCCGACGATCGCCGCCTCGACCAGCACCTTGGGGTCGATTTTGCGGGCCTTCGCGACGGCCTCGTCGAGGTGTGCCCAGTCGGTGACTTTGCTGATGCCGTACGAGGAGCCGGCGCGGGAGGGCTTGACGAAGACTGGCAGGCCGAGCCGCTCCTTGTCCGGCTCAGACAGCGACTGTCCGGCGCGCAGCACGGCATAGGGCCCGACGGGGATGCCCTCGGCGACGGCGAGTTTCTTGGTGAATTCCTTGTCCATGCCGGCCGCGGAGGCGAAGACGTTCGCGCCGACGTACGGGATGCCGGCCATTTCGAGCATGCCCTGGATGGTGCCGTCCTCGCCGTACGCGCCGTGCAGCACCGGGAAGACGACGTCGACTCCGGCGAGGACGGCGCCGCCGCCGGCGGGGTCGACGACCATCAGGCCGGAGTTGGTCGGGTCGGGGGGCAGGACCACGGCTCGACCCGAGTCGACGGTGATTTCGGGGAGCCGGTTGCCTTCGATGGCGAGTTGCGCCGGGTCGTCGCCGGCGAGCACCCAGGCGCCGTCGCGGGTGATGCCGACCGGCACGACTTCGTACTCGTCGGGGTCGAGGGCGCCCAGGATGGCGCCGGCGCTGACGCACGAGATGGCGTGCTCGGTGCTGCGACCGCCGAACACGATGGCCACGCGGGTTCTGCGAGGGGTCGTCATGGAAGTGGCCTCTCGTTGCCGGTCGTTACTGGGCCGCCGCCGGGTGGCATGCCGGGAAGACCCTACTCTCCGTAGACCGCTTTCCCGACACGGTGGCACCACCCGCTACGTCGCGTGGAGATGGCGCCACCGAATGTAGTCAAGGAATCGCTATCCCATGGCCGGGCGGCGAATCGGGGCACCGTGGGTCAGCCAGTAACAGAGGAGCGCGCCGAGCAGAGTCACCGCCAGCGAAACGGGCAGCCCCGCCGCATAGGGCAGGACTCGGGTGAGCACCTGCCCCGACCCGTCGACGCCGAGCAGTTCCTCGGCGACCACCAGCGGCAGGGCGGCCGGCACGGCTAGCGGCAGCCCACGCCACGCGCCGAAGCGGTAGAAGCCCACGGCGGCCGCCGCCCCGGAAACGAAGAAGGCAATGCAGATCGGCAGCAGATGACCCAACTCGGCGACTGCGCCGGCGACAGACCAGGCCGGGTAGCCCGGCGAGACGTCGCCGATCAACGCCGATTCCAGGCCGTGTCCCAGCGCGGTCAGCACGGCGGCAGCAATCGCCGAGAGCACGCCCAGGACCGCGCCGCCCGTCAGAACGGCACGGCGGGTGAGCCCCGCGGCGGCGAACAGGCGCAGGTGTCCGGCCACCAGCAGAACGCCGAAGGCGAAGAGCCAGTACTTGACCACCGAGCCGGCCACCACCATCCACGGGCTGAAACTCGGATCGATGCGAGCGCCGACGACGAGCGAGGAGATCACCACACCGACTGCGAGGACCAACCCGGCGATCAGCAACGGGAGCCGGTATCTGCGCAGGAGGGCGCCGAACACCGCACGCGTTCCGTTCATCGGGCGGCCTCCGAGGTGAGGTGGACGAAGAGATCTTGAATGCCGACCGGGGCGAGGCCGAGCCCCGCCGCTGCGGCGCGCCGCTCGTCCCCGTCGTCCAGCGCGCCGAAGACGGTGACCTGGCGGACGCCGCCCAGGCTCTGCCCGCCGAGCACCGTCCGCCCGGCGGTGAAGCTAGCCACCGCCTCGGCCGGGCCGGTTACTGCGACGCCGCGCGCCCGGAAGGTGCTGGTGTCCTCGTGCACCACCAGCCGACCCCGGTCGATGATGACGACCTCTTCGAAGAGGTCGGCGACCTCCTGGATCAGGTGGGTGGAGAGGACGATCGTGCGCGGATGGGCGAGGTAGTCGTCGAGCAGCTCGCGATAGAAGGCGGTGCGGGCGGCGGCGTCCATGCCGAGGTAGACCTCGTCGAGCAGGGTGAGTGGGGCCCGGCAGGCGAGCCCCAACACGACGCCGAGCGCGGAACGCTGACCGCGGGACAGAGCGGAGACCCGGGTGCGCCGGTCCAAGCCGAAGACGTCGAGCAAGCGGTCTGCGTACGCGGTGTCCCAGCGCTGCCGCAGCCCAGCGTGAAAGTCGAGGACCGTGCCGATCCGGTCGCCGTCGGGCACATCGGGGGTGTCCCGGACGAAGACGGTGTCTCGCATGAGGTCCGGGTTCTCATAGGGGTCGGCGCCGTTTACCCGGACGGTGCCGCGGTGCGGCCGGCGATAGCCTGCGAGCACGCTGAGCAGGCTGGTCTTGCCAGAACCGTTGCGGCCCAACAGACCGTAGATCTTGCCGGGTGCGAGGTTCAGCGTGAGACCGTCGAGCGCGGTCGTGCCGCCGTAGGTGACCGTGAGGTCGTGGACCGCGATCATCGTGGTGCTCCGTCGAGGTGCTTGCGGATCTCGTCGACCGAGACGCCGATCATGCGGGCCTCGGCGAGCATCGGGTCGACGACGTCGGCGAAGAACCGTTGCCGCCGCAGCTCACGGAGCCGGGTGCGGGCGTCGGGGCTCACAAACATGCCGATGCCGCGCTTCTTGTAGAGCACGCCCTCGTCGACGAGCTGGGCAAAGCCCTTGGCGGCGGTGGCGGGGTTGATGCGGTAGAAGGCCGCGTATTGATTGGTGGACATGACCTGCCCATCTTCTTCGAGGGCTCCGCTCAGGATGTCGTTCTTGATGCCGTCAGCGATCTGCACGTAGATCGGGCTGCGGTCGTCGAACACGCCGAGCCTCCATGCTTCAGTGGTTCATTACTGATGCAACGAACCATAGAGCCATGGCGGCCTCCTGACAAGAGCCGAGAAGATCAGGCCGCTGCGAAGGTCTGCGGCAGCACGCCCGCGTCCCACAGTTGATCGAGGTGGGCGAGGAAACCGACGAGGCTGCGCTCCAGCTCACGCCGCTCTTGAGCGCCCAGGGCAGCCAGCGGGTCGGAGAACACCAACCCCTCCGGGTGCTTGGCCCGGGTGCCCACAAACCGGTGACAAGAGGAACACCAGACGTAACTCACCAGGGTGGGCCGGCGGGCGTTCTCCGGAACATTCACGTACGCGCGCACACTGCGACAACCGCAGGCGGGACACTCCCGTTCCCCAGGGCTGGCGAAGAAACTCTCGCCCTGCGCCAGCGCGGTGACCTCGGCTCCGCTGAAACTGCTCCACTCCATGGCACAGAACCGTAGATCAGGCGGCGTCGAGGGCTGCGCAGAGATCCCGGACCAGGTCGGCCGTGTCTTCGATGCCGCAGGACAGCCGGACTAACCCGGGCGCCGTGTCGTCGCCCCACTGCGCCCGGCGGTCGGCGGTGGTGTGCAGCCCGCCGAACGAAGTAGCCGCAAAGATCAGCTCCGATGCCTGCAGAAACCGACTCACCCGCCCCGCGCTGCCCAGGTCGAACGCCAGGACACCGGGGATCCGGCGCATCTGCGCCCGCGCGATGGCATACGAGGGATCGGTGACCAGGCCGGGCCAGCGCAGCCCGGTCACGTCGGACCGGGTGGCGAGCAGCTCGGCGACCGCGGCCGCATTGGCGCTCTGCCGGCCCAGCCGCAGGTCCAGGGTGGCTAGGGACCGATGGGCCAGCCAGCAGTCGAACGCACCCGGCACCCCACCGGTCTGCGCCCGCCACGTCGTCACCCGCTCCACCAGGTCCCCGCCGCGAGCTGCCCCGCCGCGAGCAGCCCCGCCGCGAGCAGCCCCGCCGCGAGCAGCCCCGCCGCGTGCTGCCCCGCCGCGAGCAGCCTCGCCGCCAGCCGACCCGCCTGCGCCACCGTGAGCCGAACCGCCTGCCGCGTGGCCGACTGCGACGTAGCCGAGGAGCACGTCGGAGTGCCCGGTCAGCGCTTTGGTGCCGGACGCGACCACCACGTCCGCCCCGAGGTCCAACGGCCGCTGCCCGAGCGGCGTGGCTGTCGTGTTGTCGACCGCGACCAGCGCCCCCTCGGCCCGGGCGGCCGCAGCGACCGCTCGCAGGTCGCAAACGTCCAGCCCCGGATTGGCCGGGGTCTCCCACAGCACCAGCCGCATGCCCGCGAACGACGGGTACGGCCCCGCGGTCGGCACGAGCACTGTCCGCACGCCCAGATCCCGCAATGTCCCCTCGGCGAAGGCCCGGACGGTGAAGTAGCCGTCGGATGGCAACGCGATCACATCACCCGAGCGCAGCACCGACAGCAGCAGCGCGGTGATCGCGGCCTGTCCCGTCGCAAAGGCGCGGACAGTGCCACCCTCCAATTCCCCGATCGCCGCTTCCAGGGCGCGCCGGGTCGGATTGTCGGGACGGCCGTAGCCGTTCTCCCCCGGCCCGGTCGCGGGGTCGAGGTGATACGGGGCAGCGAACACCGGCCCTGGCAGGAACGGCTCGCCGGGCACCGGAGCGGGTAGCCCGGCGTGGACCACCCGCGTGCCGTCACCTCGCTCGGGCCGAGCGGTCACTCCGGCTTCATCTCCCGGCCCATCAGCAGCTTGACCGCGACTCGCGGATCGACACCCTCGTGGCAGACCCGCTCGACCTGTTCGGTGATCGGCATCTCGACCCCGTGCGCGCGGGCCAGATCCCGGATGGCGAGGCAGCTTTTCACGCCCTCGGCGGTCTGTTTGGTGGAGGCCTGTGCGGCTTCCAGCGACTCACCGCGGCCCAGGTGCTCGCCGAATGTCCGGTTCCGCGACAGCGGCGACGAGCAGGTGGCGACCAGGTCGCCCAGCCCTGCCAGGCCGGCGAAGGTCAT
The DNA here is from genome assembly GCF_044452725.1 of Actinoplanes sp. NPDC051859. Classification (NCBI taxonomy): domain Bacteria; kingdom Bacillati; phylum Actinomycetota; class Actinomycetes; order Micromonosporales; family Micromonosporaceae; genus Actinoplanes; species Actinoplanes sp. NPDC051859. The sequence continues at coordinate 112,901 of NZ_JBITBX010000001.1, read as the reverse complement.
CGGGTCGGCGCCCAGCGCGACACCGAGCCGGGCCGTTTCGGCCAGTCCCCGGGTGATCAGCGAGGCCTTGGTGTTGTCGCCCATGCCCATCGCGGTCGCCATGCCGTACGCGAGCGCGATGACGTTCTTCACCGCCCCGCCCAGCTCGCACCCGATGACGTCGTCGCTGGTGTACGGCCGGATGTAGGGCAGGGCGAGCGCCTGCTGCACGAGCTGGGTGCGGGCCGGGTCGGTGCCGGCGACCACGGTGGCGGCGGGTTGCTCGGCGGCGATTTCGGGTGCCAGGTTGGGGCCGGAGACCACCACGACCCGGCCCGGCTCGACGCCTGCGGTCTCGATGATGACCTGGCTCATCCGCTTCGTGGTGCCGAGCTCGATGCCCTTCATCAGCGAGACCAGGGTGGAGTCGGCCGGCAGGTGCCCGGCCCAGTCGGCGAGATTGCCGCGCAGGGTCTGCGACGGCACCGCCAGGAACACGACCTCGGCGTCCGCCACGGCGGCGGCGAGGTCGCTGGTGGCGGTGATCTGCGTGGGCAGCTTGACGCCGGGCAGTGCACTCTCGTTGACACCGGTCTCGCGAATGGCCGCGGCGACCGTCTCGCGCCGCGCCCAGATGGTGACGTCCGAACCGGCGTCGGCCAGGATCTTGGCGACCGCCGTGCCCCAGGCTCCGGCGCCCAGCACCGCCGCCCGGCTCACGCGGACCGCTCCGAGGAGGAGGAACGTCGGGCGGGCGCCGCGTAGAGCTCCGGCGGTGGTGGCTCGTCGCGCAGCTCGGCGAGCAGGTCCCGACTGGCCAACTGAATTGCCTCCGTCATCTGCTCCAGCACCTCACGGGTGGGCTCCGCGCCCTGCCAGCGGCTCAGGTCGACCGGTTTGCCGGCGGTCACGGCGACCTTCCGCCGCGGCCGGAAGGAGATCTTCTTGGTCCTGACGTCGTGCACCTGCTGCGACCCCCAGCTCGCCATGGGTACGACCGGGGCGCCGGTGAGCAGTGCGAGCCGTGCCGCGCCGGTCTTGCCGCGCATCGGCCACAACTCGGGATCCCGGGTGGTCGTGCCCTCCGGATAGATCACCACGGCGCCACCTGAGTTGATGGCGGCGACGAGCGAGTCGAGCGACTTCACCGCTTCCACACTGCCGCGTTCCACCGGGATCTGCTGGGTCTTGCGCAGCATGAATCCGACGAACGGGATCTTCCAGATGCTGGCTTTCGCGAGGAAGCGCCCCCAGCGCCCGGCACCGTAGATGTAGTGGGCGATGAGCACCGGCTCGAACTGCGACATGTGGTTCGGCGTGATGATGACGCCGCCGGGCGGTAGGTTTTCCATGCCCGACCAGCGCCGGTCCGTCCAATACCACATGACCGGCAGCACTATCCCCACCGCCAGCCGCCGCCAGAACCCCAGGCGCTGCGCCACGGTATCTCCTCCTCCACACCCCGCCTTGCGACGAAATCATGCCTGCTCCCCGCCGCCGGAGCCAGCGCGGGGCGGTCACGGTCCGGCCCTGACATGGGCCGGTGGCAGGATTGGCGGCGTGTCAGCAGCGGACTGGACGGCGGTCGTACCCGTCAAGAGCCTCGGCACGGCGAAGAGCCGGCTGCGGGGCGCGGTTCCGGCCGCCCGGCACGAGGAGCTCGCGCTGGCGATGGTGCTCGACACCGTGACGGCGGTCGCGGCGTGCGAGCAGGTCGGTGAGCTGGTCGTGGTGACCGACGACCCGGCCGTGGCCGCGGCGGTGGCCGGAATCGGCGCCCGGATCGTCGCCGACGTCCCGGGTGGCCTCAACGCGTCGCTGCGGTTCGGTGCCGACGTGGCCGTGGGCCACGGACGCCGCCGGGCTGCCCTGGCCGGGGATCTGCCCGCGTTGCGGCCGGCCGAGCTGGGCGCCGTGTTGCTGGCCGCGGGCGACGGCCGTGCGTACGTGGTGGACGCCGCGGGTTCCGGCACGGTGCTGCTGACGGCCGGTCCGGGTTGCGCTCTCGATCCCCGGTTCGGCCCCGGGTCGGCAACCGCACACGCCGCCTCTGGCGCCGTCGCGCTGGCCGGCGACTGCCCCGGGCTGCGACAGGACGTGGACACCGCGGCAGATCTGCGTACGGTGCTCGGGCTCGGCGCGGGCGACCACACCTGCGCCCTCTTGCGCGATCTTGGACTCACGGGGTGTGGCTCTTCCCGTGTGCCGGCCGGACCGCACCGGTAGCGTGCTCGGTATGCAGGGCACGATCGCCACCTTCGATACCCAGACTTCCACCGGCACGCTGCTCCTTGACGACGGCAGCGAGCTCACCTTTCCCGCGGCGGCGTTCCACGCGTCCGGCCTGCGCCTGTTGCGGCCCGGTCAGCGAGTGGGCGTCGAGGCGACGCCGGACGGCGAGATCACCAGGGTCCGGGTTCCCGGAATCTCCTGAGCTTTGTTCATTTCCCGTTAACCCCGAACGGGCAATGATGGAGCGATGACCACCCCGTCCCGTACCCCCCGCTCTGCCGTGCCCGCCACCAGCGCGCGCCGCCGCGGAGCCGACGGGAGGTTCCTGCCCCGGACCACCGGGGTTGCCGCACCGACCACGAACGACGCCATCGGAATAGTTGCCACCCTCGAGCCGACGGAGCCCGCCGTGACCACCGCCCTCCCGCGCCCCGAAGACTCCGTCGACCAGCGCGACGAGCTGCCCGATGACCGTTTCCTCAACCGTGAGCTGTCCTGGCTCGACTTCAACGCCCGGGTCCTGGCCCTTGCCGAGGACCCGGAGACGCCGCTGCTGGAACGGGCTAAGTTCCTGGCGATCTTCGCCAGCAATCTCGACGAGTTCTACATGGTCCGGGTGGCCGGGCTGAAGCGTCGGCTCAAGGCCGGTCTGCCGATGCGCGGCGGCGACCGCAGCTCGCTGCGCAACCAGCTCGAGATGATCACCGAGCGGGCCGCCGACCTGGTGACTCGGCACGCCGCCTGTTTCGCCGAGGAGGTTCGGCCCAAGCTGCAGGCCGAGGGCATCGAGCTGGTGAGCTGGGCCGAGCTCGACGCGCCGGAACGCGAACGGCTGCGCACCTTCTTCCGCGAGCAGGTCTTCCCGGTGCTCACGCCGCTTGCGGTGGACCCGGCGCACCCGTTCCCCTACATCTCCAGCCGGTCGTTGAATCTGGCCGTGGTGCTGCGGGATCCGGCCGACAGCAGCGGGGAGCTGTTCGCGCGGATCAAGGTGCCCAACAACGTGCAGCGGTTCGTGACCGTGCAGAACGACAGCCGGGGCGTGCGCTTCCTGCCGGTCGAGCAGCTCATCGCCGTACACCTGGATCAGCTTTTCTCGGGCATGCAGATCCTCCAGTGGCACCTGTTCCGGGTGACCCGCAACGCCGAGGTGGAGGTCGACGAGGACCGCGACGAGGATCTGCTGCAGGCCCTCGAACGCGAGCTGGCGCAACGCCGGTTCGGCCCGCCGGTCCGGCTGGAGGTCGCCGCGTCGATCAGCGACCACGTGCTGGATCTGCTGGCCCGCGAGCTGGACATGGATCCCCAGGACGTGCTGCGCGTGCCCGGCCTGCTGGATCTGGCCGCGCTCTGGCAGGTGTACGGCGAAGCGGACCGCGACGACCTCAAGGACCGCCCTTTCGTCCCGGCGACGCACCCCCAGCTCGCCGACGGTGAGGTGCCGCGCAGCGTCTTCAACCGGCTGCGCGAGTGCGACATCCTCGTGCACCACCCCTACCACTCGTTCTCGACGAGCGTGCAGCGCTTCATCGAGCAGGCCGCCGCCGACCCGAACGTGCTGGCTATCAAGCAGACCCTCTACCGCACCAGCGGCGACTCTCCGATCGTCGACGCGTTGGTCGATGCGGCGGCCGCGGGTAAGCAGGTGGTCGTGCTCGTCGAGGTGAAGGCACGCTTCGACGAGGTCGCCAACATCGGCTGGGCGCGCACCCTGGAACGGGCCGGTTGCCACGTCGTCTACGGCCTCGTCGGCCTCAAGACACACTGCAAGACCGCGCTCGTCGTGCGCCAGGAGGGCAACCAGATCCGCCGCTACTGCCACATCGGCACGGGCAACTACCACCCCAAGACCGCGCGATTGTACGAGGACTTCGGCATGCTCACGGCCGACCCGGAGATCGGGGCGGACGTCACCGACCTGTTCAACGTGCTCACCGGGTACAGCCGGCAGACCGCATTCCGCCGGCTGCTGGTGGCGCCACACGGGGTGCGTAAGGGCCTGATCGAGCGGATCGAAGGACAGGCCGCCATCGCCCGCAACGGCGGCGAGGCCCTGGTCCAGTTCAAGGTGAACTCGCTGGTGGACGAGGAGACGATCGACGCTCTGTACCGCGCCTCCGCCGACGGTGTCCGCGTCGACCTGGTCATCCGCGGCATGTGCGCGCTGCGGCCGGGAGTGCCGGGGCTGTCGGACAACATCCGGGCGCGCTCGATCGTCGGCCGCTTCCTCGAGCACTCCCGGGTGTTCCGGTTCGGTGCGGGCGACGACGCCGAGTATTGGATCGGTTCGGCCGACCTCATGCACCGCAACCTGGACCGCCGGGTGGAGGCACTCGTCCGGGTCACCCTGCCGTCCGCCCAACAGGACCTGCGCGATGTGTTGGAATTGGCTATGAGCGACGAATCCGAGGGCTGGGACCTGGCCGGCGACGGTACGTGGCACCGCCGGGCCGCTTCCCTGTCGCAGCCGCACGTCCACCTGCAGGAGGCGCTGTTGCGCCGGATCATCGGCAAGGCGGTCTGACTTCGTGACGGACACTGTTCGCGCCGCGGGCGGGGTGCTGTGGCGTCCCGCCGGCGACGGGATCGAAATCTGCGTGGTGCACCGCCCGTACCGCAGTGACTGGAGTCTGCCCAAGGGCAAGCTCGACGGCTCCGAACATCCGGTCGCCGCCGCGGTACGCGAGGTGCAGGAAGAGACCGGTGTCCACGGTGAGCCGTTGGTACGCCTGCCCGACGTGGCGTATTCGCTGCCGAACGGCGCCCCGAAAACCGTCGAGTGGTGGTGGATGCGGGCCGGCGACGGACCGGTCGGGGCCCCGCAGGATCCGACGGAGGTTGACGAAGTGGTGTGGCTGGCACCGGCCGCAGCCCTCGCCCGGCTGACCTACCCGGACGACCGCCGGACCGTCGAGCATGGGGTGAACCTGCCACCGGTGACCGCGCTGACCGTGCTGATCCGGCATGCGCATGCGGGCAACCGCAAGGACTACGGCGGCGACGACGCGCTCCGCCCGATCGACGACCGGGGCCGCACCGAGGCGGAGACGATCAGCGCCGCTGCCGCGCTGTTCGGCCCGCGGCTGCTGATCGCGGCGACGCCGCTGCGTTGCCGGCAGACCTTCGAGCCGCTCGCCGCCCGGCTGGGTCTGCCGATCGTGTCGGACTCGGCCTTCGCCGAACCCGGCGATCCCGCTGACGGCCCGGCCCGGGTGAAGGCGGCGGCGGCCCGGTTGGTGGAGCTGCGGGCCGGTCGGCGTACGGCGGTCTGCAGCCAGGGCAAGGTCATCCCGGGTCTGCTCGCGCTGCTGGCCGGCGCGGAGGATCCGGCGCCCTACAAGACGCCCAAGGGCGACGGCTGGGTGCTCACCTGGTCGGGCGATCAGCTCGTGGCGCTGAGCCGGATCTGACCCGCGGGCCAGCGGCCGGGCGTCGGGGCAACGGTGGCGGCAGGGGGTCCGCGCGCCAGAAGCCGATCAGGTCACCGGTGAGCCACCTCGCCCGCCAGAGTTCATCCTCACGGGGCTCCCAGTCCCGCAGGGGCAGCAACGCGATGCGCCAGGACAGCAGGCTGGTCAGATACCAACCGTAGAGCGGCACCAGCGCAAGCACAGCATCCCTGCGCCGGTACGAGCCGTACGGCGCGAGGAAGTACACGGCTACGCCGGACAGCGCACAGGTGACGGTCCAGTCGAGCAGGCCCCAGCCGGTCCAGTGCTCGGCGGCGTCGCCGAGCACCCAGGCAGGCAGCACCGCGGCCATGAAGACGGTGGCGGCGATCAGCGACCGCGACACCGGTCCGCGGGGGCGCGGATCGCGCTCGCCGGACTCCGGCACGGATTCCAGCCTGGTGCTTCTGCGGTCCATACCGCGAAACGTAGGCTCAGCTGCCGTATGCGCGCCGGAACACGCGAAAGGCGTCCACCGGACGGGTGGACGCCTTTTGCGTTCGTCAGCGGGCCGCTGAGCGGTCGCGTCAGCGGGTCTTGCGGGCGGTGGCCCGCACAGTGGTGGCCTTGCTGGCCGGAGTGGCCTTGGCCGCCGCCGTGGTCTTGCGTGCGGCCTTCTTGGCCGGAGCAGCCTTGGTGGCCGCCGCCTTGGTGGCGGTCTTCCGCGCCGGCGTGGCCTTCGTGGCCGCTGCCGTCTTGGTGGCGGTCTTGGCCGGAGCGGCCTTGGTGGCGGTCTTCTTCGCCGCCGCCGTCTTGGTGGCGGTGGCCTTCGTCGCGGCGGCCTTGGTGGCGGTCGCCTTGGTGGCGGTCGCCTTCGTCGCCGTCGCCTTGGTGGCCGCGGTCTTCTTCGCCGCTGCCGTCTTGGTGGCCGCCTTGACCGGGGTGGCCTTGGCCGCGGTCTTCTTAGCCGTCGTGGCCTTGGTGGCGGTCGCCTTCGCCGCCGCCGTCTTGGTGGCGGTGGCCTTGGTGGCAGTGGCCTTGGTAGCGGCCGCCTTCGTCGCCGTCGCCTTGGTGGCGGTGGCCTTGGTGGCAGTGGTCTTCTTGGCGGCGGCGACCTTGGCCACCTTGCCGCTGGCCACCATCTCCCGGAAACCCGTGCCGGGCTTGAAGGCGGGGACGGATGTCTTCTTCACCTTGACTGGTTCGCCGGTGCGCGGATTACGAGCGGTACGCGCGTTACGCGCGCGTTTCTCGAAGACACCGAAACCGGTGATAGCAACGCGGTCGCCCTTGGTCACGGCGGTCTGCACTTCGCTGATCACCGCGTCCAGCGCCGCTGTCGCCGTCTTCCGGTCCCCCAGTCGGGCGGCGAGCGCCTCAATGAGCTCGGCCTTGTTCACGGTTTTCCTCCCGAACGTGAGAACAGATGCTCGTTCATTGCGGTTGCGCCCTGCGCGAGTCCACGTGCGGGTCGTTTCCGTCGTGAACGAGCATCACTGGCCCAATGCGAGCCATTCTGCGCGCACCGTATGCCCTCTGACCAGCAGACACAAACATTGGCTGGAAAAAAAACCGTTGTGTCGCAACGAATTCGCCCCCGCCGGAGACTCCGACGGGGGCGAAAATCCCTGCACTGACAGGGTTTTGGCTCAGGCGACCACCGGTTTGAACGCCGGCCGACCGTTCTCGTACGTGGTGATCGAGATCTCGTGCCGCAGGGTCAGTCCGATGTCGTCCAGACCCTCCATGAGTCGCCAGCGGCTGAAGTCGTCGATGCTGAAGCTCCACGCGGCGTCGTCCACGCGCACTTGCTGCTCGGCGAGATCCACCGTGACCTGCTTGCGGGGCTCACTTTCGGCCATGTCCCAGAGCGCCTCGACGGCCTTCTGGTCGAGCTGCACCGGCAGCAGACCCTCCTTGAGGGCGTTGCCGCGGAAGATGTCGCCGAACCGGGCGGCGATGACGACCTTGAAACCCCAGTCCCGCAACGCCCAGACGGCGTGCTGGCGCGAGGATCCGGTGCCGAAGTTGGGCCCGGCAACCAAGATCGAAGCGCCCGCGTAGGCCGGGTTGTTCGCGACGAACGACGGATCGTCGCGCCAGGCCCGAAACAGCCCGTCCTCGAAGCCGGTCCGGGTGACCCGCTTCAGGTAGACGGCGGGGATGATCTGGTCGGTGTCCACATCAGAACGGCGTAGGGGCAGCACGTTCCCGACGTGGGTGGTGAACTTCTCCATGACAGTAGCTCCAGCTCAGAGGTCAGCGGGGGCGGACAACCGGCCCACCACGGCGGTGGCGGCGGCAACTTCCGGCGAGACCAGATGGGTACGCCCACCGCGCCCCTGCCGGCCCTCGAAGTTGCGGTTGGACGTGGATGCGGCGCGCTGCCCCGGATCCAGCGTGTCCGGGTTCATGCCCAGACACATGGAGCAGCCGGCGAACCGCCACTCGGCGCCCGCGTCCCGGAAGATCTTGTCCAGGCCTTCCTGCTCGGCGGCTTCGCGCACCTGGTACGACCCCGGGACGATCATCATCCGGACGCCCTCGTGCACCTTGTGTCCACGGATCACATCGGCGGCGGCCCGCAGATCTTCGAGCCGACCGTTCGTGCAGGAGCCCACGAAAACCACGTCGACCGGCACGGACTTGAGCGGGGTGCCGGCTGCCAATCCCATGTATTCCAAGGCCCGCCGGGCGGCGTTGCGCTCGACCTCCTCGACGAACTCCTCGGGATCCGGCACCGCGCCGTCCAACGCGGCACCCTGAGCCGGGTTGGTGCCCCAGGTGACGAACGGGCTGATCGCGGCGGCATCGAGGATCACCTCGGTGTCGAACTCGGCACCCTCGTCCGTGACCAGCGACCGCCAGTACTCCACAGCGGCGTCCCAGTCCGCGCCGACCGGCGCATGCGCGCGGCCCTTCAGGTAGGCGAAGGTCGTGTCGTCCGGCGCGATCATGCCGGCCTTGGCACCCCACTCGATCGACATGTTGCAGATGGTCATCCGGCCCTCCATGGAGAGCTTGCGGATGGCTGCGCCGCGATATTCCACGATGTGGCCGTTGCCGCCGCCGGTGCCGACCTGGGCGATGAGCGCGAGGATCAGGTCCTTCGCGGTGACGCCGGGGCGGAGCTCGCCGACCACGGTGACCGCCATGGTTCGTGGCTTCGACTGCGGCAGCGTCTGCGTGGCAAGCACGTGCTCGACTTCGCTGGTGCCGATACCGAAGGCCAAGGCGCCGAAGGCCCCGTGCGTCGCGGTGTGCGAGTCGCCGCAGACGATGGTCGTGCCGGGCTGGGTGAGGCCGAGCTGGGGGCCGATCACGTGCACGATGCCCTGCTGCTCGTGGCCGAGTGAGCGGATCTGCACGCCGAACTCGGCACAGTTCTTGCGCAGCGTCTCGATCTGGGTGCGGGACGTCGGGTCCGCGATGGTCAGCAGGTCGCCGCGGCGGGTGTTGTTGGCCGGGTCCGCGTACCCCGTGGGTGTGTTGTGGTCCTCGGTGGCGAGGGTGAGATCGGTGCGGCGGACCTGGCGGCCGGCCAACCGCAGACCGTCGAAGGCTTGCGGGCTCGTCACCTCGTGCAGCAGGTGAAGGTCGATGTAGAGCAGATCGGGCTCGCCCTCGACGGCGCGCACGACGTGGTCGTCCCAGACCTTTTCCGCCAAGGTCCTCGGATTCGGAGTGACTCCCACCATCTGGACATCCTAAATTCTGGGAGGTATGTTTCGGCTTGTGGGACACAGTATGAGCGGTGTCGGCGTTCTCGACAAGGCAGTGGTCATCCTCGCGGCCTGTGTCGACGGCGCCAGCCTGGCCGAACTCGTCGAACGCACGAAGCTGCCGCGGGCCACCGCGCACCGGTTGGCCCAGGCCTTGGAGATCCACCGGATGCTCGTCCGCGACACCCAGGGCCGGTGGCGCCCCGGGCCGCGGCTGGGCGAACTAGCCAACGCAGCGCCCGACGTGCTGCTGACCGCCGCGGAGCCGTTGCTGTCGGCCCTGCGCGACGCGACCGGCGAAAGCGCGCAGCTCTACCTGCGCCGGGCGGACGAACGCATCTGCGTGGCGGCGGCGGAACGAGCCAGCGGTTTGCGGGACACGGTCCCGGTCGGGTCGGTGCTGCCGATGGTGGCCGGCTCCGCGGCGCAGATCCTGCTCGCCTGGGAGCCACCCGAAGCCGTCATGCCCCTGCTGCCGCGGTGCAAGTTCACCGGACGCACCCTGGCCGAGGTCCGCCGCCGCGGCTGGGCGCAGAGCGTCGCCGAACGCGAGGCGGGCGTGGCTAGCGTTTCCGCACCGATCCGCGACCGGACGGGCCGGGTCATCGCGGCCATCTCGATCAGCGGCCCGATCGAGCGCCTCGGCCGCCGCCCCGGCGAACGCCACGCGATGGCGGTCGTCCGCGCAGGCCAACGCCTCAGCGGCCTGTAAGCCGCTGCCCGGCCCCCGCCACCCGATTCCCTTCGAAGTCCAGGTCGGCAACGCTCTACTTATTGCCAGGCTGAATTTCCGGCTCCCTCAAGCAGCCCAGTCCGCGTTGTCGTGCTGCGAAGACGACGCGGACGGGGTTGAAGTCGAGGTACCGGGCCCACCAGGCCGGGCAAGCGGCGCTAGCTCGAGTTCCACGCCGAGTATCGATCGGCCGGTTGGCAAATAGCTGAATGTGACCCGGAGCACCGGGAGATCCGTCACACTGACAGTGTTCCCGCCGGCAGCCCGAGTGGTGCAGCCCCGGAACGAACAACGGCAAAGCGAAACGGCCCGTGTCCGAAGACACGAGCCGTTTCCTACTGGTAGTCCCGAAGGGATTCGAACCCTCGCTACCGCCTTGAGAGGGCGGCGTCCTAGGCCGCTAGACGACGGGACCAGGCCTTGCCTTTGTTGCTCCAGCTTTCGTTCTTCCCGCTTGAGCAACGGTGCCGAACTCTATCAGAAGTCCAGCACCGCCGATCTCGCGGGGAGATCTTCAGCGCTGGGGTACCAGGACTCGAACCTAGACTAACTGAACCAGAATCAGTCGGGCTGCCAATTACCCCATACCCCATCGGTACGGCGCGCCGTACCGAGTAGGAACTCTACCCGAGGCCGTCGGGGCCACCAAATCGGCCCCCGCCAAACAGTTCTTGGTGCGCGCGAACCCACTCGGTGAAGGTGGTGCCGGGACGGCCGGTCAGCTCGGCAACAGTGGGCACGGCACGCTGCGGATGTTCGGCCAGCACCCGAAGCCCGTCGGCGTACCAGGCGGCGTATTCGCCCATGCTCAGCTCGAGCTGCTGGACCAGCTCGTCGTGGGGCAGGTCGACGTAGGTCAGCTCACGGCCCAGCACCGCACCGATCTGGGCCACGCGTTCGCGCCGGGTCAGCGACTCGGGGCCGGTCAGCTCGTACGAACGGCCTTCGTGACCGTCCTCGAGCAGGCAATGGGCCGCGACCGCCGCGATGTCCTGCAGCGCGATCAGCGCACTGGCCGCCGAGCCGTAGCCGTCACGGACCTCGTCGCCGGCCTTGATCTGCGCGGCCCACAGGTCGGAGTTGCTCATGAACTCGCCCGGCTCGAGGTGCACCCACGGGACCCCGCACGCCTCGACGCCGTCCTCGATGGCCTGCCAGTGGTCACCCTTGGCCCCGGCCAGGTCGACGATCCGGCGCACCCCGGCGGCCGCCGCGAGCTGGCAGACCTCGGCGTTCGTCTCGATCAGCGGCGCCAGGTACATCCGGTCGACGCCGTCGAGAGCGGCCGGGAGACTCGCCGGCCGACCGATGAAGCCCTTGACCACCTCGACGCCAGGCGGCAGGTTCGCCTTCGCCGGATTCACCGTGAGCGCCCGCACGTCGGTGGCGCCCAGGGCCAGCAGCTCGTCCACGACCAGTCGCCCGACTCCGCCGGTCGCGCCCGTCACCAGGATCTTCATCGCGACACCCCATTCCCGTACGGTCTACGAAAACTGTTCTCGTAGGCTATACGAAAAGTCTCGGGAGGACGAGTGAAGGATCGGCTACTGGCCCTGCTCTGGCGGCACCGCGAGCCCGCGGCCCCGGCCCGCACCGGCCGCCCGGCGCGGCTCAGCGTGGACGAGGTCATCGCTGCGGGCATCGCGATAGCCGACGCCGACGGGCTGGCAGCGGCGTCGATGGCCCGGGTCGCCGAACGGCTCGGCGTGGGGACGATGACGCTCTACACGTACGTACGGTCGCGATCGGATCTGAATGATTTGATGGTCGACGCGGTGCTTGCCGGGCGCGACCTGCCCGGCCCCGCAGATGCCCGGCCTGAGGGGTGGAAAGCGCAGATCCAGCTGTACGCGGACCGCACCCGCGCGATGTATCGGGCGCATCCGTGGCTGAGCCGGGTGTCAACCGTCCGGCCGCCACTCGGTCCGGGCATGTTCCGGGAACGCGAATTCGTGCTGTCCGCGGTGGAGAACGCCGGGTTGCCGATCGAGCGGGTCAACGAGGCCGCGGTCGCGATCGCGATGTTCGTCGTCTCGGCCGCCCGCCAGGAGGGCGAGAACGTGCTGCTGCAACGGGCCAGCGGGCAGACGAACGACGCGTGGTGGCAGGACCGGGAACAGTTCTGGGAGGACTGGTTCGACGTCGAGCAGCACCCGACGATGACCCGGGTGTGGGAGGCCGACGGCTTCGGGGGCGGCAGCGAGGAGCAGGCCGAGGCGGCGTTCACCTACGGCCTGCGCCTGCTGCTGAACGGCATCGCGGCCGACGTCAGTCCAGCGTGACTACCGGATTGCGCAGCTCTCCGATGCCCTGCACGCTCACGGAGACCGTGTCACCGGCGACGATCTGGCTCACTCCCGCAGGTGTGCCGGTCAGGATGACGTCGCCGGGCAGCAGCGTCATGACGTGCGAGACGTAGGACACCAGGCTGGGGATGTCGAAAACCATGTCTTTGGTACGCCCGAGCTGACGTACCTCCATCTCGTCGGGCTTGCGGCCCACCTCGCACCGCACCTCCAGGTCGCTGACGTCCAGCTCGGTCTCGATCCACGGCCCCAGCGGGCAGAACGAGTCGAAGCCCTTGGCCCGGGTCCACTGCGGGTCGCTGCGCTGCAGGTCGCGCGCGGTGACGTCATTGCCGACGGTGTAACCGAAGATCGCCTTCTGGGCGCCGGCGCGATCGACCCGTCGCGCGCCGCTGGCACCGATCACGACGGCCAGCTCAGCCTCGTGCTCGACCTGGTTCGTGACGGCCGGGATGCGGATGGCGTCGTTGGGGCCGATCACCGAGGTGGACGGCTTGATGAAGATCAGCGGCTCCTTGGGCACCTCGTTGCCCATCTCCGCGGCATGCTCGGCGTAGTTGCGCCCGACCCCGATCACCTTGCTGGAGAAGATCGGCGCCAGCAGCCGAACGTCCGCGATCGCCCACCGCTGACCGGTGAACTTGACGTTCTGGAACGGGATGCTGTCGATCTCGGCGATCGTCAGGCCCTGGGCGCCGGGCTGCGCCTCCCCCTCGACGACACCGAAGGACACGCCACCGGCATGAACAAAACGAGCGAAACGCACGGATAACCCCATCCATCGAAAGCTTGCACGCGCCTTGGAGGCTACGCCCCGCCCCGACGGTGAGCCGGGCCACGCCGGGTCCCGTTCGGGCGTTCCTCACACCCGGCGACGCCGCGACTCGATCCCGCTGGACTAGCTGGATACGCTGGACCGATGGGGAGGATCAGCGAGAGTCACGCGCTGACGACCGTGCTGCCCTCGATCACCTGGATCCCGCTGGCCCGCGCCCACGCCGAACGCGCCGACGAGATGACGGCCGGCCACCGGGCCCGGAAGGCCGCCGGCGAAAAGCACGCCATAGAGGATTTCCTCTACGACTACTACGGCACCCGCCCGGCTCAGCTGCGCCGCTGGCACCCCGGCGTCGGCACCGGACTCGCCGCGGCCCCCGACGGCGTCAGCGAGCAGGCCACCTGGAAGTTCTACGCCACCCGCAACGACGGGGTCGTGACGCTCGACGTCGAGGCGTACATGCAGGCGCGCGGCGAGAGCGTGCGCTACATCCACGGCCTGCTCACCGCGACCGCTTCCCGGCCGGCCTTCTCCGGCTGTTTCGGCCTGCACGAGTGGGCCATGGTCTACCGCCAGCCGGAGCACCGCCATGCTCTGCCGCTGCGCCTCGGCCAGACTGCCACCGACCGGGTCGTCGAGGAGCACCCGATCCGCTGCACCCACTTCGACGCCTTCCGCTTCTTCACGCCGGAGGCTGTCGGCCTCAACCGCCTCCAGCCCACCCGCGCCACCCAGGTCGACTTCGACCAGCCCGGTTGCCTGCACGCGGCAATGGACTGCCATAAATGGGCTACCAAGCTCGGTCCTGCCGTCCCGGGCGCGTTGGCGCTGGACTGCTTCGCCCTGGCCGGCGACATCCGACTCCTCGACATGCAGGCCAGCCCGTACGACCTCAGTTCCTACGATCAGCCGCCGGTGAAGATCGAAACCCCGGAGGGCAAAGCGGAGTACGTGGCCCGGCAGCGCGAGTTCGCCCGCCGTGCCGCGGCGCTGCGCGCCCGCCTCATCCGCGTCTGCGACGAGTTGCTGGGCCCGGCCCTGGCCGCCGAGAACCGCGAAGCCGTGGCACCGCACAACGTCTGAGCCGCCGCCGATATCGGCTTTTTTCCGGTCAAGTACCCCCAGCAGAGCGATGGTCGGGCCGCCGCTGGGCCGGAATCATCGCAGCGTGCATGCGCTGAGATGGGTGCGGTACGCGTTCTTCGCGGCCGCGGGGCTTCAGGTCCTGGGACTGTTCCTCGACCGCAACCTCATGCCCTACGCCGGCACCGGCGCGATGGCTGCCCTGCTCGCGGCGGCGCTGCTCAGCGCGAATCCCCCGGGTGTTCCCCGCTGGACCCGCTCCGCCGCACTGTCCGGGCTGTCCCTGCTGACCCTCACCGCTTTCCTGGCCGACCTCTATGGCGACGGGTACGGCTGGCCCACGGCCTACGGGCAGGGCGAAGGCCTCGGCGCCATGCTCGAACCAGTGCTGCTCGCGGCGAGTGCGGCCGCTCTGGGCGCAGCCGTCCTGGGCCGCGCCGGGCGGGCGCTGCGGTGGCGACACCTGCCCGCCGGGATAGTCGCCCTGACGTTCGTTCTCTGGGTCGTCGGCGCGGCACAGTACGGCGGCGCGTCGACCGACTCGAGGATCCGGGTCATGGTGCTGGTTCCCGCCGCACTCGCCATCGCCTGCGCCGGGATGGCGGCGAATGCCGGGCTGTGGTCGCGAGGCCGGCTGCGGACGGCCGGCGCTGGGCTGGGCGTGGTGGTGGCGCTGGCGCTCGGCGGGCTCTTGACGCTGGAGCAGAACGAGCTGTTGAGGCCACCTGCCGACCCTGCCGCGGAGACCCTCCGGACCGACACTTATCAGCATCTTGTCATTGACGACGTCGGCCCCCTCTACTACCGGACCTATTCCGACGACTACGGCATGTTCGACTACGGCGACACTGATCCGGCTGCCGCGGTAGTGGTCGAAATTCCCGTAGTCACTGAGGTACCGATCGACCTGACGAACCCGTGGGAAACGGAGACCGACTGGTCGCGGGCCGCGCCCGCATTACAGAGTGGGCTCGTCTTCGCCGGCCTGGTCCTGTTGGTGGTGTCGCTGTTCCGGCTCGAGCGCTACGAGCAACTCCCACCCGCGTGACCTCATCAGGTCAGTCGAAGCCGCCGCGGCGATTGCGTTTGGTCTGACTGCGTCGCTTCTTGTCGGAGATGCGCCGTTCCACCGCGCCGCGGGACGGTCGGGTCGCCCGCCTGGCTCGTGGTGGTGGGGCGATGGCTCCGGCGACGATTCCCGCGAGTCGGGCCGCCGCGGCCTCGCGGTTGCGCAGCTGGGAGCGATGTTCCGAAGCCACCACGGTCAGGACGCCGTTCACCAGGCGCGTGCCGAGCCGCTCCAACGCCCGCTCCCGCAGCATCGGCGGGAGCAGGTCGGAGCCGGCGAGGTCCCAGGACAGCTCGACCCGGCTGTCGGTGGTGTTCACGCCCTGGCCGCCGGGGCCGCTCGAGCGGGAGAACCGCCACGACAGCTCGGCGGCGGGGATCACCAGCCGCTCGTTGATCAGGACGTCATCGGGCACGCCACAGCATCGCATCGAGCGGCGGCCCGCCGCCACGGGGTTTGTGATCAACTCAGCGTCGTCGACCCGATGCTGGCGAGCACCACCACGACCATCGCCACCCCGCCGGCCCAGTTCAGCGGCTGCGCCAGCAGCAGCCAGCCGGCCGTGGCGGCGACCACCGGTTCCAGGCTGAGCAGGATGCCGAAGGTCCGCTTCGGCAGGCGGCGCAAAGCTGAGATCTCCAAGGTGTACGGGATCACCGACGCGAGCACCCCGGTGCCGAGCGCGAGCAACAACAAGTGCGGCGAAGCGAGAGCCTGACCGGCGCCGACCGCCCCACCCGGAACCAGCAACAGCGCGCCGATCGCCATCGCGACGGCCAGACCACCCTGGCCCTGGACCGCAGCACCGGCATGGCTACCCGCAAGGATGTAGAGCGCCCAGAACACCGCCGCGATGAGGACGTACGCCACTCCCACGGGGTCGAGATCCGCCGCACCGTCGGCGAAGCCGAGCAGGGCGACGCCCGCGGCGGCCAGCAGCACCCAGCCGAAGTCGCGGAGGCGGCGAGACAGAACGGCGGCGAGGGTGAGCGGCCCCAGGAATTCGATGGTGACGGCCGGGCCGAGCGGGATGCGCTCGATCGCCGCATAGAAGAAGCCGTTCATCCCGGCCATCGACAGTCCCAGCAGCGCGACAGCCCGCCACTGGTGGCTGCGCCAGGCCCGGACCGCGGGCCGGACCAACGCCAGCAGAACCCCGGCGGCAAGCCCGAGTCGCAGTAGCGTCGCGCCCGCGCTGCCGGTTGCCGGGAACAAGCCCGCCGCCAAGGCCGCGCCGACCTGAAGCGAGACACAAGATCCCAGCACCATGAGTACGGCGGGGCCGGGGCGGGCGGCGACAGGGGCAATGGCGGTAGTGGTCACGTCATCCACGATCCGAGCCCGGAACTGATTCGTCCAGCGAATGTTTCTGGGCAATAATCGTCAGTTATGTTGGATGTTCACCGGCTCCGGCTCCTCCGCGAGCTGGACCGGCGTGGCACACTCGCCGCCGTCGCCCACGCGCTGAACTACAGCCCCTCCGCCATCTCCCAGCAGCTCAGCCTGCTGGAAACCGAGACCGGCGCCACGCTGCTCGAACGGGTCGGCCGCGGCGTCCGACTCACCGGACAGGCCCGCCTGCTGGTCCGGCACGCGGAGGCGATCCTGGAACGGATCGAGCTCGCCGAGGCCGAGCTCGCCGCCAGCATGACCGAGGTCACCGGCACGCTACGGGTGGCCTCGTTCCAATCGGTGTTGCTGGCACTGATCCCGGCCGCGCTGTCCCGGCTCGCCACCAAGCACCCCGGTCTGCGCATCGAACTCACCCAAGCCGACGCGGGGTCGGCCTTCGCCGGACTGCTCGCCCGCGACTTCGACGCGGTGCTCGGCGAGGACTACCCGAGCTTCCCCGAGCCGCGACTGCCCGGCATCGACGAAGAAGTGCTGTGGCACGACGAGATGCGCGTCGCCGTCCCGGCACACGGGCCCTGGAACCGGGCCAAACTCGCCGATCTGGCCGGAGCACCGTTCGTCTTCGACCCCGACAGCGTCACCCCCGGCCGGTGGGCCCGGCACCTCTGCCGCGGTGCGGGCTTCGAGCCGGACGTACGGTTCCAGAGCGGCGACTTGCTGCTCCAGCTCCGGCTGGTGGAGACGGGACACGCGGTCGCGTTCGTACCCGATCTGCTCTGGACCGACCGGGCCCCCGGCGGCCTGGAGTTGCACCACCTGCCGGGGCGGCCGCGACGCCGGCTCTACACGGGAGTACGCAGTGGATCGGCCGGCCACCCGGCAATCCGTGCCTTCCGCGCCGCCCTGCACGACGCTCGCGGCTGACGGCTCTCTGTGGACAAGTCGGTCCTGCTTGAACGTCTGCGGGCGGCGATTGCAGACCCGTCTGTGGACAACGGTGATCGGGTGCCGGGGCGACCGGGATACTGGAGGCTGAGATCAGGGAGGTTGCGTGTCTGCTCAGCCCGCACCGGTCACCGGAACCGGATATCCGTGGCCCATCGAAACCGCACGCCTGGACAACGGGCTGCGCATCGTCGTCAGTGAGGACCACACCGCACCGGTGGTCTGCGTCAACCTCTGGTATGACGTCGGCTCCCGCCACGAACCGGCCGGCCAGACCGGCTTCGCGCACCTCTTCGAGCACTTGATGTTCGAGGGATCGGTGCATGTCGGTAAGACCGAGCACATGCGGCACGTGCAGGGGGCGGGTGGCTCACTCAACGCCACCACCAACCCGGACCGGACGAACTACTTCGAGACGCTGCCGGTCGAACACCTCGAACTGGCCCTGTGGCTGGAAGCAGACCGGATGGGCGGCCTGGTCCCGGCGCTCACCCAGGAAACTCTGGACAACCAGCGCGAGGTGGTCAAGAACGAGCGGCGGCAGCGCTACGACAACGTGCCCTACGGCGACGCGTGGCTGCGCCTGCTGCCACTGCTGTATCCGCCCGGCCATCCGTACCACCACGCCACGATCGGGTCGATGGAAGACCTGAACGCCGCCAGCCTGGAGACGTTCCAGGCTTTCCACGCGCGGTACTACGCGCCGAACAACGCGGTGCTCACCGTCGTCGGCGATGTCCTGCCGGCCGACGTCATCGCCCTCGCTGAGAAGTACTTCGGCGGGATCGACGCCGTGGCCGACATTCCACCCGCGCCCTCCGGTCATCTGCCGGGCCCGGCCACCGCGCCCGCCCGGGAAACGGTCACCGGCCCGGTCCCGGCGCCGCGGGTCTACCTGTCGCACCGCACCCATCCGTTCGGATCCGCGGGATACGACGCCATCACCGTTCTGGGCACGATCCTGGGCAGCGGCCGAGGCAGCCGGCTCTACCAGCGGCTCGCCGACGGCGCCCGGATCGCCCAACCGGACTACATCGGCGCGTACGGCGTCGACCTGGCGCATGCCCCGGCGCCGCTCATCGTCACCGCGACCGCCAAGGACGGCGTCGACATCGCGAAGCTGGAAGCGGGCGTCGCCGAGGTCCTGACGAGCATGGCTACCGAACCGGTCACCGATGCGGAACTCGAACGCGCCAAGGCACTGCTGACCACCTCGTGGTGGCGGCAACTGTCCACAGCCGGCGGTCGGGCCGACACCCTCGGCCGCTACGCGACCCAGTTCGGCGACGCCGCAACGGCCGGATACCGGCTGCCGCAATGGCAGGCAGTGACCGCGGGCGACATCGCCGACGCCGCCCGAACGCTCGACCCGCAGTCCCGGGTCACCCTGACCTATCTTCCGGAGGGGACCGCAGCATGAGCCTCATCGCCACCCGGCCCGAGCCGGGCGCCGCCCGCCCCTACTCCTTCCCGACGATCCACCGCGCCACGGTGGCCGGCGGCGAGGTCGTCGCCGCGCACATGCCGGGACAACTGCTAGCCACCGCGTTCCTGCTGCTCGACGGCGGCGCAGCACGGGAATCCCAGGGCCGGGAAGGAACGGCGGCAGTCCTCGCCAAATGCCTCGAGGAAGGCACCAAACAGCGCGACTCCGCCGCGTACGCCCTCGCGTTGGAGGGCCTCGGCGCGGAGCTCACCACCGCCGTCGACTGGGACGCCTTCCGGACCGGCGTTTCCGTGCCCGTCGACCTGCTGCCGCGAGCCGTGGCACTCATGGCCGAAGCAGCCCGTACGCCCCGGCTGGACCCGGCCGACATCGCACGGGTCCGCGACGACGAAGCAACCGCTCTGCGCATGGATTGGGCCCAGCCCGGTCCCCGCGCCGACGCAGCGTTGCGGGCCGACCTGTTCGGCGCGGGCGAGCGGTACGGCCGACCCCTGCACGGCGACCCCACCTCGATGGCGGCCGTCACCGCCGATGATGTCCTTCAGTTCCACCACACCTGGCTCACCCGACCCGGCGTCCTGCTCATCGCCGGCGACCTCGACAAGCTCGACCTCACCGAGCTGGGCGCCGCCGCCTTCGCCGGCACGTCAGGCACGTCCGCGGCACCCGAGCCGCCCCTCGACGTGCCGATCGCCACGAGCCGCCGCGTGCTGCTGGTCGACCGGCCCGGCTCGGTGCAGTCGACACTGCGGCTGGGCCACCGCGCCCCCGAACGAGCCCACCCGGACTACGTGCCCATCACGCTGGTGTCGACGGTGCTGGGCGGCGCATTCACGTCTCGGCTCAACCACCTGATTCGCGAGGTGAAGGGCTACACGTACGGCATCCGCGCGGACTTCGCCATGAGCCGGCGATTCGGCCGCTTCGGCGTGAGCTCGTCGGTCCACACCGCGGTCACCGCGCCCGCTCTCACCGACACGGTCGCGGAGATTGCGCGTACCCAGGCCGACGGCATCACCGAGGAAGAACTAGCCGTCGCGCGCACCTGGCGCGCCGGCTCCCTGACCGTGGACATGCAAACCCCGGGGTCCATCGCAGGCGCCCTCGCCACCCTGGTCCTCCACGGCCTTCCCGACGACTACTACGCCACCCTCCGCCAACGCCTCCTCGAAGCCACGGTCGACGAAGTGTCGGCGGCCGCGGCCCGGTATCTCCACCCCGACGGCATGACCCTGGTGGTGGAGGGCGACGGCGCCCTCATCCGCGACGACCTGGTTGCCGCCGGCCTCGGCGACATCATCGACGCCGCTGTCTAAGCCGTTCGCGGCGGCCGCGGATCGCGGCCGCCGTGCGGCTCCGGCCGGTCCGGTCGGGTGACGTAGCGCCGGAACGGACCAGCACCGGAAGCGGGGAACAGCGCACTGACAAGAGCCACCAGCCCGACCGCGATGAGGGTGGCTTTCAACGCGGGACGCGAGCGCGTCCAGTCGGCGTCGCCGTTGCCCCACGTAGGCGCATGGGGCACCGCCACCATTCCCGATTCTCGACGCTTGTCGATGCGCACGGCCCGTCTGTACGCCTCCTCCGGCGTCGACGGCGGCGGAAGATGCCGGTAGAACTCCGTCAGGCTCTCCTCGGCGTTCAATCCCGGTTGTTCTGAGGCCCATAAGGCTTTCTGCAAATACGGCGGAATGTCGAAAACACGCTCTGCCGGCTCGCCTGCGACGAACCGCTTCGCGTCGGCTTCCAAGGCCGCGGCCGCGGACCGGTCGAACCGCGGTTGCAGACTGTCCATCTCCTCGAGGCTGGTGAGGCCGAGCATCGCCAGCGCCGCGACGGCCAGCATCCCGGCCGCAGCCTGCCGTGGGATAGCTCGCGAGACCAGAGCGGCATTGGCCGCCAGGCATGACACGGCGACGACGTAACCGGCAGGCATGATGACGAGAGCACGTAGCAGGGGATGGGGGGAAACCATGTCGTCGGCGAACAGCGGCTTCACCACCATGACCGCGGCGGCCGCCACGAAGATCACCCCGATCAGCGCGCCGGGAAGGTGTTGCCGACGCAGCAGACGACCGACCCGACCCAGGACCGCGGCGGCCAATGCCGCGGCACCGACGACCAGGAAGACCGCCTCGACAACGTGGGAATCGCTGCCCGGTAACCCGAACCTGAGCGAATCGCCGTCCCCGTCGGCGACGTCCGTCGTCCAGCCGAAACCACCGGTGCGGTGGTCCGCGAGGAAAGCGGCGACGGTCAGCAGGATCAGTCCGGTCAGGGCAACCGGAGGCGTCCACCAGCGGACGGTCAGCGGCGGCGGGCTCGCCATGGACATGGCGAGCAGAGCCACCATGGCGACGGTCCCGCAGTAGGGCACCAGCCGCTCATCGAGGAATACCGTTGCCACCTGCAGGCCGACGGCCCCCAGGAAGATCAACCGCACCCACGTCAGTCCACGCACTTTGCAAGGATCCTGCCCGCACCGCGCCGGCCCCATAGACCCCGGCGGCGCAGATCCGACTCATCGGCCGCCTTCTGCAGCTTGTGGCGGCAGTTGAGCAGAAAACGGCGACGCTTGCCCCGGCCCGGCGTACAGGTTTCAATAGCCTCCAGTATCGGAGAGCGCTCTCAGCCAGCTGAGGACCGGACATGCCCACCAATGTCACCGCCTCATCCGCCATGTTTCATCGCCGTGGCCGGCGGGTGCCGGCCGAGCCGGGCGCCACCAACGCGCGAGTGCCGGTGCCGGCGTCGGCAGGGTCGTGTACGCCCCGGCACCTGGCCGATCCGTGCCTGGCCGGGCCGATCGGGCGGGCCTACCACTACCTGGACGTCGTACAGGACGCGTATGTGAAGGGTGGGGAGCCGCGGCTGCTGCAGAGCTACAACAACGAAAGCGAGCTGATGACCACCGCGTTCGTCTATGACAACGCGCTGGCCGTGCTCGCCTACCTCGCCGACCCCACGGTGGCGAACGTGCGCCGGGCGCGACTCGTCGGCGACGCCCTGCTCTGGGCGCAGGGCCACGACGAGACGTACGCGGACGGGCGGCTCCGGCAGGCGTACGCAGCAGGTCCGATGGTCTTTTACGGCGGCGGGCCGTCGTTCCCTGGTCTCCGACGCGCGGACGGCAAGGCTGCGGCACTGCTGCCGTTCGGATTCGGCGGCTCGTCGACGGGCGACCTGGCCTGGGCCGGGCTCGCGTTGGCACAGCTCTACGCCGACACGCGGATCGGCAAGTACCTCGACGGGGCGGTGGCGCTCGGACATTGGGTTGGCGCGCAGCGGTCACCGTTTCGGCACGGCGGCTATCACGGGGGTGTGCGGGCCGATGGGCAGACGACGCAACGCTGGGCGTCGACCGAGCACAACATTGACGCGTACGCCCTCTTTGTGCTGTTGGGCAGGCTGACGCGCGACCGGCGCTGGCAGGGTCGGGCGGCGATAGCCGCGGCTTTTGTTCGCCAGATGTGGCATCCGGCGGGCGGGCATTTCTGGACCGGCACCGCCGAGGAGGAACCCGACGCGGTCAATGCGGCCAACGTGCCGGAGGACGTGCAGAGCTGGGCCGTTCTCGGCCTGGGCGACCACCGCTACGACCGGGCCGTCGATTGGGCGACCGGCAACCTGGGGACGACCGACGGCACGGTGTCCGGCGTGACCTACAGCAGCCACGCCAAAACCGTTACGGGTACGGTCCCCGGCAGCGCCCTGCCCGCCCACCGGAACGCCGTGTGGCTCGAAGGCAACGGCCACGCCGCGCTGGCCCTGCTCGAGCGCGGCGGCCCCGAGGATGCCATCCGGGCCGGGCGGCTGCTCCGGGCAATGGTGACCGCGCAGGAGGAACTGGGCGCAGGCCAAACCGTCGGGCTGACCCGGGACCCGAACGGCGGCCGGCTCAGCAACCCGGGCGAGGGCGGGACCTGGACCGGCACGCCCCTGCCCGCTTCCGCAGGGATTGTGGCCGCCACGAGCGCCTTCGACACCGGATTCGCTTTCGGCTACTTCAGCCGCCAGCATGTGGGCACCACCGCCTGGTTCCTGCTGGCCGGCCAGCACTTCAATCCCTACCGATGAACCCGGTGACCCGGGGAATGTGACGTAAGCCCGGATCGCTCGGTGCGGGTGGCCGCCGCCGGCTACCGTCGCCGCCATGACCCTCACCACCTCGGCGCCCGTGGCGACACCTGTCCGGGCTCGACGGGTCCTCTGGTCGGTGCTGTCATGGCTGCTCGTGCTACCCGGATTCGGGTGGGCCGTGGTGCGGATCGGCGGCTGGGAAGACGGCCTGCTGGTGCAGTTGCTGGCCTTCACGCCGTACGTTGCGGCCTGGTCGGTAGTGCCGTTGATCCTCGCCCTGGTGGCCCGGCGCTGGCCGGCCGCCGCCGTCGCGACCGTGACCCTCGCACTGCTCGCGACGAGCGTGCTGCCGCGCGCCTTCGCCGACAGCGACCGCGGGCCGCAGACCGGCATGAAACTGCACGTCATGACGTCGAACATGCTGTACGGCGGCGCCAGCGCCGCCGAGATCGTTCGGCTCGTGCGGGAGAACGACGTGGCTGTGCTCGCCGTCCAGGAGTTCACGCCGGCCGCGCAGACCGCGCTCGCCGAGGCGGGACTGGGGCAACTTCTGCCGCACTCGTCGCTCAGCCCCCGGTTCGGCGCGGACGGGTCCGGGCTGTACTCCCGCTACCCGATCACCAACCCCGGAGTCCGCATCAACGGCGGCTTCTTCCACCAGGCGTACGGCACGATCCAGCCGCCGGGCGAGGGTGCACTCCTCGTGGAATCGGCGCATCCGTTGGCCCCGTTCGCCGTCGACGTCGTCGACCGGTGGCGAGCCGACCTGGAAGCCGAGCCACGTGCCGACCAGAACGGCCTGCCGCGGATCCTGCTCGGTGACTTCAACTCGACCCTCGACCACAAGCCGCTCCGCGACCTGATCGACAGCGGATACCGGGACGCGGCCGACGCGACGGGGCACGGACTGATCGGCACGTGGGGGCCGTACGACGGGGACAAGATCCCGCCGGTCACCATCGACCACGTCCTGGTCGACAAGCGCCTCGGCGTCAGCGATGCGGCTGTGCACGACGTACGCGACAGCGACCACCGCGCGATCATCGCCGAGATCATCCTCCCGGCTGCTTAGCCTTGCGCCCGTCGACGACGATGATCTGATGCCGCTCCCAGCCACGTCGCTCAACGTCCGGGTCACCGGCCGCCGGGTCGTCGCCACCCTCATCGACGGCTTCGTCCTCAGCCTCCTGGGCAGCCTGATCGCCTGGCTCTCCGACGCTGAACGGCCCACCGGAGACGTCGACCTGACCGCCTTGTCGACGGGCGGCAAGATGTGGCTGCTGGGCGTCGTGCTTCTCTACTACGTGCTGCTCGAAGGGCTCGCCGGACGGACGGTCGGCAAGCTCGTCACCGGCATCCGCGTGATCGACGCGGAGACCGGCGGCCGGCCAGGCGTCCTGTCGGCTTTCGTCCGGACGCTGCTCCGCTTGATCGACAGCATCTTCGGCTACCTCGTGGCCCTCATCATCGTGGTCAACTCGGACCGCCGCCGCCGGCTGGGCGACATGGCCGCCAAGACCCTGGTCGTCCGCGTCTGATCAACAACCGCACGCCGAAGCGCCCTGCTGGTCGATAGCCAGCAGGGCGCTTCGTGTTGGCTCAGGCGGTGGCGGTGGCGGCGGCGGTGCGGGCGAGGCCGTACGTGAGGGCGTCGGTCAGGGCTTTCCAGCTGGCCTCGACGACGTTCTCGTGGACGCCCACCGTGGTCCAGTCGCGGTTGTCGCCGTCGCTGGTTTCGAGGAGGACGCGGGTGACGGCGTTGGTGCCGTGGGAGCCTTCGAGGATGCGGACCTTGTAGTCGGCGAGCTCGAAGCTTTCCAGTTCGGGATAGTGCTTCGCCAACGCCGTACGCAGAGCTTCGTCGAGGGCGTTGACCGGGCCGTTGCCTTCGGCGGTGGCGATGACGCGTTCGCCGCGTACGCGAAGCTTGACGGTGGCCTCGGAGACGACCGCGCCGTCTTCGCGGTGTTCGACCTGCACCCGGTAGGACTCCAGGCTGAACGGCCTGGCCAGGGCGGCACCCGGCAGGGCGTCGCGGACCAGCAGCTCGAACGAAGCGTCGGCGGCTTCGAAGGACCAGCCGACCGCTTCGAGGTCTTTGACCTGGCGGGTGACTTCCGTGAGGGTGTCCGGGTGGCCGGCCAGGTCCAGTCCGAGCTCACGGCTCTTGAGCTCGATGCTGGCCCGGCCGGCCATCTCCGTCACCAGGATCCGCATGTCGTTGCCCACCACCGACGGGTCGACGTGGTTGTAGAGCAGCGGATCCACCTTGATCGCGCTCGCGTGCAGACCCGCCTTGTGGGCGAAGGCCGCGGCCCCGACGTAGGCCTGGTGGGTGTCGGGGGCGATGTTGGCGATCTCGGCGAGCGCGGTGGAGACCCGCGTCGCCTTTTCCAGGCAGCCGTCCGGTAGGACGGGCAGCCCGAGCTTGAGTTGCAGGTTGCTGACGACGGCGAACAGGTCGGCGTTGCCGGGCCGTTCGCCGTAGCCGTTGGCCGTGCACTGGAAGTGGCGGACGCCCGCCTCGACCGCGGCGATGGTGTTGGCGACCGCGCAGGACGTGTCGTTCTGGCAGTGGATGCCGAGGCGGTCGGCGGGGACGCCGGTCCGCTCGACGAGGGCGTGCACGACAGCGGTGATCATCGACGGGAGCATGCCGCCGTTGGTGTCGCACATGACGACCCGTTCAGCGCCGGCCTCGATCGCGGTCGTGACCACGGACGCCGCGTAGGCCGGGTCGAAGCGGAAGCCGTCGAAGAAGTGTTCGCAGTCGACGAAGGCGCGGCGGCCGTGGGCGACCAGGTGGGCGACCGTGTCGCGGACCATGGCGAGGTTCTCGGCGCCGGTGGTGCGCAGGGCCCGTTCGACGTGCCGGATGTCGGACTTGGCGACGACGCAGACGACCGGGGTCTCGGCGTCGAGCAGCGCCCGTACCTGAGGATCCTCGGCGACGTCGACGCCGGCCTTGCGGGTGGCGCCGAACGCGACCAGCAGGGCGTGCTTGAGGTCCAGCTCGGTGCGCGCCCGGCGGAAGAACTCGGTGTCCTTGGGCATCGCGCCCGGCCAACCGCCTTCGATGAAGCCGACCCCGAACTCGTCCAGCAGCCGCGCCACGGCGAGCTTGTCGGCGACCGAGTAGCTGATGCCCTCGCGCTGCCCACCGTCACGCAAGGTGGTGTCGAACACCTGGTAGGTCATGGGAGCTTCCTCTCGCGGGAATGGGGACGGCCCAACAAAAAGACCCCCCGCGGATGCGGGAGGTCTGCGCACAGGCGTTGCGTCAGCCGGTGCGCTAGGTGCGAATAATCAGCACGGGAAGGTGGGTCACGTACGGAAGCATGCCACCGACCGCGCAATGCTGAGGCGGAAGTCCAGATTCCGGGACGGTTGTCGCCGTAAGGAGTGACGTAGGTTGTTCGGGTGACCGTCGATCCGTACCCCCGGAATCTGTCCTTCAGCACCAGCTACAACTTCCGTGACGTCGGCGGGTATGCCGGTCTCGACGGGCGGACCGTGCGCTGGCGTCGGCTGTTTCGCGCCGACTCGTTGCACCGGTTGAAGGGCGCCGACCTCGAGGCGTTTGGGGAGCTCGGGGTGCGCACGGTGATCGACCTGCGGCGGCTGTTCGAGATCGAGGAGCACGGGCGGGTGCCGGAGGCGGACGGGCTGAGCTACCACAACCTGGTGGTGCAGCACGTCGACTGGGAGACCGTGCCGGAACCGGCGGGGACCGCGCATGCTCGCTGGCTCGCCGACCGCTACCTGAACTTCGCGGAGGACGGCCGGGAAGGACTGGCTTCGGCGCTGACGCTGATCGCCGACCCGGCAGCGGCGCCGGTCGTCGTGCACTGCATGGCCGGCAAGGACCGTACGGGAGTGGTCTGCGCTCTTGCTCTGTCGTTGCTCGGCGTGCCGGACCAGGTCATCGCGGACGACTACGCGCTGACCGAGGTGGCGATGGCGTCGCTGACCGAATACTTGCAGCGGACCCGGCCGGACATGGTGCAGGACAAGTACCACATGTTCGACTGCCCGCAGGACGCCATGCTCATGTTCCTCGGCGACCTGCGTGCGCGGCACGGCTCGGTGGAGAAGTACGTGCAGGAGATCGGCCTCAACGCAAAGCAGGTGGCCGCGATGCGCGACCACCTGCTGACGTCCGACGCTTAGAGAACCTTGTGGACCCAGCCGAACGGGTCCTCGCCGCGGCCGCGCTGAATGTCGGTGAGCTGCTTACGCAGGCCCATCGTGACCTCGCCGGGGCGGCCTTCGGCCACCGAGAACTCGCCCTCCGGCGACTTGACCGTGCCGATCGGCGTGATCACGGCGGCGGTGCCACACGCGAACACCTCGGCGATGCGGCCGGAGGCGGCACCCTCGCGCCACTCGTCGATGCTGACCGGGCGCTCCTCGACCTTGCGGCCGGCGCGGGCGGCCAGCTTCAGCACCGAGTCGCGGGTGATGCCGGGCAGGATCGTGCCGCCCAGCGGCGGCGTCACCAGCGAACCGTCGTCCATCACGAAGATGACGTTCATGCCGCCGAGCTCGTCGACGTACTTGCGCTCCACGGCGTCCAGGTAGACCACCTGGTCACAGCCGTTCTCGATCGCCTCGGCCTGCGCCGACAGCCCGGCCGCGTAGTTGCCGCCGCACTTCGCCGCGCCGGTGCCACCGGGAGCCGCGCGGGTGTAGTCGGGCGTCGCCCACACCGTCACCGGCTTGACGCCGCCGCTGAAGTAGGCGCCCGCCGGGGAGGCGATGACCAGGTAGAGGTATTCCATCGCCGGGCGGACACCCAGGAAGACCTCGCTCGCGTACGCGAAGGGCCGCAGGTAGAGGCTGCCCTCGTCGCCCGGCGGGATCCACTTCTGGTCGATGTCGATGAGCTGCCGCAGCGACTCGAGGAACATGTTCTGCGGCACCGGCGGCATCGCCATGCGCTGCGCCGACTGGGCGAACCGGGCCGCGTTGGCGTCCGGCCGGAACATGGCGACCCCACCGTCCGGCAGCGTGTACGCCTTCAGGCCCTCGAAGATCTCCTGCGCGTAGTGCAGCACGGCCGACGCCGGGTCCATCGGGATCGGGGCGCGGGCCTCGACGCGGGGCTCGTACCAGCCTTTGCCCTCCGCGTAACGCACGGTGACCATGTGGTCGGTGAAGATCCGGCCGAAACCCGGGTTCGCCAGCAACGTCGCGCGGTCCGCGTCGCTTACGGGCGCCGGGTTCGGACGGATCTCGAAGTCGAGGTTGTCACCACCACTCATGGGGGTTGACCTGCTTTCTCTCGCGGAAAGGGGTGTGGAATCCAGGCAGCACCCGCAGTGCTCCATGGAACTTACCCCGAACGGCCGTTAAAGCCGACCACGCACCGCAAGCAGTCGCAGAAGGTCAGACCGCCGCGGCCGCGACCCGGTCGCCGACCTCGGCGGTGCGCAACGGCTCCCCCGGCGTGCGCGCGGCCACCTCGGCCGCCACCGCTTCGGATACCCGCCGGGCCGCGTCCGCATGCCCGAGGTGGTCGAGCAACAGCGCGGCCGACAGGATCGCGGCGGCCGGGTCGGCGATGCCCTGCCCGGCGATGTCCGGCGCGGACCCGTGCACCGGCTCGAACGTCGAGGGGAACGCCCGCTCCGGATTGATCGAGCCGCTCGCAGCCATGCCGATGCCCCCGGTCACCGCGGCGGCGATGTCGGTGATGATGTCGCCGAACAGGTTGTCGGTGACGATCACGTCGTAACGCTGCGGGTTGCTCACCATGAACATGCTCGCCGCGTCGATGTGCTGATATTCGGTGGTCACGCCAGGGAATTCGGCGGCGACAATCTGGAACGTACGCGCCCAAAGCCCGCCCGCGTGGGTCAGCACATTCGTCTTGTGGACGAGGGTCAGATGGCGCCGCTCGCGACGGGCGGCCCGGGCGAAGGCGTCCCGGATCACCCGCTCGACACCGTGCCGGGTATTGAGGCTCTCCTCGGTGGCGATCTCGGCGGGAGTGTTCTTGTGCAGGACTCCGCCCGCGCCCACGTACAGGCCCTCGGTGCCCTCGCGGACCACGACCATGTCGATCTCGCCGGGCTTGAGACCCGAGAGCGGACTGACGGTGCCGGGCCAGAGCTTCGAAGGGCGCAGATTCACGTACTGGTCGAAGTCGAAGCGCAACCGCAGCAGCAGGCCCCGTTCCAACACGCCCGGCGGGACGGTGGGATCGCCGATCGCGCCGAGCAGAATGGCGTCGTGGCCGGCCAGCTCGTCGCGAACCGCCACCGGGAGCACTTCGCCGGTGCGGTGGTAGAGGCGGGCGCCAAGGTCGTACTCCTGGTATTCGACGCCGGGAAGGACGGCCTCGAGCACCTTGCGGGCCTGTGCGGTCACCTCGGTCCCGATGCCGTCCCCGGCCACCACCGCGATCCGCGCCACTGCCACGTCAACTCCCTGGTCCGTCCGGTCTGGAACCCGGCCGAGCCTAGTCGGCCGTCCCGATCTTCGGTATGAAAGTCCCAGATTATGAACCGTCCGGCGGGGAACTCAGCAGAATGCCCGGGAGCGGCAACCCGCTCCCGGGCATTCCTCACCTCAAAGGATCAGGCGCAGACTCACGGAGCCGGCTGGACGGCACCCGCGCATCGGCCGAACCTGCTGGGCGGGAATCCCAAGTTGCTCTCGTAGACCCAGCCCTGGCCCTTAGGCGTCCGCACGAACCACCACACATTCCCCCGGGCGTTGACCTGGAAGCACTCCAGGGTGGCCGACGTCGACCCGTTGAACCGGACGCTGCACTCCTCGTACAGCCCCGAGCGGACCGGCTGGTTCGCGCGAATGGAGTTCGCCTGGCTGGTCATCGTCTGGTGTGCAGACTCACCGGTGCAGTCGATTGCCGCGCTGGCGGGCGTGGCAGCCACCAGCGAGCCGGCGAGGACCATCGCCGCGCTACCGACGGCGACACCGACCGACCGAAATCTGTTCCTGTGCATGTTGCTCCAATTTCGTGTCGCAATATTGCATCGAACATCATCACCGTGCCGCACCGGTATCAAGATCGCAAACGGAGATCGTCATCTATTTTTAGGCCCCCGCCGGAAGCGGCAGTCTCGCCAAACGCGAACAACCCCCGCCGATCGCGGCAACGATCGCGGGGGCTGTCACGACGAAAACGCGTGGCTCGCGCCGCCGGGGTGCACAACCGCGCGGCCCGCCACCAGGCATGTCACCCGAAGACACGCCCGCGACGCCCGCGCGGCAAGGACCAACGCTAGCGATGCGGACTAATGTCGCGCAAGACGCATCCCCCGCGTGTCGGCGTGAGATCGGGATGCAACGCCCACCTTTATGGCACCATGCGCCGGTGAGTTTCGACCTCGTGGTGTGGGCCATGGACAACGCGGACCTGCCGGACAACGTCCGCGCCGCCAACGCACGCTGCGCCCGCGGCGAGCACCCGCAACGCCCCGCCGACCCTCGCGTCGTCGCCTTCTATGACGCGCTGACCAGCACCTACCCCGACCGCGGCCCCCGCGCGGCAGCAGCCGGCTCCCCCTGGGCGAGCGCACCCCTGCACGCCGCCGCCGACCACATCCAGATGCGCCTGGACGAACACTGCCCCGACGAAGTCCTGGAGACGATCGAGCGCCTCGCCGGCGAACTCAACCTCGACCTCCTCGACCTCCAGGACGGCACCGTCTACCCGCCACCGGTGAAAGCCCGCCGTACCGCGGCCCAGGTCCGCTGACGACCGGCCCTGACTTGCTCCCCGACGCCGAGTACTTCGCCACGCTGCCCCGCAAACGCATGGCCGCCGGAGTGCTCCTGTCGGACGACCGCGGCCGCACCCTGCTCGTTGAGCCTTCCTACAAGGACGACTGGGAGATCCCGGGCGGCACGATCGAAGCCGACGAGTCGCCCTACTCCGCGGCGCAGCGCGAACTCGAAGAGGAGCTCGGCCTGTCGATCAAGCCGGGCCGACTCCTGGTGACCGACTGGGTGTCACCACGCCCCGGCCGCACCGAAGGTCTGATGCTGGTGTTCGACGGCGGCCTCCTGACCCCACCGCAGACCGCCGTGATCCAACTCCAAACCGAAGAGTTGAGAAGCTGGGCCTGGTGCACCGAGCCGGAAGCCAACGAACGGCTCTCAGATCTCCTCGCCCGCCGCGTTGCCGCCGCAATCCGAGCCCGCGCCGACGACACAGCGGTCTACCTCGAGGTCGGCTACCTCTGCGCCTAAGCCTGGCGCCAACAGAGGTCGCCGCCCTGCCACGCCAGCTCAGCGGTCGAACTCGCCGCCCTTGGCGCCGCCGACGAAGCTGCTCCACACCTCAGGCGTGAAGACCAGCGCCGGGCCAGCCGGGTCCTTCGAGTCACGCACCGCGACCACACCGGACAGGTCGTCAGCGACCTCGACACAGTCGCCGGTGGAACCGGACCGGGTGCTCTTCCGCCATTTCGACCTTGACAGGTCCATGCCCGCCCCTTCTCCAAGACGACGACCATAGAACGATAACAGTCGATTCGCTTGCTGTGATGGGGTCCGAACGAACACACGGCGATCAAGCTCAGGCTCCGGCGATGAGTGCTCCGAGACCAGGGAGGAGCGCGGGCGGCGCGGCGACGGTCGAAGACGACGACATGTCGTGGAGTGCTCCGTCCCGGTCGACTACCTCGGCACCGGATTCGCGGGCGATGACTACTCCTGCTGCGGTGTCCCACGGCTTGTTGGACAACATGACGACGGCGTCCACCCGACCGGCGGCCAGCCAAGCGAGATCGATGGCGGCCGAGCCGTGCATGCGGATCCGCTGGGCCTTCCCGCGAGTCGCTCGGTGATGGCTATCCGTTCCAGGTTCTGCTCAGTCGCCCGGGCGCCTACGGCGTAATCCCCGATCGCCACGACGGCTGCGGAGATCTTCGAGACGGAGCTACAGGCGAGTCGACGTCCGTTCCTTCAGTTCAGCTGCGCCACCTTCGACGGCGGAGTAGCGCTCACTGAGGAACGGAAGGTCGATGACTCCGAGCCCGGGTCGGTTGCCGACGATCAAGCCCAGCGAGATGGCGCACAGGGCGAGCCGTGCATGAAGTTGACTGTGCAGTCCACCGGGTCGAATGCCCACATCAGGCCACCGGATGCACCGCTCCTGCCTCTCTCCTCACCCAGGAAACCGATGTCGGGGTTTCCCGGTCGAGAAAGGCCCGAACCTGTTCCTCGACGGCGTAGTCGACCTCCGTAGCCATGTCGCGCTCGCCCTTGGCGGTAAGCACGCCGGGTCGCCTGGTGGTCATGATCTCGCGAGCCAGCCGGACGGCCTCGTGCGCGACGGGAAGGAGGCCGGCGAAATCGGTCATCGGTGCTCGCGTTCGACTGGGCAGGGTGACGACGAGCCGCCACCCTGCCGCATCACCTCAGCGGTCGAACTCGCCGCCCTTGGCGCCGCCGACGAAGGTGCTCCACACGTCGGGCGCGAAGACCAGCGCCGGACCGGCCGGGTTCTTCGAGTCACGCACCGCGACCACACCGGACAGGTTGTCAGCGACCTCGACGCAGTTGCCGGAAGACCCGGATCGCGCGCTCTTGCGCCACATCGCGCTGGACAGGTCCATCATGCGCCTCCTTCTCTATGTCGCCAGATCAGCAGCGACCTTACTCAATTTGTCCCGTGTTTCCTTGGGTCCGAGCGACAGCGCTTGCAGTTGCTCGTAAGCCGCAGAGTACGCGGCAATCTCGGCGGGACGCTCCAGATAGAGAGCTCCTGTCAGCGTATCGACGTAGACCATCTGATCCTCGGCGGCGTCCGGGTAAGGCGCAGGAAGTGGCGGGAAGTTGAGGATCACGAAGCTGCCATCGAAGCCTGCACCGACGGCATAAGGGAGCATCAAGATCTGAATGTTCGAGCGCTGACTGTCCTCGATCAATCGCCCGATTTGCGCCTTCATGACCGCCGGACCTCCGACCATGCGGCGGACAGCGCCCTCGTCGATGACCACCCGTAGCACGGGCGGCTCGCTGGAGGAGAGCACCGACTGTCGCTCTAGCCGCAGCGCGACCTGGCGCTGCAATTCGTCGTCACGCATCGGGATCGGTGCGCCCTGGAACGAGGTTCGCGCGTAGTCCTCGGTCTGCAAGAGGCCGGGGACCATCTGACACTCGTAGGTTCGGATGACCGACGCCTCGGACTCCATCCCGACATAGGTCGAGAACCAGTCCGGAAGGATTTCGGAGTAGCGCTGCCACCAGCCGCGCTGCTTGGCCTGGCGGGCGACGGCGATGACCGCCTCGGCTTGGTCGTCCTTCACTCCGTAGAGGGAAAGCAGCGCGCGGACGTCATTGGGATGGGGACGGACTTCGGCGCTCTCGATGCGGGAGAGCCAGCTCGCGTCGTGGTCGACCCGGCGGGCGGCGTCTCCGGCCGTCAGACCTGCGGAATCGCGGAGTTGGCGCAGCGTCAGGGCCAGCCGTCGCCTTCGGACGGTAGGGCTTTGGCGTGGAAGCACGGCTCATCTTCCCCTCATCGACTACTTGCCGACAACACACCCAAGGATCGCAATTTCCTAAAGACGATCATGAATTGCGCATCTTGCGGATTTCACTCTAGTGCGGCACGGTGAATCACGTCCAGGTCGTCCGACAAGGAGGGTCCTCATGCGACATAAACCGGTCCGGGTGTGGTTCAAGCCGTGGCACAAGCGTTGCCGCTGCGGCTGCCGGTGGTTTCCGTGCCCTGACTCGGTCACGTTGGATCGGCCCAGGCCTGGCTGGAACGATCAGACCGCGGTCTACGACATCATCACGCCCGCGCTGCGCAACGAGCGGCCGCTGATGACGCCGGGTCAGGAATGGCGGTCACGGCAGCGGTGGCCGGGGTGACCGGCAATACCGAGCACATTGCCGCGCGGCCGTCCTGGGACTGCCGATGGTGTGGCAAGCCCTGGCCGTGCGACCCCGCACGCGAATGTCTGATCGTGGAACTCGACCGGGTCCAGCTCGCGATCTACATGTGGATGCACCTGGAGGAAGCGCTCGCGGATCTGCCGCCGGGGCCGCCGGCCGAGCTCTTCGAAAGATTCATCCGCTGGACACACTAGGAGTCGGTTGCCGAGGTCATCGACGTGGGTAAGTGGATGGCATGGCAAGATTCACCGCGCGGCCGAGTCGCCGCCTGGCAATCCTGATCGCGGTGCTGACACCGCTCCTGCTCATCTTCGGGATCGTGCAGGTTCTGCGCGGTGGCGGGCCGGTCTGGTTCTTGGTGCTGTGGCTAGCCGCAGGTGCCTTCATCGTTGCCGCCGCTCTCAGGCGCGTTCTCAAGTCCGGCGGTTGATCGGGTCAGTCTTCGCGGAGGTCGGCGATGCTGCCGCGGGCTGAGCCGATGGCGCCGGCTACCGCCGAGACGAGTTCGGCGGAGACCGAGGAGTCCACAGTGAGGGCCATCAGGGCTTCACCGCCGGCGGAGCGGCGGGCTACCTGCATGGCGGCGATGTTGACGCCGGCGCCGCCGAGGATGGTGCCGATGGCGCCGACCACGCCGGGGCGGTCGGCGTAGCGGAAGAACAGCAGCACGCCGCCCGCGTCGAGTTCCAGATCGAATTCGTCGACGCGGGTCAGTTTGCGGGCTTCGCGGCCGCCGGTCGTGGTCAGGGTGCCGGTCACTGTCACGGGGCGGCCGTCGGGGAGCGCGCCGCGTACGGTGACAAGGTTGTGGTGATCGGGGTCTTCGGGGGAGATGACGAGCTCGACATCCACGCCGCGGTCGGCTGCGAGCTGCGGGGCGTTGACGTAGGTGACCTGCTCTTCCACCACTGAGGCGAACAGGCCCTTGGTGGCGGCGAGCTTCAGCACGGTGACGTCGTGCGAGACGATTTCGCCGCGGACTTCGACTGTCACGGTGGCGGCGATGCCGCCGGCGACCGCGGTGAAGATCTTGCCGAGGCGTTCGGCGAGGCCGAGAAGGGGCCGGACGTCCTCGTCGACGACGCCACCGGCCTGCACGTTGACCGCGTCGGGGACGAACTCGCCTTGCAGGGCGAGCTTCACGCTGCGGGCTACAGATAGGCCAGCCTTGTCCTGAGCCTCCACTGTGGAAGCGCCAAGGTGCGGGGTGACCACGACGTTCTCGAAGGCGAACAGCGGTGACGAGGTCATCGGCTCGGTCGTGAACACATCCAGCCCTGCGCCGGCCACTCGACCGTCGGCCAGGGCCTCGGCCAGGGCGTGTTCGTCGACCAGACCGCCGCGGGCGGCGTTCACGATGCGGACACCGGGTTTGACGATCGCCAGCTCTTTTTCGCCGATCAAACTCAGAGTCTCGGGGGTACGCGGTAAGTGCACCGAGATGAAGTCGCTCTCCCGCAGCAGCTCGTCCAGCCCGACCAGTCGGACGCCGAGTTGGGCGGCTCGGGCCGGCTGGACGTACGGGTCGTACGCGATCAGCCGGGTCCCGAAGGCTTCCATGCGTTGCGCGAAGAGGACGCCGATGCGACCGAGCCCGACCACCCCAACGGTTTTGCCCTGCACTTCGACGCCGGTGTAGCGGGAGCGTTGCCATTCGCCGCGCTTGAGGGCGACCCCGGCGGGCAGGGTGTGGCGGGCGACCGCGAGGAGCAGGGCGATGGCCTGTTCGGCGGCGGAGACGATGTTGGAGGTGGGTGCGTTGACCACCATGACGCCGCGGGCGGTGGCGGCCGGAACGTCCACGTTGTCGAGGCCGACGCCGGCGCGGGCGACGATGCGCAGGCGGGTGCCGGCGGCGATGGCTTCGGCGTCGATGCGGGTCGCGCTGCGGACGATGACGGCGTCCGCTTCGGCCAACTCGGCGAGCAGCGCGGCGCGGTCGGTGCCGTCGACGTACCGGACATCGAAGTCGTGGGCGAGCACGTCGAGCGCGGCGGGTGCCAGTTCCTCAGCGATCAGCACGACGGGGGTCATGGATGGATGGTAGGCGGATCAACCGTCCTGGTGGGACCCTCATTTAGATCGATCATGATCGAACCGTTGCGGGCCTGCAGGAACTCCGGCGACCGGGTGGCCGGTCCGATACGATCGGCCGACAGTGATCTCGGTCGTCGAGGGGATGCCGGTGCCGCAGGTTCGTTCCACGCCCGAGAAGTGGTCGCTGGGCGATCTCTTGGCATTGCAGGCCTTGCAGCCGCTGATCACGTCGTACATTCCGTGGACTTCCTGGTCGATGCGGCCGTCCGCGGTCGCCAGTGTGGTGAACGACGTCATGCTGCGGCAGCGGCGGACGGTGGTCGAGCTCGGCGCGGGTTCGTCCACGTTGGTGCTGGCCCGGGCCGTGCAGCTCACCGAGGGCACGCTGGTCAGCATCGAGCACGACGCGGGTTTCGCCGCGGCGCTGAACCGGCAGTTGCGGGCTGCCGGGCTGGCTGATCGGGCCGCCGTGCACCACGTGCCGCTGACACCGTTTCCGGCGGCCGACGCCCCGAGCGGGGGCCGGAGCGCGCCGACCACCTGGTATGACGTCGAGGGGCTGCGCTCGGTCACACCAGAAGGTATCGATCTGCTGATCGTGGACGGTCCCCCGGCTGGTGATCTCGGCGACGTCCTGGTGCGCGAGCCAGCGGTCCGGGTGCTACGGGACAGGTTCGCGACCTCGTACTCCGTGTTCTTGGACGACGCGGAACGGGAGCCGGAGCGGGAGACGTTGGCGCTGTGGGAGCAGCAGCTCGGCATCCCTTTCCTCATTGTGGATCGCCTGACCCTTGGCGTAGGAAGTACGGATGGTGGTTTCACGCCCACGCTCTGAACCGGCCGTCGAGCGGACGGCGCCCTGCCTGCATTTCGACATCCAGCTGACCGAGCCGGCCGAGCTGCGGTGGACGTGTGGCTCACGGCTACACATGGAGAAGGCCGTCTTCACCGAGGCGACGGACCTCGAGCATCCGGCGTACGGCACGTTGTCCACGCTCGGGGAGACCGCGGGGCTGCACGACGTGCAACTGTCCACGGTGGGACCGGTGCGGCTGGAGATCGATCTCGAGCCGCACAAGGGGCCACGCCATGGTTCGGTGCCCGGGACCGAGGCGGAGCAGCGGCGGGTGGTCGGCATGCTCGCCGAGTGGGCCTGGGGCGATGACGGGGTGGACCTCACCGAGGTGGTGATGCAGGCGCCGCTGGCCGACAACAACTCGGATCAGCCGCCGCTGTCGGACCGGTTGCGTGAGCGCGGCTGGGACGCCGCCGACATGTGGCTGCTCACCTCGCTGGCGCCGAAGATGATGGAGCACAAGACGCCGTGGTGCATCCGCCCGGTCCGCGTGGTCTATGGCAGCGCGGGCACGCTGATGGTGTGGCATCCGATTGCGGACGAACATGACTGGGAGCCGAACCAGCCGATGCCACCGGGTAAGCGCTTCTTGGTCCCGCTGCCCGAGTGCCGGCGGCGGCACGGACAGCTCACCGCCATCCAGGGCACCGATGGCACTGCCGAGGCCGGCCGGCTGGTGCAGGATGTCATGCAGCACCACGACTGGACCGAGTGGCAGTTGACGCAGCGGGTGGAGCAGTGGGAGCGGCAGTTCTTCGCGCTGGCCCGCGACGGCGCTTTCGAGGCCCACCTAGATGCCAGGCACCTGGGCGTCGCCCTGGACGAGGCGCATCAGCTGCTGGGACTGCTGCGCCGGATCAACCGGGACATGGCCCGCCGCGGCCGGCTCGGCTGGCTGCCCGCGCCGCCGGTGGAGGAGATCGAGGATTCGGTGACGTCGCTGCGGCTGGAAGTGCAGCGGCGGACCAACCGGGTGGAGACCCGGACGGAAGCGCTGAACGGCAGCCTGCGGGAAGGCTGGACGCTGCTGTCCAGTGCGGCGGGTGGCGCCCGCCTGCAACTGGACCGGGAGACCTCGGAGCGTACGCAGGGCTTCCAGAACGCCGCGGGCCTGGTGGCTGCGCTGGTGCTCGTGCCGGGCCTCGTGCTGAGTCTCTACGGCGCGGAGGTCAAGGGGCTGCCCGGTATGGACGGCTCGTTCGGGCTGATCGCCATGGCGGCGTACGCGGCGGTCGGGGCGCTGTCCACCTTCTCGACCCTGCGCGCCATGGCTTACCGCAAGCGCGCGCTGGCGTTGGTGATTCTGGTGGTGGGCTTCTTCGCGCTGGTGCTGACCACGGTTCTGCTGATCACTTTTGGATGGGACTAGTTGACATCTTCCCCGCCCTAAAGGACAGGGATTGCCTGGGTCGCCCCAGGGGTTTCCTGCTTCGCCGACGACTGCCCCGTGCGAGAGGACTCTCGTTGAGGTCTTACACCGCCTCCACAGGCAATCACGGAGAGCCCCTCCGCGAGAATGTTGCGGGCCGCGTTGACGTCGCGGTCGTGGGCGGTGCCACACCGGCACGTCCACGACCGCATGTTCAGCGGCATCCGCTCAGCGAGGGCACCACACGCCGAGCACAGCTTGGACGATGGGAACCATCGGTCCACCACCACGAGGTTGCGGTCGTGCCAGTCGGCCTTGTATTCGAGCAGGGTGCGGAACTGCCGCCAGGCCGCGTCGCTGATGGCGCGGGCCAGGCTGTGGTTCTTGACCATGTTGCGCACGGTCAGGTCCTCGATCACGATCGTTTGATTCTCACGAACGAGCCGAGTGGTCAGCTTGTGCAGGTAATCGCGCCTGCGGTCGGTGATCCGGGCATGGACGCGGGCAACCTTGAGTGCGGCCTTGGCCCGGTTCGTGGAGCCCTTCTCTTTCTTCGCGAGGTTCCGCTGAGCCTTGGCGAGCGCGGCCCGGTCGCGGCGTTCGTGCCGCGGGTTGGTGATCTTCTCCCCGGTGGACAGGGTGAGCAGGCTGTCCAGCCCGACATCGACGCCGACCGCACCCGTGGCCGGGGCCTGTTCGACCCGACCGTCGCACAGCAGGGACACGAACCAGCGGCCTGCGGCGTCCTGCGACACGGTCACCGTGGACGGCGCCGCGCCCTCGGGCAGCGGCCGGGACCACACGATGTCCAGGGGCTCGGCCATCTTCGCCAGGGTGAGCCGGCCGTCGCGGTAGCGGAACCCGCTGGTGGTGTACTCCGCCGATTTCCGCGACGTCTTCTTGCTTTTGAAGGTCGGGTACTTGGCGCGCTTGGCGAAGAAGTTCGTGTACGCCATCTGGAGATGGCGCAGCGTCTGTTGCAGCGGGACCGAGGAGACGTCGTTGAGGAACGCCAGCTCGTCGGTCTTCTTCCACGCGGTCAACATCGCCGACGTGGCGTTGTAGCTCACCCGTTCCTGGCGCAGCGTCCACGCCTCGGTGCGGGCCTGCAACGCCCTGTTGTAGACCAACCGGACACAGCCGAACGTACGGGCAAGCTCGCCCGCCTGCTCGGGGCTCGGATAGAAGCGGTACCTGAACGCCCGCTTCACCGCACGACTGGTCACGGCTCACAACCTAGCAAGCTAGCCAGTAAGGCCCGCGGCGGCAGCCGGGTACACGCCCATCCGCCTTGGCGGCGGATCAACTTTTCCTGCCCTGCCCTGCTCCGCAAGCGATCCGTTACCTCTCCGCCCGAAGACCGGAATATCCACGGAAGGAATCTGATGACGGAAGTCGCTTTTCTCTCCGGCGTCACACGGCCGGAACTGCTCGCGGGACTCCACGCGTCGCTGTGCGCGCAGGACGTCGACTGGAAATGGTGTGCGCAGCTCGACGGCGACGCGATCGGCTGGGAGCCGGGCGAGGCCGATCGGGACGGCTGGCTCGGCGATCCGCGGGTGGAGCTGGAACGCAATCCGAAGCCGCTGGGTTCGGGCACCAGCCGCAACCTGGCGCTGATCCGCAGCAAGGGCACGCCATACGTGCTCTGTGTGGACGACGACGATCTGCTCTACCCCGGCGGGATCGACACGCTGCTGAAAACCGTCAAGGAGCAGCGGAAGTGCCTCGGGGCGTGGGGCCGCACGGACGTCATGCGCGATGCCACCGAGCCGCCGGATGCCGCGACGGCCGAGGTGTTCAAGTCGTGGCCTGAGACCGGCCTGATTCCGCCGGGGACGATCGGCGCGCAGTTCCAGGAGACGGGCCGGTTCGCCGTGCATGTCGGTGCGGTGCTGTGGCGGCGTACCCATCTGGTCGCGGTCGGGGGTTATGGCGCCTTGCCCCGGTCGATCGACACGCACCCGTTCATCTCGGCCGAGTCGTTGTTTCCCGTCTACTACGAGGACGTGCCGGTGTATCGCTACCTGATCCATCCCGGGCAGATGACGCAGACGGCGTACTACCAGGAGATCAAGAGCCGGGTGCAGGGCCACACGTTCGAGCGGGCGGCCCTGATGCGGCAACTGCTGGAGCTGCGCGAGGAGTAGGGGCGACCGGACCGGCCGC
Source organism: Actinoplanes sp. NPDC051859 (assembly GCF_044452725.1). Taxonomy (NCBI): domain Bacteria; kingdom Bacillati; phylum Actinomycetota; class Actinomycetes; order Micromonosporales; family Micromonosporaceae; genus Actinoplanes; species Actinoplanes sp. NPDC051859. The sequence goes on along the minus strand of NZ_JBITBX010000001.1, from coordinate 72,476 downwards.
CCCTACTCACCTCAGGCGGTTTCGGTGATCGGCCGGTCCACCCAGCTCATCATGTCGCGCAGCTTCTTGCCGGTGACCTCGATCGGGTGTTCGGCGCCCTCCTTGCGGAACTGCGCCAGGCGGGTGCCACCCTCCTCGTCGTCGGCGATGAGCTTCTTGGTGAACTCACCCGACTGGATCTCGGCGAGGATCTTCTTCATCTCCTCCTTCACCCCGGCGTTGATCACGCGCGGGCCGCTGACGTAGTCGCCGAACTCGGCGGTGTCGGAGACGCTGTAGCGCATGCGGGAGATGCCGCCCTCGTACATGAGGTCGACGATCAGCTTGAGCTCGTGCAGGCACTCGAAGTAGGCGATCTCCGGGGCGTAGCCCGCCTCGGTGAGCACCTCGAACCCGGTCTGCACCAGGGCGGCCGTGCCGCCGCAGAGCACCGCCTGCTCGCCGAACAGGTCGGTCTCCGTCTCCTCCTTGAAGGTGGTCTTGATGACGCCGGCGCGGGTGCCGCCGATGGCCTTCGCGTAGGACAGGGCGAGCGCCTGGGCGCCACCGGAGGCGTCCTGCTCGACCGCGATCAGCGCGGGCACGCCCTTGCCGTCGACGTACTGGCGGCGGACGAGGTGGCCCGGGCCCTTCGGCGCGACCATCGCGACGTCCACGTTTGACGGGGGCTTGATCAGCTCGAAGCGGATGTTGAGGCCGTGGCCGAAGAACAGCGCCTTGCCCGCGGTCAGGTGCGGCTCGATCGACTCCGTGTAGATCTTGCGCTGGGCGGTGTCCGGGGCCAGCACCATGATCACGTCGGCCCAGGCGGACGCCTCGGCGGGCGTGGCGACCTTGAGGCCCTGCTCCTCGGCCTTGGCCCGGCTCTTCGAGCCCTCCTGCAGGCCGACCACCACGTCGACGCCCGAGTCGCGCAGCGACAGCGAGTGGGCGTGGCCCTGGCTGCCGTACCCGATGACGGCGACCTTGCGGCCCTGAATGATGGACAGGTCGGCGTCGTCGTCGTAGAACGTTTCGGCGGTCATGCTGGTTTCCTTTTCTACAGGTAGCAAGATTCAGGCGGCGCGCAGCGCCGGGCCGGTGGTGATGGAACGCGAGCCGCGGCCGATGGCCACGAGGCCGGACTGCACCATCTCCTTGATGCCGAACGGCTCGAGGTCGCGCAGCAGCGCGTCCAGTTTGTCGGGGTTGCCGGTCGCCTCGATGGTGAGGGTGTCCGGGGCGACGTCGATCACCCGCGCCCGGAACAGCTCGACCGTTTCGAGCACCTGCCCGCGGATCGCGCGGTCGGCGCGCACCTTGACGAGCAGCAGCTCGCGCTGGACCGACTGCTGCGGGTCCAGCTCGACGATCTTCAGGACGTTCACCAGCTTGTTGAGCTGCTTGGTCACCTGCTCCAGGGGTGCGGAGTCGGCGTTGACCACGATCGTGATGCGGGAGACGTCCGGGTTCTCCGTCTCGCCCACCGCCAGCGATTCGATGTTGAAACCACGCCGGGAGAAGAGGCCGCTCACCCGGGCGAGGACGCTCGGCTTGTTCTCGACCAGCACGGAGAGGGTGTGCTTGTTCATGATGGTCACAGGTCATCCTCGTCGAAGGTCGGGCGCACGTCCCGAGCGAACATGATTTCGTCGTTGCTCGTGCCGGCTGCGACCATCGGCCACACCATCGCGTCCTTGCCGACGGTGAAGTCGATGACCACCGGGCGGTCGTTGATCTCCATCGCGGCCTGGATCGTGGCGTCCACCTCGGCCTTGGACTCGCAGCGCAGGCCGACACAGCCCAGCGCCTCGGCCAGCTTCACGAAGTCGGGGATGCGGTGCTTGTGGGTGCCCAGCTCGGTGTTGGAGTAGCGGCCCTCGTAGAACAGCGTCTGCCACTGGCGGACCATGCCCAGGTTGCCGTTGTTGATGACCGCGACCTTGACCGGGATGCCTTCCAGAGCACAGGTCGCCAACTCCTGGTTGGTCATCTGGAAGCAGCCGTCGCCGTCGATCGCCCACACCTGGGTCTCCGGCATGCCGACCTTGGCGCCCATCGCGGCCGGGACCGCGTAGCCCATCGTGCCCGCGCCGCCCGAGTTGAGCCAGGTGCCCGGCTTCTCGTACTTGATGAACTGCGAGGCCCACATCTGGTGCTGGCCCACGCCCGCGGCGTAGATCGCGTCCGGCCCGACCAGCTCACCGATCCGCTGGATGACGTACTGCGGGGCGAGGGTGCCGTCGGTCGGCTCGTCGTAGCCCAGCGGGTACCGCTCGCGCAGATCGTTCAGCTGCGCCCACCACGGCTCGTACGCGCCAGCGCCGGTCGCCGAGCCGGACACCGCCGCGATCAGCTCGTCGATCACGTGTCGGGCGTCGCCCACGATCGGGACGTCGGCGTGCCGGTTCTTGCCGATCTCGGCCGGGTCGATGTCGGCGTGCACGACCTTGGCGTCCGGGGCGAACGAGTCCAGCTTGCCGGTGACCCGGTCGTCGAAGCGGGCGCCGAGGGTGACAAGCAGGTCGGCCTTCTGCAGCGCGTACACGGCGGGGACCGTCCCGTGCATGCCGGGCATGCCCAGGTGCTGCGGGTGCGAGTCGGGGAACGCGCCGATCGCCATCAGCGTGGTGACCACCGGCATGCCGGTCAGCTCGGCGAGCTTGCGCAGCCCGTCGGTCGCACCGGCCTTGAGGACACCGCCGCCGACGTACAGAACCGGGCGTTTAGCCTCCGCGATCAGCCGGGCCGCCTCGCGGATCTGCTTGCCGTGCGGGTGCAGCGTGGGCCGGTAACCGGGCAGGTCCAGTGTCGGCGGCCACGAGAACGAGGTCTGCGCCTGCAACACGTCCTTGGGGATGTCGACCAGCACCGGGCCGGGCCGGCCGGTCGACGCCAGGTGGAACGCCTCGGCCAGGATCCGCGGGATCTCCTCGGCCGTCTGGACCAGGAAGTTGTGCTTGGTGATCGGCAGGGTGATGCCCTGGATGTCGGCCTCCTGGAAGGCGTCCGTACCGATCGCCGGGCGCGGCACCTGGCCGGTGATCGCCACCATCGGCACCGAGTCCATGTACGCGTCCGCAATCGGCGTCACCAGGTTGGTGGCCCCCGGGCCGGAGGTGGCGAAGCACACGCCGACCTTGCCGGTGGCCTGGGCGTAGCCGGTAGCCGCGTGCCCGGCGCCTTGCTCGTGGCGGACCAGGATGTGCCGCACCTTCGAGTCGTAGAGCGGGTCGTACGCGGGCAGGATCGCCCCGCCGGGAATGCCGAACGCCACGTCGACGCCGAGCGCCTCGAGGGACCGCACGAGCGAACCGGCGCCGGAGACCGGGGTCGGCGCGACCGCCGTGACGGCCGGGGCACCGGCGTGGGCGGCGACGGTGGCCGGGGTGGCGCGGTGGGCGAGTGTCTCGGGCGTGGGTCTCGTCATGGCGTTCAGACCTTCGTTCGGGTTCGGGTGTCGTTTCCCGTAGGACAGAAATCCGAGCAACAAAAAAGGCCCGCGTGCAGAAGCACGGGACCTGGCGCACTGCCCAAGCGGATCAGGGCAGCGCGCTCAACTAAGTACTACGGAAAGCGACGAACACATGCGGCTAAGACTGCCCCATCTCACGAGGTGCGTCAACTGATCTCATATCTTGGTCACTCGAAAAGGCCGGGTCGGTCGGCAGCACCGCCCGCACCTGCCGCATTCCGGGGCCCAGCATGACGATCTGGCTGCGCGCCGGGGCGCTCGGGGCTCCCCCGGTCTTGCGGCTACGCGGCGCCGGCACCGGCCGCTGCGCGGTGGCCCGACCCGCCCGAAGCTGGGCTTCGAGGTGTTCCGCGGGCACGCCCCAGCCGAACAGCGACCCCTGGCCGAGCCGACAGCCGGCCTCCTCGACCACCTCGCGCTGCGCGGGTGTGCCGATGCCTTCGGCGAGCACTTCGAGGCCGAGCCGGTGGCCCAATCGCACCACCACGTCGACCAGCGGCGCGGCCATGCCGGTTCGGGACTCCGGCTCGGCGACGAGCGCGTGGTCGATCTTCAGGATGTCGACGGGCAGGTTCCGCAGTTGTCCGAGCGAGGAATAGCCGGCGCCGAAATCGTCCAACGCGATGCGCACACCGGTGGACCGCAGCTCGACCAGGCGGCGGATCAGCTCGTCCATGTCGGTGGCAACCGCGTGCTCGGTCACCTCCAGCACGAGGCGCTGCGGCGGCACGCCGTATTTGTCGAGGACCGCTGCCACCTGACCGGCGTAGTCGGCGGCGTGCAGCTCCTTGGGCGACAGGTTCACCGAGACCCACACGTCGTGCTTCGCGGCCAGCCACTGGGCGAGTTGGGCGCACGCCTGGTCCAGCACCCAGGCACCCAGCGAACCAATCAGGCCGGACTCCTCGGCGACCGGAATGAACTCGTCGGGGCGCACCGAACCGAGCTCGGGGTGGTGCCAGCGCAGCAGGGCCTCCGCGCCGACCGGGCGTACGGATGGAAGGGCGACGACCGGCTGGAAGACGAGCCGCAGCTGACCGCGGTCGATGGCGTGGCGCAACTCGTTCTCCAGCACGCTGTGCCGGCGCAGCAGTTCGTCGTAGCGCTTCTGGTAGCGCTCGACCCGGTTCTTGCCGCGCTGCTTGGCATAGCGCAGGGCGAGGTCGGCGTCGCGCATGAGCTCGCCGGTGTCGCCGGGCGTCAGGGATCCGGCGACGCCCACGCTCGCCGAGAGGAAGATCGACCCGTCCTCCGTCTCGTACGGCTCGCAGAGCACGGCCAGCAGGCGCTCCCCCACCGCCATCGCCTCGTCCGGGGTGGCCTGCATGAGTGCCGCGAATTCGTCGCCGCCCAGCCGGGCCGCGACGTCGCCGGCGCCGAGCACGGTGCGCAGCCGCTCGGCCACCTCGGTGAGGACGGCGTCGCCGATGTCGTGCCCGCGCATGTCGTTGACATTCTTGAAGCCGTCCAGGTCCAGCCCGACCAGCGTGCGCGGGTGGCCCGGAACAGGTGTTTCGCGCAGTGCCCGGAGCAGGCCGCGACGGTTGGCGAGCCCGGTCAGCGGGTCGGTGTGGGCCAGCTCGCGGAAGTGCGCCTCCCGCTGCCGCAGCTGCAGGGTGTAGCTGCGGACGTCCCCGAGGGCCACGTATTGCCGGCTGACGAGGGCGAAACCCTCGATGCAGGCGCCGAGGAAACCGAAGCCGGTGAACTCTCCGCCGGCCAGGATGTGCGCGGTGCCGGCGAGCACCATCGCGGCCATCGGCCAGAACGCATAGCCGGTGCCGCGTTGGGTGATGTCGCCCGCCACGGTGACGGGCCGGTCGGCGACCTTGACCGCTCGGGCGACCACGACCAGCCCGGCCGGCAGCATCAGCGCGCCGAGCAGGACCACGATCGGCCCGCCCTGGCAGATGCCGCCCGGCACGAGGGTGGCGGAGAGCGCGACCAGGGTGACGCCCGCCGACACCCGGACGGTGATGTGCCGCGGTCGGTGGGCGTGCACGGCCAGGATCGTGGTGAGCCCGGCGCCGATGGTGGCGACCCCCGCGCCGAGCAGCACCGACAGGCACCGCACCGGGGTCAGGTCACCGAGGATGCGGGTCGGGTCGGAAACCAACGTCCAGCCGACGAACCAGATCGCCGCCGCGATGACCAGGCCGTCCAGCAGGTGCCGCAACGCGGCGCGGCGGTTCTCCGCGGCGCCGGGCAGCATCAGCGTGCCGGCGAGCAGGGTCAGGGTGCCCAGCGCCATCGCCACCGCGACGGCCTGGCCGAGGGTCTGCACGTGCTGGCGCATCTCGTCGTGCGCCATGAACAGGGCGCTGACCAGCCCAGCCAGCGCGGCCCCGGTGGCAACGGCGGCTCCCGCGGCGAGCAGCAGGTGGGCGCGTCGGGCGGCGCCGGTGTGTCGCCGGCCGGAATTGCCCAACAGCGCGACAGCCGGGACAGCGGCCAGGAGGCTCGCCAGCCCGGCCAGCTCCACGCCGGACGGTGAGTGCACCCCGACCACTTTGCCGTACGCGCATCGATTTCTCTATCCCGAGGGATGGACATGCGCGGTGCCGCCACACCCCCGGTCCTTACTCGCGGTGGCAGTATGGGGGGATGCCTGAGCTGCGCTCCCGGACCTCGACCCATGGTCGGACCATGGCCGGCGCGCGTGCCCTGTGGCGCGCCACCGGCATGACCGACGACGACTTCGGCAAGCCCATCGTGGCGATCGCCAACAGCTTCACCCAGTTCGTGCCCGGGCACGTCCATCTGAAGGACATGGGCGGTCTGGTTGCCGACTCGATCGCAGCGGCGGGTGGGGTGGGTCGCGAGTTCAACACGATCGCGGTCGACGACGGCATCGCCATGGGCCACGGCGGTATGCTCTATTCGCTGCCCAGCCGCGAGCTGATCGCCGACGCCGTGGAGTACATGGTCAACGCGCACTGCGCGGACGCCCTGGTCTGCATCTCGAACTGCGACAAGATCACCCCGGGCATGCTGATCGCCGCGCTGCGGCTGAACATCCCGACGGTGTTCGTCTCCGGCGGGCCGATGGAGGCCGGCAAGACGGTTGCCATCGAAGGCGTGGTGCACGAGAAGCTGGACCTGGTGGATGCGATGAGCGCCAGCGCCAACGAGAACGTGACCGACGCGCAGCTCGACACCATCGAGCGGTCGGCCTGCCCGACTTGCGGCTCGTGCTCCGGCATGTTCACCGCCAACTCGATGAACTGTCTGACCGAGGCCATCGGCCTGGCCCTGCCGGGCAACGGCTCGACGCTGGCTACGCACGCCGCGCGCAAGGCGCTGTTCGAGCGGGCCGGGTCGCTGATCGTGGAGATCGCCAAGGAGTACTACGAGAACGACGACGAGTCGGTGCTGCCGCGGTCGATCGCTTCGCGGGACGCCTTCGAGAACGCGGTCGCGCTGGACGTGGCGATGGGCGGCTCCACGAACACGGTGCTGCACCTGCTGGCCGCGGCGCGCGAGGCTGAGTTGGACTTCAGCGTGGCGGACATCGACGCGGTCTCGCGCCGGGTGCCGTGTCTGGCGAAGGTCGCTCCGAACAGCCCGAAGTACCACATGGAGGACGTGCACCGGGCGGGTGGCATTCCGGCTCTGCTGGGTGAGCTGCACCGCGGCGGGGCACTGCGCACCGGAGTCCGCTCGGTGCATTCCCCGGACCTGACGTCCTGGCTGGACAACTGGGACATTCGTGGCAAATCACCCAGTCCAGCGGCGATGGAGCTGTTCCACGCGGCACCCGGCGGCGTGCGTACCACCCAGCCGTTCTCCACGACCAACCGCTGGTCGACCCTCGACACCGACGCAGCCGCGGGATGCATTCGCTCGGTGGAGCACGCCTACACCGCGGACGGCGGCCTCGCGATCCTGTTCGGCAACCTCGCGCCGGACGGCTGCGTGGTGAAGACCGCCGGCGTGGCCGAAGAACTGTGGAAATTCACCGGGCCGGCGCGGGTCTACGAAAGCCAGGACGCGGCGGTCGAGGGCATCCTCGGCAAGCAGGTCGTCGAGGGCGACGTCGTGATCATCCGCTACGAGGGCCCGCGCGGCGGACCCGGCATGCAGGAAATGCTCTACCCCACATCCTTCCTCAAGGGCCGCGGCCTCGGCAAAGCCTGCGCGCTGATCACCGACGGCCGCTTCTCCGGCGGCACCTCCGGCCTGTCCATCGGGCACGTCTCCCCCGAGGCGGCATCCGGCGGGCTGATCTCCCTGGTCCAGACCGGTGACGAGATCACCATCGACATCCCGGGCCGCTCGATCACCCTGCAGGTGCCCGACGAAGAACTGGCACAGCGGCGGCACGAGGAAGAGCTGCGCCCCAAGCCGTACACGCCGGTCGACCGACAGCGCCCGGTCTCGGCGGCCCTGCGGGCCTACGCCTCGATGGCGACCAGCGCAAGCGACGGGGCATACCGCCGGGTTCCTTGATAATTACGGGCACACCCGCAGACACAAGCAGCACCGACCGGCCCTGACCCACGCAGACCTTGCTGCACGGCAGGGCCGGTCGCGCAGCTGCCGGCTCAGCGCTCCGGCCAGCCCGCCGTGATATCGGCGGCGACGTCGTGCAGCAGCCCGAGGAAGACACCCACCAGTGGGGTGGCGCCAGAGTCCGCGGCGGTGACCGCGAACACGTCGCGGTGCAGGCCCGGCGAGGTGACCTCGCGGTGGGTGGTGCCTGGGGCGGCGATCAAGGCCAGCCGGGACACCAGGGCGACACCGAAACCGGTGCCGACCAGAGCCTGCGCCACGTCGTACGACTCCGTCTCGAACCGAACTCGGGGCGCGAAGCCCGCGGCGGCGGCCGCCCGGTCGAACTGGGCGCGGGCGGCATGCCCGGCACGGATGGTGACCCAGGACTCCGCGCCGAGCCGATCCAGCCCGAGCGCCGCACCGGCCGGCACCGCGGCGGCCAGCGCGTGGTCGTCGGGCAGGACCAGCACCATCGGGTCGCGCATCAGGCGGTGCACGGCCACCCGCTCGGTGCCGGCGAGCGGCTCGTCCCAGGCTGCGAGCACCGCCATGTCCAAGCGCCCCGCCGCGACCTCGTCGACGCCCTGATCGGAGCGAATGTCGGTGACGGACAGATCAGCATCCGGGAAGCGGTGGCGCAACGTGGTCAGCGCCGGAGGCAGCAGCCGCAGGGCCGCCGCCTGGAACGCGCCGATGCGCAACCGAACGCTCAGACGGCCGCGGAGGGCGTCGAGCCGGTCCGCCGCCTCCGCCGTCGCTGCGTCGATGCTGTGGCCGTACCCGGAAAGCAGTTCACCGGCCGCGGTCAGCGACGCACCGCGCGGTCCGCGATGCACCAGCCGCGTGCCGAGCTCGCGCTCAGCGCGGGCGACCTGCTGGGTGACGGCGGCCGGGGTGAGCCCGAGCGCCTCGGCGGTCGCCGCCATCGAGCCGTGCCGGCCGATCAGCGCCAGCAACCTGAGCTGTCCGGGATCCACCCAGTAAAAATACTTAATGCTGGGCCAACTATGCCGGCATTCTCTTAACGCTGAACGCCCGCCACCCTGAGCACATGCCCGTTCACATCCCCGCGTTCGTCCTGACCACGCTCCTCCTCGCGATGCTGCCCGGCCCCGGCCAGGCACTCATGCTGCGGCAGACCCTGACCCACGGGCGGCGAGCCGCTTTCGCGAGCATCATGGGCACCGCGACCGGCCTGGTGATCTGGTCCGTCGCCGCCGCCGCTGGCCTGTCCGCCGTCCTGCTCGCCAACCCCGCGATGTACGCGCTGCTCCGGATCGCGGGCGGTGCGATCCTCGCCGTCCTCGGCATCACCACGCTGCTGGCCCTCCGTAAGCCCGAAACGCCTCCGGCAGACCTCGGACCCGCCAGGTCACGCGCCTGGCTCGCGGGGCTGACCACCAACCTGGGCAACCCCAAGGCCGGCGTCTTCGCAATCTCACTGCTTCCCCAGTTCGTCACGACAGACGGTCCCGTATTTCTGTCCAATGTGGCACTTGGAGCAATCTGGGCACTGGTCACCGCCGCCTGGTACGTCGCCTTCACCTGGGCCGTCGACCGCGGCCGGGCCTTCACCAGCCGCCCAGCCGTGCACCGCCGCGTCCAGGCGTGCACCGGTTCGTTCCTCATCGTTCTCGGCGCGAGCGTGGCCGCGGGACTGTGAGCCGTCATAGGCGGGGTGGTTCTCCACCCCGGATCGTGACATTCCCTGGCCGACCGCAGAGTTCGACCCCTCAATCTCCGAAGTGGACAGCGACACGCTGGTCCCGGTTACGGCCCGAACGCCCGAACCGTTCGTCCGCGCCCACGTGGCGGCCGCACTGCGCCGCGTGCGGGCGGCGGACCCGCGACGGTCTCCCGTCGTTGTCGCGAAGTCGCTGGGCTCGTACGCCGCCACGCTGGTTGCCGAGTGGGGCTTGCCGGCGGTCTGGCTCACCCCGGTGTTGACCGACGACACGGTGGTGCGGGCAATCGCGGCAAGCTCGGCGCCCGCGCTGCTGATCGGGGGAACGGCGGACCGGTTGTGGATCCTCGAGGCGGCTCGGGCCACTGGCAAACAGACACTGACGATTCCCGAGGGGACGCACAGCCTCCGAGTGCCGGGGGCTCTGCGCCGCTATGCCGAAGTTCTGGCGACAGTCGGCACCGCCGTCGAGGACTTCCTCGACGCGCTGTGACGGACTGTTTAACCTGGGCCGGTGTCGCGGGTATGCCCGGCGGTCGACCGCTCGGCGGGCCGGGCGCGGGGGCTGCGTCCGTGGTGGCTTGGGGTCGGTGCTGCGGTTGTTTGGGCGCTGTGGCCGTACTTATGACATGCGGTGGCTTTCCAGGTAGGCCTCCATGCGCTCGGCCGGGGCGGGGCGGCCGAGGGCGAAGCCTTGGCCGTAGTGGCAGCCGGCGCGGCGGGCGAGGGCGATCTGGTCCCGGGTTTCGAGGCCCTTGGCGACGATTTCCAGGCCGAGGCGGCGGCCGAGACTGACGACCACGTCGAGGACGGCCGGGGCGCTGCCCGGCTCGCGGGGCTCGTTGACCAGGGTTTGGTCGAGTTTGAGCAGGTCGACCGGGAGGCGGCGCAGGTGGGCGAGGGAGGCTTGGCCGGCACCGAAATCGTCGAGGCCGGCGCGGACGCCGAGGGTGCGGAGGCCGGCGAGGGAGGCGACGATCGCGGGGACGTCTTCGGCGATCCAGGTTTCCTGGACTTCGACGACGAGGCGGTCGGGGGCGATGCCGTGGCGGTCGAGGATAGTGGCGACGCGTTCGGGGAACCGGGCGGTGAGGAGCTCCCGCGGGGCGACGTTGACGGACAGCCAGAAGTCGGTGCCGCTGGCGCTCCAGCCGTTGAGGCGGCGGCAGGCCTCGTCGAGGACCCATTCGTCGAGTTCGGCGGCGCAGCCGACCGCGCGGGCGATGGGGAACAGTTCGGCGGGGAGGATCGTGCCGAGCGTGGGGTGGCGCCAGCGCAGCAGGGCTTCGACGCCGACGGGCCGGTTGTCGCGCAGCGAGACGACCGGCTGGAAGACGAGGTCGAGTTCGCCGCGGGCTTCGGCGCCGAGGAGTTCGCGTTCGAGGTCCATGCGGCGGTGCAGCTGGATCTCGACGTCGGTGTCATACCACTCGACGCGGTCCTTGCCGAGCTGACGGGCGCGGCTGCGAGCCAGGTCGGCGTGCCGCAGCACTTCCTCGGAGTCTTTGCCGCCGGCGAGTTCGGCGAGGCCGACGCTGGTGTGCAGTTCGACGATCATGCCGGGCAACTCGTACGGCTCCAGCACCGCGGTGACGATCCGGGTAGCCAGCGCGTACGCGAGGACCGCCCCGTCGGGAGTGAGGACGGCGAACTCGTCCCCGCCCAGCCGGGCTGCCACGTCGTCCTCGCCGAGCAGGCTGCGGACGCGGCGGCCGACCTCGATGAGCACCGCGTCGCCGGTCTCCCGGCCTCGGCTGTCGTTGATCTCCGCCACGCCGTGCAGGTCGATGACGAGCAGGGTGCCTTGCTGGCCGGCGCGGCGCCGGAACTCGAGGAGGTCCCGCATCAGCGCGCGACGGTTGGCGAGGCCGGTGAGCTGGTCGGTATAGGACAGTCGGTGCAAGGTGCGTTCGAGGTGGCGGCGTTCGCCGACGTCGCGGACGTGCACCACCAGCGCGGCGACCTCGGGCACCGAGCGCTGGTCGGCGACGGTGGACTCGGTGTCACGCCAGATGCCGTGGCCGTCACGCAACCGGGCGTTGAGCAGGGCGGGCGGCCCGTCCGCGTGTTCCCCGGCCAGCAACGCCTCGATGCCGGCCTGCGCTCCGGGCGCGTCGTCGGGGTGGATGAGCTCGAGGAAGGTCCGGCCGACCACCTCCGCGTCGGCGAGCCCGAACAACCGGGCGGCCGCGGGCGACTGCCAGCGGATCGTGAGTCGTTCGTCGAGCACCAGAGTGAGGTCGGTGGCACCGGCGACCAGTGACCGGAAGTGCGCTTCTTTGACCCGCAGCCGGGCGGTGTAGCGCCGAATGTCGCTGACCACCAGCAGCTCACGCATGGTGAGGACGGCGACCATCGACACACCGAGCGCGATGGCCGTGGTGTTGAAGGTGCCGACCACGATGAGGTGGATGAGGGCGGCGACCACGCCGACCCCGGCGGGCACGGCAAGCAACGGGTAGCTGGAGAGGTAGTGGTCGGGCTCGCGATTGTCGAGTCGGGGCGGCAGGTGGTGCCGGGATCCGCCATCGGCGGCCAGGGCCAGCCCGGCCACGATCACCAGGCCGAGCAGCGGCACCAGCCAGTCGACCCGGCCGCTGAGCACGACGTTGACGAGCACGCAGAGGGTGGCGAGGACGCCGATGACCCCGAACCCGCAGCGCAGGGCGGCGGGGCGGTGCAGTCGGGCGCGGAGCACGATCACCGTCACCACTGAAACTCCGGCCGCGGCGAGCAGCGTATTGACCAACGTGGACCAGGGTGTGTGTTGCAGCGGGGTGATCAGGTAGGCCGCGAAGCCCAGGCTCACGCCGAGGCCGAGGCCGTCGAAGGCCCGCCGCAGTCGCACCGCGACCGAGGCCGCGGACCCGGGGAGCAGCATCGTGCCGAGGACCGAGAAGCACGCGGCGGTGCCCAGGCCGAGGGCGACCCAGAGCGCAACGCCAGGCGGCTGCCACCGCAGCAAACCGCAGGTGGCAGCCGTGGCTAGGGACGCCACACCGATGAAGCCGGCGCCGCGGCAGGCGGCGAAGACACCTTCGCGGTGGTGAATAGCCAGCGCGGTGTGCCACAGCACAGCGGTGGCGAACAGGGCGACGATGCCGACCCCGGCCGCGAGCGCAGTCAGTGGCGGCAGCAACCCGCCCGTGCCGGCGAGCAACACGATTGCGCCTGCGGCGGGGGCGAGCAGAAACCACACCCGGGTGCCGGCCCGGGTGGCAGGGCGTGCGGGGGGCGGCGCTGCCACGACTGCGAGATCCTCTGCGGAGGTCAAGGGGTGGGCGGAGCAGAATTCGGCGCAGGGGACGCCGCTTCCACCCGGGAAACGATCGCCCCTCGGACAGGTTACGCCTGTCCGGGAAAGTTATCCCCCCGCGACCGAGGGCAGGATCTGAATCTCGGCCGCCGGCGGCACCGGGGTGTCTTGGCCGCCGGACCGACGGCAGTCTTCCCCGTCCACATAGACGTTGACGTAGCGGCGCAGGGCTCCGCTCTCGTCGCGGATCCGGCGTTCCAGCCGCGGCCAACGCCGGGCCACCTCGTCGAGAACCGCTTTCAGCGAGCCGTCGGCGTCGACATCCAAGTGGGATGCGCCGCCCGCTTCCGTGCGCAGCACACCCGGCACCAGCAGCGTAGGCATCAGATCTGCACCGCCCGCACGCAGAGGACGTCCGGCAGGTGCGCGGCCACTGTGGACCAATTCTCGCCCTCGTCGCGGCTGGCGAAGACGTCGCCCGCCCGGGTGCCGAAGTAGACGCCGGCCGGGGTGGCGTTGTCGGCACACATCGCGTCGCGCAGCACCACCGGGTAGTAACGGTCCTGGGGTAGGCCACGCTCCATCGGCTGCCAGGTGGCTCCGGCGTCGGTCGAGCGGAAGACCCGGCACATCAGGTCCACGGGGTGCCGTTCGCCGTCGCTGGTCAGTGGAAAATTCCAGATGGTGCCAGGAGTGCTCGGGTGCGCCACCATCGCGAAGCCGAAATCGGCGGGGAGGGTGTCAGCGATGGACTGCCAGGTCTCGCCGCCATCGGTCGAGCGGTAGACGCCGTGGTGATTCTGTGCGTAGTAGCGCTCGGAGTCGCCGCCGTCCCGGGCCACCTTGTGCACGCATTGCCCGAACTCGGGCCACGGGTCGGGCAGGAAGTAGGCCTTGATGCCGTCGTTGGCGGGCGCCCAGGTCTCGCCGCCGTCGCCGGTCCGGTAGACGCCGCCGGTGGACATCGCCACCAGAATCCGCTGCGGGTCGGCGGGGTGCGGCAGGATCGTGTGGACCGCCTGGCCGCCGAATCCGGCACCCCAATCGGGCCGGTGCGGGTGGTCCCACAGGCCGCGGACCAGCGCATAGGTCTGACCGCCGTCAGCAGAGCGCCACAGCGCGGACGGCTGGGTGCCGGCATAGACGACACCGGGCTGATCGGCGCCCGCGGGCACGATCTGCCACACGCGCTCCACCGTCGCGCCGGCATCCGCGGGGAAGGCCAGTGGCGCGGCGTCCGGCTCCTGCCAGGTCTCACCCAGATCGTCGCTGACGGCCACGCTCGGCCCGAAATGGGAGCTGTCCACCCCGGCCAGCACGCGCGGGGCCGGGCCCCGGGTGTCGAAGGCGACGGAGTAGACGGCTTGCCCGGCGAAGTGCGCAGAGCTGACCTGCCAGCTCTGCCGGTCATCGTTGCTCGTGGCGAGGAACAGGCCTTTTTGGGTGCCGATGGCGAGCAGTTCGGTCATGGAAAAAGTATGGGGCGTGGGTCCGACAAAAAACGTCCATCGGGCGGGTGCGAGGATGACGAACGTGAGTCGTAAGCCCCTCCTGCGCGTCCGCAAGCCCGGCGCTCTGTTCTTCGCCGCCTTGATCGCGTTGCTCGGCACCATGGCACTCCCGGCGGCGAACTGGCGGTTCCTGCCGATCCTGCTCATTCCGTTCGCGGTCCTGGTCTGGTCGCTGCGGGCGGGCACCGACGTGGCCGAGGACGGTTTGACCGTGCGCGCGTTGCTCGGCGCCATCTTCGTGCCCTGGACAGCGGTGCGGGAGCTGGCCCCGGATCCGCGCGGCCGCATTTCGGCCCTGCTCACGGACGGACGGGCGGTCCCACTCACCGGTGTCACCACGGCAAATCTCGCCCGCGTGCTCGCCGCCGGCGGCCAAGAGGTCAGTAGCCCTCCGACACCTGATTGATCAACGGCTCACCGGCCACGACGCGGCGGAGCTGGTCACCGACCAGACCGTAAGCCCGCGGCAGCAGACCATCCACCGTGCCGGCGGCGTGCGGCGTCAGGAACGCGTTCGGCAGCCGCCACAGTGGGTGACCAGGCGGCAGCGGCTCCGGATCGGTGACATCCATCGCTGCCGACAACCGCCCCGACTCCAGCTCGGCGACCAGGGCATCCGTGTCGACCACCGGACCCCGCGCGGCGTTCACCAGCAACGCGCCGTCCGGCATCGCGGCCAGAAACCCCGCATCCACCAGGCCACGGGTCAGCTCGGTCAACGGCACCACCAAGATCACCACCTCCGCGTACGGCAGCAGGCGCGGCAGTTCATCGACCCCGTGCACCTTTTCAGCCAGCCGGGCGGTGCGAGCGACCCGCGTCACCGTCACGCCCAGCGGCGCCAGGTGCTCCTCGATGGCCCTGCCGATCGAGCCGGCGCCCACGATCAGCACCCGCTTGCCGGTGAGTTCGGGGGTAGGCGCGAATTTCTTCGTCGCCCAGTCCTCGCGCTCCTGCGCGCGTACGAAATCAGGAAACCGGCGAAACATCCCGATGGCGGCACCGAGCACCCACTCGGCGACCGGCTTGTCGTGCACGCCCCGCGCGTCACACAACGTCACGCCCGGTGGCACCTGTCCCACCCAGACGTCGGCCCCGGCAGTGAGCAGCTGGATCGCTTCCAGTTTCGTGAACCCGGGCAACCAGCCCACGGTGTGTGCGGTCGCGAGGAACGGCGGCACCCAGAATCGCACCCCCGCCGGATCCGACGGGAATGCCTGCGTACCCGTGCACACCTCGACGTCGACGCCGGCGGGCAGCTCGCCGAGCAGCTCCCGGCCCGCTTCGTGGGCGACCCATACCTTCACGTCATCAAACTAGTCGGGGCCGCAGACGCGAGTTCGCCCGCGGCTACCCTGGTTTGGTGACCGAGGAAACCGTGTGACCGTCCGCAGCCGCGCCTGTGCCGTGCTCGGTGCCGTGCTGGCGCTCACGTCCGCCTGCAGCTTCGGCCCGCCGGATCCCGACGTGGCCGGGGCGCCACCCAACCTGCCGGCGCCTTCCGTCTCGTCCGCGCCGCAGGGCGGTGGCGAACGTGAGGTGGCCGTCACCGTGCTCGCCAAGGGCCTGGAGGTGCCGTGGGACATCGCCTTCCTGCCCGACGGCTCGGCGCTGGTCACCGAGCGCGACACAGCCCGGCTCCTCCAGGTCGGACCGGATTCCGATCCCGCCGGCCTGAAGGTGACCGAAGTGCAGCGGCTGTCCGAGGTCACCGCTGGCGGCGACGGCGGCCTGCTCGGCCTCGCGGTCTCGCCCGACTACGCGAAAGACCAGACCGTCTTCGTCTACTACTCCACGGCGAAGGACAACCGGGTCGCGAAGCTGAAGCTGAAAGGCAAGCCGGAGCCGATCCTCACCGGCATCCCGCACGCACGGGACGTCAACGGCGGCCAGCTCGCTTTCGGCCCGGACGGCCAGCTCTACGTGACGACCGGGGACGACTCCGGCGGCACACAGGCCCAGAACCCGAAGAACCTCGGCGGCAAGATTCTCCGCATCACCTCAGACGGCAAGCCAGCACCGGGCAACCCGGTCAAGAACTCCCCCGTCTGGTCGTCCGGTCACCGCAACGTGCAGGGCATCGCTTGGGACGCCACCAAGCGGATGTACGCGAGCGAGTCCGGTCAGCCGAAGACCGGCGAGCTCAACGTGATCCAGAAAGGCAAGAACTACGGTTGGGCGGCCGCCGACGGCACCAGCACCGACGCCAAGTTCACCAATCCGCTGATCAGCTGGCCCAGCGCCGAGTCGTCCTGCGCGGGCGTCGCCGTGCTGGAACGCATGGTCGCGACGGCCTGCCCGCAGGGTAAGCGGCTGTGGATGGTCGACGTGACCGGCAACGGCACCGTGTTCGGCCAACCCCGCGCGCTGCTGACCAACGAGTACGGTCGGCTGCGGGCATTGTCCGCGGCGCCGGACGGTTCGCTCTGGGTCGCCACCTCGAACCACGAGGACGGCGGCGACGCAAAATCCGATGACGACCGCATCCTGCGGCTGGTCTTCTCCGATGGCGGCGCGGGCCGCAGCTGACGGGCAGTACCGTTTGACGACCGGCACACGGGGGCAGGTGAGCCGTTGACCATGAAGAAGAAACTTTCCGAGCTGACCGCCGCCGCCGTACGCGTCTGGCGGCACGAGTGGGCGCAACGCGTACGCGTGGCGACCGCCGTGCTGCTGGTCAGCCTCACCGGCGTCGTACTCGGCACGATGCTGCTGGCCCAGTCGGAGATCCCGGTCGGCCCGTTCCGTGCCGACATGTCCATCAGCCCGTCACTCGAGGGCGGCACCGAGGTCGACATCCCGCCCCTGGGCTCCCTGCACCTCGACAGTCACGACGGCCCGCTGCACCTGAAGGTCAATCTCGGCGCACTGGACCAACAACGCACCGAGGCACTGATCGATGACCCGACCGCCATCGGCCTGGCCGGTCAGTCCGCGGTCGACGACGTGACCCGCGGCGTCCTCCAGTTGAGCCTGCGCGCGCTCGGCGCGGCGATCGTCTGCGCGCTGGTCCTGGCCGCGATCATCTTCCGCAACCTGCGCCGGGTGGCGACGGCGGGGGTGCTGGCGCTGGTCGTGACGGGCGGCAGCATGGGCCTTGCCGCGGGCACCATCCGTCCCGACTCGATCGGCGAGCCACGCTACGAAGGCCTGCTGGTCAACGCGCCCGCGGTCGTGGGTGACGCACGCCGAATCGCGGACAACTACGGCCGGTACGCCGACCAGCTCGCGCAGCTCGTCGGCAACGTCAGCCGGATCTACACCACGGTGTCCAGCCTGCCGGTGGAGCCGTCCGGCAACACCACCCGGATCCTGCACGTCTCCGACCTGCACCTGAACCCGACCACCTGGAACGTCATCAAGACCGTGGTCAAATCCTGGGACATCGACGCGGTGGTGGACACCGGCGACATCGTCGACTGGGGCAGCAGCGCCGAGACCACCTATGTGAACGGCATCAGCCAGATCGGCGTGCCGTACATCTACGTCCGCGGGAACCATGACTCGGCGGCCATCCAGGCGGCGGTGGCCCGGCAGAAGAACGCCGTCGTGCTGGACAACGCGACCTACACGATCAACGGCCTGACGCTGGCCGGCATCGGCGATCCGGAGTTCACTCCGGACAAGAGCGAAACCCCCGAGGCCGCCGACCCCGCCAACCCGGCTGCCAACCGACTCCTGCTGGCCGGCGAACGCCTCGCCACCACCATCCGCCAGTCCAAGACCCCGATCGGCGTGGCCCTCGTCCACGACCCCGCCATGGCACCACCCCTGTCCGGCGTCGTCCCCGTCGTCCTCGCCGGCCACACCCACCGGCGGGAGGTCCGCATCCTGCCGGCCCCCACCGCCCCGACCGACGGAGCATCGGCGTCTCCCGCACCGTCTGCCGCCCCGACGCCCACCACCCAGACCCGCCTCCTGATCGAAGGCTCCACCGGCGGCGCCGGACTGCGCGGCCTGGAAAAGGAAGATCCGACCCCGCTGCAGCTGTCGGTCCTCTACTTCGATGAGAACCAGACCCTGAAGGCGTACGACGACATCAACCTCGGCGGCACCGGCCAGTCCAACGTCGAAATGCAGCGCAAGGTCATCGGCATCGAGCCCGAGCCCACGCCGGCACCCTCCACCAGCGCCAGCAGCACCCCTAGCCGCTGACGCTGCGTCAACAGGGCATCAGCCGGCGCAGATGTCGGTCATGTCCGCCCGGGACACGACCTTGACCCGCTTGCGGCCCTGCGGCACGCCAAGCGCGATCTCGTGCTCGTCCAGCCGCTGCCAGCCGGCCCAGGTCGTCACCCGCAGGCCCCGACCGGCCAGGTGAGCCAGGATCGCAGCCGGGCTCTGCTCAGGCGCGGTCGGCAACCGATCCACGTCCTCGAGAATGCTGGCGACGGTCTCGCCGGCGTCCCCCTTGGTGTGCCCGATCAACCCGACCGGGCCACGCTTGATCCAGCCGGTGACGTACATGCCGGGAAGATGCTCGCCGTCGAGGTCCAGCACGCGGCCGGCCGCGTGCGGAATGGTCCCGGTCGCGTGGTCGAACGGCAGCTCCGGAAGCGCCTGGCTCAGATAGCCGACCGCCCGGTACACGGCCTGGACCGGCCAGTCGGTGAACTCGCCGGTGCCGCGGACCCAGCCGTCACCGGTCAGTTCCTGGGTCTCGGTACGCAGACCGGACACACAGTCAGCACCGAGCACCGCAACCGGCGCCTGCATAAAGTGCAGGTGCAGCCGGCGCGGCCGGTCCCGCGGATCGCGCACCGCCCAGTTCTGCAGAATGTCGACGCACATCTTCACGTGCCGGGTCGCCCGCATCGCGGCAAGGCTGCCCTCGTCGAACTCGAAACCCTCCGGGTGCACGATCACTTCGACGTTCGGCGACGCGTCGAGCTCGCGGAGCTCCATCGGCGTGAACTTCACCTGGGCCGGTCCGCGCCGGGAGAACACGTGCACGTCGGTGACCGGGCTGGCCTTCAGATGCTGGTAGACGTTGTCCGGGATTTCCGTCTCGAGCAGCTCGTCGGCGGTCTTGGCCAGAATCCGCGCCACGTCGACGGCCACGTTGCCCGCACCGATCACCGCGACCTGGCGAGCGGCCAGCGGCCAGTCCCGCGGCACATCCGGGTGCCCGTTGTACCAGGAGGCGAAGTCCGCGGCCCCGAAGCTGCCCGGCAGGTCGATGCCCGCGATGTCGAGCGGCCGGTCCTTCTCCGCACCGGTGGCGATGACCGTGGCGTCGTAGAAGCGGCGCAGCTCCTCCTGCTTGATGTCGACCCCGTACTCGACGTTGCCGATGAACCGGATCCGCGGGTTGTCCAGCACTCGATACAGGGCGTTGACCACCTCTTTGATCCGCGGGTGATCCGGAGCCACGCCATAGCGAATCAACCCGTACGGGGTCGGCAGTCGATCGAAGATGTCGACCGTCACCGCCTCCGTGGCCTTGATCAGGTGATCGGCGGCGTAGATGCCGGCCGGGCCGGTTCCGATGACGGCAACCCGCAGCGGGCGTTCCATGATGACGGTCCCCTTGGTCGAAGTGCTGAGGAGCCATCATAGTTAGGCTTGCCTTACCTAGATTGCGGCGCACGTCACACCTGGCGGCAGTAAATGGCTTAGCGCCCGCCTTCGCACCGCAATACCGTGCCGGAATGCCCATGCATGCCCACGAAGTCCGGGTCACCCCGCAGCAGGTACGCCGCTTACTGCAGGAGCAATGCCCGCACTGGGCCGACCTTCCCGTGCTGCCCCTCCCCGATGAGGTAGCCGGCACCGACCACGTGCTCTTCCGACTCGGCGACGCTCTCCTCGCCCGGATGCCGAAAGTCGCGTGGGCCGTCGACCAGGCAGAAACAGACCGGAAGTGGCTGCCCGCGCTGGCCCCACACTTGCCCGCACGAGTCCCCGTGCCGCTGCATGTCGGCGAGCCCGGCGCAGGTTATCCGTGGCACTGGTCGGTAGTGCCGTGGTTGCCTGGAAGCACTCCGCCGCGGCTGGGCTGCGCCAACGAGGCCCTGGCCCGCGATCTCGCGTCATTCGTCCATGCCCTGCAAACGATCGATCCGTCCGACGGCCCCGTCAAGACGCCGGGGTCGCGAGGTTCCGCTCTGCGACACGCAGACGCGGGCGTACGGTCGGCACTGTCCCGCCTCGCCGAACACGACGACGGGTTTGCGGTGACAGCGGCCGAGGCAGCCTGGGACGCGTGCCTTGCCACTGAAGAATGGGACCGGGAGCCGGTGTGGATCCACGGCGACCTGCAGCCCGGCAATCTCCTCACCGAGCAGGGTCGGCTGACCGCCGTCATCGACTTCGGCGCCCTCGGGGTCGGCGACCCGGCCCCGGACGTGGCAGCAGCATTGTGGACCTTCACCGGCGCCGCCCGACAGGCCTATCGGAAAGCTCTCGGCTGCGACGCCGCCACGTGGCGGCGGGCCTGCGGCTGGGCCTTAGCCCCCTCGCTGACCGGCATCGACTACTACCGGCACTCCTTCCCGCGAATGGCCGAGCACGGACGCCGCATGGTCCGGGCCGCCATCTCCGAGCTGGCGCCGAACGGCTAGCCGGCCGGCCACTCCAGCAACGGCCAGTACAGCCGGAACCAGCGGCGGTCGCCGCCGGGACAGCCTGGCCGCATCCGAAACTGCCTGGCCGCATCCGAAACAGCCTGGCCGCATCCGAAACAGCCAGGCCGCATCCGGGACAGCCTGGTCCAGCAGGCAGCCTCGGTCCAGAACGCCGCCGGGCCAACCGCGACAGCTCGAGCGACCGCCAGGACGGCCGGGTCAGCTCAGGCGGGCGAGGATGAGGTCCCGGACAGTTTTGGCGTCGGCCTGTCCGCGGGTGGTCTTCATGACCGCGCCGACCAGGGCACCGGCCGCGGCTACCTTGCCGTCGCGGATCTTGGCGGCGACGTCGGGGTTGGCGGCGATGGCTTCGTCGACCGCGGCCTGCAGAGCGCCAGTGTCCGAGACAACCTCGAGACCCCGAGCCGCCATGACCTGCGCCGGGTCGCCTTCGCCGGCCACGACACCCTCGAGGACCGTACGCGCCAGCTTGTCGTTGAGCTTGCCGTCATCGACCAGGCCCTGCAGCTGTGCCACCTGGGCGGGGGTGGCGCCGACGTCGGCCAGCTCCACGCCGGTCTCGTTGGCGCGGCGGGCGAGCTCGCCCATCCACCACTTGCGGGCGCCGGCCGGGCTGGCACCCGCGGCGATGGTTTCCTCGATGAGCTCCACCGCGCCGGCGTTCGCCACGGACTGCATGTCGAGCTCGCTGATGCCCCAGTCCTCGCGGAGGCGGGCGCGCTTGGCACTCGGCCGCTCCGGGAGGGCGGCCTTCAGCTCGGCGACCCAGGCCGGGTCCGGCGCGATCGGCACCAGGTCGGGCTCGGGGAAGTAGCGGTAGTCCGTCGCCGTCTCCTTGGAGCGGCCGGGCCGGGTGTCGCCGGTGTCCTCCTGGAAGTGCCGGGTCTCCTGGTGGATGGCGATGCCTTCGTCGAGGAGGCCGGCCTGCCGAATGATCTCGGAGCGCACGGCCCGCTCGACCGACCGCAAGGAGTTGACGTTCTTCGCCTCGGTACGGGTGCCCCACTCCTCACCCGGCTTGTTGAGCGAGGTGTTGACGTCGCACCGCATCGAGCCCTGCTCCATCCGCACGTCGGAGACGTTGAGCGAACGGATGATGTCGCGCAGCTCCGTCACGTACGCGCGGGCGACCTCG
This sequence comes from Actinoplanes sp. NPDC051859, assembly GCF_044452725.1. Taxonomy (NCBI): domain Bacteria; kingdom Bacillati; phylum Actinomycetota; class Actinomycetes; order Micromonosporales; family Micromonosporaceae; genus Actinoplanes; species Actinoplanes sp. NPDC051859. Next base: position 50,355 of record NZ_JBITBX010000001.1, on the reverse strand, counting down.
GGTGCCTTGGCGCCGAGCCCCGTCACCGGCTTCGTGACGATCTCGACGAGCGGGATGCCGGCCCGGTTGTAATCGACCAGCGACTCGGTGGCGCCGTGGATGCGGCCGGTGGCCCCGCCGACGTGCAGCGTCTTGCCGGTGTCCTCCTCGAGGTGGACCCGCTCGATCTCGATGCGCACGGTCTCGCCGTCGATCTCAACGTCGACATAGCCGTCCACGCACAGCGGCTCGTCGTACTGCGAGGTCTGGAAGTTCTTCGGCATGTCCGGGTAGAAGTAGTTCTTCCGGGCCATCCGGCACCAGGTGGCGATGTCGCAGTTGAGGGCGAGGCCGATCCGGATGGTGGCCTCGATGCCGGCCCGGTTGGCGACCGGCAGCGCACCCGGCAGCGCCAGGCAGACGGGGCAGACCTGGGTGTTGGGCTCCGCGCCGAACTCGGTCGGGCAACCGCAGAACATCTTGGTGTTCGTGCCCAGCTCGACGTGCGTCTCCAGGCCGATCACCGGCTCGTAGCGGGCGGTCGCGTCCTCGTATGAAACATGCACAGTCGAACTCATTCGGGAAACTCCAGGTGACTGCGGGGCATCCTGACGGAATCAAGCCTAGTTAGCGGTGTTCTGATGAAGCGCCGGTGCCCCGGTCGGACCGGGGCACCGGATTGTCACAGCTCGGGCGGGGTGAGGGTGCCGACTGCTGACTCGAGCGCCGCGGCCACCCGGTACATCCGATCGTCTGCCATCGTCGGCGCCATGATCTGGAAGCCGACCGGCAGACCTTCGGACAGCCCGCACGGCACGGAGATCGCCGGGCCGCCATACAGGTTGGACGGGATCGTGTAGAGGTCGGAAAGGTACATCTGGTACGGGTCGGCGGTGCGCGAACCGAACGGGAACGCCACGAACGGCGTGGTCGGCGAGATCAGCACGTCGACCCGCTCAAACGCCGAGGTGAAGTCCCGTGTGATGAGCGTACGGACCTTCTGCGCCTGGCCGTAGTACGCGTCGTAGTAGCCGCTGGACAGCGCATAGGTGCCGAGGATGATGCGCCGCTTGACCTCGGGGCCGAAGCCCTCGTCGCGGGTCAGCGACATGACTTCTTCGAGCGAGCGGTTGCCGTCGTCGCCTGCGCGCAGGCCGTAGCGCACGCCGTCGAAGCGGGCCAGGTTGGACGATGCTTCGCTGGGGGCGATGAGGTAGTAGGCCGGGAGGGCGTACTCGAAGTGCGGGCAGGAGACCTCGACGACCTCGGCACCCAGCTTGACGAGGGCCTCGACGGACTCGCGGAACGCGGCGATGACGCCGGGCTCGGCGCCCTCGCCGGCGAATTCCTTGACCACGCCGAGGCGGACGCCGGTCAGGTCACCGGTCGCGCCGAGGCGGGCCGCTGCGACGATGTCCGGCACGGGCTGCGGGATGGACGTCGAGTCACGCTCGTCGTGGCCGGCGATGACCGCGTGCAGCAATGCCGCGTCCTCGACCGTCCGCGCACACGGCCCCGGGGTGTCCAGCGAGGACGAGAAGGCGATGAGGCCGTAACGGGAGGTGCCGCCATACGTCGGCTTGGCGCCGACCGTGCCGGTGACCGCGCCGGGCTGCCGGATCGAACCGCCGGTGTCGGTGCCGATGGCGAGCGGGGCCTCGTAGGCGGCGAGTGACGCCGCGCTGCCGCCGCCGGAGCCACCGGGGATGCGCCCGAGGTCCCACGGGTTGTTGGTGGCGCCATACGCCGAGTATTCGGTGGACGAGCCCATCGCGAACTCGTCCATGTTGGTCTTGCCGAGCATGACTGTGCCCGCAGCGCGCAGGCGCTCGACCAGGGTCGCGTCGTAGGGCGGCCGCCAACCTTCGAGGATCTTGGAGGCGGCGGTGGTCGGCACGCCCTTGGTGGCGATGACGTCCTTGACCGCAACCGGCACACCGGCCAGCGGACCGAGCTGTTCGCCGCAGCTGCGGCGGGCGTCGACCTCGGCAGCGGCGGCGAGCGCGCCGTCTGTGTCGACGTGCAGGAACGCGTGGACGCGCTCGTCGACCGCGGCGATCCGGTCGAGGTGCGCGGTGGTGACCTCGACGGCGGAGGTTTCGCCGGCGGCGATGAGACCCGCGAGCTGCGCCGCGGTCATCCGGGTGACGTCGCTCACGGCGCTCACTCCTCTTCGCTCAGGATGCGCGGCACGCGGAACCGGCCCTCGGCGCTGTCGGGCGCGCCGGAGAGCGCCTCCTCCTGCGTCAGACTCGGCCGCACGACATCGTCACGGTAGACATTGGTCAGCGGCACCGAGTGCGACGTGGGCGGGATGTCCTCGGCCGCGACGTCACCGATGCGGGCGACGGACTGGAGGATGACGTCGAGCTGACCGGCGAACTGGTCCAGCTCCTCCTCGGTCACGGCGAGCCGCGAAAGCCGCGCGAGATGCGCGACTTCTTCGCGGGAGATGGCGGCCATCGTGCCCCCTGGTTTCCGTCGGTGATGCTGACCGGACGAGTCTATTTGCCCGGGCAGGCGGCCGGCCCGGCGGCTCCCCGGTCTGTGGATAACTGCCATCTGTGGATAACCGGCGACCCCGCCCGGCGCTCCGCCAGACTGGCGCCATGCTTCTTCTAGGTGGTCGCCAACGCATCAGGCTCCCGGCCTGGGCGCAGTGGGCGATACCGCGCCAGCCAACCCGCAAAATCTTCCGCAGGCATCGGCCGCGCGTGAAACCAACCCTGGGCTGCGTGGCAACCGTCAGCGGCGAGCACACGCCAGGTGCGCTCGTCCTCGACGCCCTCGGCGACCACCCGCAGGCCCAACGAGCCGGCCAGCGCGATGACCGACCGGACGATGGCCGCATCGCCGGGGTCAGCAGCCATGCCGAGCACGAAGGACCGATCGATCTTCACCTCGGAGAGCGGCAGCCTGCGCAGGTGCTGCAGGGAGGAGAAGCCGGTCCCGAAATCGTCGAGCGAGATCGCCACGCCCATCCGATCGAGCCGGGTGATGGTGTCCAGAACCCGGTGCGGGTCAGCCATCAGCGCGCTCTCGGTGATCTCAAGTTGCAGCAGGTCGGCCGGCACCTCATGGCGCAGCAGAAGGTCTCTGATCTCTTCGGCGATATCGGTGGCGTGCAAGTCACGGACGCTGACGTTGACCGAAGCCCGGATCGGCCGGCCGGCAGCCTGCCAGCTCGCGAGCTGTCCGATCACCTCGCGCAGGACCCGGCTGGTCAACAACCGCATCACCGGGGTCTGCTCGACGACCCGCAGCAGTTCCTCGGGGCCGACGACGCCACGTTCGGGGTGCCGCCAACGCAGCAGAGCCTCGACACCGACGACCTCTCCGGTCGCGATGGCGATCTGCGGCTGGTAATAGAGCGTGAGACCCTCGGCCGGTTCTTGCTGCAACGCGTGCCGCAGGTCGGCGAGCAGGGTCAGATCGGGCGTGTGGTGCTCGGCATCTCGGGCGTAGACCGCGATCTGCCCGCCACGTTGCTTCGCGTCGTACATGGCGGCTTCGGCTTGGCGCAGCAGCACGGCGCAGTCACCGCCGCGCTCAGACTGCACGGCAATGCCGATGGAGGCGCTGACGTCGATGACCAAGCCGTCCAACGCGAACGGCATACCGAGCGCGTCGACCAGATGGGACGCGATCCGCCGGGCCGCGGCCGGCCCGTCGACCCGGGTTGCCAGCACCGCGAATTCGTCACCCCCGAGCCGGACGACAAGATCATGCGCGGGTACGGCGCCAGCCAAGCGCTCGGCGACCTGGACCAACAACTGGTCACCGTGGGTGTGCCCGAGGGCGTCATTGACCGTACGGAAGCGGTCAAGGTCGAGCAGCAGCAAGGCAATCCCATGCTCGGGGCGCTGCGCCTCGCGGCCGTTCTGTTCGGCGACCGAGGCCTGCAAGGCCCGCCGATTGGGCAGTCCGGTGAGCACATCGACGCGGGCTGCTCGTTCGTATTCGCCGGCAGAGCGCACCATCCGATGGACAGCGTGCAGAGCCAACAGCACCAACGGCACAAGGGCGAGTCCGACTTGCGCCGCGGCGAGCACGATCGGCCCCAGCAGCAGCAGCGCCGCGGTGGCGAAGAGCTCGAGCCCCCAACGCTGCACCCGGCGGCGTTTGCGTCCGCCGCGAAGCAGCCGGGTAGCCAGGGTGTCGAGGCCGTACCGGGCGCCGATCCAGGCGACGGCGGCGGCGACGGTGATCAGCGCGTCGCCCCAGTCGGGATCGGCATGCAGGCGCAAACCGAACAGCCCAGCCACCAAAGCCGCCCCGGCGAGGGCGCAACCGTGCTGCACCGCGAGATGGAAAGCCCGGCGGGCGGACTGCCGCATCCGAATACCGGCAACTGACATGGCCGCGAGTTGTACGGCGAGGGCGGGCACGAATCCCCAGGCCAGCACGATCCCGAACGTAAAGCAGATCGAGGGCAGAATGACCGATCCGGCCCGCCGGTTCGCCACGACATAGGGCCGGGCGTCGACGGCGAGAGCCAATGCCGCCATCACCCAGAATGCTGTGGGCAGCCGGGCGAACGTATCGGCGAACACGAGAGTGAGGACGGCGTCGACAAGCAGGGCGCCACCGATGGCAGTTAAGGAGCCCCGCCTGGCCCGACGAGCTCGCCGATCGCCCGGCGTCCAAAGGCGCTGCTGTGCGGCACCCACGCGACCTCCACGATGGCGTCGATCGACCGAATTCACCTCACACTAGATCCATATCGACAAAACTACGCGAAACAGACTCGCCGTTATCAAATTGGCATAAGTGCCAGGACTGCGAACGGGAGATTGTTCACCCGTTGGAGCACTCCAGCATTCCCATTCGGGCGCTGTCAGCCAAAGCACCGCCCCAGACAACCGCCGCCCCGGCCATAACGGCACGTTCCGGCTCGGACACCGTTTCAGTCTGGACGCGCCACCTCAGCCTGACCGCCGCCCCAACCTGACCGCGGCCCCAACCTGACCGCGGCCCGAGCCTGGCGCACCGCCCAGCCAGAGCGCCGCCCAGCGAGAGCCGCCCCAACCTAGGCGCCCGGCCCAGCCAGTGCGCCGCCCAGCCAGAGCCACCCCAACCCAGGCCCACCGCCCAGCCAAAGCGCCGCCCAGCCAGAGCCACCCCAACCCAGGCCCACCGCCCAGCCAAAGCGCCGCCCAGCCAGAGCCACCCCAACCCAGGCCCACCGCCCAGCCAA
>NZ_JBITBX010000001.1:0-45082 GCF_044452725.1 Actinoplanes sp. NPDC051859 | reverse complement strand
CAGAGTGCCGGCTGGCACGGCCAGCCACCCCATCGGCCGGCTACTCCTTTGGCGGCTCCTCGGCCATCTCCGCCACAGCGCGAGCTGCCTCCGGCCCATCGGTCAACAGCACCGCGAAGCCTGCCTCGTCGAGCACCGGCACCTTGAGCTGCAAAGCCTTGTCGTACTTGCTGCCGGGGTTGTCGCCCACCACCACGAAGCCGGTCTTCTTCGAGACCGAGCCGCTCACCTTGCCGCCGCGTGAGGTGACCGCCTCGGTTGCCGCATCCCGCGAATGGGAGGCGAGTGTGCCGGTCACCACCACGGACACGCCTTCCAGCGGACGCGGACCGTCCTCCGTACGCTCATCGGCCATCTGCACCCCGGCCGAACGCCACTTGGCGATGATCTCGCGATGCCAGTCGACGGCGAACCACTCGCGCAGGCTTTCTGCGATGGTCGGGCCGACACCCTCCACAGCGGACAATTCCGCCAGCCGGTCCTCGGCGACCGCCGCTTCGATGGCCTCGATGGAGCCGAAGTCCCGGGCCAGCGCCTCGGCTGCGGTCGGACCAACGTGCCGGATCGAGAGGGCGACCAGCACTCGCCACAGCGGCCGCCGCTTTGCCTCGACCAGGTTCTCCAGCAGCTTGGCAGCGTTGCTGCCGAGAGAGCCGTCCTTGTTGACGAAGAAGGGCGCCCGGGTCAGGTCTTCGGCGGTGATGTGGAACAGGTCGCCTTCGTCCGTGATGATCTGCGATTCGAGCAGGGCCTGACCGGACTTGTAGCCGAGCACCTCGATGTCGAACGCCTTGCGGCTGCCCAGGTGGAACAACCGTTCCCGCAGCTGCGAGGGGCAGGACCGGGAGTTGGGGCAGCGGATGTCGATGTCGCTTTCCTTGGCGGGAGCGAGCGCCGTGCCGCACGCGGGGCATTCCGTCGGCATGACGAACGGCCGTGCGTCGGCCGGCCGCAGGTCCATCACCGGGCCCAGCACCTCGGGGATGACGTCGCCGGCTTTGCGCAACACGACGGTGTCACCGATCCACACACCCTTGCGCTCGACCTCGCGCGCGTTGTGCAGGGTGGCGAGCGCGACGGTCGACCCGGCCACGTGCACGGGCTCGAGCACCGCGAACGGCGTCACGCGCCCGGTGCGGCCGACGTTGACGTCGATGTCGAGCAGCTTGGTGGTGACTTCCTCCGGTGGGTATTTGAAGGCGATGGCCCAGCGGGGTGCCCGGCTGGTCGAGCCCAGCCGGCCTTGAATCGCCACCGAGTCCACCTTGATGACCACCCCGTCGATCTCGTGCTCGACGTCGTGGCGGTGCTCGGCGTAGTAGGCGATGAACTCTCGCATGCCCGCCAGGTCGTCGACGAGTTTCCACCGGTCGCTGGTCGGCAGTCCCCAGTCCTTCAGGGCTTCGTAGGCGTGGGATTGCGAGGTGGGGGTGAATCCCTGACGGGCGCCGATCCCGTGCACGACCATCCGCAGGCCGCGGGTGGCGGTGATGCGCGGATCCTTCTGCCGCAGGCTGCCCGCGGCGGCGTTGCGCGGGTTGGCGAAGGGTGCCTTGCCCTGCTCGACCAGTGCGGCGTTGAGGTCGGCGAAGGCGGAGCCGGGGAAGTAGATCTCGCCGCGCACCTCGAGCAGGTCCGGTGGGTTGTCGCCGGCCAGCCGCTCGGGGATCTCCCGGATAGTGCGGACGTTCGGCGTGACGTCTTCGCCGGTGCGCCCGTCGCCGCGCGTGGCGCCGCGGACGAGTCGGCCTTTCTCATAGGTGAGGTTGATGGCGAGGCCGTCGACCTTCAGCTCGCAGATCAGCTCGACCGGCCCGCCGGCGTCGCGCACGGTCCGCTCGGCCCACGCGCCCAGCTCGGCGTCGTCGAAGACGTTGTCGAGCGACATCATCCGCTCGGCGTGCTCGACCGGGGTGAACTGGGTGGAGAAGGTCCCGCCCACGTTCTGCGTCGGCGAATCCGGCGTTCGCAGTGCGGGAAACTCGTCCTCGATCGCGGTCAGCTCGCGCAGCAGCGTGTCGAACTCGGCGTCCGACACGGTGGGCGCGTCCAGCACGTAGTAGCGGTACTGGTGGTTGCTGATCTCTTCGCTCAGCTCGGCGTGCCGGGCACTGGCCTCGGGTGTCGGCTCGGCGCCGGCGGCAGCGACCTGCGCGGCGGTCGGCGGCGCACCGGTGCTGCCGCCGCCCTCGGCGCTGGCCTCCTCAGCGGCGGCAAGCTCTGCGGCGTCGGCCGCCGACTCTGCGTTCGGGGACTGCTTCTCGGGCACCGGGACCTCCGTGTTCGGCGTTCAGGAGGCACGTTAGCCGGACCCCCTGACAAATCCCGCCGACCCGCACGGCAACAGTCGCCACCCCGGGCACGCAAACCGGAAATCGCTACCAGACCAGGCAGAACGGGTGCCCGACCGGGTCGGCGTACACGCGGAACTTCTCCCCGCCGCCGTCGAGCCGCTTGGCACCCGCCGCCAGCACCCGCTTCTCTGCCTTGTCGACGTCGTCGACCCGAACGTCGAGGTGGAACTGCTGCGGGCGGTCATGGTCGGGCCACTGCGGCGGAAGCAGGTCGGTCGCCTGTTGGAAGGCGATGCTCGGGCCGTCGGAGTCGGTGCGGATCTGCACCCAGTCGTCGTCGTCCTGCACCACGTGCATGCCGAGCAGTTCGGTGTAGAACCGGGCCAGGGCGCGCGGATCAGGGCAGTCGATGACGACGGTGTCGAGACGTCCAATCATGTCTCGCATAGTGCCCGGCCACTGCTTCCGTCGAACCTCGAATGATCAGACTTTCCGCCCATCGACGGACAACGACCACGCGATCCGCCGGCGTCCGTCTCACACTTCGGCGAGTCGCCGTCCCGCGTCGCGGCAGGCTTTCAGCACGGTACGCAGGTATTCCGGGGTGGCGCCGGCGAGCCCGCAGGCCGGGGTGACCACCACCTGCTCCGGTAGGCGGGCGGCGGGGAATCCGAGCTTGCGCCACAGGGTGCGTACCCGATCGGCGATCTGGGCCGACGTCGGCGCGCGACCCGCGGACGGCGGCAGCGTGGGCACGGCCCCGGCGAAGAGGCCGATCCCGGCCTCGATCGCCTCGCCCAACGGATCGAGATCTTGCAGCAGCGCAAGGTCGAGCGCCACGGCGGCGGCCCCCGCATCCCGCAGGAGCGGCAACGGTACGCCCGGAGCACAGCTGTGCACGACCACCGGCACACCAGCCGCCTCGATCACCGTGCGCAACGCGCTGGCGGCGTCGGGGCCGTCGACGGCTTTGTAGGCACTCAGACCACTCTCGGTCGGCACCTGCCCGGCGAGCACCGCCGACAGCGACGGCTCGTCGAGTTGCAGCACCACGGTCGCGCCGGGCAGCCGCTTGCTGACGTCGGCGACGTGGCGACGCAGCCCTTCGGCCAGCGAATCGGTCACGTCCCGGACCGCACCAGGATCACGCAGCAGCCGGCCGCCGATGGGCAGTTCGAGGCTCGCAGCGAGCGTCCATGGTCCCGCGGCCTGCACCTTGACTGTGCCGGTGAAGCCGTCAGCGCGCTCGGTGAGCTGGTCGAGATCCCGCTCCAGCAGGTCGGCGGTGCGTCGCAGGTCCCGGCCGGCTCGTGGGGCGATCTGCCACCGTCCGGCGTAGAGCTGGACCGGCAGCTCGACGAGGAACCCGGTCCCGCGGCCGATCAGATCGGCGCCGGGGCCGCGTCCCGGCAGCTCGGCGAGGTGCGGCAGCTCGGGCAGCTCGCCGACGATCAGCCGCTGCGCCTCGGTGACATCGGTGCCGGGCAACGACCCGATTCCGGTCGCCGCACCCGCCGGCCAGGGAAAATCAGGCAACGGGAGCCGCCGACCCAGCCTCATCACCGCGACCACCGACCGAAACGCCCGGCTCCCGAGGCTCGACCGCCGACCCAGTGTCGGTGCCCGACGAGGAGTCGGCATGACCGGCGGTGATGGTTGCTGAGCCGAGGACGATGTCTCCGTCCGGGTCCGGCTGGTACGCCACGATCGCTTGGCCGGCTGCCACGCCGCGGGCCGGAGTGCGCAGCCGTGCGATGAAGCCCGCGTCGTCGACGGCAACCTCCGCGCCGACGACCTCGCCGTGGGCGCGGAGCTGGACCTCACACGCCAGCGGTGTGGCTACGCCATGCCAGATGGGGCGCTCCGCGGTCACCGTGCTGACCGCCAGATCCTCGCGCGGACCCACGGTGACGGTGTTGGTCTTCGGTGTGATCGACAGGACATACCGCGGGCGGCCATCGGGGGCCGGGACACGCAGGTCCAATCCCTTGCGCTGGCCGACCGTGTACCCGTAGGCGCCGGCGTGTTGGCCGAGCACCGCGCCGGTGCGGCCGTCGACGATGTCGCCGGGGGTTTCGCCCAGGCGGCCGGCGAGGAAGCCGCGGGTGTCTCCGTCGGCGATGAAGCAGATGTCGTGCGAGTCGGGCTTCTCCGCGACGGCAAGTCCGCGAGCGGCGGCCTCCTCGCGAACCTGCGCCTTTGTCGAGTCGCCGAGCGGGAAGATCGCCCGGTCCAGCTGCGCGCGGGTGAGCACGGCCAGCACGTACGACTGGTCCTTGGCGATGTCGACGCTGCGCCGCAGCAGACCGTCAGCGCCGAGGCGGGCGTGGTGACCGGTCACCACGGCGTCGAAGCCGAGGGCGATCGCCCGGTCCAGCACCGCGGCAAACTTGATCTTCTCGTTGCAGCGCAGGCACGGGTTGGGGGTGCGACCCGCGGCATACTCGGCGACAAAGTCGTCGACCACGTTCTCGTGGAACTGGTCGGCCATGTCCCACACATAGAACGGGATGCCGATGACATCCGCGGCCCGCCGCGCGTCCCGGGAGTCTTCGAGGGTGCAACAGCCCCGCGCCCCGGTCCGGTAGGTCTGGGGATTCCGCGCCAACGCCAGATGCACGCCGGTCACGTCATGGCCGGCATCCTGGGCGCGCGCGGCAGCGACGGCGGAGTCGACACCGCCGGACATTGCTGCAAGCACTCGCACGCCGGCAAGCCTAGCCCGCGCCTCCGACGCTCCCCCACCGCCTTCCAGCAGTGAGACCAGCGCCGCCCGGCAAGACCAGCGCCGCCCGGCAAGACAGCGCCGCCCGGAGCTGTGGGCGGGGCGGCGAGCCGGGTCGCTTTCAGGAGAGGCGTGGAGTTTTCCAGGCTGTGGCCCGTCGAGCCCGGTCGACCGCCCCGGGCAGCGCCGCCAGCAGGGCGTCCAGGTCGGCGTCGGTGGACGGGTGGCCCAGGGTGAAGCGCAGCGACGAGCGGGCCCGGTCGTCGTCCGCGCCCATGGCCAGCAACACGTGCGAGGGCTGCGCCACGCCTGCTGAGCAGGCCGAGCCGGTCGAACACGCGATCCCCTGCGCATCCAGCAACAGCAGCAGCGCGTCGCCCTCACAGCCGGGGAAGGAGAAGTGCGCGTTGGCCGGCAGGCGGTCGACCGGGTCACCGTTGAGGACCGCATCGGGTACGGCGGCGCGGACGCGGCGGACGAGGTCGTCTCTGCGGGCGGCGATCCGGGTTGCGTACTCCTGCTGGCTCTTGACCGCGGCCTCGACCGCGACGGCGAACGCCACCACGCCGGGGGTGTCGAGGGTGCCGGAGCGGACATCGCGTTCCTGGCCGCCGCCGTGCAGGAGCGGGGTGGCGGCGACGTCGCGGCTCAGCAGGAGGGCGCCGACGCCGACCGGCCCGCCCAGCTTGTGTCCGCTGACCGTGAGGGCGGCCGCGCCGCTGGCGGCGAAGTCCACCGGGATTTGTCCGACGGCTTGGACGGCGTCGGTGTGAAAGGGGATGCCGTGGCGGGTGGCAAGGGCCGCGAGGGCGGTCACCGGCTGGACTGTGCCGACCTCGTTGTTCGCCCATTGGACGCTGATCACGCTGATCTCGTCGCCGTGCGCGTCCAGCAGGGCTTCGAGGGTGGCTGGGTCGACGCGGCCGGCGCCGTCGACCGGCAGCCAGTCGACGGTCGCCCCCTCGTGGGTGCCCAGCCATTGCACGGCGTCCAGCACGGCGTGGTGCTCGACCGCCGACGCCACCACGCGGGTACGGCGGGAGTCCGCGGCGCGCCGGGACCAGTAGATGCCCTTGGTCGCCAGGTTGTCGCTTTCGGTCCCTCCGCTGGTGAAGATCACCTCGGAGGGCCGCGTCCCGAGGGCAGCGGCGATGCGTTCGCGGGACTCTTCGACGAGCCGGCGGGCGCCGCGGCCGGCTGCGTGCAGGGACGAGGGGTTGCCGACCTGCCGGGCCGCTGCGACGTACGCGTCGAGCGCCTCGGCGAGCATCGGCGTGGTCGCCGCGTGATCCAGGTAGGCCATCGCAGTGAAGCTTATGCCTTGACCCGTCAACCGATTCGCCGCGCCCGCCCCCAAGGACGCCGGGGGACGACAACGGCCCGTCGACCAACAAGGTCGGCGGGCCGTCGTGGCGGTACGCGGTGTTACTTGCGCTTGCGGATCTCGTCGCCGGCCTGCGGGACGATCTTGAACAGGTCGCCCACCACGCCGAAGTCGGCGAGCTCGAAGATCGGGGCTTCGGGATCCTTGTTGACCGCGACGATCGTCTTCGAGGTCTGCATGCCGGCCCGGTGCTGGATAGCGCCCGAGATGCCGAGGGCGACGTACAGCTGCGGGGAGACCGTCTTGCCGGTCTGGCCGACCTGGAACTGGTGCGGGTAGTAGCCGGAGTCGACCGCCGCGCGGGACGCGCCAACGGCGCCGCCGAGCAGGTCGGCGAGCTCCTCGACCAGCTTGAAGTTGTCGGCGTTGCCGACGCCGCGGCCGCCGGAGACGACGATCGAGGCCTCGGTGAGCTCGGGGCGGGAGCCCTTCTGCTCGGTGACCCGCTCGACGACCTTGGCCAGCTTGTCCGCGTCGGTGACGGCGACGGTGAGCTGCTCCACCTCAGGCGTGGCCGGCGCGGGGGCCGGGGTCAGCGAGTTGGGGCGGATGGTGACGATCGGCAGGCCCTTGGTGACCTTGGACTTGACGATCGCGGAGCCGGCAAAGACCACCTGGGTGGCCGTACCGTCGGCGGCCAGCTCGACCGCGTCGGTGAGCAGGCCGTTGTCCAGCTTGACCGCGAGGCGGCCGGCGATCTCCTTGCCCTCCTGGGTGGAGGCGAGCAGGACGGCGGCGGGCTGGACGCGCTTGACCAGCTCGGCGACGACGGTGGCCTTGGGGGCGACGAGGTAGCCCTCGACGTCCTCGCCCGTGGCGGCGTAGATCTTCTGTGCGCCGTACTCGGAGAGCTTGGCGGTGAAATCGCCCGCGTCGCCGAACACGACCGCCGATACCTCGCCCAGACCGCGGGCGATCGTCAGCATTTCGAGCGTGACCTTCTTGACGCCGGCAGCCTGGGAGGCCTCGACGACGACCAGTACTTCAGCCATGGTGGGACCCCTTCTCAGACGAACTTCTCGGTGGCGAGGTACTCGACGAGCTGCGCGCCGCCGTTGCCCTCGTCGGTGACCTTGGTGCCGGCGCTGCGCGGCGGCCGGGCGGCGAACTCGAGCACGGCCGACGTGGCGCCGGCGGAGCCGACCTCGTCCGCCGAGACGCCCAGGTCGGCAAGCGACAGGGTCTGCACGGGCTTCTTCTTGGCCGCCATGATGCCCTTGAAGGACGGGTAGCGCGGCTCGTTGATGGTGTCCCACACGCTGACGACGGCCGGCGTGGCCGCGGTGACGACCTCGTAGCCCTCGTCGGTCTGGCGCTCGGCGGTGAGCTGCGCGCCGTCGACGGTGAGCTTGCGGGCACCGGTCAGCGCCGCGATGCCGAGCCGCTCGGCGAGCATGTGCGGCATGACCTGGACCCGGCCGTCGGTCGACTCGGAGCCGCAGAGCACCAGGTCGGCGTTCAGCGTGCCGAGGGCGGCGGCGAGGACCTTCGAGGTCGCCACGGCGCACGAGCCGTGCAGGGCGTCGTCCTGCACGTGCACGGCCTTGTCGGGACCCATGGAGAGGGCCTTGCGGATGGACTCGGTCGCACCGGCGGGACCCATCGTCAGGACGGTCACCTCGCCACCGTGCGCCTCTTTGATCTTCAGCGCCTCTTCGATGGCGTATTCGTCCATCTCGTTGATGACGTTGTTCGCCGAGCTGCGCTCGACGGTGTTGTCGCTCGCGCTCAGGGTGCGCTCGGCACCGGAGTCGGGCACCTGCTTGACCAGTACGACGATGTTCATCGCGCTTCGACGACCCTCCTGTTTATGGACGCACGCCATGCAGCCGGTTTCGCGTTTCCTCCGAATGTTACCCGCCGGTAGCTTGTGGTTCCCCGCCACCGAGAGTGACTCACCTCACCCGCGGCGATTCCAAGATCGCTACAGTCGAGTCGAGGAGGTATTGCGACATGTCCGGACAGAGCACTCCTTCTGCGAGCGGGCCGGCCCCGCTCGAAGACCATCCTCCCCCACCGCATGCCCCGACCGGGCCGGAGGGAGCATGGTGCAGCTGCGGCAAGCCCCGCGAAGCCTGCCTCAGTATGGAGATCCGCCGATTGTGGCAGGACTTGAGCCATGAGATGGCGCACTCCGGACCGCCCGCCGGAGGCATTCTGCACCGATCAGGTCAATAATCGACGGCGTGCTTGTTCAGTGGTTCGACCCCCAGCGGACCCCGATGGCCGGCGAGAAACCGGATTACCGCTTCTCCCTGGCTAACGAGCGCACCTTCCTGGCCTGGATTCGTACCGCGCTGGCGCTGCTCGCCGGCGGTCTGGCTTGCGCCCAGTTCCTGCCACCGCTGCCCATCACCCACCTGCGGGAGATCATCGCGGTGGCGTTGCTGCTGCTCGGCGGGGTGGTCGCGGTCCGTGCCGTCGACCACTGGGCGCGTACGGAAAAAGCCATGCGCCTCGGCACCGACCTGCCCCGGTCTCGCTTCCCCGCCATCCTGGCCCTGATCGTCGCGGTCGGCGCAGTGCTCCTGGTCATCGCCGTCCTCATCAAGGCCTGGCGGTGACCGAGCCGGGAGACCGACGCCCGGCGACCGACCCCGCAGCTCAGCCGGAGAAAGACCCGGGAGCCGCCGCGGAACGCACCCGGCTTGCCTGGCGGCGTACCGGGATGTCCGCCGCTGCCGTCGCGCTGCTGGCCGCACGGCCGGCCTTCGCGCCCAGCGCGCGACCCGCAGTGATCTTGATCGCAGGGATCATGCTGGCCGGCTGGGCGGCCCTGGTCGCCCTCGGCTATCGGCGGGCACACGGACTGCGCCGGTGGCCGCCGCAACCGGGCCGCCGCACGGTGCTCTGCTATGCGCTGCTCACCGTCGCATGCTCCCTGCTGGGCACGGTTCTCGTCCTGTTGTGAGGACCGCTCGGCCCAGACCGTCGCCGTTCCCAGCAAGGCGCGTCATCATTGCTTCATGGTCCGGGTGTTCGTCTTCCTCGCTGCGGTGCAACTCGTCCTGCTCGTGCTCGCGCTGATCAGTGCGCTATCGGCCGATCGGGTCCGCGCCATGCCGCGCATCCTGTGGGTCCTCGTGATCCTGCTCGTGCCGCTGCTCGGCCCGCTCGCCTACTTCATCTGGGGCCGCCCGCTGCCGCCGCCGCGCGAGGGCGGGCCGGTGCGCCGCGCCCGGCCCCGCCCGATGTCGCCCGACGACGACCCCGACTTCCTGCGCTCGATGGACACCGAGCAGTCCCGCCGCGAACGGGAGCTGCTGGACCAGTGGGAACGCGACCTGAAGAAGAACGAGGAGTAGCGGCCCTAAGCCAGGTTGGACGACCGCGGGTACGCGTCCGCCGGGTCGGTGAGCACATTCACCAGATACGGCACGCCGGCAGCGAACGCCCGCTTCAGCGCCGGCCCGAGATCGCCCGACTTCTCCACGGTCTCACCGGCCCCGCCCAGCGCCGTCACGACGTCGTCGTAACGCAGGCCGGGTTGTAGGTCGGCCGCTACGTCGTAGCCGTACATGGCCTGCATGGGGTGCTTCTCCAGGCCCCAGATGCCGTTGTTGCCGACCACGATCACCACGGGCAGCTGCTGGCGGACCAGAGACTCGGCGTCCATCAGTGAGAAGCCAGCCGCGCCGTCGCCCATGAGCACGCAGATCTGCCGGTCCGGGTACGTGACGCGGGCGCCCATCGCGTAACCCATGCCGGTGCCGAGGCAGCCGTACGGGCCGGGGTCGAGCCAGGTGCCGGGCTGGGCGGGCTCGAGGTAGCGGCCCGCGTACGAGACGAAGTCGCCGCCGTCGCCGATGGTGACCGCGTCGGGGGCGAGGACTTTGCGGAGTTCGCCGTACACGCGGGCGGGTTTGATGGGGTCGCTTTCGGCGGCCATGGCTTCGGCGTCGCGGGCCTTGCCGGCGTCCTCGGCGGCGCGCAGGCCGCTGATCCACTCGCTGTGGTCGGCGCGGTCGCCGGTGTGGTCGGCGATGGCGGTGAGGATGCGCCGCAGGTCACCGGCGGGCGAGACGGCGGCCTGGACGTGGGTGGCGCGCTGGCTGGGCGCGTCGACGATGTGGATGACTTGGGCCGGGTCGAACTCGCCGAAGTTGAGCCGGAAGTCGAGCGGCGTGCCGATGACCGCGACGACGTCGGCGCCGCCCAGCGCGGGGCGGCGGGCCTTGGCGAAGGCGAGCGGGTGGCCGGGCGGCAGCGCGCCGCGGCCCATGCCGTTGGTGAAGACGGGGATCTGCAACGCTTCGGCGGCGGCGCGCAGCTCGGCGACCGCGTCGCCGCCCCACACGTCGGAGCCGGCGATGATGACCGGGCGCTCGGCCGCGGCGAGCAGGGCGGCAGCGCGGGCGACCTCGTCGGGGTCCGGCTCGATTGTCGGGATCTCGGGGTCGCCCGGCTGCGTGGCGTCGCCCGTGGAGAAGAGCACCTCCAGCGGCAGGTCGAGGAAGGACGGACCGCGGTGGGCGGTCAGCGCGGCGGTGAGCGCCCGCCCGATCTCGGCCGGGACCTGGTCGGTGCCGGGCACGGTGGCGGCGTACTTGGTGACCGGGGCGACCAGCGGGATGTGGTCGATCTCCTGCAGGCTGCCCGAGCCCCAGCGGAACGCCGGTGCCCGGCCGCCCAGGACGAGGACCGGCGAGGCGTTGAAGAACGCGCTGGTCAGGCCGGAGATGCCATTGGTGACGCCGGGGCCGGCGGTCAGCACCGCGAGGCCGGGACGGCGCTGCAACTTGGCGACCGCCTCGGCCGCGAAGACCGCGGACTGCTCGTGCCGCACGTCATAGAGCGGAAAACCGGCCTTGTGGGCGGCGTCGTAGATCGGGAAGACGTGACCGCCGGAGAGCGTGAACATCTCCGTGATTCCGTACGCCCGCAGCGCCGCCAGCGCCAGGTCCCCGCCGTGTCCCTCGATCATGTCCGCCATGCCCGCCTCCGACGTGTCCGAGTCCTGCCGAGCACGCTACCGGCCGGAGCGCCGAACGTGAACGAGACTCACCCCAGCAGGCGACGCAGATCCTCGATCAAAGTGGGCACGCTTCGATCGATCGGCACCTCTGCCGCGACGCTGAAGGCGACGACCAGCGCGGCCGCCGGCACGGCGACCAGCACGATCACACTGAGCGCCACCTGCACTCGCCGTAGAGCGCGGCGTGCGCGGCGGACTACGGGCAGTGGCTCGGCAGCGGGCGGGACGGAAATCGGCATCGGCGGAGCCGGCACGGTCGCGTCCGGGTCGATCTGCCAATGCTGCGTCGCGTCGGGCCACGGGTCCACGGCCACCGGCAGCGGCCCGGTCGTGCTCGGTGCGGGCGGATCGGCCGGGGTGGCGGCCGGCACGGAGGAAGTCGACACGAACTTCAGCTCCGAGGTGGGACCGGGTGCCGCGGGTTCCGAGGCCAACACCGCCGCCTGGGCCAGGATGCTCCCCTCGGCCACCACCAGCTCCGGCTGCTCGATCACCACGGGCGCTTCGCCCAACTCACGGTGCAGCAGCGTCGCCACCAGCGGGATGCGGCTGGCTCCGCCGACCAGGAAAACCCCGGCGAGCCGACCTGCCGGCAGATCCGCCCAGCGCAACAGGTCCCGGGTCACCCGGACGGTCTGGTCGAGGATCGGGCGGGCCAGCTGCTCGAGCTCTTCGCGGGTCACGTGCAGTTCGAGGTCGAGCAGCGGGACCATCACGTCCGCGGACTGGGTGCGGGAGAGCCGTTCCTTGGCGATGCGGACGTCGTCCCACAACTGCCGTTGCGCGCGGCGCTCCTCCAGCGTCGAGGGCTCGGTGAGCCGCTTCCAGGCCTCGGCGTCGCGCTCGGCGCAGATGACGCCGAGGTGCTCGACAACGGCCGCGTCCACGTCCAGCCCGCCGATGTCGTCGCGGCCGTCCACGGCCAGCACCTCGAACCCTTCGGCGGTCCGCTTGACCACGCTGGCGTCGAACGTGCCGGCGCCGAAGTCGTGCACCACCACCACCGAGCCGATGGGCACATCACGGCCCAGCACCTCGGCGAAGTACGTGGCGGCGGCGACCGGTTCAGCGACCAGCCGGGCACCCGCCAACCCTGCGCGCGCGGCGGCCTCGGCGAGCAGGCCGCGCCGGTTCGCGCCCCAGGTCGCCGGGCAGGTCAAGGTCAGCCGCGGCCGGTACGGCCCGACGGCCCGGTGCCACTCCTCGGCGACGCGCACCAGCACTCCGGCGATGAGGTCGACGACCGGCACCTCTCCCTCGCCCAGCAGCACCGTGTCGTCGTCGATCCGGCGCTTGGGGTTGGGTTCGAAACGGGCCGGATCGCGCCGGGCACTGTGCACGGCGTCCCGGCCAACCAGCAGGAGGCCGCTGGGCTCGGCGTAGACCGCGGAGGGCAGCAGCGGGGATCCGTCGACGAGGATGGGCCGGGCCCGCCCGTCCGGCCAGCGGGCCACCGCGACCGTGTTCGAGGTGCCGAAGTCGACGCCGAGCGAGTGCCGACCCTGGTCGATGGACATGCGCGTCAGTGTAGGCGCTCGGCGGTATCAGTCGATCAAGACCGAGGTCGGGTCGATCGGCTGCCAGCGCAGCTCACCGCCGCGCTCGCGGAGGCAGCGTACGGCCCGGCCGCCACGGGTCCGGCCGGTCGCGTCCTCTTCCTCGCAGGGCTGCCCGATGCGCGGCGTCGGGCGACGTCCGTCCTCCGGTGGCCGGGAGGGCAGCGGGGGCGGCATCGGCGGGGCGGGCGGTTCGGTGCTGGGGTCCGCCGCCGGGGTCGTCGTGGGGAGGGCGGTCCACTTCGGGGACGGCACGATCCGCACCGGCCCGGACGGTGCGGATGAGGTGGATGGCGCAGGGGGTGCGGGAAGGCCGTTCCGCGACAGCTGAGTCCCGGCTCGCCCGTGTGCGCTACGGGCGGACTCGCCGGGAGCCGGCTGGGTGACCTTGGGTGCCGGGATCGGCGCGTCGACGAGCGGCCCAGCGGCGCGCTGCTGCGTGCGCGGCGCGTCCTCCTCGTACGTGAGAAAGCCGAGCACGGCGCAGAGCAGGGCTTGTCCGGTGAGGAGCCCCACCGCGACGGTCACAGTGCGGCGTACCGATGTCCCCCGCACCGCCGGCATCGTCACAGAGGGGAACTTTATGGCAACGCATCGATATCCGCGAGATCTGTTCGGGTGGTTCCGGTGCGCTCGGGCAACGGAACCACCCGAATATCCCGCCGGTCTTAGCGGCCGGTGAAGCCGGGCTTGCGCTTCTCCACGAACGCTGTGGTGCCCTCGATCCGGTCGTCGGTCGCGAAGAGCCCGGCGAACAGGTGGCTCTCCAGCGCGAGACCGGAAGCGAGGTCCATGCTCAGACCGCCGTCGATGGCCTGCTTGGCGGCACGCAGGGCCATGGCCGGACCGTTGACGAACGGCCGCACCAGTTCCACCGCGGCGGTGTAGACGTCAGCGGCCGGCACGACCCGGTCGGCGAGGCCGATCCGCAGTGCCTCCTCGGCGTCGACCATCCGGCCGGAGAAGATCAGGTCCTTGGCCTTGGCCGGGCCGACCAGGCGGGCGAGCCGCTGGGTGCCGCCCGCGCCCGGAATGATGCCCAGCTTGATCTCCGGCTGGCCCAGCTTCGCGTCGTCGGCGACGACCCGCCAGTCACAGGCCAGCGCCAGCTCGCAGCCGCCGCCCAGCGCGTAACCGGTGATCGCGGCCACCACGGGCTTGGGAATGCGCGCGACGGCGTCGAATGCGCCGGTCAACGCGGCCGCGCGTACGGTCATTTCCTGGTAGGTCGTGGTGGTGAACTCGGTGATGTCCGCGCCCGCGGCGAACACCTTCTCCCCGCCGTACACGATCACCGCGCGGACGTCGTCGGACGCGGTGGCCTGCTGCGCGGCCTCGCGCAACTCCTCCTGGACCTGCGTGTTGAGGGCGTTCATCGGCGGCCGCTGAAGACGGATCGTGCCGATGCCGTCGCCGATCTCCAGCTTCACGAACTCACTCACCCGGACAGCCTCCTGATCGATCGTTCACGTGCGGACAGCGTAAGGCGTCCGCCACTGGGTAAGTACCATTGCACGCACAGGGAGGGGCGATGGTCACCTACTACCGGGACCGCGAGGTGCTCGTCACGTCGAGCGGCATCCGGATCGGCGGGCATGACTACCGGCTGCACGACTTCGCGCAGGTGTGGCACGAGCGCGGCCGCCGGCAGTGGGGTGCCGTAGCCGGCCGGGGCGCCATCGGCATCGCGATCCTCGCACCCGTGGTCATCGGCGCGTTCGGCGTGCTCCTTGCGCTGGTCATCGACGCCTCGACGAGCACCACCATCGCGCTGGCCGGCGGCGGCATCCTCGTCGGCCTGGCCGCCGCGCCGCTCGCCGACGTCCTGCTCGAGTTCATGGACCGCTCCTATGACCGCGGCAGTCGGCGGATGGAGATCTGGGCGGACGTGCGCGGCCACCGGACCATGCTGTTGCGTACGGAGAACGCGCAGCGCTTCGGCCAGATCTACCGGGCACTGCAACGCGCCCTCGACCACGAACCGGCCCCGCGGTGAGTTCCGCCCGCGCCCTCGCCGGCCTGCTCGCGACCACCGGCGTCCTGCACTTCGCCGCGCCGAAGCCGTTCGACAGCATCGTCCCGCGCGCGCTGCCGGGCCGCCCGCGCACCTGGACCTACCTGAGCGGCGTCGCCGAGTTGGCCGTCGCCGCCGCGGTCGCCCATCCGAAGACTCGCCGCCTGGGTGGCCTGGCCGCGGCCGGGTTGTTCGCCGCTGTCTTCCCCGCCAACGTCAAGATGGCCTACGACTGGCGGCACGCGCCCGCCGGCCGGCGGGCGATCGCTTACGGGCGGCTGCCGCTGCAGGTGCCGCTCGTGCTGTGGGGTCTGCGCGTCGCCTCTTCCGCCGAATAGCCCCGCGGCGCCCTGGCGACCAGGGACGATACGACCATCATGAAGGCCACCCAGGTACGCCCCACGGGCGTCGAACGCACGCTCGGCGACGACGAACTGATCGTGACGAAGACCGATCAGCGGGGCGTCATCACGTACGTCAACGACACGTTCCTGCGCTTGTCGGCGCTGAGCGAGGCGGAGGCCCTGGGCCAGCCGCACAACCTCATCCGGCACCCCGACATGCCCCGGGCCGTCTTCAAGCTGCTGTGGGACACGTTGGCCGAGGGGCAGGAGGTCTTCGCGTACGTCGTGAACCTGGCCGCGGACGGCGCGCACTACTGGGTCCTCGCCCACGTGACCCCGTCGTACGGCGTGGGCGGGGCGCTCACCGGCTACCACTCGTTCCGGCGCCGCCCCGAACCGGCCGCTGTCAGCGCGATCACCGGTGTCTACGCCGAACTGCGCGCGGAAGAGCAGCGGCACGCCGACTCACCCACCGCGCTCCAGGCATCGTGGGACCTGTTCCAGCGGATGCTCGCGGGGCGGGGGCAGACGTACGACGAGTTCGTGTGGGAGCTCACCAACGAGGCCCGCTCATGAACCCGGACACGTTGCGCCTCATCACCGACGTCTGTCGGCGCGCCGCGGCCGGGGACTTCGAGGCCCGGCTCCCGCCGCTGGGCGACTCCACCGAGGAACGCGAAGCTCGGAACGCGGTCAACGCCGTCCTCGACGTCACCGACGCGTTCATCCGAGAATCCGGGGCGTCGCTCGCCGCGGCCGCCGAGGGGCGTTTCCACCGCCGTTTTCTCACCCCGGGCATGCAGGGCGCCTACCGGCGTGCGGCGGTCCAGATCTCCCAGTCGAACGACGAGCTGAGTCAGGCGGCGGCCCGGCTGCACGAGGCCAGCCAGTCCCGGTCGGCGCTCGCCGATCAGCTGGAGTCGGCCGTACTCACCGTGTCCGAGCAGGTCGCCACGGCGGCGACGGAGATGGGCGCCTCCACCAACGGCCTGGCCGACTTCGCCCGCGATGCGGTCTCGGAGGCCGAGCGCGGCGTCGAGACGGTCAATTCGTTGCAGACCGCCTCCGAGCAGATTCGCACAGCCGTCGACCTGATCAATTCGGTCGCCTCGCAGACCCGACTGCTCGCCCTCAACGCGACGATCGAAGCGGCCCGTGCGGGCGAGGCCGGGCGCGGCTTCAGCGTGGTGGCGGGCGAGGTGAAGAACCTTGCCAACGAGACCAGCGACTCGTCGGCGGAAATCCTCGGCCAGGTCACCACCGTGCAGGAGGCGACGGCCGACGCGGTCCGGGTGCTGGAGACGGTGACCGGCAGCATCCGTGAGATGAGCGGCCTCATCGACGGCATCACCATCGCCATCGACGGCAGCCACGATTCCGGCTCGGCGGGCCTCAGCCGCCTCGCCGAGGTGCTGCGCAACGAGGTCCAAACCTTCGTGACCGTGGCCCGTCAGGCCTGACTTTCGGCCAGCGCGTCGATGTCGGCCCGGGCGGGCAACGATCCGGAAGCTCCTACCGTACGCGCGCAGGCAGCACCCGCGGCGTTCGCCCACCGCACGGCGTCGACCAGGTCCCGACCCTCTCCCCAGGCAACGGCCAGTGCGCCGGTGAAGGCGTCCCCGGCCGCGGTGCTGTCCACGGCTTCCACCTCGTACGCGGGGATCGTCTCGTCGCGGCCGTCCCGGTCGGCGTAGCGCGCACCCTCGGCACCCAGCGTGAGCACCACGCGGGGTGCGACCGTGAGCAGCCCGGCCAGGTCCGGCTCGGTGGTGCCGGTGATGGCGGCCGCCTCCGACTCGTTCACGACGAGCAGGTCGACGAGTTCCACCAACTCGGCCGGCAGTTCCCGGGCCGGAGCCGCGTTCAGGATGACCCGGGTGCCGCCGGAGCGGGCGGCGCGAGCTGCCGCCACCACGGTGTCCGGCGGGATTTCCTGCTGGCAGAGCAGCACGTCACCGTCGGCGATCACGGCGACCTCGGCGGCGCTCAGCCCCGCGAAGGTGCTGTTGGCGCCGGGATTCACCAGGATGGCGTTCTCACCCGCCCGGTCCACCATGATCACTGCGACGCCCGACGAGCCGTAGCTGGTCCGCAGGTGCGTGGTGTCCACACCGGAGGCGTTCAATCGGGCTTTGATGGTGACGCCGAACGCGTCGGACCCGATCGCCCCCAACAGTGTGCAGGTGGCGCCCGCCCGGGCGGCGGCGATGGCCTGGTTCGCACCTTTGCCGCCCGGCGTCATCACGAAGTCGTCGCCCAGCACGGTCTCGCCCGGCCGCGGCAGCCGCCCGGCGAACCCCACGAGGTCCATGTTGGCGCTTCCGGCGACCACAATCCGCGGCGGCGTCGACACGGCGGCCTCAGGCGGCGCGGGCGGTGAAGCGGCCACCTGAGCGCTGCACCACGAGCGGCAGACCAAACGTCTTCGACAGGTTGTCCGCGGTCAGCGTCTCCCCCAGCAGCCCGGCGGCCACGATCGAGCCTTCGCGCAGCAGCATCGCGTGCGTGAACCCGGGTGGAATCTCCTCCACGTGGTGCGTGACCAGCACCATCGCGGGTGCGTCCGGGTCTTCGGCGAGCTCGGTCAGCCGGGCCAGCAGATCCTCGCGACCGCCCAGGTCCAGACCCGCCGTGGGCTCGTCCAGCAGCATCAGCTCGGGGTCGGTCATCAACGCCCGGGCGATCTGGGTCCGCTTGCGCTCCCCCTCGGACAGGGTGCCGAACTCCCGGTCGAGCAGCGCACCCATGCCGAGCTGGTCCAGCAGCGCCCGCGCCCGCCGCTCGTCCTGCGGGTCGTAGCTCTCCCGCCAGCGCCCGACCACCGACCACGCGGCCGTGACGACCACGTCCAGCACCCGTTCCTCGGGCGGCACCCGGTCGGCGAGCTGCCCGGTGGTGATGCCCACCCGGGTCCGCAGCTCGCTAACATCCGTGCGTCCCAGCCGTTCGCCGAGCACCCATGCTGTGCCTCGGGACGGGTGCATCCGGGCTGACGCCAGATTGAGCAATGTGGTCTTCCCGGCGCCGTTGGGCCCCAGGATCACCCACCGCTCATCCAGCTCGACCTGCCAGGAAACGTTACGCAGCAGATGGTTCCCGCCGCGGATGACGCCCACCCGGTCGAAGGAGATGACGGTGTCCTCGTCAGGGGCTGTGATGGTCTCCGGCTCGAGCACGCACCCATCCAACCACGCACCGCCACCGATCCCCGACGCCAGGCCGGGCCGATCACCCACCCCGGGGTCAGCGGTCGGTCGTGGAACCGAAGATCTCGTCGCGGACGGCGTCCAGGGCGGTGCGGAGGGCGCCGTGCAGGACGGGTTCGGCGGCGACCTCGCTGACGACCACCTGCGGGGCGACCAGGGTGATCGAAGCGACCTCGGCCGCAACCCGCTCGGCGAGGGCAGTGCCACCGGCCTGACTCACCTCGCCGGCCAGAACGACCAGGGGCGGATCGAGGACAACGCAGGTGGCCGCGACGCCGAGGGCGAGACGGCGGGCCAGCTCGTCCAGGACCGGCGCACCGGCTGGCCCGGCTTCGACGGCGGCGCGGACGACATCGGCGGACTCGGCGCCGGTGAAGCCGTGCTCCTTGCCGATCGCCTTGGCGGCATCCGCGGCGACCAGGGTCTGGAAGGCGCCCTTCACCCCGCGCTTGGAGGCGTTGTGCGGCACCTCGGCACCCGCCACGGGCAAGTAACCGATCTCCCCGGCGGCACCGGTGCTGCCCTGGTGCAGGCGGCCACCGATGACCGTGGCGAGGCCGACGCCGCGCCCCACCCAGATGAGCACGAAGTCGTCGACGTCCTTGGCCGCGCCCGTGTGCTGCTCGGCGACGGCGGCCAGGTTGACGTCGTTGCCGAACACCACCGGGACGCTGAGGTCCTTGCGCAGCTCGGCCAGCAGGCCACGGTGCCAGCGGGGCAGGTCGAAGGCGAACGAGACCTCGCTGGTCTTCGGGTCGACCAGGCCGGGGGTGCCGAGCACCACGCGGCGGATCGAGGTGAGGTCGGTGCCAGCGCCGGCGGCGGCCTGCTGCACGGCGGCGTGCACCGCGCGTACCGGATCGTCGCTGTCCTGGGTTGATCTTTCGCTGCGGCCCACGATCTCGCCGGTGATGTCGGCGCAGGCGGCCACGACCCGGTCCGGCAGGACCTCGACGCCGATGACGTGGGCGCTGCCGGGCGCGACCGCATAGAGCTGGGCGTTCGGTCCCCGGCCGCCGGCCTGCTCGCCCACGCGCTGGACCAGGCCGCGCTCCTCCAGCCGTTCGACCAGCTGCGAAGCGGTGACCTTGCTCAACCCGGTCAGCTCACCGAGTTGGGCGCGGGTGAGCGGCCCCCTCGAGAGCAGCAGCTCGAGTGCTGCGCGATCGTTCAGCGCGCGCAGCAGCCGGGGGGTGCCCGGAAGGCGGGTGGCAGCCATGAACTTCCCCTACTATTCGCGATGTTCCCTGGTGCTTGCGTAGCCGCAGCGTAACGGTCAGCAAAGACGCCGCATCTTCGGCTGGTCCGATAGACGTTCAGCGATCATGGCAGCTCACTCCGGCGCAGGACAGGCCGCCTCGCCGGCCACCTCCCCCGGCAGCCGGCGGAAGGACACCATGACAATCGATCCCGGACTGCGTCAGCTCGCCCTCGGCACCTTGCTCGCCGGGTTCGCCGGCCCGTCGATGCCGCCCTGGGCCCGCGACCTCCTCGCCGACGGACTGGCCGGCTTCACGCTGTTCGCCACGAACGTGACCGACCGGCTCCCCGCGCTCACCGCCGACCTGCGCGCGGCCCGGCCGGACGTCATCCTCGCCATCGACGAGGAAGGCGGCGACGTGACCCGGCTCGCGCATCGCACCGGCAGCCCGTACCCGGGAAATGCCGCCCTCGGCGCAGTCGACGACCCGGACCTCACCCGAGGGGTCTACGCGGCCATCGGCGCGGACCTGTCGGCCGTCGGGATCACCCTCAACCTGGCCCCGGTCGTCGACGTCAACACCGAAACCGACAACCCCGTCATCGGTACGCGCTCCTTCGGCGCCCACCCCGCCCAGGTCGCCCGACACACGGCCGCGGCCATCGACGGCCTCCAGTCCGCAGCAGTGGCGGCGTGCGCGAAACACTTCCCCGGCCATGGCGCCACGCGTACGGACTCACACCTCGGGCTGCCAACCGTCGACGTGCCCCTGGCGGTGCTGCAGGACCGTGACCTGCCACCGTTCGCTGCGGCGGTGTCTGCGGGGGTGCAGGCGATCATGACCGCACACATCCGGGTACCCGCGCTGACGGGCACGGCACCCGCCACTTTCAGCCGCGCCGCCTTGCACGACCTGTTACGCGGCGAGTACGGCTTCACGGGCACGGTGGTCACCGACGCACTGGAGATGGCGGGAGCCTGTGCGGCTGCCGGTGGGATCGGGGCGGCGGCGGTGCTGGCGCTGGACGCGGGCGCCGATTTGCTGTGCCTGGGCGCGCGGGTCGACGCCGGATTGGTCGATCTGGTCGTGGCGGAGATCGCCGACGCCGTTACCGAGGGACGCCTCGACCGACGGCGGCTGGAGGACGCCGCAGGCCGTACTGCCGCACTCGCCGCCTGGGCTCCGCACGCCGACCCCGCCGCAACGGCAGCAGACTCCTCAGCGAGCGCACTCTCCGCGGGCGGGTCTTCGGCGGTCGGGCTTTCAGCGGGCAGGCTTTCGACGGTCGGTGCCGAGGCGGCCCGGCGGGCGGTACGGGTGGAGGGCGTGGTGACCGGCCTGGCGGGACCGCTGGTGATCCGGGTCGGTTCGGCGCATTCGATCGCCGAGGGCCGGCTGCCGTGGGGGCTGGCGCCGCACCTGGCCGGTGTGGAGGAGATCCCGGTCGTCGCAGCGGAGGTGTCGGCCGCGGAGATCGCCGGGTGGGCGGGCGCACGACCGGTCGTGGTGGTGGGCCGGCATCTCCATCGGGCCGAGGCGACTCGGGGCCTGGTGGAAGCACTCGCGGCGCGCTGTGCCGTCGTCGTGGTGGAGCTGGGTTGGCCGTCGTCGTGGCGGCCGGCCGGGGCGCAAGCGTTTGTCGTCACCTTCGGGGCCAGCCTGGCTAATGGTCGGGCGGCTGCCGAGGTGCTGGAGTGTGGTCCAGCTCTCCCTTGAACACGTTCAAGAATCGGCCTAGGGTGAGGCCAGCACCAGTTGAACGTGTTCAAAGAATGCGAGAAGGCCATGGATCACAAGATCTGGATGTACCTCGTCTACCTCGCCATCAGCATCGGGCTGACGGTCTGGGTGGCGACGACACTGACCCGCAACGGCTTGGTTTTCCTCGAGGACGTCTTCCAGGACACCCGGCTTGCCCAAGCGGTCAACCACCTGCTCGTCATGGGGTTCTACCTGCTGAACCTCGGCTACGTCGCAGTGGCTATGGCATCCGGCGGGAGCCTGACCACCGTCGCCAGCGCCCTGGAGAAGCTGTCCACGAAACTCGGACTGGTCCTGCTGGTGCTGGGCCTGCTGCACGTGCTCAACGTCTTCTTCCTCGGCCGGTACCGGCGCGGGCGCCTCCGCCAGCAGCAAACCCAGCCGCCGCTGCTTCCGGCCGGCCGCCTCCCCGCCTTCCCTGCCGGCGGCCCAGGCCTGCCGGCCACCCAGCACCAGCAGCAGGCCGCAGCCCAGCAATACGCCGCAGCCCAGATGGCCGCCGGACGCTTGGGAGCCCACCCTGTCCAGCACCCCGCCACGCCAGCCGGACCAGTAGCGCCCAGCCAGGCCGGACCAGCAGCGCCGGGACACAGCGGACCGGGAACGCCCAGCCAAGCCGGACCGGAAGCGCCGCGACAAGCCGGACCGGGGACGCCGGGCCAGCCTGGAGCAGGGACGCCGGGCCAGCCTGGAGCAGGAACGCCGGACGGCTGGATGGACGGGCGAGCGTGACCAGCACCAGCGATCCGGCCGGCGACGTCGGCGGCCGGATCACCGCGCTCACCGTGCTCTACGACGAGGGCTGCCCGATCTGCCGGGCGGCGCACCGATGGCTGGCGAACCGGGCTCAGCTCGTACCGTTGCGGTTCGTGCCGGCCGGGTCGACGACGGCCCGGGAGAGCTTTCCGGGCCTGGACCACTCGGCAACCTTGCGCGATCTGACGGTCGTCGCCGACAACGGCCT
The DNA here is from genome assembly GCF_044452725.1 of Actinoplanes sp. NPDC051859. NCBI lineage: Bacteria > Bacillati > Actinomycetota > Actinomycetes > Micromonosporales > Micromonosporaceae > Actinoplanes > Actinoplanes sp. NPDC051859. The sequence continues at coordinate 22,657 of NZ_JBITBX010000001.1, read as the reverse complement.
GGTGTACATCGCCGACGGTGCATGGCTGGCCTGCCTCTGGGCGTTGGCCGACTACCGGGGCATGGCGGAGCGGTTGAGTACGCCAGCACTGCTCCCCACCGCACGGCGGTTCATCGCCGCAGCGTCAGCCGTCCGCAGATCGACGCGCGGAGAAGACTACGGTGACGTGTGTGACGACAGCTGCCGCTGATGAGCCGAACGCCGGCACCGCCGCCCCGGACGAGCGACCGCGGCGGGCTCGGGGGGAACAGACGCGGCAGCTCATTCTCGAGACGGCACTGCGACTGTTCCGGGAACGGGGCTACACCGAGACCACCATGCGGGCCATCGCCAAAGAGGCTGGGGTCGCGGTCGGGAACGCGTACTACTACTTCGATTCCAAGGAACACCTGATCCAGGGGTTCTATGACCGGAATCAGGCCGCGCACCGGGTGGCTGCGGCGCCGATGCTGGCGCGCGAGAAGGATTTCGCCCCACGGTTGCGAGGGGTGCTGCATGCGGGGATCGACGTCAACGAGCCGTACCACTCGTTTGCGGGGACGTTCTTCAAGACCGCGGCGGAGCCGTCGTCGCCGTTGAGCCCGTTCTCGAAGGAGTCGTCGCCGGCGCGGGAGGCCGCGGTATCGATCTTCCGGGATGTGGTGGAGGGCTCGTCCGCCAAGCTCGATCCGGAGCTGCGCAAGGAGCTGCCCGAGCTGCTCTGGCTCGGGTGGATGGGCGTCGTGCTGTTCTGGGTGTACGACCGCTCCCCGGACCGGCGCCGCACGCGTCGGCTGATCGACGGGATCGTGCCGTTGATCGACCGGCTCGTCGGGCTCTCCCGGCTGCGGGTGCTCCGCCCGGCGCTGCGGCAGGTTCTGGGTCTCATCGCGACCCTCCGCGACGACGACTGACCGCGCGCCGCCACTGTCCGCACAAGCTGTCGACATCACCCAAAGTGATCGCGCTTGGTGCTGGTGGGACGCATGTCGATCATTGGGAAGCGAGGCATCGGATCTGTCGCCGGTCGGGACGGACCGAACGGCTGATTCATGCACGCAGCGCTTCCGCAGCCGGGCGATCATCACGTAGCGTCATGTCCGCAGGTGGATCTGGGGAATGCCGCCGCGGATCGCCGGACTTCGGGACCAGTCCGGCAGCAGTTCGCGGTGGTACAGATGGTGAGCCGGGCGCCCCGCTGGTTTCGGGAGCGACCGCCGGGAGATAGCGCCCGGCTCACACTGCCTGCGTACGCCACGGCTGGAAGCGCCGCAGACGCAGACTGTTCCCCACCACGAAGATCGAGCTCAGCGCCATCGCCGCGCCCGCGATCATCGGGTTGAGCAGGCCCATCGCCGCCAACGGGAGCGCTGCCACGTTGTAGGCGAAGGCCCAGAACAGGTTGCCGCGAATAATCTGCACCGTGCGGCGGGACAGCCGGACGGCGTCGACCGCGGCGATCAGATCGTCGCGCATCAGGGTGAGGTCGGAGGCTTCGACAGCCACGTCCGCGCCCGCGCCCATCGCCACGCCGAGGTCGGCCTGGGCCAGCGCCGCCGCGTCGTTCACGCCGTCGCCGACCATGGCGACCGAGCGGCCTTCCGCCTGCAGCCGGCGGACGGCGTCGACCTTGCCTGCGGGGAGGACACCGGCGATCACCCGGGTGACGCCCACCTCCGCGGCGACCCGTTCCGCCACCGGCTGGGCATCGCCGGTGACGATGACCGGTTCGAGGCCGAGCCCGCGCAGAGCCGTGATCGCCGCGGCGCTGGTCGGGCGTACGGGATCGGCCAGAGCGAGCCGTCCACGCAGCGTGCCGTCGACGCGCACCTCGACCCACGTCTCAGCGGTCGCGCCCTGGCCCCGGGCGATCTCCACCAGCGCCCCCGCCACCGTGCCGCGGACGCCGACTCCCGGCGTGGCCTGAAAATCTGTCACCGGCGGCACCGGACCGTGCTCGGCTGCGGCTCGTGCGATGGCGCGCCCCAGCGGGTGTTCCGACGCGGCCTCGACAGCGCCCGCCAGTCGGAGCAGCTCCTCGGCGGACGTGCCCGGCTCCGGCACAAGCTGCCCGACCGTCATCGCACCGGTGGTGACCGTGCCGGTCTTGTCCAGCAGGATCGTGTCCACCCGGCGGGTCGACTCGAGCGCTTCCACGCCCCGGATCAGGACGCCGAGCTGGGCGCCGCGGCCGGTGCCGACCAACAGGGCCGTCGGCGTGGCCAGGCCGAGGGCACACGGACAGGCGATGATGAGTACGGCCACCGCAGCCGTGAACGCCGCCGCCGTCGAATGCCCCGCTCCCAGCCAGAAGCCCAGCGTTGCGGCAGCAAGGGCGATCACCACGGGCACGAAGACGCCAGAAATGCGGTCGGCGAGGCGCTGCACCGCGGCCTTGCCGTCCTGTGCCTGCTCGACGAGCCGGGCCATCTGCGCGAGCTGCGTGTCCGCACCGACCCGGGTGGCGCGGACGATGAGGCGGCCGCCGGCGTTGACCGTGCCGCCGGTGACCGCAGCTCCGGCGGCGACCTCGACCGGGACGGACTCGCCGGTGATCAGGCTCTGGTCGATGGCGGAGGTCCCGTCGACGACCTGCCCGTCGGTGGCGACCTTCTCGCCGGGGCGTACCTGGAAAAGGTCGCCGACCGCGAGCTGGTCGACCGGGATCTCGCGGCCGTCCGGCAGGGTGACCGACCGCGCGCCTAGCTCAAGCAGCGACCGCAGCGCGTCACCGGCCCGGCGCTTGGCACGGGCTTCGGCATAGCGACCGGCCAGCAGGAACGTGGTGACGCCGGCAGCAGCTTCGAGATAGATCGCGTCGCCGTCGCTGCCGGCCCGCAGCGCGAACGGATGCGTCATGCCGGGCATGCCGGCGTCGCCGAGGAACAGCGCCCACAGCGACCAACAGAAGGCCGCGATCGTGCCGAGCGAGACGAGGGTGTCCATGCTGGCGGCGCCGTGCCGGAGGTTGACCGCGGCGGAGCGGTGGAACGGCAGGCCGCCGTAGACCACGACGGGGGCGGCGAGGGTCAACGACAGCCACTGCCAGTAGTCGAACTGCCAGGCGGGCACCATCGCCAGCACCACGACGGGCAGGGTCAGCACCGTGGAGACGAGGAGCCGGGTGCGCAGCGGATCGGCCGGCGGCGCGACGACGGCTTCGGGCTCGGGCTGCGGCTCGGCGGCGGTGTAGCCGGTTTTCTCCACCACGGCGATGAGATCGGCGGCGGTGAGGCCGGGTGGGACGGTGGCGCGGGCCTTCTCCGTCGCGTAGTTGACCGTGGCGGTGACGCCGTCGAGCCGATTGAGCTTCTTCTCGATGCGGTTGGCGCAGGCGGCACAGGTCATGCCGCCGATGTCGAGCTCGATCTGCCGGATCATACCGACAGCTTATACCCCCTGGGGGTACGCGCGATCAGTCCTCGTCGCCGGCGAGCAGGTCGTAGCCCAGCGAACTCAGCTCGGCGGCGTCGATCGGCGCCGGCGGCACCTGAGCCTGCCCGTACCGGGAGATCGTGATGGCGAGCGGTGCCGCCGGCGCCAACTCGGGCGAATCCGGCTGGTCCACCCGCAGCGTGCTGAGGCGCCCCGCATCGTCGAGGGTGGCGCGATAGGCCAGGGACCGCACCTGCGGACCGAAATAGGCGAAGTCGGCCTCCAGCAACCTCAGCCGCTCGTCCACGCGGGTGGCATCCAGCGTGCCCGTGATGGTGTGGCCGGACTGCTCAGCGGTCACGACCGCGTTGACCAGCGCGTCCACGCCCGTGATGTCGGGTCGGTCGGTGGACGGCGCCGCGGCCAGCTGGTCCAGGCTGCTCTGCTGCTCGCTGGCCGCGGCGCTGGTCAGCCGAACGGCATCCACCCGCAGCCACCGCGAGCCGTCCAGCTCGGTGAAGACTCCCTCCAGCTTGCGCAGCTCGGCATCGCTGACGCCCTCCCGCCGAGACCGCGCCAAATAGCTGGTCCGCCGCGCATTCAACCCACCCGACGGCAGCAGGTAGGTCGTGGCATCGATCCGCATCGTCGACTGCCTGCCCACATACTCGACCACATAACTGTCGCCGTGCACCTCGCCGCGAGTCACGTCGGCGAGCCCCCGCGCGCCGCTGCGAGTGAAGGCGTAGTTGCCCTCCCGCAGCCCGTCCACCGAGCGTTCCAACTGCCGGTGCGCGTCATGCTCCTCGCTGACAGCCGCGATGCTGTTCACCGGCATCCGATCCAGGTTCACCGCGGCGATCCCGCTGGTCACCGCTAGAACGGCCGTCACGGTGCCCGCAGCGCCGGCCCAACGCCGGCGGGCACGCTGCCGCTGCGCCGCTTGCAACACCCCCGCGGCCGACAGCGGCTCGGCGGTGCGCGCCAGGTCCTGCATGGCGATCCGCACATCATTCGGAGTACGCATCAGCACTGCACCTGCACAGCGGTGGTCAGGGTCGCGCTGACCAGGAACGAACTGGGCCGGCACCCCTCGTCGTCGAGGGCGACCCGCATCTTGCGCAGAGCGCGATGACAGGTCGACTTCACGGTGCCGAGGCTCACCCCGAGCGTCTCGGCCACCTGCCGTTCGGTCTGGTCGTCGAAGTAGCGCAACACCACCACGGCACGCTCCCGGGGAGTCAGGGCGGCGAGGGCGCTCAGCAGCGCCCCCCGATCCTCGAAGCCGCTGTCGGCGATCGGCCGGTCGGGCAACACGTCGACGGGACGTTCATGGCGCTTGTGCGCGGCCCGCCACCAGTCGGTGACCGCGTTCGTCACCGCGCGGCGCACATAGCCGTACGGGTCGTCGTGCTCGATCCGCCGCCACCGCTGGTACGCCCGCACGAGCACACTCTGCACGATGTCGCGCGCCTGCTCCCGATGCCCACACAGCAGCTCGGCGTGCGCGATCAGCCGGGCAGACCGGGCCGCAACGAAAGCGGTGAACGTCTCGTCGGCGTCGGCGTCCCGGCCCCGGCTGATCCTCATGTCCTCCTAGACGAAACCGGGCCCGCAATGGTTGGCAGCGACTTGTGGAAATGATGCTTCGCCGTGCCGCCCGGCATGCCCGGCGTCCGCCCGACCTCCCGATATCCGTGTCGAAGATAGAACCCGGGAGCTTGGAACGACATCGTAGCCACCACGACCCGGTCGCCGCCGCGCCGCTTGATCTCCGCCTCGGCCGCGGCCAACAGCCGTGCGCCGATGCCTTTGCCGCGCTGTTCCTCGGCCAGCCAGAGCGAGGTGATCCCGCCGCAGCCACCCCAGGTGTAGCCGGTGATGCCGCCCACGAGTGCGCCGTCCTCATCGGTGGCTCGGATCGAGAAGGGCAGCTCGTCGTCGGCGTCGATGGCTGCACTATTGATCTTGTCTAGCTCGTCGGAGAGTCGTTTCTCCAGCTCGGGATCGTCCGTGCCGACAGGTGCGATGGTCATAGCTGCATCCTCCCGCCCTGCCTCGGGCTCGGCATCCAGACGGGTCGTCCCTCAGCCGGTTTGGCCTGACCCGGCGCACCGGCGCCTACATTGGCGAGAGGTGCTGAGATCTTCGAGGAGTGCGATGCGGGCGACAGCGATCGACACGACGGTGGCAGAGGCGGTCGACGAGGGGCTGGGCGCCCCGCTACTCGTGCTGCACGGCGGCATGGGCGACAGTGCTTCCTGGACGCCGGTCACCAACCTGCTGCTCGACCGTTTCCGGGCCGTACGGCTACACCGCCGCCAGTACCGGCTCGATCTGCCCCGACCGGTCACCATGGCGGACGAGGTGGATCACGTCGCGGCCATCGCCGCCGAGCTGGACCGTCCGGTGCTGGTCGGGCATTCCTCGGGCGCCGTGCTCGCCCTCGAAGCGATGGTCGCCGACCCGACCTGCTACTCCGGGGCCGTGCTCTACGAGCCTCCGGTCGTCCTGGGCGACCCGCTCGGCGGCGACCTGCTCATCCCCGCCCGGGCGGCCCTGGCCGCGGGCAAGCCGGGAAAGGCGCTGACGATTTTCCTGCGCGATGTGGTCGGGCTGTCCTCAGCCGCGGCGGCAGCGGGCGGTTTCGTCGTCGGCCACAGCCGTTACCGGGACCGGGTGGTCCGGCAGCTCGACGACAACGACGCGATCGACGCGCTGGGCTACCGACTCGGCGAATACGCACAGCTGGACCTGCCGATGCTGCTGATCGGCGGGGACCGGTCGCCGCGGCACCTGGCGGATCGGCTGGACGCGCTGGAACAGGCACTGCCCCGAACCCGACGGCTGCTGATGCACGGCCAGGGCCACAGCGCCGAACGTCAGGCCCCGGACCGCTTGGCGATCGCCATCGAGACCTTCATGCGCGAGGAACTGGGCCACTGATAAGCCCCCGGCGCGACTCGCACCGGGGGCCTCCAGTCAGCTAGCGGCTGACGTCTTCACCAGCGTACGGATCTGGCGCAGCAGCACCGACAACGCGGCAAGGTCCGCCGGGGACTCGTCCACGTTGCCCATCGCGTTACCGGCGCGGGCGATCGAGGCCGCGTTGACCTGCTCCCACTCCGAGACCCGGTCCTCGGCCTGCGCGTCGGCCGGCGTGGATTGCAGGACCTCCGCGGTCAGGCCGGCGAGCGCGGCGTACAGGTCGTACCGCAGCGCCATGCGGGCCAGGGTCTGCCAGCGGTCGCCCCGGGGCAGCCGGGAGATGTGCGACAACAGGCGGTCGATCTGGAAGCGTTCCGAGAGGACGAAGTAGACGTCCGCCACCTCCATCGCGTCCCGGTCGGTCGCCTTGGCGGTCTCCAGGATGTCCAGGACACCGAAGCCGTAGACCACCCGGGCCACCTTGTGCGCAAGGTCCGCCGGGATGCCCTTCTCCATCAGCGTTTCGACGTGCGCCTCAATCGAGCGACGCTCGCCACCCACGACGACCTCAGGCAGCTGCGGCACGAGCCGGCCGACGCCGGGCTGCAGCCGTTCGATCTCGCCGGCCACGTCGATCGGCGACCGCCGGTTGCTGACCAGCCAGCGAACCGCCCGGTCGAGCAGGCGCCGGGTCTCCAGGTAGACAGCGGTCTGCGCGGAGGTGGGCACCTCGTTGTCGAGCCGCTCCGCCGCAGCCCACAGCTCCGGCATGCCGTAGACGTCGCGGATCACCACGTATGCCCGGATGACGTCCGCAGCCGACGCGCCGCTCTCCTCCATCGCCCGGAAGACGAAGGACGTGCCGCCACGGTTCACGACCTCGTTGACCAGGGCGGTGGAGATGATCTCCCGGCGCAGCCGGTGTCCGGCCATCCGAGCCGCGAACCGCTCGCGCAAGGGCGTCGGGAAATACCGGGCGAGAACCCCGTTCGTCCACTCCTCGTCCACGATGCCGTCGGCGAGCACCTGGCGTTCCAACGAGATCTTCACGTACGCCAGGAGCACCGCGAACTCCGGCGGGGTCAACCCCTCGCCGGCCTCGTGCCGCAGCGCGAGCTCCTTGTCGGTGGGCAGCGCCTCCAGCTCCCGGTTGAGCTGGCCGGCCTGCTCCATCGCGGTGAGCATCCGGCGGTGCACCGGCAGCAACGAGTGCGCCTGCTGCCGGGCGTTGCCCAGCGCGGTGGCCTGCTCATAGTTGTCCCGCAGGACCAGCATGGCGACCTCGTCGGTCATCGCCGCCAGCAGCTCGTCGCGTTCCGGGATGGTCATTTCGCCGTCGGTCACCGCGGCGCCGAGCAGGATCTTGATGTTGACCTCGTGGTCGGAGCAGTCCACGCCGGCCGTGTTGTCGATGAAGTCGGTGAAGATCCGGCCGCCGGTGGTGCTGCCGGCCTCGTCGACCGGGCCGCCGCTGCGGGCGTACTCGATCCGGCCACGCTGGGTGAGTCCCAGGTTGCCGCCCTCGCCGACCACCTTGGCCCGCACGTCCCGGCCGTTGATCCGAATGGCGTCGTTGGCCTTGTCGCCGACGTCGGCGTGGGTCTCCGAGAACGCCTTGACGTAGGTGCCGATGCCGCCGTTCCACAGCAGATCCACCGGCGCCGCGAGGATGGCCCGCATCAGCTCGCCCGGGCTGACCGCCGCGGCATCGCCGAGGTCGAGCGCCGCCCGGATCTGCGGAGACACCGGGATGGACTTCGCCGTCCGCGGATAGACCCCGCCGCCCGCGCTGATCAGCGACGAGTCGTAGTCGGCCCAGGAGGACCGGGGCAGGTCGAACAGGCGCTGCCGCTCGGCGAAGGACACCGCCGCGTTCGGCGTCGGGTCCAGGAAGATGTGCCGGTGGTCGAACGCCGCCACCAGCCGGATGTGCTCGCTGAGCAGCATGCCGTTGCCGAAGACGTCGCCGGACATGTCGCCGACGCCGACCACGGTGAAGTCCTGCGTCTGGGTGTCGGTGCCCAGGTCACGGAAGTGCTTCTTGACCGACTCCCAGGCACCGCGGGCGGTAATGCCCATCTTTTTGTGGTCATAGCCGGCAGACCCGCCCGAGGCGAACGCGTCACCCAGCCAGAAGTCCTTGCTGACCGAGATCTCGTTCGCCAGGTCGGAGAACGTCGCGGTGCCCTTGTCGGCCGCCACCACCAGGTAGGGGTCGTCCGGGTCGTGCCGGACCACGTCCCGCGGCGGGATGATCTTGCCGCTCAGGATGTTGTCCGTGACGTCGAGCAGCGCGCCGATGAACAGCCGGTAGCAGGCCACCGCCTCGTCCCGGTCGCCCGGCTTCTGCTTCAACACGAAGCCGCCCTTGGCACCCACCGGCACGATCACCGCGTTCTTCACCATCTGCGCCTTGACCAGGCCCAGCACCTCGGTGCGGAAGTCCTCACGCCGGTCCGACCAGCGCAGACCACCACGCGCCACCGCGCCGAAGCGCAGGTGCACGCCCTCGAACCGCGGCGAATAGACGAAAATCTCGAACTTCGGCCGCGGCTGCGGCAGATCCGGAATCGCCTGCGGGTCCAGCTTGAACGCGACGTAGGTCTTGGGTCGCGCATCGGCGCCGCGCTGGAAGAAGCTGGTCCGCAGGGTCGCCTGCATGAGCGTCAGGTACGACCGCAGAATCCGATCCTGGTCGAGACTGTCCACCCCGTCCAGCAGGCCGGTGATCTGCTCCACCAGCTCATCCGAGCGGCGCGCCCGCTCCTCCTCACCGATCTCCAGATTCGGCGCGAAGCGCACCTCGAACAGCCGCACCAGCAGCCGGGTGATCTCCGGGTAGGCGATGAAGGTCGACTCCACATAGCGCTGCGAGAAGACCGCGCCGGTCTGCCGCTGATACTTCGCGTACGCCCGGAGGACCACGACCTGCCGCCACGTCAGACCGGCGCGCAGGACCAGCTCGTTGAACCCGTCCACCTCCGCCTCGTTCTGCCAGGCGGCGGCGAACGCGTTCTCCACCTGCGGGCGCACCTCGGACAGCTCGCGGTGCGCGGACGGCGGGAGCAGCCCGAAGTCGTACAGGTAGACGGTGCCGTCGGGGCGGCGTACCTCGTACGGCCGCTCGTCGACGACCTGCACGCCGAGCGAGTGCAGCACCGGCAGGACGGCGGAGAGCATCATCGGCTCGCCGTACCGGAAGACCTTGAACCGGATGTCGTGGTTGTCGGGCTCGGTGCTGCCGTCCCGGGCGACCCGGCGCTTGCGGTACAGGTGCATTTCCAGCTGGCCGGCCTCTTCGAGCAGCTCCAGCTTGGCGATGTCCTGGACCGCCTCGTGCGGCGTGTGGTCGTCCTTGTAGCTGTCCGGGAAGGCGGCCGCGTAGCGCTGGAACAGCACCTTCGCCTGCTCCTCGCCCAGCTTGCGCTCGAGCACCAGGGAGAAGTCGTCGTCCCACATGCGAGTCGCGTCGGCCAGCTTCTCGGCCAGCGAGTTCGGGTCCACGACGCCCGGCGGGTCGGCCGGGTCGGTCCGCACGATGAAGTGCACGCGGGCCAGCATCCGCTCGGTGACCCGGGTCGTGTAGTCCACTCCGACGCCGTTGAGGTCGCGCAGCAGGATCTCCTGCATCGCCTGCCGGTTGCCGGTGGTGAACCGGTCGCGGGGCAGGTAGATCAGGCAGGAGATGAAGCGGCCGTACCCGTCTCGGCGCAGGAAAAGTCGCAGCTGCCGACGCCCGGCCATGCGCAGCACGCCGATCACGGCCTCATAGAGGTCGTCGGTCTTGATCTGGAAAAGCTCGTCCCGCGGGTACGTCTCCAGTATCTGCAACAGGTCCTTGCCGGAGTGCCCGCGCGGCGACAGGCCGGACCGGTCGAGCACCTCCATGACCTTGCGGCGCACCACCGGCAGTTCCCGCACGCTGGTGCGGTAGGCGGAGCTGGAGAACAGGCCGAGGAACCGGCGCTCGCCGCACACCTCGCCGTGGTCGTTGAAGACCTTGACACTGATGTAGTCGAGGTAGGCCGAGCGGTGCACGGTAGCCCGCGAGTTGGCCTTGGTGATGACCAGCAGACGCTTCTCCAGCGCGCGCTGGTGTGCCTCGGGAGCCATCGAGGACAGCTTGCGCGGCGTGCTCTGGTCGGTGCGCAGGATGCCCAGGCCGGAGCCCTGCACCGCCTTCAGCATGTCGCCGTCGAGCTGGTACTCGCGGTAGCCGAGGAAGGTGAAGTGGTCGTGGGCGAGCCACTTCAGCAGCTCGATGGAGTCGGTGACGTCCTTGTCGGGCACTGGCAGCTTGTGCTCCGAACCGCGGGCAGCGGCCAGCTCGTCGGCGATGACGAGGGCCCGCTGCCGCATCCGCGGCCAGTCCTCGACAGCGTCGCGGACGTCAGTGAGGATGCGGCGCACCTCGTTGTGCAGCTGCTCCCGGGCCTCGACGGTGCGCACCGGATCGATCTCGACCCGGATCCAGCTCTCGACGAGGTCGCCGTCGATCGCGTCGTCCGGCTCGACCTCCGCCTCGGCCTGCGCCAGGGCGCCCAACGGCTCCCGGCGCACGACGATCAGCGGATGCACCAGCAGGTGCACCTGGAGCTGGTGGGCGGTGAGCAGCGCGGTCACCGAGTCGACCAGGAACGGCATGTCGTCGGTGACGATCGAGATGACCGTGTGCGGCTGCGCCTCGCAGGGTGCGCTGATATCGAGCTTCAGCTCCCCGGGCAGCCGGGTGGCGGCCAGCTCGCGGTGCCGTGCGGCGGCCTCGAACATTTCCTCGGGGGTATAGCCGACCAGTTCCTCATCCGGCGCGAACCGCCAGTAGCGGCCCACCAGCGCCGCGGCGGCGTGGTCCTCGCCTGCGATCGCGACGGCCTGGGCGACCAGCCGCTCGGCGTTGGGCAACGGCTCATCAAGCTCGTCGTCAGACGTGCCCAGCCGGCCGGTCAGGGCCAGTCCCGGCCCGGGACCGAAATCCAGCTCGGGATCGGACTCGGTGGCTGCTTCGTCGGTATCTGTCATCGCGGTCGGCTCCCCTCACCCACCACACTGTGGGTTCGACGTGTCGGGAACAGCCTAGAGCCTGGCTCCGACGGCCTCGGCGCACCCGGGGTCCTCCAGGCGACGATCCGACAACGAATTCACACATCTCATGCAGTACGGTCCACCGGCCCACTCGTCGAGCCGCTAGCGTTCCGTACGTTTGTAGGATTTGTACCCCGACAGGAGCGCATCATGCACTCGAGCGGACGCGCTCGCCGAGCAGCCGCCGCACTGGTCTGCCTCGCCCTGGCCGCCACCGGCACCACCGCATGCTCGGGCCCGGACGGTCCCGAGCAGACGCTCGATGCGTTCCTCGACGGCTGGCGTGGCGGCGACCTCAGCAAGGTCGGCTTCGTGACCGCGGCCGGCGGCCGGATCTCCGCAGAAGAAACCTACGGCCAGATCCAGGCCCTCGCCGGAGATCTCGCGAAGTCGTCACTGTTGCTGTCAAAACAGGGCGATCCGGCGGAGACCGGGGACATCGCTTCGGGACCCATCAAGCTCGATTGGACGCTGCCCGGCGGCGCCTCCTGGTCCTACCAGAGCACCGTACGGCTGACCAAGGCCGGTTCCGACGGCTGGCGGGTCGTGTGGGAGCCGGCAATCGTGCACAGTGAGCTCACCGACGGCGACCGCCTCGAGCTGCGCCGCAAGGCCGCCGACCGGGCCGACATTCAAGGGCCGGACGGCAAGCCAATCGTGACGCAGCGCCCGATTACGGTCATCGGCGTCAGCCCCGAACAAATCCCCGACCGGGACAAACTCCTGAAAGAGCTCGCCGCCGAGCTGCGGAAGATCGACGTCGAGCTTGATCTCAAGGACCTGACCGCGCGCATCGAAGGCTCCAAGCCCGACGCATTCGTCGACGTGATCACGCTGCGTGAGGCCGACTTCGCCAAGGTCCGCACCCGGGTTCTCGCCCTCGAAGGCACCCTGACGCGCGAGGATGTCAGCGAGCTGGCGCCCAGCCGCGCCTTCGCCCGGGCCTCACTCGGCACGGTCAGTGCCGCCACCCGCGACGACCTCGACGCCAACCCGCAAACCCTCGCGCAGGGCGACCAGGTCGGCCACGGCGGACTCCAGCAGCGCTACGACACCCAGCTGCGCGGCACCCCGGGCCAGTCCGTGGTGATCGCCCGCAAGACGCCAGACGACAAGGTCGTGGACGCGCAGATCTTCAGCATCGAACCGATCGCCGGGAAGCCGATCAGGACCACGCTCGACATCCGCACCCAGGAAGCCGCCGACCGGGCCATCGCCGGAGTCAAACAACCCAGCGCGCTCGTGGCGATCCGGATCAGCGACTCCGCGGTGGTCGCGGTAGCCAACGGGCCGAACGGCGGCGGCGCCGACACCGCCCTGACCGGCCAGGTCCCGCCCGGCTCGACCTGGAAGATGGTTTCCGCCCTGGGCCTGCTCGACAAGAAGGCGATCACCCTCGACGGCCGAGTCGACTGCCCCAAAACCAAGACGGTGAACGGCCGCAAGTTCAAGAATGCGCACGACATGGCGCTGGGCTCGGTGCCGTTCCGGACAGACTTCGCCCAGTCGTGCAACACCGCTTTCGTCAACCTCGCCCCGCAGCTCGGCGCCGACGGCCTCCAAGACGCGGCGGCGAAGCTCGGGCTCGGCGCCAAGTGGGACCTGGGCGCCGATTCGTTCAGCGGCAAAGTCTCCCCGGCTGACAGCCCCACCGAGCTGGCCGCAGCATCGTTCGGCCAGGGCGCGACCGCGGTCAGCCCGGTCGCCTTGGCCGGCGCAGCCGCAACGGTCGCCCGCGGCCAGTTCAAGCAGCCCCGCCTCGTCCTCGACCCGGCGCCGCCGAACGCGCTTCCGGACGGCAGCCCGCTCGCCGCGACCTCAGTGGAACCGCTCCGCACGGTCATGCGCGAAGTCATCACCAAGGGCACCGCCACCGCGCTGCGGACCATGCCCGGCGGCCCGGTGCACGGCAAGACGGGTACGGCCGAATTCGCGAACGGCTCCGAAGAAACCCACGCCTGGTTCATCGGCTGGCAGGACGACCTGGCCTTCGCAGTGTTGGTCGAGAAAGGCGGCTCCGGCGAAGGCACCGCAGTCCCCATCGTCAAGGACTTCCTGAACAGCCTCCGGAAATAGCTGCCGTCAGGCGCGGGTCTCCGGCTCAAGCTCGAACGCAGGTCGCTGCGCCGGCAGGGAGAAATCCTCCACCTGCCGGGGCCGCAGCATTCCCGGCATGGTCGCGGGCAACGGCGCAGAGTCCAACCGCGGCGCGACCCCGAGCGGCCGCAACGCCGGCTCGTCCACACCGCCGGCTTCGTCCACACCGCCGGCTTCGTCCACACCGCCGACTTCGTCCACAGCGCTGGCTTCGTCCACAACGCTGGCTTCGTCCACAGCCCCAAATGACACCGGCTCGGCAGCGTGCGGCAGCTCAGCGCTGCTCGCCGAGACGAGGGAGGGCACCGGCTTGCCGTCAAGCGCCAGCTCGGCATGGGAAACCGCCTCGGCGTCGGACACCGGCTCGGCATCGAGCAGCGGTTCGTCCTCCACCAGCTCAGCGTCCACTGGCCGATCATCGCTCTCGTCCACGGCGATGCTGCCGACCGGCAGGGCGGAGCTACCGCCGACCGGCAGGGCGGAGCTACCGCCGACCGGCAGGGCGGAGCTACCGCCGACCGGCAGGCTGGAGCTCCCACCGACCGGCAGGCTGGAGCTACCGCTGACCGGCAATGCGGAGCTAACGCTGGCCGGCAGTTCGGTGCTGTCGACCGGCAGGGCGGAGGCTGGCTCGTGGCGGTCTTCGGTCGAGAGGGCCGGAAGATCGGCACGGGAAGCGAGCGAGCCGGCGGCTTGCAGATCAGCGCTGGCGGGGAGCGACCCCACGGCGGAAAGACCAGCGAGCGAGCCGACAGCGGAACCATCAACACGAGAGCCAGCGGGGCGATCGGCGCGGGCGGCGAGGGTGCCGGGTGCGCCGGGGGCCAGGAGGTCGGCGCGGGCGGCGATCAGGTCCGGGCGGGCGTCGACCGCGTGTGCCGACTGCAGGCCTGCCACGATCGCCGCGGTGATCTCCTCCGCGTACGCACCGTCGGGGTCGTAGTCGGGGTCGAAGACCGTGATTTCCACGCCGAGGCAGTGCGGCGACTCGACGAGGCCGGCCAGCAGGAGTTCCAGTTCGGGGAAGGCGATGCCGCCCGGCTCGGGGGCGTCCACGGCGGGCATGACGGCCGGGTCGAGGACGTCCACGTCGAGGTGCACCCAGTAGCCGGCGCAGTCCACGAGCTGGTCGCGGGCCCATTGGGCACTGCGGGCGGCACCCTCGGCGCGCAGGGTGGGCACGGGCCGGGTGACGATGCCGGCGGCCTGCAGGTCGAGGCGGTATTCGTCCTGGGCGCGGATGCCCAGCACGACGACGTCGATGTCGCGGTAGTACGGTCGGCGGCCCTCCATGGCGGCCAGGTCGGCTTGGCCGCGGCCGGTGACCAGGGCCAGGTCTTCGCCGGCGGCGGCGCCCACGTAGGAGGCGTTGCCGGGGTGGCGGAAGTCGGAGTGGCCGTCGACGAAGACCAGGCCGATCCGGCCACCGACGGCTTCGCCGAGCCGGTGCATCGCGAGGGCGGAGCCGAGGACGATCGAGCAGTCGCCGCCGAGGACGACGGGGAACTCGCCTTCGTCGATGATGGCGCCGATGCGGTCGGCGAGCCGCCGGGAGTAGCGGGCGATTTCCGCGGCGTGGCAGACGCCGTCGCCGGGGACCCAGTCGCCCGGGTCGTAGCGCGGCGGGGTCAGGCAGCCGGCGTCGCGGGCGTGCAGGCGGCGCAACAGGCCCTGGTCGCGCAGGGCTCCAGGCGCTTTGGCGCAGCCCGGCACCGACGTCGCGGTCGGCGGGCGCAGACCGAGATTGGACGGTGCGTCGAGTACGGCGATGCGGCGCATGGAGCCCTCCGTACTTACCTAGAAGAGCGCGCGGGCGAGGGAGCGGCGGGCGTTCGCGACCGCGGGATCGTCCGGCCCGGCGACGGCGAAGAGTGACAGCAGGTGCTTACGGACGAGGTCCCGGTCGTCGCCGGCGGACCGCTTGACGGCGGCGACCAGCCGCTCGTACGCCTCGGGGGCCTGTCCGCTGAGGACTTCGATGTCGGCGGCGAGCTGTTGCGCTTCCAAGTCGTCGGGGTCGGCTTCGGCGCGGGCCAGCACCGACTCGGCGTCCACTCCGGTGACCCGGCGGTAGAGCTCGACCTGGGCGAGGCCAGCTTCGGCGGCGTGGTCCTGCGGGGACTCGGCGAGGATCTTCTTGTAGGCCGCTTCGGCCGCGTCGAGGTCGCCGGTCATCAGGGCGTCGTCGGCCGCGTCCATCCGCGGGTCCTCGTGCGGGGCGACCTGGACGCCGCCGGCCTTGAGCACGGCGTCGACGTAGCGGCGGATCTCCACTTCGGGGATGACGCCGGTGAAGCCTTCGACGAGCTGCCCGCCGACCAGGGCGACCACCATGGGGATGCCCTGGACGCGCAGGGCCTGAGCGAGCCGCGGGTTGGCGTCCACGTCGACCTTGCCGAGCACCCAGCTGCCGCCGCCTTCGGCGGCGAGCTTCTCCAGGATCGGCGAGAGCTGCTTGCACGGCTCGCACCAGTTGGCCCAGAAGTCGAGGATGACCGGAGTCGTCATCGACAACTCCAGCACCGTCGTCTGGAAGTTCGCTTCAGTCACGTCGATCACCGTGCTGGGCGCACCGCCACCGAAGGCGGGCGTCGGCGCTCCGGCGGGCCCGGCGGGTTTCGCGGGGGCCGCACCGGCAGCGGTGGGACCGGCGGGCGCGGGCTTGTTCGCAGGCCGCAGCGCGCCGAGGTCGACCGCGCCGCGGGTGAAGATCGACGGAGTGGTCCGTGGGTCGCTCATGGTTACCTAGTCTCGCACGCACCGGCCGGTGTCCGCCGCGCCGCCGGGCAGGCGATATCGGACGTCACACGACAAGGCCCGGGATGCCTTCGCGGGCGCCCCGGGCCGGTGCTGCCGATCAGAAGCGGGCGGGCTCCCGGTAGATGCCCCACTCCTGCTTGAGGACGCCGCAGATCTCGCCCAGGGTGGCCTCGGCCCGGGCCGCGTCGAGCATGGCGGGGATCATGTTCTCGCCGGTACGCGCCACGTCCACGAGATGCGTGAGCGCCTGCTGGACGCGTACGGAATCGCGGTCGGTCTTGCGGGCACCCAGCTGGCGCTTCTGCTCGACCTCGACCTCGTGGGAGACCCGCATGATTTCCAGGTCCTTGGCGATCGTGGTGGTGTGCGCGTTGACGCCGACGATGCGCTTCTCGTTCTTCTCGAGGGACTGCTGGTGGGCGAACGCCGCCTCGGCGATGTTCGCGGTGAACCAGCCGTCCTCGATGCCGCGCAGGATGCCCTGGGTCATCGAGCCGTCCTCGCCGAGGTCGCGGATCCGGGCGAAGATCTCCTCCGCCTCGGCCTCGATCCGGTCGGTGAGCGCCTCGACATACCAGGAGCCGCCCAGCGGGTCGGCCACATTGGTCACGCCGGTCTCTTCCATCAGCACCTGCTGGGTGCGCAGGGCGATCTCGGCGGACTCGTCGGTGGGCAGCGCGAGGGTTTCGTCGAGGGCGTTGGTGTGCAGCGAGTTGGTGCCGCCGAGGATGGCGGAGAGGGCTTCGACGGCGGTCCGCACCACGTTGTTGACCGGCTGCTGCGCGGTGAGCGACACGCCGGCGGTCTGGGTGTGGAACTTGAGCCAGAGGGCTTTCTCGCTGGTGGCGCCGTACTCGTCGCGCAGGTGCCGGGCCCAGATGCGGCGGGCGGCGCGGAACTTGGCGATCTCTTCGAAGAAGTCGACGTGCGCGTCGAAGAAGAAGCTCAGGCCGGGCGCGAACTGGTTGACGTCGAGGCCGCGGCTGAGGCCCAGCTCGACGTAGCCCAGGCCGTCGGCCAGCGTGTACGCCAGCTCCTGCGCGGCGGTCGCCCCGGCTTCCCGGATGTGGTAGCCGGAGACGGACAGCGGCTTGTACTTGGGGATCTCGCGGGCGCAGTATTCCATGAGGTCGCCGATGAGCCGCAGGTGCGGTTCGGGCGCGAAGAGCCATTCCTTCTGCGCGATGTATTCCTTGAAGATGTCGGTCTGCAGCGTGCCGTCGAGCTTGCTGAGGTCGGCGCCCTGCCGCTCGGCGGCGACGAGATACATGCAGAAGACCGGGACGGCCGGGCCGGAGATCGTCATGCTGGTCGTGACGTCCTGCAGCGTGATGCCGTCGAACAGCACGTCCATGTCGGCGGCCGAGTCGATGGCGACGCCGCAGTGGCCGACCTCGCCGAGCGATTCGGGCTCGTCGGAGTCGCGGCCCATCAGGGTGGGCATGTCGAACGCGACGCTGAGCCCGCCGCCACCGGCGGCCAGGATCATCTTGTAGCGCTCGTTGGTCTGCTGGGCGTTACCGAACCCCGCGAACTGCCGGATGGTCCAGGTCCGTCCGCGGTATCCGGTCGGATAGAGCCCCCGGGTGTACGGGAACTCGCCGGGCCAGCCGATCCGTTCGAAGTCGGTAACGGTGTCCCCGGGCGCGGGCCCGTAGACCGGGTCGACACTCACCCCGGAGAGCGTGGTGAAGTCGGCGTCCCGTTTGCGGGAGTCGTCGTAGCGCTTCTGCCAGCGCTCGCGACCGGCGGCGATGTCGGCTGCGTCCATGGCGCCCATCGTAGGCGCAAAGCTGAACGATCGCTAAGCCCCACCGATGATCTAGTGTGCCCCCGTGAAGATGCTGCGGATATTGGCCGTGATCGCCGTCGTGACGGGGGTGGTGCTGGACGCCACGGGGACCTCGACCCTGACCGGACTGCTCCCCTATTTCACGATCCAGAGCAATGTCCTGTACGGCATCTTCGCCGCGTATGCGCTGTTCCAGGGCCGGAACACGAACCCGGTCCTCAAGGGCGCGGTCACTCTCTATGTGGCGATCACCGGCCTGGTGTTCCACCTGGTGCTGGACAACCCGGCCAGCGGTTTCGCGAACGCGCCGGTCGACCGTACGCCGGGCGAGGCCGTGGCGAACCAACTGCTGCACACGGTGGTGCCGCTGATCGCCGTGGCGGACTGGCTACTGTTCGACGAGCACCGCCGGTTCAAGGTGCGCTACGCCGCCTGGTGGTTGGCGTTCCCGCTGTACTACCTGGTGTTCGCCATGATCCGCGGGCTGATCACCGACACGTACCCGTACCCGTTCCTGGACGTGCACGACCTGGGTTATGCCGGGGTGGCGGTGAGCGCGGTGTTCTTCGCTGTGGCGTTCTGGCTGCTGGGCCTGTCGTTCGTGGGCCTAGACCGGCTCGCCCACCGGGTCACCGGCGGGCGGCGGGCCGAAGCCGACGACCGCGTCTCGACTACTTGATGCCGTTCTTCTTGCAGAGGGGGGCGAACTGGCCGGTGCAGACTGCCGACTTCTCGACGAAACCGTCGGCGATGACGGTCTCGACGTCGCCGGCGAAGATCGCCACCGGCTTTTCCAGCACCGCCGGGATGTAGGCGCCGGACTCGGGGTCCTTGACGCTCGTACCGCCGAGCTCGGGCTTCTTGCCGTTGTAGAGCTGGATGGCCAGCTCCGCCGCCGCGCCGGCTTCCTTCTTGATCGACTTGTAGACCGTCATGCACTGGTCGCCGGCGAGAACGTTCTGCAGGCCCTGCACGGTGGCGTCCTGGCCGGTGACCGGCACCTTGCCGTTCATCCCGTCCTGGCGCAGCACCGAGATCGCCGAGTTGGCGAGGCCGTCGTTGGCGGCCAGTACGCCCTGGATCTCGCGGCCGGTCTGGAACCACATCTCCCGGAAGATCATCTCGCCGGTCCGGTTGTTCCAGTCGTCGACCGGCTGGCCCGGGCCCTTGATGAACTCGCCGCTGTCGAACTTCGACTGGAAGACTTTTTCGGCGCCCTCGCGGAACTGCGTGGCGTTGTGGTCGGTGGGGGCGCCGTGCAGTGCGGCCACGGTGGGAGTCTTGGCCTTCCGCTCGGCCAGGCAGCGGGTGAGGCCCTCGGCCTGCAGCCGGCCGACCGCCTCGTTGTCGAAGCTGACGTAGTAGTCGGCGCCGCCGTCGAGGGTCATCCGGTCGTAGTCGATGGTTTTGATGCCTTCGGCCCGGGCCTTGTCGAGGACGGCCTTGCCGGTCGGGGCGTCCAGGCTGACGGTCATCAGCACGGTGACACCGCCGTCGATCATCTCGTCGGCGATCCGCTGGAACTGCGCCTTGTCGCCCTGGGCGTTGCGAATGTCGACCGGCACGCCGGCCTTGTCGAATGCGGCCTTCAACAGCTTCGGGTCGTCGGTTCCCCACCGCTGCGAGGTGGTGGTGTCGGGGAGGATCACGCCCACCTTGCCGCTGCCCGGCGCTTTGGTGGCACCGTCCGAGCCCTTGTCCCCCTCAGCGGTCGAGCAGCCGGCCACGCCGGCGACGGCGAGCAGGCCGAGGGTGGCAATCACGGACAGTTTCCTACGCATTGCTATTTCCTCCCAGGTCAGCGGGGGGCAAGGCTACCAGGCGTCACAGAGAGTGATATCAAACGGCGAGACGGGCAAGCTTCGGCGTCGAGCGCTACGCGCGGTCGCTGTCCAGCAGCGCCCGGCGACGATCCTTGGCGGCGTACATCGCCATGTCGGCCTCGTGCAGCAGGCTGTCCGGGTGGTGCAGGCCATGCCGCCCGGTCGCCATGCCGATACTCGCGCGCAGCGGCACGCTCACCGACCCGAGCCGGACCTCGCCGCTCAGCGCCCGCGCCAGGATGTCGTGCACCTCACCCCGGCGGTCGGCCGACACCTCATCCATCAGTACGGCGAACTCGTCGCCACCCAACCGCGCGACCGTGTCCCCGTCCCGCACGCAGGCCCGCAGCCGCCGACCCACCTCGATCAACAGCTGGTCGCCGGTGGCGTGCCCGTGCGCGTCGTTGACCGGCTTGAAGTCGTCCAGGTCGATGAGGAACACGGTGGCCGAACCCGCGGCGAGCGAGTCGTGCAGACGCCGCATGAACAGGCCCCGGTTGGCGAGTTTGGTCAGCCCGTCATGGAAAGCGAGCTGGGTCAGCTGTGCGGTCAGCTCGTCCCGCTCCCGCAACAGCTCGGCGACGTGCCGGAAGGCGGCCACCTGCCGGCCGACCACCAGCGCCGTGGTGACCAAGGCGCCGACCGCCACCACCCAGGTCCGCGGATCCAACCCGTGCACCGCCAGCACCACGCCAGCCAGCGCCCACACCGCCGCCATCGCGCCGTACGGCAGCAGGCTGTACGGCCGCTTCGACACCCGCTCCGCCACGGGTAGCGCCGCCCGGACCCGCCGCTCCTGCAGCCGTACGCCGATGGCGACCAGGCCGCTCGCCAGCACGTTCGCCGCGAACAGCCACGACATCGTGGGCTGCTCGACATACATGGTCAGCGGTACGGCCTGCAGCACGGCCTGCAGGATCGCGGCGAGACCGCCGAGGATGGCCGCCGACCGGATGAACGGCGACTGCCCACCCAGGACGATCTTGATCACCGCGAAGATGAGCACGAGGAAGATGCCCGGCTGCACCGCGAGCATGACCGCGGCCCGCAGATACCAGGCCGTGTCGTGTTCACCGGACGGCAGGTCGGTGAGCCAGAGCCCGAAGGTGAACGCCGCCGCCATCACCGTGGCGACGTCGACGCGGAGCCGCAGCTTCTCCGCCGCGCCCATCTCACCCAGCGGATAGCGCAGAATCCCGATGACGATGAGGCCCATCGCGATGCCGATCGACAGCATCTGCGTGCCCGTACCCGCCGCGGCCTCCGGCGCCAGCGGATCCTGCACGACCGCCACCAACTGGCAGATGTCGCCCAGCACCAGGACGCCACCGGCGACCGCGAACAGCTTCCACATGCTCTGACCGGCGCGGCCGCGCGCGGCTTCGGCCTTACCCGCGCCCGGGGGCGGGGCGGCGTAGACCGAGACCCGCCACGACGAACGGGCCAACGCCAGATGGGCGACCAGGAGGATGAACCAGAAGACGTGCACCTGACCGACGAGCGGCGCAAGATCTGGCCCGAGGCCGAGCGTCGCACCGAGGATGAGGACGAGGAGTCCGGTCACCACCGGGTCGGCGCGCCACATCGGCCGCGCTGCCCCTTGCTGACTCATGACTGACCTCTTCCGGCTCCACTAGCGCCGGGTAGGCGAGAGTGTTGGCTCTCCCCATCGGCCACGCAGTGGTGGACTTGAGGAGAGTCCGCCAGCGAAAGGTCAGCGGCGGTCGTCCAGCTCAGCGAGCAGGGCATCAGCTGCCGCGTACGGGTCCAGCACCCCGTCCGCCACCTGGGCGGCCAGTTTGCTGAGCGCCGTACCGTCACGCAGGGAGCCCATCCGGGCACGCAGAGCGCCGAGCGCGATGGCCTCGACCTCGACGGCGGCCCGCCGCTCATGGTTGAGCCGCAAGGTGCCGGACTGCACCAGCCAGTCGCGGTGCTTGGCGATGGCGGCGACCACGTCGTCGATGCCCTCGCTCTTCACCGCGGTCGCCCGCACCACCTGCGGACGCCAGTCGCCCGGGCCACGTTCGCCCAGGCCGAGCATGCCTTGAATGTCGCGGTACGTGGCGTCGGCGCCGGGCCGG
Organism: Actinoplanes sp. NPDC051859; assembly: GCF_044452725.1. Lineage (NCBI taxonomy): Bacteria > Bacillati > Actinomycetota > Actinomycetes > Micromonosporales > Micromonosporaceae > Actinoplanes > Actinoplanes sp. NPDC051859. The sequence goes on along the minus strand of NZ_JBITBX010000001.1, from coordinate 737 downwards.
TCCGCCTTGTTGACCACAAAGACGTCGGCGATCTCGAGGATGCCGGCCTTGACCGCCTGGATGGCGTCGCCCATGCCCGGGGCGAGCAGCACCAGCGTGGTGTCGGCCAGCGAGACGATCTCCACCTCGGCCTGGCCGACCCCGACCGTCTCGACCAGCACCACGTCGCAGCCGGCGCCTTCGAGCACCCGGACCGCCTGCGGTGTGGCCGCGGACAGCCCGCCGAGCTGGCCGCGGGTGGACATCGAGCGGATGTAGACGCCCGGGTCCGTGAAGTGCTCCTGCATCCGGACCCGGTCGCCGAGAATCGCGCCGCCGGTGAACGGGCTCGACGGGTCGATCGCCAGCACGCCCACCCGGTGCCCGGCCTGCCGCAGTGCGCGGACCAGCTCGTTCGTCGTGGTGGACTTACCCACGCCGGGCGAGCCGGTGAGCCCGATGATCTGCGCCCGGCCCGCGTACGGCGCGAGTGCCGCGGCGACCTCGGCCAGCTTGGGGTCGCCGTTCTCGACCATGCTGATCAGCCTGGCGACCGCGCGCGGATCACCGTCGCGGGCACTAGCGACCAGCGTCGGCACGTCTCTTGACCGGGCTTTCCGGTTTCCCGACGCGGTTGCGCCCAGCCGGGGGTGGGGGGGGGGGGGGGGGGGGGGGGCCGCCCCGGCGGCCCCCCCCCCCCCCCCCCCGGCGGGCCGCCATAGGTAAAAGGGGGGCCCACACCCACCCCCCCCCCCCCC